>CAJXDT010000035.1:0-25009 GCA_913052055.1 uncultured Cryomorphaceae bacterium
GATCAATCTATTAAAGCTGATCTGTATTCTTGTTGGCGGAGGTTTAGCTATGTTTCTATCATAGAAAGGTTTAGCTTATTTATTTCTATCTTTAGAAGTGATTAACTAAACTATTATGATGTCTTCCTCTCTATTAAAAATGGTATTATTAAGTTCCTCTTTTTTGACCATTATTATCAGTCTGGCACTTGCTTTATTCTTTTGTTTGATTATGCTTCCTTTGGTACAAGCACTAACTATGTACGATAAGAAAAAGTGGCTCCAAAAGCAATTTGCTGAACTTGAGTCATTGAGTGCTGATCAAATTATCCTTAAGAAAAGATTACTTGAATCGGCAGAGCCCAGCTACTCATTTCCATTATATAAAGCGCTTAAATTTCTTATGATTGTTTCTGGTTTGATCGGTTTCTTTGGTGGTTTTATTTTATTGGCATTACCCGAATATGAAAATATTGCAACAGAATCTTATGATAAGATTCTTTTCATTCCTCTAATTATGGGGGTACTCATTTATTTTGTTTACAAAATATTCTTTCAAGGTCACGGTTTATTACGTGAGGTGTCAGGATTCTTTTTATTCAGCGGTATATTATCCACGGCGCTTATGGCTTTTTTTAATTTTGAGCTTGTTGAGTGGCTAAGACTTGATGTTTTGTGCTTTTCAATTTTGAGTTTGGGATTATTTATTGTATTCCATTTAAATTCAATTTTGGTTTCCTTCCTTTATATGCTGACAATTATAGGTTGCGCAATATCTTTTCCTTATTTAATAGAAGAGAATTGGCTATTATTTCTACCGCAGATGTTGTGGGTTTTTGCAGCATTAATTTTACTGTTTTGGTTACCAAAATTAAGGGCTTCAAATGACATCGGTCCAAGAGAGGTTATCTTTGCTGTCTTATTTATGTCCATGATATCAGCATTGAGCGCCTTTCAGCTATCTGGTTCCTTAGGTCTTTACTTGCCAATAATGGTAGTTGTTTTGCCTGGACTATATCTCTTTTCGCGGGTTTATTTTAGAGGATCATCTTCCATATTTGGTCGCCCTATTGAGGTGTTGACAATTTTAGCCATTATTATTTTTGGTTTTTTAATGACCTTTGAAAGCTTATCCCAAGAGATAAAAGAGTCCATATTTTTATTTGAAAATTATTCTTTTGCCAAACAGGTTTCTTATCTTATATTATTGGCTCTGCTTGTTGGTGTTTTTTATATCTACAATGAGGATTTTTCGGAGAACGGAACGTCTTTAAATCCAGGAATCATACGATTTCCATTATTTATTTTTTTGGTGATATATTTTTTACCTCCGGCATTAGCTTCTCTATTTATTTTAGCTTATTTGATTTGGATGGGTTATGGTTATTTAACTGTTGGGGTGAGAATGAAATCTGAGCTGAGGGTGTATATAGGCGTATCAATACTTTTATCTGCAATGTTTATTAAGTTTTTTGAGGTTTTCGCTGATGATTTAGATGGAAATAAAAATATGCTTGGATTATCTCTCATATTTTTGGGGTCCTTACTCATCGGACTCGTATTTGTGATTCGAGAGAAATGGATGGTCACAGGCCCTGCTGTGAATGCCGCCCGAAAATCAGCGTAATGATATCAATTTGATTCGAATATTCAAGCTTATTTTTTGAACCAAAATAGGTGTGAGGTCGTTATATCTTTAACTTTACGGTGCCCCGTCAAAATGCCGGTAAAATGAAAAAAAAACTTGTTGATAGTATACGAAATCAATCTGAGCTCTTTGTTATTGCCGGTCCTTGTAGTGCCGAGAGTAAAGAACAAGTAAATCAAATTGCCCAGTCACTCTCATTAAATTCAACCGTTAACCTTTTGCGTGCTGGAATTTGGAAACCTAGAACGCATCCGGATAGCTTTGAAGGCATGGGGGAAAAGGCCTTGCCTTGGTTGGTTGAGGCAGGGAAAGAATACGGGATACCTACATGCACGGAGGTTGCGAATAAATCTCATGTAGATGCTGCTTTGAAGGCCGGTATTGATGCATTATGGATTGGCGCAAGAACCACTGTAAATCCGTTTGCGGTGCAAGAAATTGCAGATGCATTAAAGGGAACAGAGACATCTATTCTAATTAAAAATCCAATAAATCCTGATCTTGAATTGTGGCTCGGTGCTTTTGAACGTTTCAATAATGCTGGCTTGCACGACCTGACAGCTATTCATAGGGGTTTTTCTATATACAATCATGCGAAGTACAGGAATGTTCCTAATTGGGAAATCCCTATTGCGTTCAGTGAAAAACGCCCGGATGTACCCATGATTTGTGACCCGAGTCATATTTCCGGAAACCGCGATCTTTTGTTGGAGGTTAGTCAATATGCGATGGACTTAAACTTTGATGGATTAATGATTGAAACGCATCCTAATCCTATCCTTGCATTGTCAGATGCGCAACAGCAGGTTGATGCAAACGGTTTGTCTGATTTAATAAAAAAATTGGTCCTTAGACAGCCTGACTTTTCGCAGGATGTGGCAACGATGATTGATGAAATCCGAGATAAGGTCTCTATTTTGGATGATCAGCTTTTTGAGATTCTGAGTAGTCGAATGCAGCTCAGTGAGGAGGTCGGTATCTTAAAGCGCGAAAATAATATTACTGTGCTCCAGCAGGAACATTGGAACAAACTAATTTCAAAGCGTTTGACCCAGAGTAATGATTATCATTTAACCAATCAGTTTGTCAGAACGCTCATGGATGCCATTCACCAGGAGTCTATCCGTCATCAAACTAGAATAATGAACCCGAAGACAACAAAGCATTCATGATTAAGAAGGTTCAGCCATGTCTTCTATCCGGAGAGCTTATCATTCCCGCATCTAAAAGTGACGCCCAAAGAGCCATTTTGGCGGCTTCCTTGTGTGAAGGACGTTCAGAAGTATTCAATATAGGTAAGAGCGATGATGTTCGTGCTATGCTCGATTGTATTAAGCAAATTGGAGCAACTGTTTTGGAAAATAAAAATAGTGTTTCCATAATTGGGGTACGTCATTTTCCAAAAAAAGCACACTTTAATTGTGGAGAAAGTGGCTTGGCTTTTCGTTTAATTGCAGGTCTTTGCTGTGTTAATGACGGTGTTTATCATCTCAGTGGAGTTGGCTCTCTACTTCAACGAAATCATAGTTTCATTGATGAGTTTACCAGAGAATATGGCATTAAAATTCAATCAGAAAAGGGGCAGCTCCCCTATGTGATTCATGGAGGATTCAGAGGTGAAACAATTTCTATTGACGGCAGTCAAACTTCCCAATTTTTGTCGGGTTTATTGATGGGTATTCCATTGTTAAATAGAAATATTGAATTGACGGTTCGAAATCTTAAGAGTATTCCATATGTTAAAATGACTGTTGCAACATTAAAGAAATTCGGTATTGGTATTTACTTTGACCAAGAGAGCGTTTTTAAAATTGATGCAGGTTCAAACTATCAGTTTACAAGATATACTGTAGAGGGAGATTGGAGTGCGGCAAGCTATTGGTGTATTGCCTCTGCTTTAGGTCATCAAATAAAGATGAAGGGACTAAACAGAGATTCTCTACAAGCAGATAGGAGGCTTCTTGATTTATTTAAAGATTTTGTAAATAGTAATGAACTGAAAGAGCAACTCACGATAGGTGAGCGTCCTCTTTCCTCATTTGATTTTGATGCGACAAACTGTCCAGATTTATTTCCGGCATTAGTTGCCTATGCTGTCTTTTGTGAAGGTGTTTCAAAGATAAAAGGTGTACATCGATTGGTCAATAAAGAAAGTAATAGAATGGAAACATTATTGAGTGAATTTGCAAAAATTGGTGCAGAGCTTATTGTAAAAGACGATACCTTATATGTTCCTAAAAGTAATCTTCACTCTAATTCAGTTGATTCCTTTGGAGACCACAGAATAGCCATGTGTCTGGCTATCGTTGGTGTACATTTAAATGAGGGGATTACGATTTCAGACGCTGGTGCTGTGGCTAAAAGCTATCCTGCATTTTGGGCAGACTTGACAAATTTGAGCAAAAAAAAGGGGCCTAAGCCCCATTTTCAATAATCATATTATTTCTTAGAAAGGAAGATCGTCTTTCTCCTCAGCGCTTGCCGATGACTCAGCGGAAGGCTGCGCATCCAAAGACATATCAGATGGACCTGCTGCGGGAATTCCGCCACCTTGTCCCATTTTTTCGATTCTCCAAGCATCAAGCGTGTTGAAGTACTTCACGACACCGTCTGGGCTTGTCCATTCACGACCTCTAAGGTTAAAAGAAACTTCAACTTGTTCCTCTACAGCATAACCATTTAGCATGTCACATTTGTCCTGAACAGACTGAAACATAACATCTTGGGGATACATCGAAGAAGTATCAGTTACGACAAATTCTCTTTTTTTGAATTTTTCGCTGATTACCTGAGTGTCATTAATGACTTTAATTTTTCCTTGGAATTTGTACATTTTGTTGTTGTATATTTAGTTATTAAAAGAAAGAAGCGTCAACCAAGCTTCTTCCAAAAGATTTTCCTCTAAAAGTAGTTTTGCCTTCTTATGAATTTCAATTTCTAGCTGTTGGGCATCGTCTTCCAAAGATAAAAACAATTCACTTAATTCAAGGAGTTTATACTCATTTACATCAGTTTCATTTGGAATTGATTCTATGCCGGCCAATTGGCCTAAATTATTGGCTGATAGTATCTGACTATTCAAAATATCTGAAGGTAATTCATCATATCCAATACCACATGTTGTAATCGGCTTGGGAATCTCAAACATGGAATTTTCATCTGCACGGCAATACCAATTTCCGCCCATTCGTGATACTAAGTCAATTTTATGTTGGTCAATCATACCTTTTTCATCGAGTACCTCTTCACTAATATGTATCTTTAGTACTTCACATATGATTAAATTTCCTGCTCCACCTTGGTCACCAAGCTCAATAACTTGATTTACGCGACATTCAAATTGAACGGGTGATTCCTTAATTCGAAATGGTTTTACAAGCTCTGAGGCTATTGGTGTCAAGCCACTTTTTACAAATTCATCCGTACTTGACGGATATGGAGAACTTGCCAGACTCATTTGATGAACGAGCTCATAATTAACAACATTGATGACTACCTCAGGTAGTTTTTTCACATTGTTGTAGGTGTCTTTCGTAGTATTTGTTCTTCCAGATCTTGCAGGTGAAAATACCAGAATAGGAGGATTCGCACTGAAAGCATTGAAAAAACTAAACGGCGCAAGATTTGACACTCCATCAGTATCAATCGTTGAGGCAAATGCAATGGGTCTTGGACCAACTGCTCCCAAAAGGTAGCGGTGCAAGCGTGGGACTTCTATATTTTTTGGATCTATTGAAACCATAATATTTCAAATACAAAAGTAATTAGAACTATTATTCTTGCGGTCTATTCAGACTTTTTTTATTCACAATTTTAGTCCTTTTTTGACTGTCTTAAATCGAATAGATTTGTATTTTAGATTCATGAATTCAAAAGCCTTGCTTTTATTAATTTCACTCTGTTTTTTCTTCAATGAAAATTATGCCCAAAATAAGCGAGATGCTTCGGGTCGTAAAGCTGGTAAATGGGTGTTTAAAGGCAAAGATCATCCATCTTCCAATTATGCCGAAAATTCAAAAGTGGAAGAAGGGAATTTTATCAATGGTCGAAAGGAGGGCATTTGGTTGCGTTATCATAAAGACGGTAAAACACCAAAGCTTAAGGGAAACTATAGAAATAATAGGCCTGAAGGGTTTTATATTCGATACCACAGGAATTCAAAGAAGATGGAAGAAGCCACCTTTATTCAGAACAAGTATAAAGGTAACTGCACGCGTTATTACAGTAATGGCAAAGTAGCCTATAAAGGGAACTATAACAACAACGGAGAGGAGTCGGGTAAGATTCAGTATTTCCATAAGAATGGGAAATTACAGCTTGAATATTCAGCAAAAAACGGAAGTCCTTTTGGGACCATTAAGCATTATTACCGGAATGGCTCTTTGAAATACGAGGTAAAGTTAGACGATGCAGGCAAAAAAGAATCTCTTATTACCTACGAACCTTCTGTTGAAAAACCGATTGAGATAGTGAAAGATAAGTCTTTGAGGCCTCCTCGGATCATTTCTCCAAATACCAGGGGTGTTCGATTTGAAGAATTTGGATACAACAAAGTGTACAATAAAAATGATGAGATTTGGATGGATGGTACCTTTAGAAATGGTTCTTTGTGGGATGGGAAAGTTTATGAATACGATATTGATGGGATCATTATGAAGGTGAAAGTTTATAAAAAGGGTAAATATCATTCTGACGGACAATTTTAATATTCTAATACTTCTTTTACTTTTGTGAAAAAATAGAAACAATATGAAAGCATACGTTTTTCCAGGTCAAGGTGCTCAATTTTCCGGAATGGGGAAGGAGCTATATGAGGCTTCTCCATTAGCAAAAGAATTATTTTCGAAAGGAAATGAGATTTTAGGTTTTGATATTCAAAAAATTATGTTTGAGGGAACTGCTGATGAGCTCAAGCAAACTAAGGTTACCCAGCCCGCAATATTCTTACATTCTACAATTTTAGCAGCTTGTTTAGGAGATTCATTTTCCCCAGCTATGGTTGCGGGACATTCTCTTGGAGAATTTTCAGCACTTGTCGCCAATCGTTCTTTGAGCTTTGAAGATGGTTTATCTCTCGTGTCTAAACGTGCTTTGGCAATGCAGAAGGCATGCGAAAAAGAACCATCAACGATGGCTGCTATTTTAGGATTAGAGGATGAAATTGTGGAAGGAATTTGCGCAAATGTAGATGGTGTAGTAGTTGCGGCAAACTACAACTGTCCCGGTCAGCTCGTGATTTCAGGAGCTATTCCGGCTGTAGAAGCAGCGTGTGCAAAGCTCAGTGAAGCAGGAGCAAGACGAGCGATGTTACTTCCTGTAGGAGGTGCTTTCCATTCGCCTTTAATGGAGCCAGCAAGAGAAGAATTGGCTGCGGCGATAGAGGCGACCAATTTTAACACTCCAATTTGTCCAGTTTATCAAAATGTAAATGCACAAGCGGTTTCTGATCCAAATGAAATTAAAAAGAATTTAGTATTACAGCTTACCGGTGCCGTGAAGTGGACACAAATTATGGAGAAAATGTTAGCTGATGGAGCGAATCATATTATTGAAGTAGGACCTGGAAGAGTCCTTCAAGGTTTATTCAAGAAAGTAAATAGAGAGGTGCTCACAGAAGGGGCCGCTATTTAAGAATAGGATAGCTGATGTCCCATAAAAACAAGCCTGATGCTGGCGCAGAAGCGGCAGCATTTTGTCTAGACTTTGATGCTATAATCTCCTGAAATTCTTTTAAACTTATTTTATGTAGGCCCACCTCGACAAGGGTTCCAACGATAGCTCGCACCATATTTCGTAAAAATCGATTTGCAGAAATTTCGAAAATTAATTCATTATCGTTTAATATAAAATCTGCTTTTGTTATAGTGCAAATGTGTGTCTTAACATCCGCATGTTTTTTAGAAAATGCCTCAAAGTCCATTTCCCCGATCAGTAAACTTCCTGCTTTGTTCATAAGCTCAAGGTCTAGATTTTGAGAAATCCACCAAGAGTTATTTTCCTTGAAAGCATCTTTTTGAAAATGAATGAAATACTTGTAAGTCCTTTTTACGGCATTAAATCGGGCGTGTAAGTCATCTGAAACACGGAAGATTTTATGCACGGCGATCGTGTTGTCAAGCATCAGATTAAGTTTGAATCTAAATTGAGCCTCATCAATCTCTTCTGCGAGGTCAACATGAAAAAAATATTTTTTCGCATGCACGCCACTATCAGTTCGTCCACAACCCATGATAGAAGTAGGTCTCATAGAGCATAGTTTACTCAAGGAGTCCTCAATATTTCCTTGAATAGTAGTCCCTTTCGCTTGTTTTTGCCAACCTATAAAGTTAGTCCCCTCGTATGATATTTCGAAAAAGTAACGCGGCATAAAAATGATCTAAAGCCTTATGAATGGGTTTTTATTTTTTAATAAAAGGAAAATCTGATTCACTCAGGTCGATCTTAAAAATGTCATAGCTAAAGTAGCCGTTGAAATCGTTGATGGTTGAAATTGTTCCTAGCTGATATTCTGGAAAGTATTGAAAATGAGTATCATCATGTACTGTATTAATAGATGCTCCGAGGTTCACAGGCGGGCTCCATTTATTATTCATCCATTGACAATAATAAACATCATATCCACCCATTCCATTCAAGGCATCGCTACTAAAAAACAGATATTGTCCGTCTCCTGTGATAAATGGTGTGGTCTCTCTTCCAGTAGTATTTATTTCTGATAAAGGTTTAGCTTCTCCCCATTTATCATCTATGCGTTGAACTGAGTATAAGTCAGTGAGGGTTTTGTCTGCTTTACGATCACTCACAAAAACCATAGTTTGTATGGCTGTTTCATCGTCATCATAGCTTGTGTCTGAAATCGTTGCTGCTCCCTCAAAATAGCTAGTATTGATTGACTCAGATTTAATAGGATCTATAAACCAAGAAGAGTCTTCTTCATCCACTTCGAATTCATATATTTCTGAACTCGTTGTTGATTTTTCAATTGTTGCAGACGTATTGATGGTAAGTAAACCATAGTTCCCTTTTCGTGAAACAAAGTTTAAGGCATCAAAACCTTCAGTATTATAATCCTCCATCGAACCTACATCGATTGTCCAATCATTTCTATTTTCATTCCAATCTGCCCTGTAGATATCCTCAAAAAACTTTTGGTCATCATAATTAATATTGTTTCCTGTTGTCTCAGGCTGTCTCGCAGTAAAAAGCAGTCTTTTTTGGTCGTAAATCAGGATAGCGCCATACTCATCATATTTCGAGTTTACAGCTCTTGAAAAAGGTTCACAAATATTTTTTACTCCTTTTTTTATTTCGTTACTGACAAAGTCACATTGCTTAAGTAAAATATCTAAATCGTAGTCCTTGGATATCCTAGGACCTAATTTATCTTTTGACATTGAGTAAAATAATTTTGCAGAATCTATAAGGTTTACTGTATGATAGATTCTTCCCAAATAATAAAAATATTCACCGTCTTTTTTCTTTGAGATTAGCTGATCTGCAATCCTCGCATTTTCGTGGGCATTGTAATAATCTCTGAGGTAAAACTGCGCGATGCCCAATTGATAGTGTGCCTCTCCGGAATTAGGGTTTTTGAGTTTGGCTCTTTTAAATGTCAGCATTGCTTCACTTGTTCGACCCGCATAAAAAAGCTCCTTGCCTTCACCAATCAGCTTTTTTGAGATCAACTTATCCATAAATGATACTTTTTGCCCGAAAGAGATGTATGAAGTAGACAAAATGAAAAGCGTCAAAAAGAATTTATGCATGATGTGAATTTTATATTGTTTTGTTCTGTATGCCTTTACGTAAAAATATTACTTTTTCCTTACTTTAAACCAGCACCGTTTGCTTATATGGTTTTATCTTAGTTTTTGACAAAAAAAAAGGACCATATTTGGTCCTTTTCATTATTTCTTTGTGTCTTATAGGTCAAACGCTGCCTTGACTTTATCGACATAATTCAATTCCTCCCAAGGAAATAGCTTAACATCTATATTTTTTACTTGTCCAGAAGCATCCTTAAACTCTTTTTGAACCTGAACACAAGCTCTACCCATGTGACCATAAGCGGCAGTTTCAGAATAAATAGGCGTTCTTAAATTAAACCTCGATTCAATTGCGAAAGGCCTCATATCAAATAGATCCTCTAATTTTCTCGCGATTTCACCGTCTGAAAGTCCTACTTTTGAACTTCCGTAGGTATCTACATATAAGCCCATTGGTTTTGCGACACCAATTGCATAAGCGACCTGAACCAATATTTCGTCACATAATCCAGAAGCAACTGCATTTTTAGCAATGTGACGCGTGGCGTATGCGGCAGAGCGGTCTACCTTTGATGGGTCTTTTCCAGAAAAAGCACCTCCACCGTGCGCTCCCTTTCCTCCGTATGTATCAACAATAATTTTTCTTCCTGTAAGACCAGTATCTCCATGAGGTCCTCCAATAACAAAAACTCCTGTTGGGTTGACATGGTAGGTTATGTCTTCTGTAAACAAAGCTTGTGTTTCTTTTGGAAGTAGTGCTTTGACTCGGGGAATCAATATCTCAACGACATCTTTTTTTATTTTTTCAAGCATTTCAGCTTCTCCTGAAAAGTCATCGTGCTGAGTTGATAAGACAATAGCATCAATACGAACTGGCTTATTGTCATCAGAATATTCAATTGTGACTTGAGACTTAGAATCAGGTCTTAGATAGGTTATTTCTTTATTTTCTCTACGGAGTGCGGCAAGCTCTTTTAACAAAAGATGAGAAATTTCTAATGGAAGCGGCATAAAACTTTCTGTTTCGTTTGTTGCATAACCAAACATCATTCCTTGGTCTCCCGCTCCTTGCTCTTCTTTAATTTCTCGTTCAACGCCCTGGTTGATATCTGAGGATTGCTCGTGTATAGCAGAAAATACACCACAGGAGTTTCCGTCAAACATGTACTCACTTTTGGTATAACCTATTTTATTGATGACATCTCTTGCTATTTTTTGAACATCGAGATAGGTATGGGATTTTACTTCTCCCGCTAAAACCACTTGACCTGTAGTCACTAGTGTTTCACAAGCGACCTTTGATTCCGGATCGAATGCAAGAAAGTTATCAATGAGCGCATCAGATATCTGATCTGCTACCTTATCTGGGTGTCCTTCAGAAACGGACTCAGAAGTGAATAAGTAAGCCATGATGTAAAATATTAAGTTGCAAATGTACTAAAATCAGATGGAAATATTATTAGTGAAACTCCTTATTTTCTAGTACCATTTTACGCAAAAGAGGATTCGGTCGATATCTGTCCTCACCATAATAATCAAATAGCTCCTGAAGCTGCTCGAGAACTTTATCTAGTCCGATTTCATCTCCCCATTTGAGTAATCCTTTTGGGTAATTTACGCCTTTGGTCATGGCTAAGTCAACATCTTTTGCCGTTGCCACACCCATGAAAACAGCATCAACTGCTTCATTTATGAGCAGGCATAGTATGCGGTTTAAAATTTTTTCACCCAATACTTTGTCGGTTTGTGGTTTCGGGTTTAGATTGGTATCATTATAATCGTAATATCCCCTTCCTGATTTTCTACCGAAATATCCAGCCTCAGCATATCGTTTTTGTGTAAACGAGGGTTTGAACCTTGGGTCGTAAAAGAATGCTTTGAACACTGATTCTGTAACCGCAAAGTTCACATCATTTCCGATATAATCCATCAATGTAAATGGTCCCATTCTGAATCCTCCGATCTCTGTGAGTGCCCAATCAATAGTACTGAAGTCAGCGATTCCTTCTTCATAAATACGGAGCGCTTCTCCATAAAAAGGCCGTGCTACGCGATTGACAATAAAGCCTGGCGTATCCTTACACAATACGACCGTTTTCCCCCAGTTAGCAATGAGGTTTTTGCATGCTGTAGTAGTTTTTTCTGCTGTTTGAATAGAGGGTATTATTTCTACCAAGGGCATTAACGGAGCAGGATTAAAGAAATGAATCCCAATGATTCGTTCAGCTATTTTTAACGAGGCACCAATCGAAGCAATAGATAAGGAGGAGGTATTGGTAGCTAAAATACAATGCTCTGATACAATATCTTCTAGTGATTGAAATACTTTATGCTTGATTTCGATGGACTCTACAATCGCCTCAATTACCAAACCACAAGGCCAAAGTTCATTTATCTTAGGCGTAAACACCATTCTAGTGCGAATTTTTTTTCTTTCGTTGTCGGTAATTCTTTCTTTTTCAACGAGTCGGTTGAGTACTTTTTCGAGACCTAATTTGGCTTTCTCGAGTTGTGCCTCACTATGGTCATATACAATAACTTGGTGCTCATTTTGAGCTGCAATTTGAGCAATTCCAAAACCCATCGTTCCTGCTCCAACGACCCCTACTGTTTCAATCATTTTCCTGTGAATTTTGGTGTTCTTTTATCTAAAAAGGCCTGCACGCCTTCATTAAAGTCATCGGTTTGACCAGCCTCATTTTGCAGGTTTTCTTCGAGATCTAATTGCTGCTGCATTGAATTATTAAAACTTAAATTGACAGCTTTTTTTGTTAGTCCTAATGCTCTTGTTGGCATTTGTGATAGCTTTTCAGCAAAGGTCATGACAGTTTCATCAAATTCTTCGTCATTTACTGCTTTGTAAATCATTTTCATTTCCTCAGCTTCTTGAGCCGAAACTTTATCTCCAGTCATCATTAAAGCCATTGCTTTTTGAAAACCAATGATTCTCGGTAAAAAATAGGTCCCACCAGAATCAGGAATAAGACCAATTTTAGAAAAAGCTTGAATAAACGAGGCACTTTTTTTTGCAAAAACAATATCACAGGCCAAGGCTATGTTTGCCCCCGCACCGGCGGCAACTCCATTAACGGCTGCAATAACGGGTTTTTCTATAGAACGTATTCTAGAAATAATAGGATTATAATGTTCGCCTACAATACTTTTTAGTTCAGGTCCCTCAGGATCTATAACCTCTGCGAGGTCCTGTCCGGCACAAAAAGCTTTTCCTTCTCCTTTCAGTACTATAGCCCGAATATTTTCATCTTTTGCACAATCATCAAGCGTTTGCTGAAGCGCTATGGCCATAGGTTTGTTAAATGAGTTGTAGACTTTTGGCCTATTGAAAGTGATCAGGCAAATACCTTCTCGTTGTTCTATTTTAATTTCCATACGAATATTTGTGGTGCTGTAAAATTAACAATTACTGGTTTCTTATTTTATAAATTGTAGCGCTTCTTCATGGCCAGTATGCGCGCTGTTAATGCGCTTTTGAGTTCTTGAGGCTCTATGATTTCTATTTCACCGCCATAGCTTAGTAACGTCCGAATTAATTCTTCAGAGAGTAAGAGTTTGAATTCAAAATAGGTTCCGTTTTCTGCTTCTTCAAGTATTTCTTGAGAGTGGTGTATCGGTTGACTCTTGATGTATTTTGAAGCAATTTCATCTGCTTTCAATATGATTTTTTTCGCCTCGCCTTTGTAGCTCGTTATTCCCATCGCATTTTGAAAATAAGTATCAGCATCAAATCCTTTAGGTGTAATTTGCTCGTCTTCTAAAATTTTTGGGTCTTCCATACGGTCTAAGGCATAGGTTCTGATGTCATTTTGACTCGGGTCATATGAAATCAAATACCACCTGTTTCTATATTCTTTCAAGAACAAGGGTGAAACTTTTCTCGGTTTTCCTTGCCCTTTTACAAAACTAGTATATACAAACCAAACTTTCTTTTTGCGCTGAATGGCCTCTAATAGTGTCGGTAAAAATTCATTTCCTCCTATGGAGTTAGCTGCTTCGAATTGAATGTACTGTGATATTTCATTTTGCGTTCCACCCACTGAAATTCGATCGACAATTTTGTCTATTGCATTTCCGAACTCTTTGAAAAATGGGGTTTCTTTAAATTGATGAAGCGTATCTACGGCATATTTTATGGAGCTTAGTTCATCTTCACTTAGCGGTATATCGTTGATGCTATAGGAAGGGTCCTCATAGTAATATCCACCATTTTTTTTACTATATTTTATGGGTGCATCGTGCTCCATTTTCATATTGAAGAGATCTTTTTCAATCGTACTGTTACAAATATGAATGCCGTCAATAGAACCATATAAAGATTCTTCGCAGGCCTCTCTTAGCTCTTTTTTTGACGGGTATGATTTGTATTTATTTCGAATCATTTTATCAATGATTCGGAAACGAAGCAGTGCGTTTTTAATATGGGGCATTATACTTTTATCTCTTTTTTATGGTAACCGAAAAGTTCAAAGGCTTTGATGGCTTTGGCTACGGACTGTGGAACATCTTCTTCCCAGCTCGATGCACCAGCTCTAATTTTCGAAAGTACATCATCAGACATAATGTGCAAAAGCTTTGGATCAAATTCAAGTATCGGTTTCATTTTATCATTCTCGCGCATGTAACTCAATAACCCTTTTAAATTATCGGCGATTTCTATATTATCAAGATCATAAATCTCCCCATCTTCAACATTTAAAGCGGGGTAGACATATAGCTTCATGTTAGGGCCGAAACCTCTCCCGAAAGCCTCAAGTAAACCCCCAGGAAGGTTTTCATAGTACCGCTCATCGAAAATGGTATTTAAATTATAAACACCTAAGATGACGCCAATAAGGTTGCCTCTTGAGATTGGTGCGAGATATTCAACCATCTTGTAATGTTTCAAGTAATTTGAGACCATAACGGTGTAACCGAGAGAGCTCAACAAATCGGCACGGTCTAAAAAGTCCTGAACAGAAATCTTACCATCTGCGGTCAGATCTTTTAGGGTTAATTCAAAAATAACGGCAACATTTTCTTCGTTGACATCCTTTTCTTTTGAAAAAGCTTTACGACCGTTTTCAATCATATCAATATGCACCTTAGTTACAGGTCTAAACCTTCCTCTTGTAAGTAAAATATTCTTTTTGTAGAGTGCATTGGTTGGCTGCAATACATTTTGCGATAGGTCAAACATCGTAGCATCAGTAATTCCGCGTTTAACTAGGTTTAGTGCAATTACACGGTTATCGATATTACTAAAGTCAGGACCTGTTAGACTAAGCATATCAATTTCGATACGGTCCCTGGGAATGCGCCTTGTTAAGCCGTCAAGAAACTCATCAATATCCTTGTTTTTATGGTAGCACGAATGAATCAAGTTTACACCCAATATACCAAGCGCCTCTTGTTGTCCTTTATGGCTGTTGTCGTGCATTTTAACATGAAGAACAACGGTATTGGGCTCTGTTTCTGGCTCTAGCTGAAATCGAATACCAATCCATCCTTTTCCCTGATTTGTTTTATGATAATTTAAAGATTCTACCGTATTACAAAAAGCGAAAAATTTGGATTCCTTGTATTTATTGGGTAGTGTATTTTTCAAGTTAGAAAACTCTGTATCCAACATGATTTGTAGGCGCTCTTCACACACATATCTTTTGGTTTTCCCATACATTGAGTCTGAAACCTTCATATCGTATGCTGAATGACTGAATGCTATTGTTCCAGAGCTTCCACCTGCTTTAAAGAAGTTTGCTGCAACCTCTTGTCCTGCACCTATTTCCGCAAAGCATCCATAAATATCAGGCTGTAAATTTATTTTTAGCGCTTTCTCTTCTGTTGTTAAATGTCTTGATGTAGTTGCCATAATTAATTGAATGGATCCTTAAATTTAGGATTATTAATGTAAGTAGTATCGTTCAGGGAAAGTAAGAATTTCTTGAGCCATTGCTTTTCTAATTCATCAAGTTGCACTCCGCCTTGGTTGGCAAACTCAATCAAGGGATCTAATGTTTCGCTTTGCTGAATTCCTGTGGAATAATGCTCAATGACTTCCTCTAGGCTATTAAACCTGCCGTCATGCATATACGGTCCAGTTGCGGATAAATTTCTCAATGAGGGAACCTTGAATTTTCCTTCATCGTTGATGTTTTGGGTCACCAATGCCCTTCCTTGATCACTGAATACCATGTCTAAACCATTGTTGCTAAACTTTTTAACACGCATCAATGGACCGTTATGGCAATGGAAACAGTCTGCACCATTTAAGCTTTTGAAAAGGTCATAACCGGCCCATACCTCAGCCTCAATATTTCCTAGGGTTGAATTTTCAGAGGTAGTTAAAGGTAGTCCATTTTCAAATTTGTACATCACATCAAAAGTAGAATTTGCCGAGATAATTGTTCGGATAAATTGCGCTATTGATTTCGCAACCTTCATTGAGTCGATACCCTCCTCTCCAAAAGCCCGGAAAAACTTATTTCTGTATGAAACATCGAGCTGAAGTTTGTCGACAGCATCCGTCCATTTTAAATGCATTTCAATGGGATTTGGAACAGGTTCAAGAATTTGGCCCTCTAGTGAAGTTTTGCGCCCATCCCAAGTAAAGAAATCATCCCACCCCAGATTAAATAGCGGCATGGAGTTTCTTGTCCCTGCAATACCTTGGATGCCTAGTGGCAAAGCAACATTGTCTGCGAACGAACTGTTTAATTGATGGCAGCTTGCGCAACTCATCGTATTGTCGCCGCTTAGCTTGGTTTCATAGAATAAAAACCTTCCCAATTCAATTCCTTCCTCCGTCATAGGATTATCCTCAGGAATATTCATTTGAGGAAAGTGCGAAGGAATGTCTATTGCATAAGGTGTTGGGATAAATGAAACCTTTTCCTTGCGACACGATGTCAAGAATGAAAGTACAACAATGAAAAAGATAGCTTTTTTCATTAGGGTACCGTTAATGCATTTAAAAAATTCAAAACAACTTTTTCTGTAAGCGCCTGTTGACCAATATTGCTATGGGTTAAAAACTCATCTTTTAAATCAATATTATTTCCTTGATGATTTAGAAAGGCTGATAGGTCTAGATTTAAATGAAAAGTGTGTTCATTTTCATCAGTTTGTTCCCATAGAATATTATTGAATGAAAATTCTTGACTGAAATTATCGGTTCCGACATGGAAGCTGAAATTATGATCAAATGTTCCGGAGGATAAAGTATCCACCTTCCCTTCAAGATTAATGAAAATATAACCTGTATTCCAGCTCCAATGCATCGTGCCTGCATTCTCAATATTTAAATCATCTTGGAGTTCAAATCCTGAAGGATCGCTATGGTTATTTAATGAATCTACACCTAAAATACCTTTGATAGAGGGAAACATATTGTAATCTGCTTGTGTCGCCATTAAATGAGTTCCTTTTTCCCTAAAGTCGTAAAGGTAGGACTCATTGATTGTATCTTGCTGATGGCTGATTTGACTTACAAAGAAGCTGATTTTTGTAAACTTCACATTGTATCCTTGGTTTGTCGTAAAGGTTGAGTCTAGGTAAAAATCTGAACCGTTATAGTTCGGTATTATTTTAATTTTAATTGAATCGTTTGGGGCATATTCGCAGCTTCCATCATCTTGATTGGCGCTTGTGTTGTAATTTTCTGCATTTTCGTCAGTACAGCCTTTTTTCTTACAAGAGACAAATAGAAGTGAAAAAAAGAATAATAAATAAATAAATCGAATCATACCTATCAAAATTAAGCTAAAATTATCGGATTTTCCTATTTTTAAGCTTACAGAAACCATCCTAGAAAATGCTCGCAACAATTGACAGAAATACATTTCCATTGTGTGTGCTTAATGCCTCGGCAGGAAGCGGGAAAACTTTCCAGCTTGTTTTAGAATACCTCAGTATATTATTGGCTCCCGAAGGATCAAATAAATATAAGAGCATTGTTGCAATCACCTTTACCAACAAGGCTTCTACTGAAATGAAAACAAGGATTATTGATGCTTTGTTCGGTATAGCAAAATACAATGCTGCTGATGAGGATGTTAAAACAGTATCTATTATCGCAGAATTAAAGAAAGTTTTGGGCTTAAAGGAAGCTGAAATCAAAAAAAGAGCGTCAAAATCACTCAAAGCAATTCTTCACGGCTACGAGCATTTTAATGTATCTACAATTGATAAGTTCAATTTAAGGTTGATTAAGTCGTTTTCTAATGATTTGAATTTACCTGCTGAATTTGAAATTTCACTCAATGAAAAAGAAGTTTTAGATGAGGTCCTGGAATTGTTATTGAGCAATATTGGTTTGGAAGAAAATATTGCGCTAACAAAGCTGGTAAAGAATTATGCGAAATCGAATTTTAAAGATGGAGGTCAGTGGAACTTTAAAAGGCACTTATTATCTTTCGCATCCTCTCTCAACAATGAGAAAAATCGATTTTTTATTGAGCTACTTCAAACCTTGTCCTTTGATGAAAAAGACCTTGGCATTATTTTTCAAGAGCTAAAACAAATTGATGAATATTTTATCCAACTTCAAAAGGAGCTCATTGATTGTTTAGCACATTTGAATTTAGACTCGAACGACCTTCCAGGTAAAACAAACACCTTAAAATCATTAAATAAAATTGCATCCTTCCCCAAGTTTCCCACCTTTAATAGAGACAATGCTCTGCTTACAAAAACGTTTTTGAAGTATTGTGCGGAGCCAGGAGACAGCAAGGCATTTACGCAAGAATTGAAACAGATTCTGCTTAGATTGAATGCTTTTTACATGGAAAATGCACAGCGACATATGCTACTCTCGAGATACAAGGGGAATTTTTACAACATGGCACTGCTAAAATATGTTTCCGAGGCTTTAAAAGAGCTTAGAATAAAAACAAAAGTTATTCGGATTTCAGAATTCAACGAGCTGATAGGTACCTTAGTGCAGAAAGAGGATGCGCCTTATATTTATGAGCGGTTTGGTACGCGATATGAGCATTTTTTATTGGATGAATTTCAGGATACCTCGAGGCTTCAATGGCTGAATCTTTTGCCTTTATTACGCGAGTCTCTAGCCAATGGGAAACAAAATTTGATTGTTGGCGACCCGAAGCAATCAATTTATAGATTTAACAATGGTTTGGCTGAGCAGTTTGTTGAACTCCCGAAAGTCTATAATCCTGAGGGGGATCCTAAAATAGCGGAGCATTCTGCTTATTTCGCAAAAATGGGAATAAAGAAGCCTCTGGAAATGAATTATCGTTCTTCTGCTGAGATTGTTCATTTTAATAATGATTTTTTTCAGTGTTTTTCAAGTAAGCTGCCGCCTTCTTTTGAGCGATTCTATGATGCTGTGGAGCAAAAACCTGTATCAAAGAAAGCAGGATTTGTTCAGGTTGTTTCTGAACAAAGAAAATCTGAGCCCATTGAAATGATTGATGAAATTGAGGGGATTATCGGTCAATGTTTGGAGGATGAATTTGATTTGGGAGACATATGTATCTTGACAGATAAAAATGCATTAGGCGTTCAGATTGCTAATCAGCTGACAAAAAGGGGCATTACTGTTTTTTCACAGGAGTCTCTGTTGATTTCAAGAAACATGGAGGTTCGTTTACTCATTGCCTATCTGAAATGGAGAATGAAGCCTGGCGTGGACCTTATGAAAAGGCAATTCGCTGAGCTTTATTTTCGAATGAATGTATCAATGAAGGATCCATATTTTTCTTACATCAAGGAATTAACAACGAGCCAAGGTAAGTCAATTAGAGTTTTCGATGATGTATTATTTTTGAAAGATTATTTCGGTGGTGCGAAACTGTTTTTTAAGCCATTTGAAAACCTGGTTCAACTTGTTCAAGATTTTATACGTTTAATGCGATGGGAGGAGGTCTCTAATCCTTATTTACATCAGTTTTCTGATTTAGTTTTTCAATTTCAATGCAATAGACAGTCCGACCTGACCAAATTCATTGAATATTATGAGGAGAACAAGTCGAAATTTGCACTAAAAATGCCAGAAAGCCGAGATGCAGTTCAGATTATGACCATCCATAAATCAAAGGGCTTAGAGTTCCCTGTTGTGATTATTCCAAAAGTTGACTTTAGCTTGAGCATTCACAATGAAGCGAAGTTTTTCGTGGAGGCAGATGGTAAAGTACTTTATACTTCATTGAGTAAAAATAATGTGTTGGATGAGATTCATCACAAGGCCATTGAGGAGGAAAGCTTAATCTTATTGGATAAATTGAATTTGCTTTACGTTGGATTAACTAGACCAGAAAGACGTTTGTATGTGTTTAATCGTTTTGAGCGCAGTTCTAATTTAGGGCATCTTTTTCACCAAAACATGATGGCTACATTTTCCATTAACGAAAATGAGGGTTCAATTTTATATGAGACCGGTAACAAGCAGAATAAAATTGATGCTGATAGAGGTGAGGGTGCTTTTTATGTTCCAAAAGAAGTTATCAATGAGACCTCGAAGTTTCAAATTGCTTTCCGAAAGGTTCAAAAAGAACATCATACGTCTCAAGAGGAGCGATTGTTTGGTATTTATTTTCATACACTTATCGGATCAATTGAAAATGATAGTCAGATTCAAGATAAATTGGAGATGCTGATTAAGCAGGGACTCGTGGATAGTTCATCACGAAAAAAAATAGAAGAAACCGCGCGGGTGTTTTTTACAGAAGGGAAAGCGATTGGTCTTTTTGATGGCATAAGTAAAGTATTAAATGAACGTTCAATATTGTTGCCATCAGGCAAGCTTTTGATACCGGATAAAGTAATGGTTCGGGAAAATGATGTTGTAGTACTTGACTTTAAGACAGGTAAAAAAGAGTCAAAGCATGAAAAACAGGTACGTAATTACAAAAAGAATCTTGAAGGTATTTTTAATCAAGAAGTCATCCCCATGCTTTATTATACAAAGTCAAATGAATTTATTCAGGTTTGATTTCTTTTCTGAACAGCCATTTTTAGAAATGTATAAATGATGGGGTGAGGAATATCTCTTGTTGAAGAGATCTGAGGGCAAAATGCACAGCTAATAAAAAACATATGGTTTTTTAAACTTATTATTTCCAAATCATCAAATTGATTGGTAGCTTCAATATCGATAAAATTGCCTTTGAGTTGTTCGGTAAGCTGAGGATATATACTATACCTTGAGGAGGTAAGTTCTATATTCGAAAAATTTTCGTAAAGTTTTTTGAAGGCCTTACTCTGTGGATAAATGGTAAGCCTTTCAAAGCTATTTCCTGCAACGAGATTTTCAGAGATAAGTTTTTCTTGGTAGGAGGTAAGCTGATGAAAGGTGATGAGATACTCCAAAAATAGTTTGAACCCTTCACCAGTAATAAGCACGGGGATTTTATTTTCAATTAGCTTTTTGAAGATCCCCGTAAGGTAGAAGGGGTTTTGAATTGGTCCAGGAGCAATCCATATACCATCATATTGGTCGAAGTAAGCGGCCTTGTGCTTAAGGGCATCACTGATTTTTATCCAATAATAATTGGGTTCTAATTCTAGAAAGTCTGACGAATGGTCAAGGGATAAATTTGTTGCATGGTGAGCATTATACGTGAAATTGTAATCTCCGATAATTGCTATTTTGAGTGTGTCACTCATACAACCAAGATAGGGATTCTATTTCTTAAACCAAGAAGTTATTTTGCCGTTCTCAATATTGACGGACTCATCTAATTCAGTTTGTGTGTTATATCTCCAAACAAGGCAACTAAATGTACACTCGAATAATGAATAATCACCTGTGTTATCTGATTCTTGATTCTTAATAACGAAAGTCGCGATTTGATTAGGGTCACTTTCTCTTGATAACCATTTGTTTCCGTTATTGTCTGTATATTCTATTTCAATTCCACTTAAGCCTTGATCAGAGAAGGATACAGGAGTATTAGACCATGTATTCAACCAATCGTTAAACATAGAAACAGTTGGGTAAGAGTTTTGAGAAACATCCCAATCTAGTGTTCCAAACTTAACCCGAATCGCTTGGGGATTAAAAATGGATTTAATTTTAGATCCGTAGGTCATGTGTGACGGAGTTGGGGAGGGATTAATATCCTCTGCGTTCATAGCAATAGCTCCATATCCATTGACATTCTGTGTGAATTCGACTTGCGTTCCGTTAACAAATCCTACAAAGGCTGAATTTAAGTCAACCGTATTCTCTGGAGCAGGGATTACCTCGTGGTCAATACATGCGGAAAAAAGCAGACCTACAAATAATAAAAGGGTATAAGGTTTAAGTATTCTCATTATTTCAAATTTGATAAATGATGGGTAAATATACTTTAAAAACGAAAATTCTCCTAAAAAGATGCTTTATTGCTCAGGTTTTTATGGAATTGACTGAAATATTGCCAAAGTTCCTCATCAGCAACAAGACAACCTTTTTCAGTTAAACTATGAATTTCATCCAATATTTTATCTCCCAAAGAACGTTTGGCAGACAATACTTCATAGTCTTTAGTGCTATTTGATGTACGTTCTATCACGCTTTGGAGATCTTTAAAAGCTAGTGTTTTGGATTTGTTTTTAACGACAATAGCCTCCATGTCCTCACCCTCTATTTTGAAAATGGAAAACACCTGTTCGGAAACAAAACTGAGGTATTGAACTTTTGCATAAACTTTTTTGAGAACTGTATCGCTAAAAAGGGCAACTAACTCTTCTGCTTTTTGAGGGGATTCCTTGTTTATATCTCTCCAAAGATCATCATCAATTCCTTGCACAACTAAAAATTGAATCAGTTCTTCAGACAATGCTTCAAGCTCTATTTTGGATAGCTTTCGAAATCTCATTTTACCCAGTTTGTTGGAAATACTTCGATGGTTACATCATGAATTGCACCAAGTTCCTTCATCGTAACTCCCTGCTCCAATTTAAAAGCATAGCTCCCTTTACAGAATTGACTTCGGATGTAATATAATTTGTTTTCAATAAAAGTTCCTGATTTTTGCCCAATCCACTCTCCATTTTTTTTCGCAATTTTAAGCTCTTTTGGTTTTCTTCCTAGAAATCCCGATTTCTTGCTCATTTCACCACATATCGGACCCGATGTACTCATGTAGAGCCACAAATTGTTGAACTCATAATTTGTTGAGGTTCGGAATGTAAAAACAACATCATAAGAGATAGAGTCTCCATTAAAATCAACATTAAAAACAGGAGTGGTATCTTCCATCCATGTTTGATTTTCAAATGTATATGTATCCATGAAATAAGGTCGCTCTCCACAAGAAAACATCAGAAACAGACATAAAAAGAGCATACAGCTGAACAAGGCTTTCATCTATTCTTTTTTCTTATTGGGTCTTTTCTTTCTTCGTGGATTATTTCGCTTCTTTTTCTTGAAGCTATTTTCAAATCGACTGACACTATCTTGCCCAACTACATTGGAATAGCCAGCATCTTCAACAACCACCGCTTCTTTGATTTGATAATCTTTCAAATCGCTTGGTTTATTACCTTTCTTATTTGATTCGATGATTTCTTTTACACGCACTGAGGTAAGCGGGTATAGTTCACTTTCCCCGCGAAATGCATACCACATAGTCCCTTTAAAAACATCTGTCTTTACGTGATAGGCATCTCCCTTTTGTGTTTTTAATCGTACATCTGTTCTTGGGAAGCTTTGAAGTCCTTCAAGGTAGGCGTCTAGCTCGAAGTTTAAGCAACACTTTAGCTTTCCACATTGTCCTGCGAGCTTTTGTGGGTTCAATGATAGTTGCTGGTATCGTGCTGCGGATGTTGAAACACTTCTAAAATCCGTAAGCCATGTTGAGCAACATAATTCCCGCCCACAAGAACCTATTCCTCCTAAACGAGATGACTCTTGTCTAGAGCCAATCTGCTTCATTTCAATACGCATTCGAAATTCGCTTGCCATATTTTTTATGAGCTGCCTGAAATCCACGCGTCCCTCGGCCGTATAATAGAATATGGCTTTGGACATATCACCTTGATATTCTACATCTGAAATTTTCATTTCAAGCCCAATGTTTATAGCCAATGTTCGCGCTTTGTACATGAGCTCTTTTTCTTTTGACCTAGCTTTAATCCATAAATCGATGTCTTTTTGATTCGCAATGCGTATCACTTTTCGAGCTTCCAAGGGTTTGAAATCTTTTTTCTTTTTTCGCACTTGAATGCGCGCCAATTCTCCCGCTATCGAAACGATACCTACATCGAAACCTGTAGCAGCATCAACGACAACAATATCTCCTACCTGGATATTGATCTTTTGCGCATTTCTAAAAAAATCTTTTCTTGAGTTTTTAAAACGAACTTCTAATATGTCATAAGCCTGTTGGCCTCCTGGAAGATCAATATTGGCCAACCAGTCATAGACCTCAAGTTTGTTGCATCCGCTGGTGCTACAGGTCCCATTTGTACGGCACCCATTTGGTTTTCCACCACCACTACTACATGACTTACAGCTCATATTCTCGTCTTAAAATTATATAATTTAAATCAATCTTTACCTATGAAGAAAACGCATTGATTGAAAGCACAGCAAGGTAAATAGAATCTTGGAATTGGCATTCCTTTCTAGCTGGTAATATGCCTCATCAAATGCTTTCATGAATTCTCTGATGTTTTTCCCTGAAATAAAAGGGGAGAACCGTTCTATAAATGCGGCTTCTTCTTTTGATACGTGGACAAGTCTTTCTCCCATGTAATTCTTGACAATGCATTGTCTTAGCATATGCAGTGTGTAGGTTAAAAAAATCTTTTGACGTTCTCTACCTTTTTTAGCCATGGAATCAGACCAATTCATCATTTCTATCACATTCTTTTTATAGCTTGAACGCATCATGTCAATAAATGCGTCTTTGAGTTCTTCGTCATCATCACTAGACTGAGCTATTTCATAAGCCTTAAGTAAATTTCCTTCAGAAAATGAGGTGATGGATTGGCATTTTTGCTCATCGATATTAAACTTATTTTCGAGGTGTGTTCGAATGAGTTCATTTTCAATGCGCTGAAGTTGAAGTATTTGACACCTCGATCGAATCGTATCAAGCAACGCGTCGGCATCGGCAGAAACAAGCAGAAACAAAGTCTTTTCTGGCGGTTCTTCAAGAATTTTCAGGATTTTGTTGGCACATTCTATGTTCATCGTCTCTGGCAACCACATGATTAAAATCTTGTAGCCACCTTGATAAGACTTGAGTCTGAGTTTTTTTTGAATTTCTAAACTTTCATGCACCGATATGATCGGCTTCCCTTCTTTTGGGTCTATCTTTTTTATCCAATCGAAAAATGAAAAATAGGGTGATTCTTGAATTTGCGCCCTCCAATCAGTAAAAAGTCCATTGGAAACTTTACTAATAGATTGAACTGTAGGAAAGCTAAAGTGTAAATCAGGATGTTGTAATTCCTGCACTTGTCTGCATGTAGGACAAACCCCACAGCTATCATTTTCTTGCTTGTCTTCACATAAAATGTATTGGGCAAAAGCCAATGCTAAAGGGAGGGCGCCAAAGCCAGGGTCGCCCAAAAACATTTGTGCATGACTGATTTTTTGATTTTCAACTTCTTTCAGAAGTTTATTCTTCAAATCATTTTGTCCGATAACATTTTCGAAACGCATATT
>CAJXDT010000036.1:0-24520 GCA_913052055.1 uncultured Cryomorphaceae bacterium
TGGTGAGCGTGATTCTTTAGCTGGATTATATTCATCTATTTATTTTGATTCTACATCTACGAGAGACCAGTATCAGATTGGAAGATTAGCAAATATCAGTTCAGTCTATTATGATTCTGAAAATTTAACCTATTCCCTGGGTTTATCATCAACATATTGGAATTATAGAAATATGAATCTCTTCAGAGATACAACGGAATTGAATATTATTCATGATTTACATTATCGTAAAAAACAGCTTATATTCTTTCATGAGGCCTCGTTAAATACCATTGGAGCCTCCCAGACGTGGTTTATAAATAATGAGCTTCAATATGATCAAAAACAATGGTCATTTTCTCTTGTAAGCCGCATTGGACAAAAATTACCAGCACTTTTTCAACGCTTTTACAGTGCGAATAACACCTATTATTCAAATGCTAACTTAAGTCTTCAAGGTTATTCGGCTCATTCAGCAGAGGTTTCTTATAAAGCGGGAACTTATGACATAAGTGCATTGTATATGCTACAATCAAATAAGGGAATATATTTCTTTGATAGATCAATCTCTAATTGGTCAAATCAAACAGCTTTTAGTTCAAGTGTTATTCAGCAGCTCTATTTGAAGTCAAACTTCAAACTTCAGAAATTGAGGTGGCAACAAAATTATATATTTACACGATCAAATCTCAAAAAGTTTATTGTACCTGTCCATCAGCTTAAAGGTTCAATCATGACGAGTTTAGGTTTGTTTAAAGCGAAAAAATTAAAAGTCACATTTGGCTTATCCTACAGCTTAAATTCCAAAACAAATGTAATACCGATTATAGAAAATGTAGGCGTTTATGACTTACTCAATATATCAGATGAGGTCATACAGAACCCGCTCTTTACCATGGGTGCAATGCTTGGAATGGAAATTGAAACTTTTAGATTTTACGTAAAATTCAGTAATATGGGTTACTTCTGGAATAATACCACTTGGCAGTATATACAAGGTGTTTACTTACCAGAAACAACCTTGCGCGTAGGATTGACTTGGGATTTTTGGAATTAAGGATTACTTCCCTAATACCTCAAACATTTTGGCTCCGATTTGAGCAGGTGAATCAACAACGTGAATGCCACATTCTCTCATGATTCTTTTCTTTGCCTCTGCGGTGTCATCAGAACCACCAACGATTGCTCCTGCATGCCCCATTGTTCTACCTTTAGGCGCTGTTTCTCCAGCAATAAATCCGACAACTGGTTTGGTTCCATTTTCTTTGACCCATTTGGCTGCATTGGCCTCAAGGTTCCCTCCAATTTCTCCAATCATAACGATTCCCTCTGTTTCCGGATCGTTCATCAAAAGCTCAACAGCCTCTTTTGTTGTCGTACCAATAATTGGATCTCCGCCGATTCCAATAGCAGTTGTAATTCCTAGTCCTGTTTTCACAACTTGATCTGCAGCTTCATAAGTAAGCGTTCCTGACTTTGATACGATCCCTACTTTACCCTTGTTGAAGACAAAACCTGGCATAATACCCACTTTTGCTTCATCAGCGGTAATGACTCCTGGACAATTTGGGCCTACAAGTCGACTATCGTATTTGTCAATGTATGCCTTTGCTTTAACCATATCATTCACAGGAATTCCCTCTGTGATACATACAATTACTTTAATCCCAGCTTCGGCGGCTTCCATAATCGCATCAGCAGCAAATGCTGGTGGAACAAAAATGATTGAAACATCTGCTTCCGTGTTTTTAACAGCCTCAGCAACAGAATTAAATACAGGTTTCTCTAAATGAGTTTGTCCTCCTTTACCGGGAGTAACGCCGCCCACGACATTTGTGCCATAGGCAATCATTTGTTCTGCATGGAAAGTTCCTTCTCCACCCGTAAAACCTTGAACAATAACTTTTGAATCTTTATTAACTAGAACGCTCATGTAGTCTTTAATTTGAAGCCAAAAATAAGAATAGGAAGTGATAAATTCGCCAATTCTCTTTTATTTTATATCAACAATTTCAATTTCGTAGATTAGGATGGTGTTTTGAGGTATTTTTTCGAGCTCATGATTGCCATATCCGAGTTGAGGAGGTACGATAATTTGAACCTTTGCCTCAGTTTTACTCATGAGTAGTATTTCTTTCCAAGCAATGATAACTTCCTTGACGGAAAAGCGAATGGGTTTTTTTTCAAGCTCGAAGAGAGTACCATCAAGCAACTGCCCTTTGAAAATTACTGATACGCTATCTGTATATTTTACATTGCGACCAGAACCATTTCTTTCAAAGCAATAATATAGACCAGATTCAGTCTTTTTGAATTGGACATCTTGCTGCCCAATCCACTCCTTTATTTTTTTATCAAAGCTATTTAGTTGTTCCTCGGAATATGTGGAGCAGGCGCTTAATAATAAAGTGAGTAGTAAGAATCGTAGTCTCATAATTTAATCGCTTTAAGATCGAATCCCTCTTTTTTGAGCAATGCTATTAGGCCATATTCACCGCAAAGATGACCTGCTCCCACGGCAAAAAAAACACTTTCTTCTCCCATCATATCTATCATTTTGGGTATCCATCTTTTATTTCGATTGTCCAAAAAAAGAGCTGTATTTCCTGCTAGTTTTTCATTGGAGGCGAAATCACAGAGTATGTTAAGGGCTTGTTCTTTGTACGCTTGCTGCAGATCATTAAAATCTTGTATGCTCTTTTGGCCATTATTAAGTTCGCTAAAAACCATATCCATTTGGTCATCAAATGGGATTTGATTAAAAATATTCAGCTGCTCATCTACACTTTCAAGACCCAAAAGTTGGATTTTGTTTAAAGCTGCAATTTTTTCGAGCTCTTGTTCATGTGATTTTGTGTTCGTCGGTAGATTCATCGCTAAGATGAATTGAAAGAGCATGAAAGGTTTGGCATGCTCAAAATTCGCCTCAAATTGAATCGGCTTCATCAATAGTTTTTCTTCTGCCCATTTAGTCAAACTCGACCACTCTGCCGAATCACAATAAGCCTTTAGATGCAATGTGGTGTCTATGAGCATATCAGGATTGATACGCACTTCGGTGATGTTTTTTATTTCTAAGCAGAGCGCATCAGATTTTTCAAGAAGCTTGATTATTCTTTTGGGAAAAAAGAAACTATTTTCTTCCATTGCATGCATTGTACCAAATAAGTAAGAGCGCTCAATTCCTAGTTTTTCATTACTAATCTCATAACATAAGGACTGCTCTTGCGCATTGCTATGTAAAGAAATTAATCCCGCTAAAATAACAATCCACTTCATGTTTTCAATTTTGCGAGGTAATGGTTACCGTCTTCGAATACTTTCTCACAGCTCAATCCTGCCATTCTTGCATGCGTTTTTAATGTTTCGAAGTCTACATAAAGCCAATTAAAAAAGGGACCACTCTCTCCGTTAAAATGCATTTGGAACTGAAATTCCCCATAATAAGAGCTATTCAAATCAATCCAAACACTATCACCTTCATCTTCATATAGGTATTTAATATCTGTAGAGTCGAGTAGTATTTGACCGTGTTTTGTGAGTAGAGATTTACATTTGGCTAAAAAGGGTTTGAGTGCTTCAAGCTTTTCACTAATACCAATTCCATTCATCATTAGCAATATGGTATCATAGCGTTCTGAGGTTTCGAAATTTTGAATTGGAGATAGGGCACAAGGGATGTTGTTCCTTTTCAGATGTGCAATTGCACCGGGTGACACGTCAAGGGCAAAAATTGAGAACCCTTTCTCTCTTAATATTTTTAGGTGCGCTCCTGCACCCGCTCCAGCATCTAAGATATTTCCTTCGCAAAGTTCCAAAGCTTTTTTTTCCACAGCAGGCATACCATCAAATGTTCTAAATAGATATTCAATGGGTAACTCGTCATCATCGCATAGATCTGAAGAAACCCGAATTATTTTTGGTGTTCTATTTTTTTCAAAGTCAATTATGGCATTGCCAAAAGGATCATTTTTTGAGAAATCTTGCACCATATCCTTAAACGTAGGGACTTAAATCTTCTTCTGAAAAGCCATCTTCGAAATCGTTAAATCCAAACTCATCCTCTTCATCCTGCTCTTCTGCTTCTGCTGGCATCTGAAATTCCTCATCAAGCTCCTTGGAATCTTCATTTGGTTTTTCGCCAACACTCAGCACTAATGCTGGTGAATTGGGTGTTTCTTCTTGCAGCCCAATACATTCGATAAGAAAAATCCACATTTTCAAAAAGTCATACACTAGAATGAACTTTTGGTCAGGTTCTTCTACCAATTCCCGAATGCTTGTTGAGGCCATGATTTTCTGTTCTCCCTCCTCGCCAAAGCTCACATCCATAAGACTGACCTCTTCTCCTTTATCCCAGTTTTCATTTGAGGCATAAAAGCTAGCCATTTGGTCGCCCTTGAATCCATATGCCTTTATAATGGAATTGAAAAAAGATTCAAAATTATCATCTAAGGACAATAAAATATCACAAAAGACTTCCTCTTTTTGATTTGAATCCAACAAAACCCGAAATTTTATTCCAGCCATGATATTTTAATTTAAACTATTTTATTGCTCAGTGTGCACCGCAATTAATCCTAATTCCTTTCCGCATGCTAACATTAACAATTTTGCCTGTTCTGCAGAGTTTTCAATTTCACCCTCGAGTATGGCCTCTTTTATTCTGCTTTTAATAGCACCAATTTCATAACAAGGGCCGATGTTAAAAGTTTTCATAATATCTTCTCCTGTAACAGGAGGTTGAAAATTTCGGATCTTATCTTTCTCTTCAACTTCCTCTAATTTTCTCGAAACGATTTTAAAGTTTTCTCTATACTTCTTGACCTTAAATTCATTTTTTGATGTAATGTCTGCGTTGCAAAGCATCATTAGGTCATCAATATCATCTCCAGCTTCATTTAAAAGCCTTCTGATTGCTGTATCTGTGACATTTCCTTTTACCAATGCTATTGGACGGAGGTGAAGCCTCACCATTTTCTGCACATATTTCATTTTCGAATCCAATGGCAATCTGTGGTACTTAAAAATTCTTGGAACCATTTTAGAACCAAGTTCTTCATGTCCGTGAAAAGTCCATCCTACTTTTTTATCAAACCTTTTGGTTGCTGGTTTTGCAATATCATGCATGATTGCAGACCATCTTAACCATAATGAATCTGTATGCTCCGAAATATTATCCAGCACCTGAAGGGTATGGAGAAAATTATCTTTATGGCTTTTCCCTTCAATAGTCTCAATACCAGATAAATTGAGTAATTCTGGAAATACAAATGCCAATAAATCCGTCGATTTTAAAAGCTTGAACCCTCTAGAAGGCTCATTGGTTAGAATGATTTTATTTAGCTCCTCTGTGATCCTTTCTCTTGAAATTATTTTAATGCGTTCAGATTGTTCTTTTATTGAGCGAAGACAAGCGATATCAAGTTTGAAAGATAGCCTTGTAGCAAAACGAATTGCTCTAAGCATTCTGAGGGGATCATCTTGAAATGTGATGCTCGGGTCTAAAGGTGTTTTGATAATACCCTCTGCCAGGTCCGCTATTCCATTAAAAGGATCTATTAGTTCGCCGAAATTTTCGGGATGCAGGTCAATCGCCAATGCATTGATCGTAAAATCACGTCTAAATTGATCTTCCTCAAGTGTTCCCGGGGCAACCTCTGGGTTCCTTGAGTCTTCGGAGTACGATTCCTTTCTTGCTCCCACAAACTCGACATCGATATCCTTATATTTAAAATGTGCGGTGCCGTAATTTTTGAATACCGAAACCTTTTTCACCCTTAATATTTTAGCAATATTTTTTGCAAAAAGAGTTCCGTCTCCTTGAACAACAATATCTATATCCTTTGAGGTGTTTCCTAAAATGAGATCACGGACAAAACCACCAATTACAAAAGCCTTCTCATTTGAGCTTTCCAGCTCTTTGGAAATAACCTTGAAAACAGGATGGGTTAAATGTGAAGCGTAGTTTTGTTCCATAAGTCCATGCAAAAGTAAACAAACTTGAGACAGAATTTAGGCCTGATAGTTTTAAGGAATCAATCTTCGTCAGAATCAAAAGAGAAAAGACCTCCTTCTATTGGCTCGTCGTCTTCAAAATAGTTGAAGTTCTTGCCGCTTTTTTTGTGGGCCGTCATTTTCTTGGCTTTTTTTCCTCCGCCACCACCTTGGTCTGAATCAAAACCTTTGGTAGATTTTCCTTTGAATGATTTTTTTCTCGATTCACTTTTGTTTTCTTCGGGAGGCATCGATGGTTGAGCAGCATCTGAACCAAAGCTTTTTCTTGGCGGAGCGCTTGCGTTCGAAGGTCTTGAATCTCTGTTTGTATTCCCTCCTGGTCTTGAACGATCATTTCTGTTTTCTGCAACCTTAACAGCTATTCTTCTTCTGTTGATTTCAAAACCGTCTAGTGCTTGGATGGCCTCACTGGCTTCGTCATCGTTTGACATTTCGATAAAAGCAAAACCCCTAGGTTTTCCTGTGTCTTTATCGGTCGGGAGGTGAGCTTTACTTACCTCACCGTATTGAGCGAACAACTCTACTAGTTGTTCTTTAGATACACCAAAATCTAACTTGGCAACAAAAATACTGGTCATAAAAAAATAATCAATTCTGACTTTTTCAACTTAATTCGGGTTCGAAATTAGAATAAATATTTGAAATATTTCAAAATTATTTCTGACAAATACCTAATATTTAGTGCCCTAAGAAATTCGAAAAGTGATTTAGTTCTCTCTAATATACGCGTTTTTCTTTATTTTACAGGACCGCTGAGTAACTGCATATGTAATATTTCCTTTTATCTCTGGCCTATTTTTGTAAAAGAGCTGAACAATTAATTAGTCTTTTTTTGATTTAAAATTTAACCCAACAAGGGCTATATTCTTTCTTGATTGGATGCATTTGTGCTCATTTGAGCATTACCAAAATTTCTATTCAATTACCTTATAGCATTATATTATCCTTACATTTGCAGCCATTATGAGACTTTTAAAAAGAATTCCTCACGACAGATATTTAATTGAGCTACATCAATATAACCAAAAGCTAATCTTGAAAATTGCTCTAGATCAATATGAGCAATCTTTTAAGTTACCGGAATCAGAGAGCGGTGTAAGTGATTTGGAACGGTTGTTAAGCTCCACAGATTTCTTAAGGAATTGTCTCCAACGTTTTATTTCAATGAGAGAAGACTTTACAGCTTCTTTTAAATCTATTCAAAATGAAAATTAGTTTATACATTATTGCTTTGGGCGTGATATTGTCATCATGTTCAAACGAATCAGAAAAAGAGACAGTGCTTGTAAACCCAGCACCAGTGAATACCCTAGAAAAAGACACTAGTGGTTTAGTGATTGCCTTTTATTTCAATGATAGTTTAAAAGAAGGCTTTACCTATTATAAAAATATTGATGAAGATGTGAGTAGAAAAAATCTTGCGTTTCAAACAGAGCTCAAGCGTAAGACGAATAATCTCGAGAATTTTGTCTCAAAAAAGGGTGCAGAGGCACAACAAGGGCTTTTATCCGAAAATGAGATCATGAAAATTCAAGAAAAGGCGCAAAGAATGGAGGCGGAGCTCATGCAATATCAGCAGCGAGAAGGCGCCCAATTAGAAGCTGAGGTGATGCGTAAACTAACAGACATTAATAATAAGGTCATTTCTTTTGGAAAAAAATTCAGTGAAGCGAATGGAATTGACCTTTTAATGGGTTACGCTGATGGAGGTCAAATTAATTATGTAAATCCAAGTATGGATGTGACACGTGCTTTTATTGATTTTTTAAATAAAGAGCAAACACGAATCGAAGAAGACCTTTAGCCATGTTAGTCGCACAAAAAAAACAGCAAGAAAATATAGCTGAGTACGTTTTGTATCTTTTTCAAATTGAAGACATCGTTAGGTCTTTAAATTTCGATATTGAACAGATCATGGAAGCCGTTGTGAAACCCAATCTTCCCGACAGCTCTTTTGAAGGACAATACAGAAGCTGGTATGCTGATATCATAAAGGAGATGAAACGCTCCGGACTTGAAAAAAAGGGCCACCTAGACCGAGTGATGGAAGTAATGAAGGAACTTTTATTTTTGCACAACACTTTATTTGCTATTCAGGGAGAAAGTAAATACAAGCAACTCTGTGCGAATTCGAGCTCTTTTACAGCGGAGTTTCGTGAAAAAGCTTCGATGAAAAACCAACATGATGTTGAGATTTTGATTCATGCGATGCATATGAAACTTCAATTTCGACTTAGAAAGAAAGAAATCACACAAGAAACAGAGGAGGCATTGGATGCAATGCGCATACAACTTGCTTTTCTTGTGAGAGAATACCACAAAATGAAGTCAGGAGATTATTCTTCTATGCAAAGTTAGGGTAATCTGGAAATTCGTTTACGATTTTCAAGCCCTCCCTCTCTTTTTTAAAAATGACATGCTCAATACCATTGCTCAAAACTAAAAATCTTGATTGAAGCCCCTTGAAATAGGTCAAAGATTGTTCAAAAACGGCTTTTGTAATCGGAATGCTTGGCGCTTTACATTCAAGCAGTAAAAAGCACTCTTGATTTGGCATGAATGTGGCTAAATCCCATCTTTTTTCCATAGCCCCATATTGAATTTTTTTTTCAATGGTTAAAAGCCCTTTTGGATAAGCTAGGTCGTTTAAAAAGTATGCAATAAAATGTTGTCGAACCCATTCCTCAGGAGTCAAAACAATATTCTTTTTACGGACCAGACAGCGTACAAATAATTGGTCACCACTGCGAGAGATGTCTAATTCTGTTTTTGGAAGGTTTAGGGGTACAATAGGGGACATTAAATACCTGGAAGAATGAGATGAATGTCCTTATAATTTAAGTCAAATACTTTTCCGAGGACTTCATTGGTCAGAATTCCTTTGTAGATATAAACACCATTTCTAAACCCTTGGTTTGAACGAATGAGCTCAACAACTCCGCCGCAGTCACCCATTTCTAGTAGCAATGGTGAAAAAATATTAGAAATGGCGAAAGAAGCTGTTCTAGACACCCGTGAGGCTATATTTGGTACGCAGTAATGTGTAACGCCATGTTTGATGAACGTAGGATCATCATGGTTGGTGATTCTTGAGGTTTCAAAACATCCGCCTTGGTCGATACTGACATCTACAATTACGGAGCCCGACTTCATATCTTGAATCATCATTTCTGTAACAACGCAAGGTGTTTTTCCGACATTTGAGCGCAACGCACCAATTACAATATCTGCTCGTTTGATGGCTTTAGCCAAAACTTTTGGTTGAATAATCGAGGTATACACCCTTTTACCAATGTCATTTTGCAGGCGTCTGAGCTTTGAAAGTCTATTGTCAAACACTTTCACAGAGGCCCCAAGTCCTAGGGCAGCTCTCGTAGCAAATTCACCTACAGTCCCTGCGCCAATAATTACAACCTCTGTAGGCTGAACACCAGCAATTCCTCCGAGCATCATACCCTTTCCAGAGGCAAAAGAAGAGATTAACTCTCCTGCAATCAGGATACTGGTATTTCCTGCAATCTCACCGACCGTTCGAACCAAGGAAAAAACACCGTCTTCATCTCTAATGTAATCCCAAGCAATTGCGGTGATTTTTTTTCGAATCAATTTAGTAAGTACCGCTTTGGGTTGAATGGAAATTTGAAGGGCAGAAATTAAGGTCTGATTTCCAGGCATTAGGTCTACTTCTTCGTCTGAAGGAGGTGTTACTTTGAAAACGATATTGCATTCATATATTTCAGAGGGACCTTGACATATTTCAGCCCCTGCCTCACTATACTCTCGGTCACTAAAATTGGCACCAATTCCTGCTTTTGTTTCTATTTTGACGTGATGTCCATTAGCAACAAGCAACGAAACTGTCTCAGGTACAAGGGCAACGCGTCTTTCTTGAAAAGAAGTTTCTTTTGGGATGCCTATATTGAGGCTACCTTTTTTACGAGCTACCTCTAGCATTTCCTCTTGAGGAAGAAGATTCCCTTTTTGAATAAGTTTTTTTAATAATTCAGGATCAGTATTCATAGGCTATGTCAATCGTTCTTGTATCATCTGATTCATGATGGATGGCAATCCACACGGTTTCTTCTGGAAGAAACTGCATGACTTTTTCAGGCCACTCTATAAAGATAGTTTTTTTTTCGTTGAATAATTCTTCCAAACCTAGATCAAACGCTTCAAAATCATTCTTGATTCGATAACAATCAAGATGATAGTATTCTTTGTGCGTAGATTCATTATAGTATTGATTTACAATTGCATAGGTAGGAGATCCTTGAAGGTCGTTTACACCAAATGATTTTAAAAGAAGCTGTATTAAAGTTGTTTTACCCGAACCCATTTCTCCTTTGAATGCAAAGCAATTTGGGGTATCGAATTGTGCTTTGTGCTTCTTTACGAATGCTTGCAGTTCGTCAAGGTTTTTGATTTTATATCGCTTCATTCTTTGATACCTTCAAAAGCTTTTTCGCCATCTTCGCTCCAAACCTTAAGTGAGAGTATTGAACCGTCAAATTCTGCATAGGTCGAGAAGTTCATCCATTCCCCAAGATTCAGGTATTTAGATGCTGAAACTGCAATTTCCATTGGTAGATGACGGTGTCCAAAAATAAAATAATCTATAGGCGCTTTGGCGTGCTTTGATTTACAGTATTGATAGAGCCACTCATCTTCTTTGTTTGTATAATTGATGTCTTTTGTTCCCGTATGTATTCTACTTTTATTCGAAAAATATTGCGCCATCGAAAGACCTATACGAGGGTGAAGAAAAGAGAATAGAAATTGACAAAACTTATTTCTAAAAACCTTTTTGATGAACTTATAACCGTAATCCCCTGGGCCAAGACCATCACCATGGGCAATAAAAAATCGCTTACCATTAATTTTGAGCTCCAATTCATTTGATATCATTTCGACACCAAGCTCTTCGGTAAAGTACTTTTTCATCCACATGTCATGGTTACCGAGAAAGAAGTAGATTTTGATGCCTCGATCTGCAAGTGCTGCAATTTTACCCTGAAGTCTTACAAAGCCTTTCGGAATGACCTGTTTATATTCAAACCAAAAATCAAATAGATCACCTACTAGAAAAATAGTATGGGCATCCTTTTCAATATGATTGAGCCAGTCAATAATTTTAAGCTCCCTAATCCTACTTAATTCCGCCGTAGGTGCACCCAGATGAAAATCTGAGGCAAAGTATATTTTTCGACCAGGATTTAGTTTGAGCTCCTCCAATTACTTAAATATTTTTTCTAATTCTGCGTCTAAAGCCGAACCTCTTAGGTTGGTTTTAATTATTTTCCCTTCTGCATCGATTAGCACAGTGAAGGGAACGCTACCAACCTGGTATAAACGAGAAACCTTACTCTGCCAGCCTCCGAGATCACTCACGTGATTTGGCCAAGACAATTGATCTGCTTCAATTGCAGCTTTCCATTTTGCTAGGTCTTTATCTAAAGAGACGCTCATGATTGTGAAGCCCTTTTCCTTATATCGATTGTATGTTTTTACAACATTTGGGTTCTCTCTGCGACACGGTCCGCACCAAGATGCCCAAAAATCTATAAGTACCACCTTTCCTTTGAGGTCAGAAAGCTTGAGCTTTGTCTTTCGATCTAGCATTAATTCTTCAAAATCTGGAGCAAGCTTTCCGATTCCTAGGGGCTTGTTTTTTTCTTTTTCAGCCATGATTCTTTCAAAATTTTCAGCATACTTCTGCACTGTTAGGCTACTTGGAAATGATTTGGTAAGTTGCTGAATTATAGATGCATAAGTCTTTGGATCTTGATCTAAATTCAGCGCACTTAATGCAATAACAAGTGCCGCTGAGTTTGAATTACTTCCAATAAAGACTTTGAGTTTATTTTGAAAGGCGTAATATTCCTTTTGCATGTATTGATTGATCGATTCAGACTGACTAGGATCTTTTTTCACTGCAGTAATGGCGGAATCGTTTTTTAGCTGAAATCGTTCGATTTCTTTCACAAAAGTATTCATTGAAGCAGATTCATCAGAATTCAAAATATTACAGAATTCATTCAGTCTTTTGCCATCACCATAGATTTTAATATCCGATTGATCGCGACAAACTAAATGAACATTGGCATTCTCAAGTCTCAGTAAATAATAGTCCTCGCGTGGTAGGATTAAATCAGCACTGAATTTACCGGTTTGATCCATTATGAGCGTATCAAAATCTTTGACTCTATTGTTATCATACATTTGAGAGACAAACAAGGTGTCAGTTGTTGCACCGAAAATCGATCCAGATAATTTCACGCTTGCTGTCTGTCCCATGCCCATTTGAGCAAGGAAAAGACATATAAAAAGCAGTTTACATTTCATATTTAAAAATTAAAAATATTTTGCATCCGTTCTTCTAAGTTTTGACCCCGGAGATTTATACCAATGATTCGACCCTTTGGATTCACCAAAACGGTAAAAGGAATCCCTTCAATACGATACAATGGTACCACTGCTGAATTCCAACCCTTGAGGTCGCTGACATGATACGGCCAGTATAATCCATCCTTTTCAACAGCAGCTTTCCACTTTGTCATGTCCTCATCCAATGAGACGGATAAGATTGTAAAATTCTTCTTTTTATACTTGTTGTAGAGCGCCACTATTTTGGGGTTCTCTTTTCTGCAAGGACCGCACCAAGATGCCCAAAAATCGATGAGTACGTATTTTCCACGCAGGTCTGACAAGCTTATGGTTCTGCCATCGATTGTTGAAGATTCAAAATCCGGCGCTTCATAAAAACCATTATTCAGCATGTAGGTTTGCATTAGCTCAAAGTTTCTCACGAAATTCTGCGTCGCTTCGGACTTCGGATCTAATTTATAAAAGGCTTCAGCTACACTTCCAAAAATTTGAATTCTTTCTTCATTCCATTGTTCCTGGGATTTCATTATATGGTTGGAAAGAACAATATTGAAGGCACTTGAGGGATTTGCTTTCATTCTTTGGGCAGCGAAATTAGAAAGCTCAATAGCATTTTGTTTGGCTCTAATGGTCTGATAAGCCTCTAAATCTTTAGACCAAAGAACACCGTCAACGGCCAGAAATGAATTTATCGAATCCTTTTGAGTTGCTAGTTTTATATTGTCCTGAGGTGCCAAGGTAAGCTCAACCGAGTCTACTTTATCTCCATAGTTCTTGAGCATATAGTACCCCAATCCCGGGATAGATGCATTAAGTGTAAAACGTCCTTCAGCATCTAGGGTAGTTGAGGCCAGCTCAATGTTTTTTCCTTTTGATTGCATTAAAGGGGCCTCCAGTGCTATTCTTGAATTAGAAGCATCTCTTATTTGTCCTGAAATAGAAACATTTTCCCCGACTTCTGTATTGCTTCTAGTTTCAGATTGAAGTTCAAAGTTGGGCTCATCGTATTCTTGAGTACATGACATCATAATACCGAAAGTAATCAGCAAGAAGTAGAATAATTTATGCGTCATTTAATTTTTTTCTGAGGAGCGAATTGGCGATTTTAGGATCTGCTTTTCCTTTAGAAACGCGCATGAGCTGTCCCATGAAAAACCCAATGAGCTGCTGTTCACCATTTTTAAATCTTTCCGATTCTGATGGATTTCCTGCAATTACGGCATCGATGAAGCCAACTAATTCATCTTCATCTGAAACTTGGATCAGGTTCATTCTTTCTGCAATCTGCTTTGCACTTTCTTTGGCGCTTAGCATTTCAGGAAATATTTTTTGTGAGGCTATAGTGCTTGATACATGGCCCTCATCGATAAGGTCTATTAATTCAGCCAAAGCCTCAGCTTTAATAGGGAAATCTTGAATTTCAACCCCATTTTCATTTAGATAGGATTTTACGGAACCCATGATCCAATTGGCTGCTGCTTTATAGTTTTTTGTATGTAAAATGAGCTGCTCAAAGTACAAAGCTATTTCTTTGGATTCGGTTAGGTTTAGTGCATCGTAGTCAGACAAGTTCAACTCAGAAACATATTTATTGTAAAGAAAGTCGGGTAGAGGAGGCATCTCAGCTTTGACCATCTGAATTTGATTTTCATTAACGTATAATGGCTGAAGGTCTGGTTCTGGGAAGTAGCGATAATCATTTGCGGCTTCTTTGGATCGCATGGCAATCGTACTTCCATTTAAGGCATCAAAACCTCGTGTTTCTTGTGATAATGTTCCTCCTTTTTCAAGCACCTCAATTTGTCTAACGATTTCAAACTCAATTGCTTTTTGTACGTTCCGAATTGAATTCATATTCTTGACCTCTACTTTTGTTCCAAGAGCTTTTACACCTTTTAATCGAACAGAAATATTTGCATCACAGCGCAAAGATCCTTCCTCCATATTGCCGTCACAAATTTCGAGGTATCTGACTAGTTTTCTGATTTCTGTCAAATATTGATATGCCTCTTTCGAGCTACGCATGTCAGGTTCTGTTACAATTTCTAATAATGGTGTTCCCGCTCTGTTCAAATCAACCAAGGTGTCATATACATCAACATCATGAATGCTTTTCCCTGCATCCTCTTCCATGTGAATTCTTGTAATTCCGATTCTTTTTGCAGCTCCTTCTTTTTGCTTTAGATCTATAAACCCCTCTGTACAGATGGGTGTTTTGTCCTGTGTGATTTGATAGCCTTTTGGTAAATCTGGATAGAAGTAGTTTTTCCTGGCAAAGTATTGGTGCTCCGCGATCTCACAATTTAGGGCAATACCTAGTTTAATAGCAAATTCAATAGACTTCTTATTCATCACTGGAAGTGTCCCAGGGTGTCCAAGCGTAATAGGGCTTGTATGTGTATTTGGGGCAGCCCCATATGCGTTAATGTCAGCGGAATATGCTTTTGTATTCGTGAGTAGTTGGGCGTGAACTTCGAGTCCAATAACTGCTTCGTATTTATCTCTTTGCTCTTGTGTCATTTTAGATACTTGAAATCAGTTCTTTCATTATCAAGGTCATTTTAGGCTCTTGCTTTGCAGCAACTTCAATGACTTCTTGATGCGTTACCTTTTGAATTTTACCAGGTACACCGAGGTCTGTTATAATCGAAATAGCAAAACAAGGGATGTCCATATGTCTAGCAACAATCACCTCAGGAACGGTTGACATACCAACGGCATCAGCACCAATCGAGTGAACGTATTGGTATTCAGCAGGCGTTTCAAGGGTTGGCCCTGTCAGTCCCGCATAAATTCCTTGTGCTACTTTAATGTTGTGTTTTGACGCAATATTTAGGGCTTTATTGATCAATTCATGGCTATATGGTTCGCTCATGTCTGGGAAACGCGGGCCTAATTCCTCATAGTTTTTTCCAATTAAAGGATTTCCTGGAAATAAATCGATGTGGTCATTTAAAATCATTATTTCTCCAATCTCGAAAGCTTCATTAACGCCTCCCGAGGCATTGCTGACAAAAAGATTTTCTATGCCTAAAAACTTCATTACACGAACAGGGAATGTCACCTCTTGAAGATTGTAACCCTCATAATAGTGGAACCTCCCTTGCATGGCTACGACGGATTTTCCACCGAGCTTTCCGAAAATCAATTTTCCTGAATGCCCTTTGACAGTTGATACAGGGAAGTGGGGAATATCTTCGTATGCTATTTCATGTACGGTTTCAATTTCATTGACCAGACCGCCTAGGCCGGTCCCTAAAATAATACCAATTGTAGGTTGCAGTTCCGTTCTGCCTTGTATGTAGCTTGCAGCTTTTTTAAACTTTTCTAACATGTTCTTTAATTAACGATTCAAACTGAGCTTCTTTGTGGATGCATATACTTATTGGTTGGTAGTACCATAAAGCGCTATTCTTTGCAATTAATTCATCAAATTTAGATAGCCGCACTTTATCCTTTTCAGTAGTCAGAATAATCGATTCCTTGGGATCAAAGGTACCAAATTTTTCATGTATTTTCTCAATGTCTTTTACTGTAAAGTCATGGTGGTCTGCAAAAGAAATAGACTGAATTGTGTATTTGTCTTTTAAGTGTTTGATGAGCTGGCTAGGATCGACAATTCCTGTAACCAATAAAATGTTTTTAATATTATGAATCCTTTCATTCATAGGTTTCATTTCTCCATATTCTATGTGGCTAAAAAAAATAGGTTTTGAAAACTTTGACAGCTTGTTTTTAACTTTATTGTAGTCTTCATCCGTCAAGTTATCTGGACATTTTGTGACCACAATACAATCTGATCTGTGCGCATTATTGCTAGGTTCTCGCAGCCTACCAACGGGTAAAATATAGTCCTGATAGAATGGTTCTCCGTATGGAGTCGTTAAAATACTCAAAGAAGTTTTCACTCTTCTATGTTGGAAAACATCATCAAAGATGATTGTGCTATGTGGATTCGCCGCTCGAATCTTATTGCTTCCAAGTATCCTGTTTTCACAAACATAAACGCCCACCTTGTCTTTAAATCGTTGTTTGAACATGAGTGGTTCATCTCCAACATTTTGGCTTAAATGATTCCCATCTACTTCTATATATCCCTTTGTTTTTCTTCCGTATCCTCGGCTTAGCAGGGCTGGCTCACCTTGATTTCTTAAAATTAATTCTGCGATATATATGGATAGCGGGCTTTTTCCTGTACCTCCCATTGAAAGGTTACCCACGCCAATGGTATGATCAATATCTTTCGATGAAAAAAAATTAAAATCAAACAAAAGGTTTCTGAACGCAATGACAGAAGCATAAATCCACGAAATGGGAAGTAAAAAGTACCTCATAAGAGAGTTGATTATTTAATCAACGTGGTAATCTGAAAATTCTTGCTCTTCAGCGTAATAAAAAATTCTTACTTGTGCGGTGTCATTTAGAAAATCGATCTTACCAATTTCAAAACGATTGATGGAAAGACCTGTTCTAAACTCAATATCGTTTTTCATTTCTGATGCTCTTTCTGGCGTAATAAGATCTATGCGTTCGTATACAATAGTTTTCCTTGTTTCATGTTTCATGAGCCACAAGAATTCCAATATATACGTCAGAACGACCATAAATATATTGATTAAGGCCATTTCTGCTATACTAAGCTGATTAGAGGCTAGGGCATTAACAACACTCAATCCAATGATCAAAAAGAGATAGGTCATCTCTTTTATTTCAATGGCATCTGTTCTATAACGTATAATACCAAATATCGCGAAGAGTCCAAGTCCCATACCTGTATCAATATCAAGCTTTTTTAAGCCAAAACAGAGAAAAAAGGTAATTGTACCGATGAGGTAATAGGTGAATAAATAATCTTTTCGTTTCGTCTTTGCATAGTAGAGAAACCTAATCAGAATCGTTATGAATACAACGTTAACGCAAAGTCGAATAAGTAAGAGATAAAAGTCTTCATCAAACCATTGAAGACCAATGGCTGTTGTTGCTTTTTCTTTTGCTAAAAATAAATTGGTTAGCATATAATTTTATTTAAGGATAGTGTTTTCTTTTTAAATCGGTTTTGTTTCAATTCCAACGCAGAATAAAAATTCATCATTCCAACGCAATATTTGCTCACACGTAATGGTCTAATCAGTCGCTTTTTGGTTATCTGGTAAAAGATGCTTGACCGATTTGTAGCCCCTTGTTTTAGCTCACAAATGACCAAGTTAGTCAAAGATTTTGTTTCGGAGCTGTCTTGAAATTGGATATTCAGATCGAAAGTGAGTCTTTCTGTTTTTTCCTTATGAACCAAAGTAATTCTACTAAAGCTATTCGACATTGTTGCATGGAGCGATTTTGCATTTTCGTAGGATTTCTCTAGAAAGTCCATTTCTTCTGAACTAAATTTAGTTCCCCATTGTTCCGTTTTCAACCTTGTTTTTTCCGTTCGGCCTTTTCTCTTTCGTTTGACCTCAAGAAAGGATAGATTGTTATTTACGTACTTACGAATACGAATTTTTAACCTGTCGTTTTTCTTCTTATGGTGATCGGAAAAAAACTCAAAGCGAGGGCTGTCAAAATATAGACTTTCGTATGCTGAATACTTTAAGCCTCCTACTTCCAAAATATCGTAATGTGCGCTGAGCTTTGGCAGAATTTCCAGAAAGGTATCCTCATGAATCGCATATTTAGTATCTATTCGATTCATAAGGGCTACGGAATCCATTTCAGCTAAATCTATAGCATTAAATGGGTCTGTAATCGCTTTGAATTTTTCTGGAAGCATGATTCAAATTTAGTTTATTAATTGATACCAATAAAATCTAGACGTAATGCTTATTAAAAAGGTTTTCTTCGCGTGATTAGTTAAGTTGTTTTTATTGATCGACCTATACATTTTAATATCCTTTTTCCTTGATGTTTTTTTTAGAATATTTCTAAGGCTCAAAAACACTTTATTATATTAGAGGTATGAGAAATAGATATGTTTTTTTTATCCTATTATTTTTTATCGGCTCTTGTGCTTTGTCAACATTTCGAGTCTATGATTACAAAACAACATCTCATTCTCCATCAATTTTGTTTGAGACATCAAAATTAACAGAGCATCCGCAAACTTGGAATTTTTATGTACACGATGGTTACGGTAGGACTCACAAAGTAGACTCAATCTCTTTAGATAGTAGCTCTATAAATACCATTCTAGAAATGCCGTCACCTATCGAGTTGCCCGCCAAATTACAGCCTTCAGAATACACACGAAAACAAGAGGTTCATGTGTTTGTAAAAATTTTAAATTTGGATACAAACACACTTGTTGAACTCCAGGAATTTGATATTGAAAATATTGTTATGTATTCAAGTCCTGAGCTGGAAGTTGAAAAAAAGGATTCACCAAAACCTACCGAAAAAAATGATGTGAAAGTTGTCGGGATCGTACTTGGGGTTATCATCTTCGGCGGCTTGCTTATAGGCTTAGTTTTTCGAGCCTTATTGCGAAATGCTGGGTGTTATATAGCAACGATGGCATATGGCTCCTATGATGCACCAGAGGTTCTTGTCTTGAGGAGGTTTAGAGATGAAAAGTTGAATAAAACATTTATGGGAAGGGTTTTTATTGCAAATTACTACGCCTTCTCTCCCTTACTAGTCAAATTCGTCAGGAAAACTGGAATCGCAGAAAAGTTTGTTCGAAAAAAATTAGATGGTTTTGTAAACCGTTTAAGGACAAAAAATGATTGGTAAAATATCCTTTTTTATATTGTTCTAGTCTCAACATAGAATTGTCTAAGTCGAAAATTTTAGTGTTCTTTAAAAAAGTATGTTTGAGTTAAAAACTAAAACCCAATTCTCGAAACGCACAAGAACTTTATTGTTTTTGTTTTCTGCACTGCTTATGCTAAGCGCGTGTGGTGAAGATAGCGACCTTGATAACGCGGTACTTAAAATGAATGAGGACAATATTCTATTCATGAATGTTAGCCTTGGATTCATTATGCTTGGTGTTTCGCTAAAGCTGCAGGTAAGAGATTTTATCCTTGTTTTTTCTGCACCGAAATCAGTACTTATTGGATTTCTATCCCAATTTGTAGCGCTTCCTTTTTTAACCTTCTTATTGGTCTTAATTTTAAATCCGATGCCCAGTGTGGCAATGGGTATGATGATCGTTGCCGCATGCCCAGGAGGTAATATTTCGAATTTCATGACAGCTCTAGCCAATGGAAATACCGCGCTTTCGGTGTGTATGACAGCCATCGCAAGTGTTACAGCAGTGTTCATGACGCCATTTAATATTTCATTTTGGGGAGGTATGTATGCACCAACATCCGAGATTCTTAACGAGGTCAGCCTGGATTTCTTAGCTATGCTCAAAATTGTGGGGATGATTCTATTGATTCCGCTTACAATCGGTATGCTGCTGCGCCAATTTAAACCCAAAATAGCCGATTTCTTGGTGCCGATTACTCATTATGGTTCTATCTTCATTTTTGGAGGAATTGTCGTTTTTGCTTTTGGTGCCAACACAGATTTATTCGTCAAGTACATTCACCTGATCGTATTTATTGTGCTTGCCCACAACGCACTTGGCATTCTTACCGGTTTTTCATTGGCACGAATATTCAGGCTCCCTTCTGCTGACCAAAAAACCTTGGCCATCGAAACAGGGATTCAAAACTCTGGCTTGGGCCTCGGTTTGATTTTCGCTTTCTTTGATGGAATGGGAGGGATGGCGATTGTCGCAGGTTGGTGGAGCATTTGGCACATTATTTCTGGGCTTAGTATCGCCTATTTCTTAAAAAACAAAAAGCTTTAGGATTAAATTTTATGGAACAAGGCCCACAATCTAAAATGCTCATTCAGCTTGTAACCATGCGGATGCCTTACGGAAAATACAAAGGAACATTATTGTGCGATTTGCCGGAGCCCTATCTTTCCTGGTATAACGCAAAAGGTTTCCCTAAAGGTCAAATGGGACAGCTTTTGGCTTCTATTTATGAAATCAAACTCAATGGACTTGAGTATCTACTCAAGCCCATTAAAGCACAATACGCGAATCGCTAATTTTGTCCAGTTACAAGGGATAACTGCAATCAATAATTCATATTTAGGTACTTTGGATAACGCACCTGGTAATTAAATTGAACATCCTTGCTTTCATTTGCATTAAGCTCAAGGTCCCACAATAACATTCCAGTTTTATCATCGAGCTTTGCACCCACGTAATCTATGCGGTCTACATCAATGGATTTGCGATAGGAAATAGGGAACTGATCCTCAATCACGATATTAATTTTTGCGTCTTTGTTATTTCGTACAGAGATTTTCCAGCCGATGGTTTCTTTGATTAAACTTCCCACCACTCTTTTATCAAATAGCTCTTTGTTCCCCTCGCGTTTGATGGCGATGTTCTTGTCTCTTCCCAATGAAATACTGAGCGTATCAGTGGCATTTTCGGTATCTATATTTGAGGAACCTACAAAGGTGCCTTCGTAGTAAATATTAGATTTACCGGGAAGTATATTGAGCTTGGTCCAGTCGGTGAGTTCTGCTGTCAAGAATGCATCCTCATCAAGCTTAGGTACGGCGTGATAAATATACTTTACAGGTACACTCAGCTCTTTCATTTTGATGCTATAATCTTGACCGTCTGAAGGAATCGTATATGGTATATCAATTTCGTATTCAAGATTTGCGACAGTAGTCTTTAAGGAATTAGAGATATAGTCTGTCTTTTTGAAATTATCTTCTCTAACACCGCGAACAGAACTTGATATGTTTGCAGCACCCCTTACCGGTAGCCTACCGATATCGTTTCTGCTAATAGTTTTACTACTTGCTCCACCATCCTTATCAATCAGTGGCGTGGTATATGTAACCACCGTCACCTCTTCGAGCATTTGAACCTCTGAATTTAGTGATTCGTCTAAAAAGGTGATTTTATCGTCAGAGATGCGAACACCTTTAATGAGTTTCTTCTGGAAACCAACGGTTTTAAATTCTACATCATAGGTTCCACTTGGAATCGGCTTTATCGTAAATTTTCCATCAAAATCGGTATTTGCACCTCCAAGGATTGATCCGTTTTTTTTCAAGAGGACTTTTGTAAAAGGCAAGGGCTCTCCACTTTCCGCATCCTGAATCACTCCTTTAAGTGTTCCAGAGCCTTTCTGTTTTATTTCTTTTTTGTAAGGGTCAGCATTCCCCAAAATCCAATTGACAAGCTCGGGCTTTTCTCCATCCAGGGTTGGGTCGCTCGTGCTGAGTGTTAAATTTACTTTATCCCAGCTCTCGCCTGAGGATTGAAATACATTTGCGTTGTAAACAATATCGAGTGGTTTTGTGACGTCATCCACACGGAAATCATAATTCGGAGTCCATCCCGCACGATACATGTAATAGCTTAGCTTTAGCTCCTCCTTTGCTTCGCTACTGCAATCAACAGCTACAATGACTTTGCTGTAGTTGTTCCTTTTAATCGATGTTAGGGTATTTAGTGCTGCATATAGGTCCTTTATTTTTTCTCTTTTAAGGTCCATCTTGATGGATAAGTCTAGCTTTCCGTGTCTGATTTCGTTGAGTCTGGCGCGGTAATAGTCTGCTGCATCTTTGATATTTGCGATTTCGGCGCCCTCATATTTTTTGGCAATATTGCTATTGTCCATCAGCAATTTTTCTTCCAATCCAAAAACATCAAATTTATTTTGAACAGCCTTCATTTCAATTTCCAGTGCTTCAATTTGGTCTTCGATTTTCTTTTCTTCAGCGCTTTTTCGTGTGCTTGGATATACTAACTCATGCTTTACGGACAAAACCTTACAGTTGTCAGAGCTTTTGAGCTGCACGCTTTCATCATTTAAAGTAAAAGGTAGCTGATTAAATACCAGTATTTGTTTTCCTTTAGGAAGCTTCACCGCCACGGTACGTGTCACTTGGGCGCCTTGAAAGAAACAGGTAACATCCTTTATTTTTGAGGAAACTTTTAAAGTGTCGCCTGCAAATAGGGTATGAACGGAAATTAAAATGGACAGAAGTAGGGTGAGGTTTTTCATAAGAGTTTATTTTTTATTTCTACATTATAATATAACTCAATTCGAGGACATAAAAAAATGATTTGAGCAAAATTATTGAAGGTTTTTTGATTAAAAGTATTCCCTTAGCACGAGCTCAGTGAAATTATACAAAACATATACACTGTAGATCAGTTTGACGCCTGTTCCAAGCATAAAGCCAACAAAAGCGCCTAAGGCTATTTTGAGAGATTGCCTATTGGAACCTTGTTCCATTTTTGCGCCAATAAATGCCCCAATGATTGCACCTAAAAGGATACCTATGGGAGGGATAAACATGCCTAAAAGGGTTCCTATGAGCGTCCCTCGAATCGCCTTTTTTCCTCCGCCAAGTTTCTTGACTCCCACGATTTGTAAAATATAATCGCCTGCCATAGCAATAGCCATTAGTGCTCCTAGCATCACAATCGTATAGTTACTAATAGGCAGTGAGGTAAAGCTATCGATTAATAATATTCCAAGAAAACTAATAAATGGACCCGGTATTACCGGAACAAATGAGCCGATTAAGCCAACGATCATCATTAATAAGCCAAGGAGGTATATGAATTCTTCCATTTTTAATCGGAACTATTTTTTGCTTAAATATAATATGAAACATCCATGAAGTGCAATAACGTTTATGAATAAGTGGATTTATATTTGTTCAGGTGATTTCTAAAAGTCGATTATCTTTGTTTCCATGAAAAAAATACTCCTTTTAGGTTCCGGAGAGCTAGGCAAAGAATTTGTGATTGCTTGCCAGCGTCTCGGACAACACATTATCGCTGTTGATAGCTATGCCAACGCACCTGCCATGCAGGTTGCCGACGAATCTGAAGTAATATCCATGCTCGACGGTGAAGCACTCGATCGGATAGTAGCCAAACACCAACCCGATTTTATTGTACCCGAAATTGAAGCGATTCGAACCGAACGTTTTTACGATTATGAAAAACAAGGAATCAAGGTAATTCCAAGTGCAAAAGCGGCAAACTTTACGATGAATAGAAAAGCCATTCGTGACTTGGCAGCAATTGATCTAGGTGTGCGCACCGCAACCTATAGCTACGCAACAAATGCAGAGGAGCTGCGTGAAGGTGTCAATAAATGTGGAATGCCTTGCGTTGTGAAGCCTTTAATGTCTAGTTCAGGAAAAGGGCAGTCAGTGATTCGAGATGAAGCGGATATTGAGAAGGCATGGACCTATGCCTGTGAGGGTTCTCGCGGGGATTTACAGGAAGTGATTGTGGAGGGTTTTATTGATTTTGATTACGAGATCACCTTGCTCACAGTGACGCAGAATGATGGGCCTACTTTATTTTGTCCACCAATTGGTCATCGACAGGAGCGGGGAGATTACCAAGAAAGCTGGCAGCCAATGCCCATGAAACAAGAGCACCTTAAAGAAGCTCAAGATATGGCGGCTAAAGTTACCGCAGCCCTCGGAGGTGCGGGTATTTGGGGTGTTGAGTTTTTTATTACATCGGAAGGTGCGTATTTTTCAGAGCTATCACCGAGACCACACGATACTGGAATGGTAACGCTAGGAAAAACCCAAAACTTTAATGAGTTTGAATTGCATGCACGGGCGGTTTTGTCATTGCCCATACCAGAACTTAAATTATTGCGCAATGGAGCTAGTGCAGTCATCTTGGCAAAATCAGAGTCCACTGAGAAACCTATATTTGAAGGACTTGAAGAAGCGATGAATACCATTGATTCTGAGGTCCGTTTGTTTGGTAAGCCCGCTACGCGTCCGTACAGAAGAATGGGTGTAACGCTGAAGTATGGCACGAATGATGTTAAAGAGTTGGTCGAACAAGCCCAAGAAATGGCGGCTAAAATATCCGTAAAATGAAATTAAAAGCACTCTTGTTTGTTTGCTTATGCTGCACCTCGGTATATGGACAAACGGTAAAATATTACCTCTCTATGCCGAAACCTCAGAATCATTACTTCCACGTGGAGATGGTTTTAGAGGGTTTTGATGAAAAAACAATTGACGTTTCGCTTCCAGTTTGGGCACCAGGTTCATACTTAGTGCGAGAATTTGCCAAACACATCAATTTGGTGAAGGCAACAAATAACGCTGGCAAATCATTAAAGGTTCA
>CAJXDT010000037.1:0-23277 GCA_913052055.1 uncultured Cryomorphaceae bacterium
AATATGAGGGGCGACAAGGAGGTCGAACTTTTGGAAAAAGTAAGCGACCACGCTTCTCTGTTGTGGTTCCGAAATAGTGGAAATATATTTTTTGTTGAGTTTTAGGTTTTGGAGGTCCCATTCATAATTTCGCGCGCGAATCGCATCACTATCAAAACCATTAAGTTTCTGATTTAGGCCCGCAAGAAACGACCCAAGGTTGCCCATAAGGGTTGGGTTAGGCTCTATTTCGCCTAAAAACCCCCCGGGTAAAAACGACAACATGCGACAGCACTTAGGCGTGTTTTTTAGCTCAACGATCTTCACATAATCTCCAGATAAAAAGGGAATAGGAACAGGTGTTTTTGAGGTTTTTTCATTTTGTAAATGAAGCAAGGCATCACACTCTGCATTAAGAAGTGACATTGTGTTTTTTGCTGCAGGGTAGGTCTTGAATATATATCGACTCTCTTCTGTTTTGATGAGGTAATTTTCATTTTCGTACCCGTTCAGCTTTTTTATTTCAAGCGGTAGGATTCCAAATTCTTTTATGATAACATCTTTCATATGTGAAACACAGCCTCTACGGCTGAAGTATTTTTTCGTAGGCTCTTCTGGGGCTTCCTCTAAAGTAAACCTGCCCACAATACTTGTACCCGAGCTTGTCGAAAAGTGCAAGCATCGCCGGATTATCAAAGTTTGTGTCCGCCTTAATGCTATTAATCTTATGCAGCTTTGCAAAGCGTTCGATGTGTAAAAAAAGTTTTTTAGCAAGCCCCATCCCCAAGTGCTCTTGTGAAATGGCAACGCGATGAAAAACGACAAAGTCCTCGTTGCTAAGCCATTCACCTTCGAGCCTTGCGTACTCCGGTTCGTCATTTATAAGAAGTGCAGTGTATCCAACAATCGTTTTTTCCTTCAGTAGCACGAATCCGCAGCCTTTAGCAATATCTCCTTCGATAACCGAGGGGTTTGGATAACCATCTTGCCACTGATTACTTCCGTCCTTCTTTCTTCTTGAGATCGCCTGCTTTAAAATGTCCCAAATGAATGGAAGATCACTAGCGATTGCTTTTCTGAATTGCAAATTTTCCATCAACGCGATTCGTTTTTCTTGTGAGTGTCGAAGTTACAAAATCACGCTTTAACTCCGAGTAAAGAATCATCTTTTGTATTTTTAGAGAAATTCTTTTTTATGATTAAGTATAACCCTAAAAGTTGGTTCAAGCATATTATATCTCTTAATCAGAGTGACACGTTGTCAAAGCTTTGGAAGGAGCTCATAGCAATAGGGTTATTAACCCTAGGCATTGCGCATTTAGAGGTAAAATATATAGAAAACACAGAGCCTTTTGACAGCCTAATGCAGGTGTATTCTTTAGTAGGGTTCGCCCTTTCATTGCTACTTGTGTTTAGGACAAATACAGCATATGACCGTTGGTGGGAAGGCCGAAAAAAATGGGGGGAGCTTGTAAATAACACCCGAAACCTATCGTTAAAAATCAATTCGGTTTGCTCTAATAAAGAGGACCGTGCATATTTCAAAAGAATGATATCAAATTATGCATTTGCTATGAAAGAGCATCTTCGAGACGGTGTTGATTTAGCTCAGTTAGAGCTAACCGAAGAGGAGGTAAAACAAATTTCGGGCTATGACCACAAACCCAATTACATTCTCAAGCGAATGTATGAAAGACTGGAAGGCTTAAAAAAATCAGGTGTTTTATCAGAAGAGGGATACATTGTTGTGGATACCAACATGAAAACGTTTTCTGACATTATTGGAGCTTGTGAGCGTATTAAAAACACGCCTATTCCTTATTCATATAGTATTTTCTTTAAGAAGTTTATTTTCATTTATGTCACAACCCTACCACTAGCATTTGTGAACTCTTTCGGTTACTACTCTTCTTTGGTCTCTATTTTTGTCTTTTATATTTTGGTGAGCATGGAGATTTTAGCAGAGGAAATAGAGGACCCGTTCGGAACGGATGATAACGACCTCCCTACAGATGGTTTGAGCCAAAAAATAAAGGAGAATGTCTATGAAATTTTAGCCGATTAGCCTAGGTTTATTTATACCCCACTTCCTCGGACAAAAGCATTTTACTCCTCGCGAAATTTCCGGTGCCAAAAGCCACTTCTTTTCCATCTTGATTATACAATTTCGCCTCGGCAGCAAAGAGATTAGAGGATTTATAACGAATTGTTCCAATGGCGGTCAGCTTCCCTTTAGATACAGGCCGTAGAATGTTTATGTTGAACGACGAAGTAAGCATAAAGCAATCTTTCACAACCGAGCTCACAGCGAAATACGCAGCGTCATCTAACATTTTAAAGTAAACGGTTCCGTGTATCGCGCCTAGCGCATGAAAATAGTCTTCAGAAACAGCTAGTGTGATGGTTGCTTTCTCTGCTTCTATTTTACAAGTTGTTGTATCAAAGATTTTTGTGTTGACGTTTGCGCCCAAATACATTGTTTCGAGTTTTCTGTAATGTGCTGTATCCATTTAGTATTGGGTTTGACTGATTCTTTCCTTATAGCGTTCTTGAAGAATATTCACAAAGGATGCTTTATTAAGCTTTATATATTCTATAGGATTTTCTGTGCTTAGGTCCGGGTGAAGGTCCCTTAGGTTGCCGTCGCTCCAAATAGCCATTTCTAAAATAACAGGTGTTAAGCCTAGGCCTTTTTCTGTTAAATGATAATGCTTAGATTTTTTGTTTTCTCGTAAGCTTAACCTTTTGATGATTCCTTTTTCTTCAATTTTTTTGAGTCTATCGGTTAAAATATTGGTCGCAATCGCTTCTTCTGCTTCAACAAATTCCTTAAAGGTTTTTTTTCCGTCAATGAGCATTTGTTTGACAATAACCAAGGTCCATTTGTCTCCTAAAACGTCGAGGGCAGAGGTGATTGGGCAGTCACAGCGAAAAGAATGAGCCATAAAGCGAGCGGTTTATAATCGTTACAATAACAGACACAAGATAGCTATAATTTTAGTATCACTTGCAAAACGCAATTGAATAAAGTAATGATAAGTGAGTTGACAAGTATAAATATGAAAGCTTTATTGTTTTATCGGCAAGAATACTCGTTAACTTTAGCTTGAAAAGAAATGCAATGGTCAATTATTGTTTTTTTAATACGGTAAGCGCTTGGGGCGGGGGAGAAAAGTGGCACCTTGACGTGGCCTCGTACCTTCATGGAAAAGGATTTAGTGTCTTAGTTGTGGCGGCACCAAGTAGCGCTTTAGCTGTAAAGGCAAAATCGCTGGGTATTGAGGTAAGTTTGATTAAACTCTCAAACCTTAGCTTTTTGAATCCAGTCGTCATCTATCGAATTATCCGTCTTTTAAAGCAGTATGACGTAGACCATCTCATCATGAATTCCCCTCGAGATTTAAAGAGCGCAGGCATAGCAGCGCGCCTTATAAAACTTCCTAAAGTTATTTTTAGACGAGGGAGCGATATTGCAATTAAGAATAATATTTTGAACAGGTTTTTGTATCAAAGTGTGGTGCATAAAGTCTTGGTAAATTCCCCGGCGACTGAGGCCTCTTTAAATGCCAATAATGCCCAGCTCGTTGCAAAAAGTAAAATTAAGCTAATCCCAAATGGAATTGATTCAGGTAAGTTTTTAGGCGCGCCCTTCAGTCCTATTTATACAAAAAAAGCTGAGGAATTCGTCCTCTGTACCCTCGGAAGGCTCGTGCCTCAAAAAAACCATGATTTTTTGATTGACGTAGCGAGAGAGCTGAAAAAGAAAAAGCTTCGCTTTAAACTTGTGATAGGAGGGAGTGGTCCTTTAGAGGTCCATCTGAAGCAAAAAGCCAGAGAAAGTGGTGTTGCAGAAAACATTTTATTTACAGGATTTATCGAACAGCCAAAGGACCTTTACATGTCAGGTGATGTTTTTGTATTACCTTCTATGTGGGAAGGTTTTGGCTACGTTCTTGCCGAGGCAGGTTTGTGTTCATTGCCGTCTATAGCCTTTAATATATCGAGTAATAGCCAAATTATACAAGATGGTAAAACAGGAGTTTTGGTGACCAAGCAAAACCCTTTGTCTTTTGCAGATGCCGTGATTAAGTTATCAGAAAATGAAAAGCTTAGACAGGAAATGGGCGCAGCAGCCAAGAGGTTTGTAAAGAAAAATTTTGAAGCAGAAGATATTTTCAAGGAGATTGAACGTATCATCAGTTAAATAACAATAGTAAAACAGAAACAAATAATATAATTATGGGCCTAACAAACAATGACATTCTTAAAAAGCTTCGGGTAGCATTAAAAATGCGCGATGATGATATTGTTAAGGTATTAGCGCTAGTTGATTTCGAGATCAGTAAAAGTGAGCTAGGTGCATTTTTCCGCAGTGAAGACCACCCGAAATATATGGATTGTCAGGACCAAATTCTTCGTAATTTTTTAAATGGGCTCATCATTTACAAACGAGGGCCGAGAGAGGATAAAAGAAAGCCGAAGGCATAAACAATTGGCCGCAATTACTAATAATTATTTTCTTTAAGGAAGCCTTCCAAAACGGCAAGAACTTCTGGGAAACTCTCTCTTCCAAATCCAATCCGCGCATGCGTATTTCCGTACTCGAATGCCTCAGAGGGAAGGATCATGATTCCTGTTTCTTCAACCAGTTTCTGTGCAAAATCTTCAGCGGACTCATTTAAGTGCAGTTTTATAAAAGCTGTCGAGCTTGTCGAGGGAGGAGCGAAATCAAAAAGGTGTGAATACTTATTTTGAAAGTTTGAAAATAGGGCGATGTTTTGTTGAATTTTATTTAAGTTTCTTTTTAAAAAGTAATCTAAATTGTTCAATGCAATTGTAGCTAATATTTCGCTTGGGGCACTGCTGCAGATAGATAGGTAATCTTTGAAGTTTTCAACTTTTTGTAAGAATGCCTTGTCTTTGCTTGTCAACCAGCCTATGCGGACACCCGCTAAGCCGAATGTTTTTGATGTTCCCCAAAGGCTAATGCTCTTTTCATAAAGGTCAGACATTGAAGGAAGACAGGGTCCAGGTCTATGGTCGAGAAAGCGATACATTTCATCACTAAAAACATATACGTCGTTGTTGCGGCAAACGTCAATAAGCATCTCATACTGCTCTAGGTTTGGGCTAAACCCAGTTGGGTTGTGTGGGAAATTAACAATGACAAGCTGGGTGTTTTTGGAGACTAAATCTTCAAAGTCAGCCATAGAATAGGTCCAAACACCATCTGATTCTCTCGGCCCCCAGAGCTTTAATGTACACCCTATGTCTTTTGCAATTTGGTATAGCGATTGGTACATCGGTGCCATGCAGACAACTTCGTCTCCTTTTGATAACAAAACATTCATCAAGACGAAGTTCGCTTCTCCGGGAGAGGTCACGAGAATCTCATCAAGCTCAATATTTTGATAATGCTTTTGTATCGCTTTTCTTAACGGGATGCTCCCTCTTGTTTCAGTATACCCTAGCTTTAAATTAAGCCAATCTTTTTTTTCTGCTTCTGAAGCAAGGCTTAAGACTTCGGCCATAGAAAAACCATCACAATCGGAGCTCGATAGCATGTATTTTGCGCTAAATTCATATTTAGCGAAGTAGCGCTCTATGGCAAAATCTTTTAGCTGCATGGTGCTTCTTATTTTCTTTTCACCACTTTCAAGGATTGGCCCCTCACTTTTAAAATGTATAATCCGTCTGGAATAGTTGCGAGATTGATATTTGTGCTTCCGGACTGAATAGATCCACTCAAAACATGTTCTCCAAGAATGGAGTAGAGTGCGTAATTTTGTGCTCCTTGAAAAGATGATTCTATAATTAGTTGTTCCTCAAAAGGGTTTGGAAAAGCACGTACCTCATCTTCAAGGGCTGCAGTATTTTCTATTGAATTTGTAGCACACCCAATAAGGCCTGAAAGATCATACCCTGAAACAAAGTTCCAAATTTCTTGGCTTGCATCAATATCCATATTTCCAAAAACACCGGGCCAATCATGCCCCCCATTAATAACCTTTAGGTGCTCTACGTATGTGCAGCCTAAAGCGTCTTTCCAGGTATAGCGTTCAACAGTGCTTCCATCAGAGGTATTGGTATTGGGTACGGTAGACATCGTTGGATTGGCATTACAGTTGTTGGCTGTTACCCAATATTCATGAGTTTCAGCTGCCGACATGTAATACTGAACACCACCGAAAGTTATACCGTTGTAATCCGATATAAAATCTGCAGTACCGAGAATCGTAAGTACTCCAGTCGGATGTTGAGGAGCACAGTTGTTAAAAGTTTCTCCCTGCATGGTTCTTGCCACGGCGCCGGCAGCAGCAATTCGATTATTTAGGCTGCACGCTAGTTCGTAGGTAAATTCCCCTCCTAAAGAATAACCACAGACATAAACCCTATCGTTATCAATCATATATTCTCCTGCTATAACATCGATCATTGCCTCAACAAAAGGGACATCATCAAAAGTTGTTGGTGCCTTGTGCATCCAGCTTGTAGCGCCTCCGTTTCCAGGGTCTGGAACCGCTTGAGGGTATACTAAAATAAAGTTAGCCGTATCGGCAATGGGTCTCATGTCTGCGCTTGACAGATGCTCAGCGATGTTACCTCCGCCTCCATGGAAATTAAACAGCAGAGGAACCCCTTGGCTTCCGTCATAGCTTGCAGGAATATATAAGGCGTACTCTCTATTGTTTCCGTCATGCATTAAATTTTGGTTTAAGAGCGTTTGTGCTTTGATTGTTTGAGCGCTGATAAAAGTGAGCGCTAAAATGACAAATGATTTTTTCATGTTTTTATGCGTTTTTTAAAAGTTTAAATTAAGGTTTTATTCATATCTAACCCGTCTAGTAATTAAATCAAAACCGTCAAAACCACTAGACCTTTAAATGACATAGTCATTTTATTCATATTTGGTTGCATGCCTCAACCTAAATCCTGACAAGCAATTAAAAGCTATACATGAGCCGCAAGTACACTCCACTACCCATACTTTTAAAGGTATCGTTAAGCGAACCAAAAGCGGCTTGTGCCGTCAGCATTAATTCCCAATTGTCTTCTATTCCATAAACGAGTGATGGCATGCAAAGTAGCATATTGACACCCTGCATATAAAATAGGGACATTGATGCGCTTAGCTTCGGGTTAAAAGCCCCGCTGATTTGACCGAAATAGGTCAGCTTTGATGGCATTAAAGATTTAGCTGTTATATCTCCTATAAAGGTTTGAAACAAAGAAGAGGCATTGAGGGGTTTACTAATCCCACTCGTGTTTAAGAGCAGAGAGCCGTTTAAATATAGCCCATTTTTAAAAGAATAATCAAGACTAGTTGATAAGCTTAATGCTCCTGAGGTATCTTGGAAATTGCTTTTTGGGTGGAAATATGATAGCTCAGTTTTGAAGCCTGCGGCTTTAATGTTTCCTGCCCAAGCAGCTCCTATGGAAATATCCTTAAAGTAGTTCGCAGCAATAAACTGAAAGTCATATTTCCATTTATTGAATTTCCACATGGCTGCAATAACCGAGCTGTCTATAGAGCTACCCGGTTGCGCGGCAAATTCCACGCTTGAAAGGTCTCCCGTAAAATATTGAAATCGGACGGCATCGGCTCCCGGCCGCTCTTGATAGTCAAAGTCAATTAGGCTGTAGGCGTTGAAAAGATCATTAGGGTTCCAGGCTAAGTTTACGCCCCAATTGATCCGCTGTCTACCCAAGCGAAGCTCCCACTTCTGAGCGCTATATTTTAGGTAGGCCCTATCGAAAATAGAGTGCATTACAAAGGCCTGTTTGTCTACAGGCACAAACGACAAGTCAATTAGGCCGCCGTCAACATCCAATAAGTCACTTAAATGAGGGTTTAATGAGGTGGCTTCGCCATAAAAAATGCGGTTTCTCATTTCAACAACGCTCGTCAGTTTATTCGTGATGTTCACCTTTAGTCTTAGACGATTGTGAATCAGGTTGTCGGTAATCATTGAATCAAGGTTGGCAATAGATGCCGTGTTCATGTATTTGACAAATCCAGAAATCTGCACCCGATCTTTCCACCATGAATGCTTTTTTTCTTGACCTGAAAGGCCAAAATGCAAAAAGAAAAACAAAAACAAAGCAATGAAGTATGTTGTGCGCATTTTAGGTATTAGTATGGTCAGAAAGAACTTTTCCGTCCTCTAGTGTGATCACTCTCTTTGCGCGATCAATCACTCTTTGGTCGTGCGTTGAAAAAATAAAGGTCATATTCTCCTCTTTGTTCAAGCGGTGCATGATGTCAAGGAGGTTTGTTGTTGATGTTGAGTCTAAATTTGCGGTTGGTTCGTCTGCTAATACAAATTGAGGTTTAGAAGCGAGTGCACGAGCTACAGCTACTCTTTGTTGCTGACCTCCTGATAGCTGTCCAGGCCTTCTATTGATTTGTTCGCTGAGGCCTACCGCTTCTAGAAGCTCTTTTGCACGGGCGCCTCTTTTGTTCGAGGATGCGCCTTGCATTAGCATAATGAATTCTACATTTTCCTTAGCGGTTAATACGGGGATCAAATTATAAGCCTGAAAAACGAAGCCAATATTTTTTAGTCGGAAGTCAATCAGCTGATTGGATTTGAGCTGAGTAATGTCCGTTTCATTAATCATCACAGTTCCTGTTGTTGGTGTGTCTAATCCTCCGATTGCATTTAAAAACGTGGTTTTACCAGAGCCCGATGGCCCAACAATAGCAGTGAACTCACCTTGTTTAAAATGAATAGAGACATCATTTAAAGCGTGTACTTCAAGCTCTCCTTGGTGGTATGTTTTAACTAAATTATTTGTTTCAATTACGTTCATGTTTCAAAAGTTAAAGCGCTCTTACAGCTTCCGCAGGGTCTAGTTTTAGGGCTCGTCTAGCGGGAATGATTGAGGATAAAAAGGTCAAGAAAAAAGTCAGTAAGCTAATGTTCAAATAATGCTCTGCGGCAAGCTGTGTATAAACCTTCGTTCCTATACCTAATTCCTCTAACCCTTCTCCCACAGCAGAAAGGTCTATACCATGTGTGCCGAAATAGCTGATCATTAAATAAGAAATCAAGATGCCCGTTGGTGCGGCTACACATGAAATAAATAGGGTTTCAAAAATAACCATAGAAAAGACCTTTCTTTTGTTCATGCCAACTGACATTAGCATACCTAATTCTCTTTTTCTTTCGAGTACCGCCATTAGCATTGTATTGATAATACCAAATGAAAGCGCCACTAAAATAATACTCATGAAAATGTAAATGATACCAGACATCATTTCCTGAGCATACCCCAATTCGGGTGCTATTTCCCCCCAGGTTTCCGCCTTGTTTTTTTTGGAGAACGTATTTATTGCCTCTGCTACTTTTTTTGCGTCTTCAAATTCATTGCAAATAATTCCGACCTCGTGAACAGCCCGTTCGTCTCCTAAAACTTTTTGAAGGGCCTCTTTTTTCATATAAATATTTGAGCCATCAAACAATGTGCTAGCGGTTTTGAATACGCCTGCGACCTTAAGCTTTATGCGTTGCTGATCTCCATTTTTATCGATAAAAGACAGGTATATTTTCTTTTTTATATCGAGCTGCAGCTCTTCTGCCAATTTCTTTCCAATAATCGCCGGCTTACTTTTTACACCCTCGAAGTAACTTCCTTTGACCATTCCTTGGCTGACATTGGACACTTGTTTTTCTTGCTGTGGGTCTATACCAATAAGGCGGACCCCTGCTGCGCCATGAGCGGTTGAGGCCATGGCAGAAATAATGGTTCTTGAACTAAAGCATTTGACCCGCTTGTCTGTCTTTAAATAGCTAGCTAAGGAGTCATAAGTCGATACCGAATGTGCCAAGTCTAGATTTTCTAAAAAGGAGGGATGGTGGACCTGAACGTGCGACAAATAAGAGTCTACCGCACTGTTCATTCGCTGTTCATTCAGACCCAAGATCATGGCTACGGAAAAAAGCCCTGCCCAGAGTCCAAGGACCATAGACATGATTACAGTGAGGCTTCTCAGTTTATTCCTCCAAACGTTTCTCCAAGCTATTTTAATGACGGTTTTCATGCTACCTTTTCATGGCTTTAATGGGGTTCAATTTATAAATTGTTATAATGGGGTAGATGCAGATGAGCAGAGAAATAAAGAAAATGGTCAGCCCGTGAGTTATAGGAATATCATAAGTACTCATAAACGGGATAATTGCTTCAAAGCCTTGATTTTCCATCATCTTGACCTGCTCTTCAGGAAACCTGAAGGGATTGTTGTGATAGTATAGAACAATCGGTCTTGAACATAAAATACCAGCTAAGACGCCAATGCTCGTCAAGAAAATAGTTTCGTACACCATCGTAAGCATGAGCTTGAACTTTTTCATTCCAATAGAAACGACAACACCAAACTCATACTTCCTCTCTTGTGTCATCATGAGTACAGTTCCAAATATCCCAAAGGTGATGATCATGTAAAGGATAAAAATCATCACCAAGCCACCTGCGCTATCGGCCTGAATAATTTGCTCTAGTTCTGGCATCATTTCGCGCCAGGTCATAACTTCGTAGGTTTCTCCCAACCTTTCTTTAAGTGAATTAGATAGCGCGTCTTCATCTCCGTAGGCTGCTTTGCTAATAATGAGATGACTAAGCATCCCTTTGGCGGAAAGAAACTCCTGTGCCGTGCTTAAAGGCATAAAAACACTCACGTTGTTCAGGTTTGGGTTTTTCATATCCAAAATACCACCTACCGGAAAAGCACCAACAGCTTGCATTCCGTGATAACCTTGGCCAATAAAAACCATCGTATCTCCAACTTTTAGGTTGTAATATTTAGCGATGCCTTTTCCGATGTTGATTGCATTGTTATCTTCCTTTAAAAGCTCTCCCTCTAGGAGTCTTTTATTCCAATTGGTCATGCGCTGTTCTTTCTCAAGCTCAATCCCTGTTACAAAGACAAATTTTGATTGGTCATTAAAGGAGGAAAGGCAGCCGCTTTGAATTCTTTTTGTAACGACGGAAACGTCCTCTCGGTTCTCGATGGATTGATTCAATGAATCATTATCTGTAAAGGTATTATCAATGGTTTGCTCGTCCCAATAGCCCTGGTTATGAATTTGTACATGACCCGAATAGGAGCCAACAACATTCTGAATCATATTATCGTACATTCCAAGCTGCATAGACCTCATCATGATCGCTAGGAATACAGCAATTAAAATGGCTGTTATGGTAATCAGGCTTCTTTTTTTGTTTCTCCAGATATTCCGCCAAGCCAATTTGATCAACATCTCTTTTATTTTAGTCTTGAAACGTATTGTGTTGTGAAGTAGCTACTTGGTATGGCCTTATTGAATTGCCATACATCATATTTTATTATTGTTTTATGCCCTTCATCTTCTAGAGGAATAAATTCGATTTTACCAGGAAGTTTTACACCATCAAAAAGAGCAACATTATGTCCCGTCATTAAATTTACAAGCTCTTCGTCTTCGTCGTAGAATTCTGTTTTGAGCTGCATAAAATCCTTTTTGTCTATCCAAACAATAAGCTTCCCCCAGACGACTGTCGATTCTTCTTTTGGCATTAGTTCGAGCTTCCAGCACTCGAGCCCTAAAACACGCTCACTGGCTAAAACTTTGTGGGTGTAGTCCACAACCATTGAGGATTGCTTGACCAAGTCATCGTTTGTAAGGTCTGTGCCCATAAAGCTTTGGGTCATCATTGAGGGAGGGAGCTTTATGGTTCGTTCCAAAGAAGGCAGGTAGTTCCAAGCTTCGTTTTTACGCTTCAAAAAGACAGTTCCTTTCTCTTTTGCAGGGCTGGTAACTAAAGAAACGGCGTAATCATTTCCTTGTGACCAGTTTTTCATTGTCATCGTTTTTTGCCACTTTGGACGAACGATTGTAATACTCATTTCAGAATAAGATGACTTCCCCCTTAGTTTGCTGTCTGCGTTTTCGATAATTTCTTTGGCACCCTGCGCATATATTGTAGATGTAAAAAGCAGGGTGAAAAAAACGTTTATAAGATTCATTTTTAGCCTTAATTTTTGAGTTATGGATAAAAACCAAAAAAGAGGTTCCGTCTCATCCTTCACTAAAAGTAAACATAGTTTTTAAAAAACTCAACCTTTACATGAGAGCCCTTATAGCTTTACGACTTTGAAATGTTTTTCAAATGACTGGTTGGCACACTTGATAAAATAAGTTCCTGGAACGTATCCTCTTAAAGACATTTTTGTTTTACCGCTTCCCTCTTTGGAAATAGAGCCAATCTGAATCGTTCTACCCATGGGATCGTATACCTCAATTCCTATATCCTCCGAAAGCGACGAAATTGATTCAATTTCAATAGTAAATTCGTTCTTAGTTGGGTTCGGATACACAACGATTCCGTTAGAGAAGAATTCATCATCAAACCCTACAGTTTGCACCTCAATAGGCACAACCTCTTCATAAGAGCAAATGTTTGATTCGTCTATTACGACAACATTATATGGCCCTACAGGTAGGTTTTCAAACAAATTAAAAGTTTCAAAGTTTTGTCCACCATCAATGCTGTATAGGTAAGGGCCTGTTCCAGAGGTTGGGTTGATTTCAATCGAACCATTTGTCGAAACCACTGATGAAGCATCGGTATGTGATATGTCGACGGTTGTCAATGTACATGCGTCAACAACAATTGTCTCTTCATAGAAACAATCGTCTACGCCACCCCCAACAATAACGACATAAGTACCTGTCAACAGATCAGTAAATGTGTTGGAAGACTGAAACGATTGCCCACCATCAATGCTGTATTCAAATGGACCCAAACCGGAATTTGTGTTGATTGTTATGGCTCCATCATTCGCCGAAGGAGAAGATGCGTGCGTTATATTGACGGTCGCGTCAAGTTCACACCCTGTTCCATTAGGACAAAAAACCTCAATTACTTCAGAATCGAATTCACCATCGTTTACCACAAGCTGCTCTCCTGATGAGTTGACAATCTGAAAGTCTCCAATCCCATAACCACAGCAAATACCGTCTCCATAAGAGTCATAGAAATACAAAGAATAACATGATTCATAATCTACACAGATGTCTTCTGTGTACAAATCTCCATTTGGTAAAGAACCACTATTTATAAGCACCTCACTAGCGTCAAAGATTTCCCACGAGGTCTCTCCCGGGTAATTATCTGGGTTGATAATGAGTGTAATGATGTCATAATCTGAATCTAAATTGGTAACGGTAGAGGAAGAGTTGTTTGTTAAATCGCCGTCTATTTCGCTATTGACGCTTAATAAATTAACAGTAATGTTGTTGTTTGCTGCTTGCAAATTATTATCAATACTTATTGTAACGGAACCCTGTTCAAGGAATGGAATATCTACTGAGGTATTGATTAGGTCTACGACTGAACCGTTGACAACCACCTCGAGTTCTGCGTCGGTAATTGTTGCTTCGCCCTCATTGCTGATAATGACATCGATTTCAACACTCTCATCACAAACCACGCTTATTTCACCCATTGAAAGCGCACCGTCAAACTCGTACACCTTACTTATCATAAAATTCAAAGTATCATTGTTGCCATATTCATCGTCTTCATGGCTCACAATAGCTGTGAGGATATAATCTCCAATACTAGAGAAATCCTGAGGTGTAGAGAATTGGAAATCTGCATCACTGAATGGCTCAATAGTTTGCGAAATCGAAATTGTTTCTACCGACTGTCCATCGACGATGAGTTCAAGATCAAAATCACTCATGTCATTTAGGCCTTGATTTGCGACATTCACAGAAACCATCTCATTACCGCCGAGGCTAGCAGATGTTTGAGGTGCTATAAAGGCAGTAACTCCTAGGTCGTAGTCGCCATTAATATCGGCCCAAAATGAGACCCAGGGCCTTGCCTGTTTGATGGCCAATTGATCTTGAGCAGTTACTTTATATTCTATATCCATCCCGAAACCTTCTGCACCAACAACGTCATAAAGTATTTCAAATTCATCGTGGATTACTGAGAGGTACTCTCTCATAAGGTCGAGATATTCAACATCCATTACAAGCTCTCCTGGATTGACTAAATTGGAGAGTCTCAAAACAAGGTAACCTCCTCCTTGAGTCGGATCTTCGTACAATAATATTTCTTCCGGCACAGAGTTTGGATCTGGATTTGTAATCAACGATTCCCCTACCTGCGTATTTAAATAAAACGTTCCTTGTGTATCGTAAATAGGATCAATACTGATGCCGACACCGTTTGATTTTTCTTCTTGGAAGTTGGGGTGACAGAGCACGCCCATTGCCGCCATAAAGTGGTCGACTCGGTAAAAGTCCCTTTCTTCATAGGCTCTAAAGTTCCACATACTGGCATACACTTGTTTGATGGATTTAGAGATATGTCCTTCATCTAAGTGCTGGGTTTTGGAGGTATATAAACCTGCTCCACTGAAGCCAGGTAAATCTTCGTTATTTGTGCTTGAGCGGCACCTTACTGCGGTCCCCTCTGGGAAGTCATCATGCATTGCTTGTAAATCATCCATGATCCACTGAGGCATAGGTGCATCTTTAATGTCTCGTCTAAAATCCTTTAGTCTTTCCGTTCTAAAGTTGATATCGTTTTGGAAAGTAGGGTTATCAATCATGACTTGCGCCTCTTCGTAAAAGTTGTTGAACAGCATAAACTCATGGTAGTAATAAAAAGGAATTCCAAAACCATCAGGTATGGTGCCTTCAGGAAAACCAAAGCTCCTCATGGTTGCCACGTTGGAGCATTTTGCACCGAATGCTGACGACATTGCAAATTCGATTGAATCCAAAGGTTTGATGTCGGTAATACTTAAGTCCCGGACAGGTATTTGTGGTTCAGTAGGCCTCAGGTCCTCGTACCATGCATTCACCTCGTCCAAGGTGGCCTCTCGTATTTCAAAGGTCTCGTTTTCTACTTTATAATAGATGTAGTTCCCTAGTAAATTGGCAATTGAATCAATCGACAGCGGGTCGGCGATATAAGCATTTGGCACGTTGTCCTGAATAGCTCTTAGGTTTACATGCGACAAAGGCGTTTGTATGACAGAGGTCATAATTCCACCTACTCTTGGCAATGAATTTGGCAAGGCATCATAGAGTACAATGTCTCTACTTCCAGGGGTTTCCTCTAGATCCGTCATGTGCTTAAAAAACCCATAACCTTCAGCTTCATGAAAAGGAATATAATTGACATCGGCGAAAACCTCAGACTCTAGAACAACATCGATCAAAGAGCCTTCGAATTCTTCAGCATAATTATTGAGGTGATTGTCCTCATCATTTTGCCCGATAAAGTGGTTCATGTTGTTTTGAAGGAAAGGCATGTTGGCCATTAGTAGCTCGTAGTTCCTTTGTGTTTGCTCAAAGTTGTAGGCGTCCCCAAATGAAAAATTGAAAGAATAGGTGCCAATAACACCGCCGGGTGTTATTGTGTTTGGATTGAATACAATTTCTCCGGAAGCATCGTCTCCATTTACATTTGCATTAATGGCGTTCCAAAAATATGCGTGGATGATGTGTGTGTTACTATTGATGAAGTAAACCTTTGGCTCGGGTGTATCTCTATCTAGTATTCCGAACTTCACGTAAAGCTGCCCATCCAGAAAAGGAGCCCATCCAACATTCTGTACGGTCGCTAAATCCATAAAGGTTTGTGCATCAGGTATTGATGTTGTACCGTCCTCAAATGCAATTGAATACGCGTTGTTAAAGGGTGCATCCGTTGGCATGTTATTAAACTCTGTAACATCATCGATTCCATCACCGTCATAATCATCAGGGCTTGATATGCTATGCTCTGTAATATTGTAATTGGCCAAAGGATACGCCCCTCCGGGTCCTGAAATTGACATGGTTCCATTCACCCCAAGCGTCATAGACACTGCCCAGTTGTATGTTGGACTGTGCTGGGCATGAAGAATGTAGTATTTGCCAGCTTCTGCCTGTATTGAGAGCTGCACCTGTCCATAGTTGTTCACGGAATAGTTATCAATGGGAACATTCTGAGCGAACGAGAAATTACACGTAAGAATGATGAAAAGGAGTAAAAAATGTTTCATAGTAGGCATTATAGTTTTTAAGCTTAGGTATAGAACCACAAGTTACGAAGGATTATTAGCTTTTCACTACTTATTCTAAAACAACCTAGAGACAGGTCAAAGAGCAGGTTTTTATAGGTCAGAAGAAAAAGTTCAGTAATTCCTTACTTGTCGCGCTTCTTTAGTTTGACGCCTTCGTTCACGTTTAGTTGCCGATTTACCAGACAAGGAGGGCTTCAAGGCTATGTATTAGAGGGGGCTTATCCTTTTTGATTTTAGCATTAATAAGTTTTCAATCCTTACACTCAAAGGGAGAATGAAATAAATTAAGCCGACCATCTTTATTACTGATGACCACCTGGTAAATCCGGTCGTAAATATCTAAATCTATTTCGCCTAATTCTTCACCAATTAAAAGTCCTGCTAAAACGCCCGTTGTATTGCTGTGACCAACCACAAGGACGTCTTTTTTTGCATCGATGAGTAATTTCGAAAACCCGACAAGGTCTCTTGGGTTGTATTTTTCAATTTTAAGTTCTTTTGAATTTGCGGTAGGTTTCGCCGTGTTTATTGTTCGGTTGTAATCTGTGCTGTACACGGCGTCCAATTTCACATCCTCTAGAAAACGGCTCAAACTTTCTGAGCGCTGCTTTCCACATTTGGTAAGGGGAGGGTCAGCTTCGTTTTCAGATGATAGGTCTTTTTCTGAGTGCCTTACTAAATAGATGGTAAACAACTCGCCTTTTTGAGCGATTTGGCATGACTGAAAACCAAACACTAGGACGATTATGATAATTAGTTTATTTGTCATTCTTTTCAGCTGTTTAATTCACGCTTCAAGCGACCTATTAATCCAATAAAACTGGAGCGCCTGCTGCCTCAAGCTGCTTTCCGACTGACTGTACCTTCTCGATGTAAGCATCAATTTTTGGTTGTAAGCGCTCAAAAAGGGTTGTAGCTACCTCGAAACTTTTCATGTGTAGCGCTGTCGGCCCATAGGAGTTGGGGTACCATCCGCCTCTTGAATTGTAAAGCCTGCTGCTGAGAGAAACATTGTCTTTCTCTCCAATCTCGGCTTTCGATGGGCTTCCGCTAATTTCTCTTTCCAGTGCATTCATGGTATTGTTTAGGTCATAAACCGCCTTTGTGAGCGCCGCTCTTTCTCCCTTGATATAGCTTAAGCTTTTTTGGTAAGCAGTTACACGTGTATTGGCTTTGTCAAACTTATGCTCATAGATGTTCACCTTTTTAGTAAGTTCAGCAATGGAAGCATAATAAGCTTCGTGTTCACTCGCCATGGGATTGGTAAGTGTGTTCTTTCTAATGCGCTTCACTTCAAATGGTTGGGTTTGCCCTAGGTCAGTGAGTGCTCCTTCAACTCTTTTAAACATTGATACAGTATAGGATCCTGGTTCCGCCATCTTTTGAATTGAAGAGTAGTCTCTTTTGGCCGATGCTTTAACCGCAGTTGTAAGCTTCGTGTTTAACCCCCAGCTAACTCGGCTCATACCTTTTTTGTAGGGCGCTGAAAGCTGCTCAACAGTTTCTCCTTTGCTGTTTTTTATAACGAGGACTATTTCTGGCTTTGATTCGTTTAGCTCTGCATCTAAGGCCTCCCATCCAGGAAAGGGAATGTCTTTGCTTTTTTGGTCCTCTAAAATGTTAACAAGCTTCTTTAGTTTTTTCTGCTCTATTTCTGTTTTTTCTGCGAGCGTCTCAATATCCTCATCCAATATACTTGCCGGCGTTTTGTATCCTGCTTCAGCGAGCTTATTGAGTAAGGAACGATCTGCTTTTTTTGAGCCTTCAGATTTTTGACGTTTGGCTCTTTTGGAGGTGTGCCCTTCTTTTAGATAGTAGGAAAAAACAGCCCCATATGGTGGGTTTTTTGCTTTAAAGGTTGCTCCTCCGCTGCTTCCTGAACCACCGTACATACGGTTATATTGTAGCGCTGTTTTTGGGGCAAACAACACTGCGTCTTTAGCCACAGTTTCCTCATTTATAGTCCTTAGGGCACTATAATCGTCTAATACGTAAAAGCTTCTTCCAAAGGTAGCAAGCACTAAGTCGTTTTCTCTTTTTTGAATCGCTAAATCTCTAACGGGAATGGTCGGAAGACCGCTCGAAAACTTGTGCCACTTTTCTCCTTGATCGAGGCTCACATAAACGCCGTATTCTGTTCCTAAAAACAAAAGCTTTGGATTGATGTGGTCCTGAACAATTCTCCAAACAAGCGTTCCGTCAGGAATTCCTTCCGTAATGCAGGTCCATTTTTTACCACCGTCGGTTGTTTTGTAAAGGTAGGGCTGGTAGTCACCATACTTGTGGTTATCCAATGCGACGTAGGCTGTTTGCGCGTCATGTAAATCAGCTTTAATATCATTTACAAAAGCAGTAGATGGTGCTTTAGGAAGCTTGTCTACTGTCATTTTTTCCCAGCTTGCGCCACCATCTTTGGTCATCTGAATGATACCATCATCGGTTCCTGCATACAGGACGTTTTCGTCTATTTTAGATTCTGTGAGCGAGGTGATGGTGTTGTATGTGGACATAGCATAAACGTCCCAGGCATTTTCGAAGCTCTGTACCTTTCCCATAATTGGAAGGGACAAGCGCTCTTGATTTTTGGTAAGGTCTTTTGAAATGGCTTTCCAGCTGTCACCTCGGTTTTCGGATCTCCATACTCTTTGCGAACCAAAGAAAATTCTTTTCGGGTCATGGTGACTCACCAAAATCGGAGAGTCCCAATTGAATCTTTCGTAGGGCTCGTCAACCCCTGATCGAGGTCGAATATTTACCGTCTCCCCATTAGTGCGGTCTATTCTATGAATGTAACCTTCTTGAGACTGTGCATAAACGATATTTGGATTTCCTGGCTCAGTTGCGGGCTGGTGCCCGTCTCCACCAAGAACAATTTCCCAATCTGAATTCGTAATCCCATTTCTTCTTACGGTTCGTGAAGGACCACCCTGTGTGCTGTTGTCTTGCGTTCCCCCATAAATATTATAAAAAGGCTCGGCATCATCGACTGCCAACTTATAGAATTGTGTAATTGGTAAATTGCCGACGAATTTCCAGGTCTTGGATCCGTCAAAAGATTCGTAGATTCCTCCATCAGAACCGGCAAGCATGTAGTTGGGGTCATCTTTTTTAAAGGTCAGTGCGTGGTTGTCTGAGTGCTTACTTTTCTCAGTCATGGTATAGAATTTTTTTCCACCGTTGTCAGAGACCAGAACACGAACATTCATTAAATAAATTTTATCGAACACGTGGGGTGATGCGACGAGCTCTTGATAGTAATGCGGTCCTGTTCCGCCCGAAACGGTTTCAGACATTTTACTCCAGCTTGCTCCAGCGTTTTCCGTTCTGTAGACTGCCCCTTTTTTTCTTTCTAGCTCAATTGCAGCATAAAGCACATTTGGTTTCATCGGAGAAATTGCAAGTCCTATCTTACCCATATTCGCACTAGGAAGTCCTTTTTTTATTTTCGCCCATGTATTGCCCCCATCGTTACTTTTGTAAATACAGGTTCCTGGCCCTCCTCCAAGTAGTGCGGCAACATTTCTATGTCTTTGCCAAGTCGCAGCATATAAAACATCTGGGTTTGTTGGATCAATGATAAGATCAGTTACACCCGTCCATTCATTCACCTCTAGTGTGTTTTTCCAAGTTGTTCCACCGTCTGTGCTTTTGTACAGTCCTCTCTCTCCACCGGAGCTCCAGAGCGGCCCTTGCGCCGCAACCCAAATCGTCTCGGCGTTTGTTGGGTGCACAATGATTTTAGAGATGTGTTCTGATTTTTTTAAGCCTTTATCTTTCCATGACTTACCGCCGTCTGAGCTATGGTAAATTCCGTGTCCAATACCTACGTGTCGCCCACCAACATTTTCTCCGGTTCCTAACCATATGGATGCGTGATCGTTGGGGTCAATAGTAATACAACCTGTTGAGTAAAAGGGCATGTTGTCTGCGATTGGGCTCCAGGTAGTCCCCGCATTTGTTGTTTTCCATACTCCTCCAGAACCAACGGCAACGTACCAAGTGTTTTCATTTTCTGGGTCAATGGCAATGTCAGCGATTCTTCCCGACATAAATGCTGGGCCAATACTTCTAAATTTAAAACCGCTTAGGGCAGCTTTAACGGATACTTTTTCTTCTTTTTTGTCTTGGGCTTTAGCGCTGTTAAAAGAGAAAATAAAAGAAAATAAAACAGCAAGTAGGGCAAGGTTTTTCATAGGATTGTTTTGTTTATTTGAAATAAGTAGCCCATAAATTTAGTAAAAATTCGTGTTGCCTACTGTGTATGTTTTTTTGTGTTATTCTTAACGTATATAAGGGGTTTGCCCTTATGTTTTTGTGGCAATAAAAAGAAGATGCAAAAGCGTTGCTGTTCACCTATTATTTCAATCGCAGTTGGCCATTTCTAACTCTTTGAGGATGATTTCCTACAGGTACTTCAGCAATAATTTTTCCTGTCGCGTAGTCTACAACTGAAACCTTATCGAGGCCACTAATAGATACATAGGCCTTCGTTCCGTCTTTGCTCGATGTAGCCCAGTAGGGCTTGGCTTCTTTTGGATCATCAGAGAGCGGAATGATTTTGTATTCAAACGTTGCTCGGTCGACTATGGCAACATACCCATCCATAGTTCCTGCCACGCAAATCGTTTGGTCATCTCCGCTTAGTGCAATTCCGTGGTGCCCTGAGTTCAACACATGGTCCCCTAGAGCCATATCTTTGTTGGCTTCAGGAATTGGCAAATCCAATTTTCTTGTAATCTTGTCGTTAACAATGTCGTACTCGAAAAAACCATGAAACAACGAGATCTGTAGATAGGCAAATTTCTCATCTTTTGTAATAGCCATAGGACGAACGGCTCTATCAATCCAATCAAATCCAGCTTCTTCTAGCTTTTCCTTCATGTCTACTCGGCGTATCAGCTCATAGGTCTTAGCATCAACGATTTGAAACCAGCGGTCACCTTTTAAAAAGTCGAGTGTTGGTGAGGCCATAAAGACTTTACCGATACTTGCATGGTATATTCTTTTTCCATCTTCAGAATACGTGTTTTCATGGGGCTGGTCTCCGGATTCAAATCCGCCAACAATTTTACCTGTTGTAACATCAATGGCATGTACTTTTTTAGCGGTGGAGGCAGAAACCAAAAATGTTTTTCCATCAGGAGATATCGCTGAATGATCAGCCCTAAGCCCCTCAACAGGTGTTCGCCAAGCAATTTCTCCAGAGTTCACATCTATCGCGACAACATCTGCAAAACTTGGCCTTGATGCATAGATATATCTACCATCATTGGAGGTGAACATATCGTCCACAAGTTGATCATTGCCTTCGCCAATGAATTCACGAATAAAACCTGCGCTAATGCTCCGTTTTAGTCCGGAATAGATTTCTTCAAACCGCTCTTCCCTGTCTGGTATTGCACTTATCTTTTTTATGATTTGAAAGGTGTTTGGGTCGAAAATGGTAATTACACCGTCCCAATTGTTACCGGCGACAACGACATCGATTAAGGGTATGCTGTCGGCTACAGTTGCCGCATTTTTTTCTGGGCTTAAAGCGAAGGAAGGGTATGTTCTTTCTGGTCGTTGACCTAAGTTATACACATAGACTGTAATAAAACACATGCCAATAAAAAGTAGACCTAAAACAACTTTTTTCATATTGCTTAAAAGTAGTGATTATTGAAACTTATTTGGCATTGCTTTTACTGAAATTTTTGAGCATCAATCGAGTAACCTGAGTTGTGTACTATAATTTAATTTTCCCTTTCAGTTGATATCGAATGTTCCAGATTCAAAATCTCATTTTCGGAAAGGCCTCTGCCGACCGGGAAAAAGTATGCTAAGTTGAAATCTTTTAGTGTTTTATTTGCTTTAATTTCAAATCCGCAGCTGGAAAGCATTTCTTCTATTTCCTTAGCGGAATAGAACGATATCCATGGCTCTCCAACTTTTGAAGCGAACCTCATAACTGTTTTTGCTTTTTTTTCAGGGTTAGGGTAGCCAATACCGAAGCAAGTTTTTATGTCCGTTTTTAAAGCAATATTGACATATGACATGTAAAAAGTGGCATTGCTGTTTTTTGTAAGCGAAGCGACTTCCTTTAATATCGAATTCATGGCCGGCTTAGAGATGTACTGAGAAACTCCTTCAAGGGTGAAAACAGTTGATTTACTTTGATCAAAACCAGCATTTAAAAGTTGTTTTTTGAGCGATTCTTGGTTAAAATCTACACTTACATATTTTATATTTTCCAAGTTTTGAACAGTTGAATGGAGCTCCGATCTTTTTATGTCTTGAATCTCTTTTTGGTCTACCTCATAGATTTTCATTTTAGGAGGAAGGCTAAGCCTGTGTGCTCGTAAATCATAACCGGCGCCAAGAATAACATATTGTTCCGCTCCTTTTATTGCTGAGCTTTGCACTAAATCATCAATAAATTTCGTTCGGGAAATAATATGTTCATGAAAGCCTGGCACAAACTTTTTAGTAATCCAAACACTAAGTTTAAACCCAATAAACTTTATGAGTTTAGCTCTACGAACAAATGGTTGCGCATTCGGGTCGTATATAATGCGCTTTTCAGGTTTCGCAAGCGATTCGATGAACCTCTGTTTAGCAACTCCTCGGGCTGTACTATTTTTTTTAAATATTGAATTGCCCATCGGTGCTTTATTCTTTGTTATAACATTTGTGCTAAGATAAGCAGAAACGGTTTTGTAGGGAGGGCTGTTTGTTTTAGATGTTGTTAGGTACTTTTTTTAAATCCTCTAATTCATTTACGAATCGTTCAATCAAATTAGCCGTCTCATTTTTATTCGAGTTATTATATATTCCAATTGAATCAAGGAATCTTCCATTTGTCATTGCTGATATAAGCCTTATTACATCAGTTGAGTCATTGTTAGTCAGGTTTAATAATAGTTCTCTAGAAAAAAGAATAAATGGATTTTGGTTTTCGTTTATCAAGAAATCAATTTTCTCTTTTAATTTTAAATTATTTTTTTCAATAGAATTATGGGAGATTAAAGAATCAATTTTCCATTCAGGTTCATTACTGAGTTTATCTCGCTGAGCTTTCTCATAATCTTGAAGAAAGACCTGGGTAATGTTTTTTAAATGTTGAATGTCCATGTATTTAATTTTAGATAACGAGGGAATAAACGTATTACGTTTATTTCTGAGTTTAATAATCAAATATAGCAAAACACTTCGGCAGTAAACCGACAGTATAAAACAGTCAAGAA
>CAJXDT010000038.1:0-23146 GCA_913052055.1 uncultured Cryomorphaceae bacterium
TTTGTCAAGATGTTTGCCCATGGAATCGTTTTTCGAAACCACACAATGAAAGCCGTCTACAAAATCCAAAGCTTTTAGACTTCACGAAAAAAGATTGGATGGACCTAAATGAAGAGACATACCGTGAGCTTTTGAAAAGAAGTCCAATGAAAAGGACAAAGTTTAGAGGGTTAAAACGTAATCTACGGTTTGTAAATCCGAATGCTAAATAAATATTGTGAATAATTCTTTAGTTTATCTCGATTGTAGTGACAACAAACTCAGTACATTCGTGTTTAAGCTATCGATATGACGCCTCAAGAACTCATCCAAGTAAAATATACCGGGTCCATCTCTGTGCTGAGAGACTACGTTAATATTTCTGCTCAAACCATCGGTATTCTTATTGTTGGTATTTTATTTTGGAGAATTTTAATCGCGTATCAAAATAAAAAAAACAAAAATAGATTTAAAAGCACATATTTTGAATCGTCTTATTCGAAACACTGGAGAAAATAACAATGAATTCAAGTCAAAAAAACGCAACGATTATTGGAGCTGGATTGGTCGGCTCTTTATGGGCAGTATATCTGTCAAAAGCAGGATATAATGTCAATATTTATGAAAGAAGGTCTGACATAAGAAAAGCAGACATTCAAGCAGGTAAGTCTATAAATCTCGCACTGTCTGTGCGTGGATGGAAAGCACTCGATGATGTTGGAGTGGGAGATTCAGTTCGTGAAATAGCAATACCAATGCACGGAAGGGTTATGCATGCTGAAGATGGAGAGCTTACTTATCAGCCATATGGAGCTGAGGGTCAAGTGATCTATTCTGTGTCAAGAGGTCATATTAATGCACGTATGATGGATATTGCCGAAAATAAAGGAAATGCCAACATTCATTATCATCATGAGTGTTATAAAGTCGATTTCGAAAATTCAATCTCCTACATTAGAAACAATCAAACCAACGAGGAATTCGAAGTGAAGTCTGATTTAATTTTTGCAGCAGATGGTGCTTTTTCTGCCATTCGATATAACTCAATGCAAAAGCTACCTCGTTTCAATTTCAGCCAACGCTTTATAGAAGACGGATATAGGGAGGTGTTGCTTCCTGCTGGACCAAATGGAGAATATCTTATGGATAAGAATGCATTGCATATTTGGCCCCGTGGTCGTTTTATGATGATTGCTTTAGCGAATGAGGATGGCTCTTTTACTTGTACCTTATTTATGCCACATGAGAACCATAAATATTCCTTTGACAAACTGAAAACAAAGGAAGATGTAGATACTTTCTTCAAGGATGTTTTCCCTGATTTTTATGAAATGATGCCTAATGTTGGTGAGGCCTGGGAGGACCATCCTTTGGCTTCTTTAGCCATTATACGATGCTATCCGTGGACCCACGGAAAAGTAGCCTTAATGGGAGACTCAGCGCATGCCACAGTTCCTTTTTATGGACAAGGAATGAATTCTGGATTTGAAGATTGTACTGTATTAAACGACCTGATGTTGAAGCATAATGAAGATTGGGATGCTGTATTCAAGGAATATAATGCGACAAGAAAACAAGATGGTGATGCCTTACAAGATCTCTCTTTGGATAATTACCATGAAATGCGTGATTATGTTGCAGATGAGAGTTTTTTACTTAGAAAAAAAATAGAGGCGAAATACACAAAGCTGTATCCAAAAAAATGGTTGCCGTTATACTCTCAGGTAACCTTCAGTACAATTCCATACAGTGTGGCATACAAACAAGGCAAAATCCAAGATGGCATCATGGACCGTGTTATGAAATTCCCAGATATTGAATCAAATTGGGATAGCAATGAGGTCATGGAGCTAATAGCAGAAGAAAGTAAGTCCTTTAACTTCGAATTATGATAAAAAAAATAGTCTTCACGTTGTTGTCGTTTCTCTCTCTAAATGCAGTTGGTCAAGGTGCGTTTAAAAAGGCAGCAAAAGGAAATGACTATATCGTTGTCGTTAATGACGGAATACAATTCTCTGTTGCAGCCACTTACCTCATCCCAAGTGCAGAAGTCAATGGTGAAAATGATCTCCTCTCTGGTAATAGAGAATCCTATTCGATTGTGCCTCAAGGCAGGTTAGGCTATGCGGCAGAACTGGGCTTTGCACATTTTCCGAAGTGGAAAGGAATTCCCATCAAGTTTCTTCGGAAAAGTAGAATATGGGATTACTTCGATTGGGGATTAGGATATAAAGTTTTTTCTGGTAAAGAGACAACAAGTATCAATCTATTAGATGCGTCTGGAGTAACTATTTCCTCAGATGAGGGTTTTGGATCATTCAAATTAGGCATGTTTTCGGCGAGGTTATCTGCTCATTCTTTAATTTATTTCGGAAAGAAAAAAATTGATAAAGCCAGAAAGCATTTTATCGATAATGCATTTGGACTCAACTTTGAATATCGACCTAGCTCAGGTGATACAATTTATAATGATGGTTTTGCTGCTTATGCGCAGCCTCAAAAATTCCAAGCGCCATACAATCTTCAGTTTCATTATAGCTTGGGCGTGGGCATAAGGTTTAACCGTGCTTGGATGATGATTCCTACATTGGAAATTCCTTTAATTGGAATTCATGAGTGGAACGGTTTGAATGCAAAGTGGAACTGGTTCTCTTCTCAATATTGGCCTGTTCTATTCAAGCTTAAATTTGTGAAGCTGTTCGAGCGTGTTCCTAAATGTGGGGCTTACGGAGACCCAAGCGAAATGAATTTTGATAAGAAGTTCCGTTCAGGAAACTTTTAATTTGGCGACCATTTTTTGGCCATTCTCTTGGGTAGTTTTTTTCTGATTCTTTTAATGACGGAATCTCTATCTGATATATTTCCACACTTTAAAATATCTCTAAACACCATTTTATTTTCTTTGTAAAATGTAAATTCAAAACTTACCGAGGTGGCTTCTTCTCTGTAAATGTGATATATACTAGTTCTTCCTAAGGTCTCTTTCAGACTAGTTTCTTTATCACTAATCTTAAATCTTCGGTCATATCCGCGAACATTTACGATTGCAATTTTATCGATCCCCGCCTGCTTTAGCTTACTTTGGATACTATCAAGAGCCAATATTGAAGGATCCGCTCCTTGTTTGATTACATTCAGAGACGGTACGGATGGCACACCATTTTTTGTAAATAAATCTGTTATGGCTACTTCAATCGCATAGCGCTCATCTGGTTTGTCAAATTGACCAATTACCAGTGTTTTTGAAGTTGCTTGGCCTTGGACATGCAATGTGCTAAGGATGGAAACCAATAGAAATATAAGTGTATAGTTTTTCATTTAAAATATCTGGTTTGCGATCGCTTTCACAGCATCTGAATTTGACATGGTATAATAATGAATGCACGGAACACCCTCCTTCATAAGTTCTTTGGATTGCTCAATACCCCATTCAATCCCCACCTTTTCAACGTCTGCATTCGTCTTACATTTCAATAATTCACTTGACAATGCTTCAGGGTAATCTATGTGAAAGAACTTTGGCAAAAATGTAATATGGTTTAAGGTTTTTATAGGCTTCATTCCGGGTATAATCGGTACATTAATACCGAAGTCCCTACAGGCTTTTACAAAGTCGAAATATTTTTTATTGTCAAAAAACATTTGCGTAACAATGTAGGTTGCTCCAGCATCTACCTTCTCTTTTAGGTGAATTAAATCTGTTTTCAGATTCATTGCTTCAAAATGCTTTTCGGGGTAACCTGCTGCACCTATACAAAAATCGGTTGGGGCCATTTTTATATCATCGATACAATATTTCCCTTGGTTCATATCATTCACCTGATGAATCAAATCAGAAGCATAATGATGCCCTTTTGGATGTGCTTTGAATGTATTTTCTGTTTTAATGGGGTCACCTCTCAATGCTAAAACATTGTCTATACCGAGAAATTGAAGGTCAATTAATGCATTTTCAGTTTCTTCTTTGCTAAAGCCTCCGCATATTAGATGAGGAACCGCATCTACTTTATATTTGTTCATGATGGCGGCGCAAATACCAACAGTGCCCGGTCTTTTTCGAATAGAAACCTTTTCTAGTAAGCCGTTGTCTTTTTCTTTGTATACGTATTCCTCTCTATGATAAGTTACATTCACAAACTTTGGATTAAACTCCATTAAAGGGTCAATACCATCATAAATTGATTGAATGCTTTTACCTTTTAAAGGCGGAAGTATTTCAAATGAAAATAAAGTTTGATTCGCGTTTTTTATATAGTCGGTTACCTTCATGTCATTTTTTCAAGTGTAAAAATAAAGAATACCTAGGTTTGAGCCTTGAATATATTTAAATACTTTCTTCAATTGCGTTGTAGATTATTCTTCCTGCAGAAACAATCTGATTCTCGGTAATGTTCAGGGGGGGAGAAACTCTAAAGCTATTCGGGTTGGAAAGGAACCAAAATAAAATCAATCCATTCTCAAGACAACCTTCAACAACTTTTGCTACCTGCTCACTGCTTTCCATATCAAAAGCAAAAAGCATTCCTTTTCTTCTTGAGGCAATAATTGCCGGATGTTTATTGATTGTTGTCTCTAATATTTCTCCAAGTCGTTCAACTTCTGATAGGTTAATTTCATCAGCCAATATAGAACAGAACGCAGCGGCCGATGATGCATTCAAAGGATGCCCGCCGAAGGTCGTGATATGACCTAGCTCTGGGTTATTGCTAAATGTAGCTAATGTTTCTTGTGGAGCCACTAATGCACCGATTGGGAGTCCTCCGCCAAGTGCTTTTCCCAGTGTAAGAATGTCAGGTACAATTCCATAATGTTCGAAGGCAAAGTTTTTGCCAGTTCGACCTAATCCGCATTGGATTTCATCGAGAATTAAAAGACTACCTGTTTCAGTACATCTTTGTCTGAGGGCTCTCATAAATTCTACACTAGGAATCTGCACGCCCGCATCACCTTGTATGGTTTCAAGAAATACTCCTGCAGTTTTATTTGTTATTGTTTTAAGACTATCTAACTTATTAAGTTCGATAAATTCAATGTTTGGAAGTAATGGTCTGAAGCTTTTCTTTCTTTTTTCATTACTCGAAATACTCAAAGAGCCATTTGTACTTCCATGGTAAGCTCCTGTAAAGGATACAATTTCTTTTCTTCCCGTAAAAGCCTTGCAAAGCTTAATAGCAGCCTCATTGGCCTCTGTTCCTGAATTTACAATGTATAGTCCATTAAGTTTATTGGGTAAAAGTGTTCTTAAGTTTTCTGAAAGTTCGAGTTGAGCTTCTTGAATAAACTCCCCGTACACCATTACATGAAGGTGTTTTTCTATTTGCTTCTGGAGTGCTTGCTTAATCTTTGGATGACCATGTCCTAGACTACTCACAGCTATGCCAGAAATCATATCCATATAGCGTTTCCCATTTTTGTCAAATATGTAGATCCCGTCTGCATAATCAATTTCAAGAAGCAGTGGGTGAACAGTAGTCTGTCCCAAGTGGTTCATAAATAATTTTTTATTATCCATCTTGCCGAAATTAAGGTTTGAGTATTGCACTGATCGATTTTCCTGTCATGGATTCTGTTTTTGGAAGATCAATTAGGTCTAATAGCGTGGGACCGATATCTGTAATATTTAGTCGCTGATGTATTTCTGTATTTTTTATTCTCGATCCATACCATAAGCAGGGCACATGAGTATCGTAATCGTATCCTGAACCATGCGAGGTCCCTTGATGAGGATTCAAGGAAAGACTTGATTTAGGTAAATACCCAGATTTTAAAATAAGCAATAGGTCGCCGCTCCGTTTTGGATCGAATCCTTCTCGAAGCATTTGAAGAAGGTGGTCATTGCTTTCAAGGCCTTTGAATAATTCTGTTCCTCTCGCTGTTTGTTTAATACCTTCTATATTCAAAAGCTCTTTTTCGAATAGCGCTAAAACGTCATTTATGTTCACGGAATCTTTCTTTCGCTTTAACAGGTCATGATCTAAATAAATATTCAAATTAGTCTGTCCTAAAATAAAATCTACCCCAAATCTACTTTCGCATGAATCTCTTAGTCTATTTATAATTTGATCCACGAAAACATAACCGCCTTGTTCTCCATCATCCACTAGCTTTTGGGGTACAGAAACAACCCCATGATCTGCAGTGAGAAATAGAACAAATCCCGTTTTCCCGAACGAACTTTCAAGGGATTTTAAAAATCGGGCAAGCTCAAGATCAAGTCGAATGTAGATATCTTCTATTTCTTTTGAATCCGGACCAAAAGCATGCCCTGCTATATCAGGTGATGAATAGCTTATACAAAGCATATCAGGATATTCATCTTTACCTAGATTTTCCTTTTCAATTGCACTAATTGCTAAATCGGTTAACAAGGTATTTGCAAATGGTGACAAGGTAAAGGGCTGAAGAGAGGAGTTCGTTTTGCATAAGCTTGGAATGTCATAGGGGAAGGTAGCCGTTGTTTTACCTGCCAATATTTTCTCATAAGGGCTATCGTCATTAGCTGAATATGCGTCTTTCTCCAGTAATGGAAACCAAGTACTTGCATATGAGGCTGCGTTATTGTTTTGGTTGAAATCCTGAAGCCATTTAGGTAATTTAGACATATAATAAGAACTTGTGATAAAGGTACCTTTTCCATAATCGAACCAATATGATCCGTCACTCTCGCGACCGCCAGGAAGAATTGCACCACGATCCTTGATAGAAATGGATATGACTTTTGATTTCGGATAGGTCATTTTTAGCTGGTCTGTGACAGTAGCAGTGTTTAATCTGTGGGGAGAAGATGAACCATACAATGGGCTACTTTCGATTCCTATTACGCCTTTGTCTCCGACGCAATTTACATTTTGATTCGATGAGCGTTCTAACCAATTGTTTGCAATAACCCCATGCTTTCTTGGTGTTGTCCCTGTGAATATTGAGGCATGACCTGGTCCTGTATAAGTAGGGATATAATTAAAGTGCATGTTCTTTAAGTGACTTCCTTCATTCATTAGTTTTTTAAAGCCACTTTCTGAATAATTTTTTTCAAATCGATACAAATAATCATAACACATTTGGTCGACAACAATTCCAATAATAATTTTTGGTGATTCCCTTTGACTTCGGGCAAAGAAGCCAGCTGATAACACAAGTATGAAACATAGAATTTTCATGTTCTAAATTTAATAATTATATGTGTTTGAAAAGATTTATTTTTCTTGTGCAACTTTTATAAAAACTATCGCGTCTCTTATTACGAAACTTAAAACATTTTTACTCTTATCAACAAAAACACCGCAAACGAGCGGTGTTTTTGTCTTTTACGACACTTTGATTATTGAGATTCAGTGCGACTACTGCCCTGTATGTTTACTTGAATTAAAAATCATTTATGTTGAGAGAAAAAAAATCTACTCAATGCAACTTTTTTGAATAGACAGCCGTCATTATAACAGACTACGAAAACTTAAACATTTTACTCTTATCGAAAGCACCGCCCAGGCGGTGCTTTTTTTTATTCATCTTTTTTATTTAGAATAAATGCCTTTGTTTTTATATAATATTTTGTTTTATGCCAATTCTGGTTTTCTTTGAAAAGGGATGCAACTTTACTAAATCTATTGACGTCTAAATTATGCTAATACTATTATTCAAGGATACTAAACACTGCTCTCGGGCGGTGTTTTTTTATGTCTATTCTTTTACACTCTTTTTTTTTTATTGGTGCAACTTTTATAAATAAGTATACGTCATACTATCACTAAGACTATAACTCAAATCACTTAAAAACACTATTCTAGGATAGTGTTTTTTTTATGTCTTTTATTTTCAAAATTATGAAATATGATTTTTTTTTGACTGGTGCAACCTTTATAAATAATCATGCGTCATACTAACACTAGGACTATAACTCAAATCAATTAAAACACTGCTCTCGGGCAGTGTTTTTTTTATGTCGGTTATTTTAAAAATTAGAAATATGAATTTTTTTTTGACGGATGCAACTTTAAGAAAATGAGTTACGTCTTTATAACACTAAGACTTTTAACTCAATCACTCAAAACACTGCTCTCGGGCAGTGTTTTTTTTTGAAGCTATTCCTATGAGTTATATTTATAACCCACACCCTTAATTGTCGATATATAAGCATCACCAAGTTTTCTTCTTAGTTTTCTGATATGCACATCAATAGTTCGGTCTCCAACTACAATATCAGTTCCCCATACAGAATTCAGAATCTCATTGCGCCTAAAAACATGATCCGGTTTAGACATTAATAGGGAAAGTAGTTCAAACTCTTTTTTGGGTAAAAGAATCTCTTCTCCATTCTTATGAACGATGTATTTTTCATAATCAATTTGGAGTCCATTTACAGGGGTAACCACTTTAGCCTCTGTCCTACGTAAAATTGCATTGATACGACTCAATAGAACTTTAGGTTTAATTGGTTTTGTTACATAGTCATCGCCCCCGGCTTCGAGTGCTGCAATTTGACTGTAATCTTCTCCTCGAGCCGTTAAAAAACAAATTAAAATATCTGCATTTGTACTTTCTGACTTGATCTGCTCACACACCTCTAAACCGTCCATCTCGGGCATCATGACATCAAGTAATATTAGATCGGGTTTATTGCTTTTAAGTTTTGATAGACACTCTTTCCCATTACTTGCAACATCAACGTTAAAACCGGATTTTTGCAGATTGTATGACAGAAGATCTCTTATGTCTTCCTCATCATCGACGATAAGAATAGATTTTTTAAACATACAACAAATATAGTGTTCTTGAGAGTATTGTGGTGTTATGAATTGTGTAAAACATGTGTATAAATCAAATTTGTATTGTGCTGAAACAGAAGAATTAAGCCTTATATTTAGGGTACGGTAGGTTAGGTTGATTTAGTAGAAGAGCTCTGAAAATGAGCTCTTTTTTTGTACCTTCGTTTTTATGAAAATCAAGATTTTATTGGTAGAGGATGATTTAAATTTAGGTCTTGTGATTACCGATCACTTAAAGTCCTTAGACTATGATGTGATTTGCGCTGAGGATGGATCTGAAGGATTGGTTAAATTTAATGAGGACGCATTTGATTTATGTATTTTAGATGTCATGCTTCCTTTGCTTGATGGATTTTCTTTAGCTAAAGACATTAGAAAAATAAATACGGAGATTCCTATTCTATTTCTTACTGCAAAGTCGATGACAGAAGACAAGATAACTGGTTTTGAGGCTGGGGGGGATGATTACCTTACAAAGCCATTTAGCATTCAGGAATTTCAGCTTAGGGTAAAGGCGCTTCTTAGAAGAGTTAAAGTAGCTAAAACAGAAGATGAAAAAGTATATAATATTGGTTTATATAGCTACGACAAAGAGAATCAGATTTTGACCATTTCGGGCAAGGAAAAAACACTAACAAAAAAGGAGGCACAGATATTACGTCTGCTGTATAAGTATAAAAATCAAGTTATTTCTCGCGAAATTATTTTAAAAGGTGTTTGGGGTCAAGATGACTATTTTGTTGGTAGAAGCCTTGATGTCTTTATCACAAAGCTTAGGAAATATTTTGGGGAGGATCCAAGAATCGTGATTTCAAATTTGCATGGAGTTGGTTTTAAGTTTGAAATTCCTGAATAATGCGGCCGATCATTTTACATATTGAGACTGCTACAAAGGTTTGCTCTGTTGCCGTATCTGAAGGGGGCTCCTTATTGGCATCGATTGATAAAGAGACGGATACATACATTCATGGAGAATCGCTGACCTTATTTATTTTGGAAGTCTTAAAAGAGGCTAATTTGAAAGAAACAGACTTACATGCAATTTCAGTATCTATAGGTCCTGGTTCATATACTGGATTGAGAATAGGTTTGTCTACGGCAAAAGGGTTATGTTTCGGATTAGATATTCCTATAATTTGTATTCCAACTTTAGATAGCTTTTTAGCACAAGGACATATGAAATATCCTGACCGTGTTGTTTGCGGAATGCTCGATGCTAGAAGAATGGAAGTATATACAAAAACCAGCAATTCTGAGGGTTCAGTAATTCAAGATCTTCGTGCTCTAGTGATTGAAGAAGATACCTTTCAAGATGATGAACCTTTTGTCTATTTTGGAGATGGTGCTCACAAGCTTCAAGCCCTTTGGAAAAATCGAGCAGCGAACTTTGATCCATCTTTAAAAATAAGTGCTGTTGGTCAAACTGAGCTTGCATTGAAAAGGTATCAAAACCAAACTTTTGACAATCTATCTTCATGCAAACCGCTCTATTTGAAACAATTTGGAATTAATACTTAAATAATCAACATAGCTGCTTTTTTGAAAATAAATGTGTTTTCACTGCTAAAATTTAGTTACTATCTTAACTTTGTATTAAAGTAGTCTGAAATGGTTGACCAAATTCAAAATCGTATTTCTGAAATTTCAGAAAAAGTTAGCGTGCTTGTTCAAGCGCTTTCGACGCTTAAAATCGAGAATGAAAATCTTGCTCAACAACTTCGCATGAAGGAGGATGAGCTAACGAATTTAGGCAATAAGCATCGCCAAGATGTAGAATCATCAATTCTGGCTACAAAAAAACATGTTACCGAGTCTAGCTCCAAAAACTTAGAGGAAAAGAACAAGGAGATAGATGCACTAGTAAAAGAAATTGAAATCTGTATAGAAGAGCTTAAAAACTAACAATGGCTAAGATATCCTTAAAAGTAAATATTGCAGGTAGAAGCTATCCCTTGACTATTAATGAAAATGAAAAGCAAGGTGTTTTGTCTGCTGTAGAAAATATCAATTCGGCCATCGAACACTTGAAAAAGAATTATGCTGTAAAAGATCCTCAGGATCTAATTGCAATGACAGCCCTTCAATTAATTATAAAGAAAGATTCAAACCAGAATTCGTCGAATAATACTGCTCAAGATTTAGGACCTATAGACCAGGCCCTTCAGTCTCTTTCAAAGCAACTTGATGAAGCCAATAATAAAGCTTAGTGTAGGGTAACACGATTATTAACTTTAATTGTGTAGAAATGGAAATAGTATATATTGTTGGTGGCCTTGCAGTGGGTCTTGGATTAGGCCTATTCGTGCAAAAAATGCTCCTTAAAAGTAAAGCTGAAAGAATTATTAGCGATGCAGAATCCAAAGCAGAGTCTATTAAAAAGGATAAAATTTTTCAGGCAAAAGAAAAGTTTTTGAAGCTCAAGCAGGAGCATGAAGCTAAAGTCAAAGAGCGAGAGCGACGCATGCAATCAACTGAAGATAGAGCAAAAGCGAAAGAAAATAAATTGGAACATAAGCTGTCTGATCTGCAGCGCAAAGAAAAGGATATTGAAAAAATAAAATCTGATTATGATGTCAAATATAAAGGCATCGAAATCAGGATGAAAGAGCTCGACAAGACACAAGAAAAAAGAGTTCAGGAATTGTCGAAAATAAGTGGCATGTCTGCAGATGATGCAAAAGAGTCTCTAATGACTGCGCTTGTTGATGAGGCAAAGACTGGAGCGATGGCTCAGATTAAAGAAATTACTGAGGAAGCTAAGCTAAATGCCAATAAAGAGGCGCGTAAAATTGTAATTCAATCCATACAGCGTGTCGCCACTGAGCAAGCTATTGAAAACGCCGTATCGGTTTTCAATATAGATTCTGATGAAATCAAGGGAAGGATCATTGGTCGTGAGGGACGAAATATTCGTGCTTTGGAGGCAGCAACCGGTGTAGAAATCATTGTTGACGATACACCTGAAGCCATTATGCTTTCTTGTTTTGATCCAGTACGAAGAGAGATTGCACGTTTGGCGCTGCATCAACTGGTCACTGACGGAAGAATTCACCCTGCGCGTATTGAAGAAATTGTTTCAAAAACCAGTAAACAACTCGACGAGGAAATAGCTGAAACCGGCAAAAGAACATGTATTGACCTTGGTATACATGGGCTACACCCTTCACTAATGAAAATGGTAGGTCGAATGAAGTATAGATCGTCATATGGCCAAAATCTATTGAAGCACTCGCGTGAGGTCGCGAATTTATGCGCTACTATGGCTTCTGAGCTTGGTTTAAACCCGAAAATAGCCAAACGAGCAGGTCTCTTGCATGATATAGGAAAAGTCCCCGAAGACGAACCTGAATTACCTCACGCAATTTTAGGTATGAAGCTTGCCGAAAAATACGGTGAGAAACCAGATGTCTTAAATGCCATTGGTGCCCATCACGATGAGATTGAAATGACTACACTTATTTCTCCTATTGTTCAGGTATGTGATGCGGTGTCAGGTGCGCGACCAGGAGCGAGGAGAGAAATTGTTGAAGCCTATGTAAAACGTATTAAAGATTTAGAAGCTTTAGCGATGTCTTTTGATGGGGTTGCCAGTTCGTATGCTATTCAGGCTGGACGTGAGTTAAGAGTTATGGTTGAGTCCGAGCGTGTTTCAGATCAAAAGGCAGAAGAGTTATCCTTTCAAATTTCAGAAAAAATTCAGACTGAGATGACCTACCCTGGTCAAGTTCGAATTACTGTTATTCGGGAGAAAAGGGCTGTCAATTACGCTAAGTAAAGTAACATAGCACAGGTAAGTTATCCCATACCTGTTGATTACAAATCCTTTGAGGATACTAAAATTTGAATTTGATGAAGCCTTTGGTTTTACTTTTATTGATATTTCAGTTTGGATGGAGCTGTTTCAGTCAATCAATAATTGATAGAATTGAAAACAGTCCCTACCCGTCGAGTTCCCAGCCAGATACACTTTATGTTTTTACGGATGATCTTTTTACACATTCAGAGCTTCTGCTCCTACAAAGTATTCAAGGCCTTTGTGCCAAAACAGAACCAAAAATATATCGGGATAAAGGAAGTGGTAGTTCAATATGGATTCACGACATAGAGACGATTTATGGGGTTTATGTTTCCGATGAAATGGACGGAAATATTGATACCGTGCTCTCACTTGTTCCAGGAAATGTTGCTGGATATATACTATGTAATATTGACGACAATTCAAGTAATGTTGCCAATTCATTATGTGGTCCCTTGAATGCCTTGGCTGTAACGCAAGAGCTACAAGCTACAGTGGAGAATAAAGGCTACACTCAAATTTTAGATGTTCGAGATAAAGATGAGCAGTGGGTTCTTGATAATTATAGTTCCTTTTTGAATGAGCAGATTATTACATATCAAAGAGAGGATAAATGTTTATTCCTAGGAGACTATTCTATTCTGTCAAATGCTTTGCATTTTTATGATGACATCCACAGCTCTACAACTGAAAATGCTTTTTACCACATGGACCCCAATGCCGTTCTTTTTGGATGGGGTGATGATGAGTATCAAACAGTGGCAAAAGCGTCTGAATATTCAATTGGCGTGCATCCTGCTGATTGGGGCTTTAACATTTCGACACTTACTAATTTTAATGCACAAACGGAACAGCATGTCAGCGATGCAGAACCCGCAATTGAGGAGAACACGCATACGGTTTGTTTTTTAATGTCAGATGGTGATAATATTCAATGGATGCTGAATTTGTTTGCTGAAGACAGTCGCTGGTTTGGTTCAGACAATAGAGGTTTAATGGATATTGGATGGACGATTCCTCCATCTCTTTCTGAGATTGCACCTACTGTTATGGCCAAGATATATGCGATGGCTGCCTCAACAGACTTAGGCAAAGATTATTTTGTTGCAGGTCCTTCTGGACATACCTATCATTTCCCAGAGCTATTCCCAGAACTCGAAGCCTCTTGTGCATTGATGAACGGTTACCTTGAAAAGTCTGATTTAAGTATCGTTAATATTCTAGGTAATGCATACAATGATTCTGTCTATCAGCCAGAGCTAAAAGAATATCTGAAGCAAGAACATGTAGACGGATTGTTTTATTACGATTATTCTAATTATAGCAGAATGAAAGGAAGCATGGATTGCTATGGATTGAAGCCAGTTGTATCCGCAAAATATAATCTTTGGGGTGGTTTTGAAACAGGTGAAAGCCTTGCTGAAAAATTAAATGCAAGCTTAAAAGATCCATATTCTATTGAAGGATATACATTGGTTGCTGTGCATGCTTGGTCTAATTCTGTGGACAGCCTTTTGTATGTGAATTCTTTGTTAGATGAAGGCGTAAAGGTCGTAGCACCTGATGAATTTGTTTCATTAATTAGTGAAGCAATTTGCGGCGCTGAGCTTCAAGATCAAATCGATTTAGAGGCCTTTCCAAATCCCTTTTATGATCATATTAGACTGAGGGTTGATGGTTATCTTCCTGATGATTTTAATGTTTATATGGAGGATTTGAATGGGAAAGTAGTTCCTATGGAAATGACTCCATTAGAAACACTAAATGGTTGGATTTTTGATTTGAATGTACCCGGTCTTAGCACCGGTTCATATCTCCTTCATTTCTCTACACCACATGAAAATAAGATTGTAAAGGTATTTAAGCAAGACTAAGGATCTTTTTCAAGTTCACGATCTGGAGAGGGTTCCACAAATACCTTGAAACGAACTAGCTCCTTTTGTCTCCTACTGTTTGTGTTTAAATAAATGTGTCTATTCTGGAAATAGTATTTTCCTTTCGTGTCAAACACTACTTTTATGGTTCCAAAATTTCCAGGCAGAATTTTATCTGCAGGCAGAATGACATCGGTACATGAACATTCCGTTTCAGCGGAATAAATCTCTAAAGGGGCTTTCCCAGTATTCTTAACCTCAAAGCTAAACTTAAGCACTTCCCCTTCTTGGGTCGGGGGGAATTTTATCGTTTTGTATTTCACAGAAAAAACCGCCGATTGTCCAAAGACAAGGGCGGTTTTAAGTAATAGTAGTAAAAGAACAGTATGCTTCAAATTACATTTTTGCAGGAGCACCTGAGCTATTTACAGGAGCGCCGCTTTTCGGTGCTTGACCAACCTCTCCTTTGATTCTAAGAACCTTAGTCGCCGAATTCACTGCGTTAGAGGTAATTGTCACACTCTTGTTAATTGGACCTGGTCTTTTGGTATCGTATTTTACCTTGATTGAACCAGTCGCCCCTGGAGCAATTGGCTCTTTAGGCCAAGTTGGAACAGTACATCCACAAGATCCTTTTGAGTTTGAAATAATCAAAGGTTGATCGCCTGTGTTTTTAAATTCAAACATACAGTAAGGATCACCGTTGTATTTGATTTTGCCGTAGTCATGTACTTCTTTGGTAAATTCGATTTTTGCACCGCTTTGAACCTCAGCTTGTGCATTTACATTCATCGCTAAAGCGCCGATGAATAGGATAGAAAGGATAAATAATTTTTTCATTTTATGTTTTTTGATACACCTAAAATACAAAGAAGACTTCTTTAGAAAAAAATTTTAACAGAACATTAACATCATCAGCTGTTGATCGCTTTCTTAGCATATTCAGTATTAGAGAATGTTTGCTTACGTTTCCTGAAACTTCTTGCTTACAGTTTGTGAAATAAGCGTTATAATTAAAATTGTACCCATCAAAAAACCAATTGTTGGAACTGAGGGAATATCTAGATAGATAGCTATCAAATGGCCAATAATGCAGTTCGAAACTGCAAACGAAACAGATATCATTAGAAAATTAGATAGTTTCCGTGTGATAATATTTGCAAAAGAAGGGGGTATGACGATCAATCCTATAACCATAATTGCACCAACGCTATCGAAACTGAAAACTGTAGATATACTCGAAAGTCCAAGAAGAAGATAGCTCCAAAATGTAATTGAAATCCCTAATGTTTGGGCATGATATTTATCAAATGTACTGATCTTAAAACCTTTTAATCCTAGTAGGACTATCGGAATTACAATAATCGAAATGATTAATAAGTTAAATGTTGGAACAGGTACTCCTAATACCTTCGGTAGAAGCGGAACAGTATTTATGTCACCGAATAAAACGCAATCTACATCTATATCTGAATTTTTTGCGATGGATGTGATTAATATAATTCCAATTGCAAACAGTAAAGTGTAAATTATTCCAATAGAGCTATCCTTGCCAAATCCTCCAAATCGGTTCAGCCAATCGATGATGAGAATTGCAAAAAGCCCAAAAATACTGGCACCAATAAGCATCCAAAAAGAATTAATCTCTCCTGATATTAAAAAGGCGATTACTATTCCAGGTAGTACGGAGTGGGATAAAGCATCACCAATTAAGCTCATTTTTCTTAAAACCAAAAAGCTCCCTAGTAAACTAGAGTTTATGGCTATCAGGCAAGCTGTGAATATGATCCAAAAATCAAACATTAATTTTATTTTTCACTTATGTTGTCTAAATCATTCATTTTTGCATCCATTTTTTTAATGAATTCCGCTTCCATTTCGGGGGTGATATCATACTCACCAGTAGCTAAAATAGTATGCACACGATCAGGGTCTACTTGCATATGTTTTTCCATGTAAATCTCCTGCATTATGTATTCTCGAATGATGTTTTTTGCTTGATCAACCCCGCTATCTGTAAGACTGAATGAATCATTAATACTTTTGAGATATTTATTCATTTTTAAACTATGAAGCCCTTTACGTAAATCATTTAAGGATATTGGATAAGTATCACAAATTTCCCTCAGGGTCCTGGCTTTTTTGATTTCATTATTCTTTAGCCCACTTTCATAGAGGGCTTTGAGTAAATTATCGGAAAGCATTCTTTGTTTTTCATTAAGGGTTTTTATTTTTTTTGTTATCACTCCCTGGTTAGACAGAAAAGCAGAGAATAAAGCAAAAAAGGAGAGCATAACGATTATCCAAGGTCCAGTGGGCATATCTGAAGATAAATAGGAAATAAAAACACCTACAACACTGCTCAAAGTTGCAAATAAACCCGATAGTAAAATTGCTTTTTTAAAGTTATTAGTCCAAAAAAGAGACGTGGAAGCAGGTGTAATAAGAAGAGCGCTCATTAAAATAATTCCGACTGTCTGGATGCCCACAGCAGTGCTTATAATTACGAGACCAGATATCAATCCCTGAGTTAGTCTTTCACTGAGACCAATAGCCTTTGCAAACCCCGCATCAAACAATGCAATCTTTAGGTGCTGATAAAAGACAATTAGAATAAGTATTACAATCGTAAAAACAACTCCGAAAACGTATAAATCGGATTGAATAATTGTTGCTGCTTTTCCAAATAAAAAATCAGTTAAACCACTTTGATTACTATTTCCTGAATGTTGAATAATATTTAAAAGAATAACTCCTAGACTGAATAAAACAGACAAGGCAATCGCTATTGACGCGTCTTTTTTAATCCGTGATATTCGGGAAATCCAATCTACTAAATATACAGCAACAGCTCCCGCGGCCATTCCGCCAATACCTAAATAGATGGGGTTTTTAACACCCGTAAACATAAATCCGATACAAATACCCGGCAGTACAGCATGAGATATAGCATCTACGATGAGTGCTTTTTTACTCAAAACAACAAGAATGCTTACAATTCCACAGGTAAAACCGAGTATTATGGTTCCTAGTAGAACATTATTAATATTTGTGTCTTGAAACGAAAAGAAATATAAAAAGTCACTCCAAAAATCCATTTATGATTCTCTTATTGGATATTGTTGGTTCTTGAAGTTTTGTCCAATTTTCTCAAGTGATGTAAGGTTGCCGTCGTATGTTTTTTGTAGAAGTTCAGAAGTGAAAACATCTGCAATTGGGCCGCTTGCTACAATTCTTTTATTGATTAGAATCATCCAGTCGAAGTACTCACTGGCCGTTTGAAGATTATGATGCACAACAAAAATTGTTTTTCCTTCCTTTTGAAGTTCGGTCAAAATATCGACAATTGTTTTTTCGCTCGCCATATCAACACCAGAAAAGGGCTCATCCATCAGATATATTTCAGCCTCTTGTGCCAATGCTCTTGCAATAAATACTCTTTGCTGTTGTCCTCCGGAAAGCTCAGAAATATGGCGCTGAGCAAACTCCAACATTTTTACTTTTATTAGCGCCTCAGTTACGATTTTTTTATCCTCTTTACTGATTCGCTTAAATAGGTTCTTTTTACCGTAACGCCCCATCTCAACAATGTCAAAAACTGTTGCTGGAAAATCCCAGTCTACAGAATCTTTTTGAGGTACATAAGCGATTTTCTCTCTAACCTTTTCGAGGTTTTTATTAAAAAATTTAACATAACCGCTTGAATTAGGTAAAAGTCCCATTAGTGATTTTAGTAAGGTAGATTTGCCAGCTCCATTGGGCCCTACTAATCCTACCATTCTCGCTTTTGGGATGCCAAAATCAGCATTCCAAAGCGCGGTTTTACGATCATAGGCAACTGTTAAGTCGCGCACCTCAAGTATTGGGTTATTTACTTTTTTAATCATTTTCCTAATGCACTAACGATTGAATTCGTGTTTTTTGTGATCATTTTAATGTAGGTATCCGCACCGCTATTCATATCTCCCAATCCATCACTATACAATGTTCCGCCAATGGTTAGATTTAATCCTTTGGATGCGCATCCTTCAATAACGGATTTGATGTTTTTTTGTGAAACCGAATTTTCAACAAAGATTGAAGGTATATTTCTCGATACGATGAAGTCAGTCAATTCAGTGATGCCCCGAATAGAAATATCGGAGGCTGTTGAAATTCCTTGAATACCTTTGACCTCTATTCCGAAAGACCTTCCGAAGTAGCCAAAAGCATCATGGGCCGTAATTAGGACCCGGGCATTATTTGGGATTTTCGATATTTGACTGCGTACATAGCTTTCTGTCTCAAGTAGTTTTTTAGTGTAAGCAGCGGTTGCTGAGTCAATGTACTCTTTTGAATTTGGGAATTTTTGGGACAGTTGTTCACCAGCCATACCAACGGATGTTGAAAATAAATTCACATCATGCCAAAAATGCGGATCGTAAGCTGAACCAAAATCGGTTGTTTTTCTTAATCTGTTCTTTGGAACAAGGTCTCCAAGACTAATCACAAAACCAGACTTTCCAATTTCCTCAATAGCATCAATCAAATTAGATTCAAAATCGATACCATTGTATACAATTACATCGGCATCTTGCATGTTCTTTATTTCTGAAGTTTTGCTTTTGTATGTATGTGGATCAACACCCGGACCCATTAAAGAGATCACCTCGAAATTTGGAGGTAGAATATTACTGATCGCATCAGCAATTACATTTGTTGTACAAATAATACTTTTCTTTTCGCTTGTCGGTTTTTTGTCTCCACAACCTCCTATAAACACCATAATTAGGATGAAAAAACCGACTGATATTTGTTTTATTAGATTCATTTTATTTTTTATTCTATGATTTTTCAGTTTGCTTCAAGGCCTCTTGAATAGAATAGTATTTCTATCTTTTACTCAAATTACAAAGATTGCTAAGTCCATTTGAATATCGACTGCAAATATAATCCTATATATAAATAACGTATATACCTAATAGGAGGTATTTTACCCACCTAAAACAAACCGCGCTGTCCTTCTTGTTCTTTGTTGGAGCAATATTTTTTTTCCTTTACAAACAAAATCATTTGTTTTTTGATCATAGTGACGAACTGTCACTAATTCTAGTTCTGTATTGTATTTTACCTCATATGATGGGCTGAGCTGTTCAATAATCAATTTGATTTTGTTTGGATCGTGGTCTACTAAAAAAGAGAAGCTCAATGCTGAGTTTTGCATGATATTAATTTCCGCCTTGGCCATGGAAAGTTTTAGGAATATGTCACTAAGGTTCGCTTCAATTAAAAAAGAAAAGTCCTTTGGCGTGATTGAAAAAAGCACCTGATTTTTTTTAAAAATAAAGGATGGAATCATATGGTCATTTGACGTGTCAACATCGATTGTCGTCCCATCATCTGTAGGATTCATAAATGACTTAACATAAAGTGGGATCTGCTTATTCTGAAGAGGCTTAAGCGTCTTTGGGTGAATTACACTTGCACCATAATAGGAGAGTTCAATGGCTTCTCTGAATGATATCCGATCTAGCTTCTGTGTATCCTCGAAAAATTTGGGGTCTGCATTCAGCATTCCAGGTACATCCTTCCAAATTGTTACAGATTCGGCATCCAATGCGTGTGCGAAAATGCCAGCGCTGTAATCCGACCCTTCTCTGCCTAGTGTGGTGGTCTCTCCTGAATCGTTGGAAGAGATGAATCCTTGCGTGACAATAATCCTATTAGCATCTAGTTTTGCTTGGCAGTGCTCCTGAATCAATTTGATAGATGTGGGCCAATCTACATTCGCCCTTTGAAAATGATCATCTGTTTTGATCAACTTTCTAGCATCTGACCATATACTTTTATTCAGTTCTTGTTTTATTTTGAACTGAAGAATCTTACTAGATAAATGCTCGCCAAATGAAATAAAGGCATCATAGCGTTGGCTTTGAGATTTATCACTTTTTTTATGGTAAAAATCCATTATCCCGGCAAAGACAAGGTCTATTTCATTTTTTATGCTTTCATGCGCATCGTCTGAAAAAAGTGCATTGATAATTTCAAGATGGAATTGATAAAGTGTTTCTTTTCTGGAAATGAACAAATCCTTTTCTTGGTTGAGTGCGGCATCAAATAGGCTTTCTAGCTGATTTGTTGTTTTGCCCATTGCGGATACCACAACCACGATTTTTCGATTTGCATAAAGCTTTAAAATATCGATTACATTATTTATGGCTTCAGCACTTTTTACAGATGCACCTCCAAATTTAAAAACGAGAATCGAATCGTTATTTGGCTCCATTAGTCTAATTTATTTGTTAAGAAGTTCAACTCTTTTTTAGCAGATTTACCCGCATAAAGAACATTGTACACGAATTCTAATATGGGCATATCTACCTTAAATTCCTTTTTTATGGAATGTAGAGATTTTACTGCATAATATCCCTCGGCTACCATATTCATCTCAAGTTTCGCTGCCTTTACTGAATATCCTTTTCCAATCATGAAACCAAAAGTTCTATTTCTTGAGAATTTTGAATAGGCGGTTACTAAAAGGTCACCGAGATATGCACTCGTTTTAGTATCTCTATGTATCGGATGCAAAGCATCTATAAAGCTTTCTATCTCCCGAATGGAATTCGAAATCAATACCGCCTGAAAATTATCTCCATAACCTAAACCTGCTGAAATTCCGGTAGCAAGTGCATATACATTTTTTAGTATGGCAGAGAATTCGGTACCAAATAAGTCATCAGATACAGAAGCTCTGATGTACCGGCATTCTAATTTTTTGGCCATTTCACTGGCTACATTCATTTCTGAACAAGCTACCGTTAAATAAGAAAGTCTTTCCATTGCAACCTCTTCGGCGTGACAAGGTCCACAAATAATACCGATTTTAGAATAAGGTATTCCAAAGTTTTTATGCAGATAACGCGCCGGAATTACGTTCATTTCGGGGATCATTCCTTTCAATGCGGAGAATACAATTTTATCCTTTAATGCCGCATGCGTGATGTCTTTAAATGTTTCATGAACAAAAGCAGAAGGTACAGCCATTACAATTGTTTGTGCATCCTTGATTAATGCGCTGAGGTCCGAGGAAATAATTATGTTTTCTGTATTGAATTCAGCAGACTGAAGGTATTTTGGATTATGCGAATGCAGCTTCAAGTGCTCAATAGCAGCTTCATCTCTCATCCACCAGGATAAAGTATTTTGATTTTGGCTAAGAATTTTAATAAGCGCAGTAGCCCAGCTTCCACCGCCAATAATGAGGATACGTGAATTACGACCTGTTTCCATGCTGTAAAATTAGTATAATCTTGAAAGGAAGTCTTTAATTAAAATTGATTAGCTCTCCAGATTTGAGTGATTCTGTAAGTTCATCGCGCATTTTTTCAAGTTTTAATTTTGAATGCGGATCACCACCATAGGCTAAATCTTTTAGCTTGTAATACCTGTCAATTGAACGTCCAAATACATCCTGTTCAAGCTTCCCTTTGATTTCCATGATTTTTGAATTCACGCCAATTAGGTAATGCTCTATCTCTCCAAGACGCGTTTTTTCGTCTGTATCTAGCTCATCTTTTTTTAAAAGGGAATGATAATGGGGAAGTAGCTGATTTAGTAGTGTGATAAATCGCTCTAATTCTTCATCCAACTCTTCCCTATTTTCTCCAAGTTCGTCCATAGCATGGTACTTAAGTACTTAAATTTAAAGATTTACCGGGCGAATAAAATCAACGAAAATAATTTTTACCATACTAGATTGTTAATATCTATTGGATTGGTCTTACATTTACGCTACTTAATTTCATTACAAACCTATAAATTGAATCACCTATGTTGTTAAATTGGAAATCACTTATTACTGTTTATTCTTTTGTTTTACTCTCTTTAACGGGCTTTTCTCAGGTAGAAACACCTCAACTCAGTCCGAGATGTAATTTTACACAGACAGTCGGCTTGACAAATATCACTGTAGACTATTCACGTCCTTCCAAAAGGAACCGTATCGTATTTGGCAATGTTGTACCGTTTGATAAAACATGGCGTTTAGGTGCCAATAAAAATTCGACAATCGATATTTCGGAAGATGTTTATTTTGGTGCAGACACACTAACTAAAGGTGAATATGCTTTGTTTGCAATCCCTGGTGAGAAAAGTTGGGAGCTTGTTTTTTATAAAGAAACCAGTAATTGGGGAACACCTGATACGTGGGACGAATCAAAAGTGGCCTGTAGATTAAAGGCTCAAATTACACCATTGACAATTCCATTCGAAACCATGACGATTGCCATTGATGATATTGGTACAAAAGGCGCAACATTAAATATTTCATGGGACCAGGTGAGGGTTTCTTATCCATTTACACTTCAAACGGAGGACCAAGTCGTAAAAAGTATAGCATCAGTAATGGCTGGTCCAAGCGCATCTGATTATTACAAATCAGCAAAATATTATTTAGCGGAAGGTTTGGATGCGGAAAAAGCATTGGTTTGGATTACTAAAGCTATTGAGATGCGAGGAGAATCTGCTTATTGGATGATAAGGGTTCAAGCTGAGTTATACGCAAATCTCGGAAAATACGATCAAGCAATTGCGGCTGCAAAGCGTTCTTTGGAAGCTGCAAAAAAATCCGATAGTGCGAGATATGTCGATATGAATGAGAAGTCTATCATTGAATGGTCAAAAAAGAAATAACACGTGCTGACCAAATATAAGTACCATCTTTTACTCCATTTTATCATATTCCTTTGGGGTTTTAC
>CAJXDT010000039.1:0-23121 GCA_913052055.1 uncultured Cryomorphaceae bacterium
GACTACATTGTAGTTGGGGGTTTTTTTATGCTCTGAAGTTTTGAAATACAAACAGGATTACTCAGCAACACCAACCCCAACAACACTTTACAAACGAAATATAAAGATGTATCTTTAGCACTAGGTTAGCTAAAATGTTAAATGCAATAAAAAATATTATGAAGTCAATATTTATCATTACCTCAGTACTTTTAATCTCAATTAATAATACTTTCTCCCAAGATACCTTTTCGATTGTCGCTGTTGATTCTGTTACGGGGGAGGTCGGAAGTGCAGGAGCTTCATGCGTTGACCTTTTTCAATTCGGATTACCAAGTGATGATTTTATAGGCCAGCTTATTCCAGGTGTAGGTGCAATCAATACACAAGCATGGTACATACCTGAAAATCAGAATAATGCAACCAATCAGATGAATGCCGGAAGCACTCCTAATGAAGTAATAGCGTGGCTGATCGAAAATGACGTTCAAAATCAACCGGAAAGACGTCAGTATGGTATTGTCTCCTACAACAATGGCTCTCCTGAATCAGCAGGATTTACAGGAACTTCTACGGATGATTATAAAAATCATATTTTAGGTCCAAACTATGCTATTCAAGGCAATATTCTGCTTGGGCAAGGTGTACTCGATGCGATGGAGTCAGCTTTTTTGAATGAAACAGGCAATCTCTCATGCAAGCTTATGGCTGCTTTGCAAGGTGCAAATATTGTAGGGGCTGATACACGATGCGCCCCGAACGGTACCTCCTCACTTTTTGCCTATGTAAAGGTGGCACAACCCAATGATGTTTTCGGTTCTCCGTCATTTCTGGCCTCTGTGAGAACCTATAATAACGCAGGAATTGAGCCAATTGATTCATTGCAAATAAAATTCAATGTACTTCAATCCTGCGGCAATGCTACGTTAATTGAAGTCACCTCAGATAAAACAGTGACAATATCTCCAAATCCAGCATCTGATTTTATTAGTGTCGAATTTGATAGTCAGATGAATAATGAAATACAATACCAGATGTGCGGACTAAACGGAAATTTAATTTTTGAAGGTAAACTACAATCTGATTCCAAAATAGATTTAAAAACGTTGAATCCTGGTGTTTATCTTATCAAAGTGAAGATTGATGAAGTTTGGATGACTCAAAAAATAATCAAGGAATAGTAGGTAAGGTATTCTTATGGTATATGGTAAAGTCTGAATCTTCTCTGTGCTCTATTAGAATCGTTTTTTCTTCCAGCTATCTATGTTTGTTGACAATCCTAGATAATGATTCTGTCCGGCTTTTGAGACGAGTAAAACCCCATAGTCTAGTCGGATTTTCTTGAGTTTAAGTCCGATCCCAAATGAGAACCCCGACAATCCAGGGCGATCCAATAGTTTCATTTGTGCTCTTCGCATATAATCAAATCCTGCTCTAAAATGTAGGTTGTCTGAGGCAAGTAGCTCTAAGGCATAGGAGAAGTGACTGGCCAGGGTTTTTCCAAATCCCGCAATCTGAACAGGAATAGTATCGCCCGTTAGTCCGTCTATGGTAGGCTGCGCTGTCGGGTCCTCGTAAAGAATTCTCCAATGGTTTAAGTGATGACCTAATACAGATATTCTAAAAGGGGCATGTTTGAGCTTGTAGCTTATTCCCGCTTGAACCTCGGCAGGTAAAGGAAGTCTTTCTGTGTCAGTATAGTTGAATAACTGTACACCAATGTTTTTAACAACAAATGAGGCAGAAAAATCTTGTGTAGGATGTTTATAGTTAGCCCCAAAAATACCGCAGACACCAAGAGATGAATATGTTTCTAGGTGAGAGCCAATTAGATGTAAGCCAAAACCCACGTTGATTACTTTACCGAGCGAGGTGCCATAATTAACACCTATCGTATAGTCAATGGCAGAAAACTTATTGGTTTCATTTCCCAATTCATCTGTCCCTTGAAATCCTCCGTAATTTTGAAATTTTATAACTGGTGAAAGCAAGCCGATTTTTGATTTGAAGGCGTAGCCAACCATGCCCAGCTGACCACCGGCAGGGGTAAGGGCTTGATTTATTTGAAGGTTGTGAATGCTTTTTTCGGATAGTAGGGCTGGGTTTGCAGCACTCAGTCCAAGATCACCATCTCTAATTGTGATTAGGTTACTACCGAAGCCTGCAGATCTCGCAGAATAAATAGAATTTAAAAAAGGGAAGCTATTGCGTCCAAAGTAATGGTTTTGGGCATGCGTATTGAAGCATATTGTGGCTAGTAAGAGGAGCAACAAAGACTTTGTCATATAGCGTTTAACGGTATAGAATAAAAATAATTGCTTTCTTTTACATTTTATGTGTTTCCCTGTTATATTTTTCAAGAAATTGCGTTAGAACCTCAAATAGCCTTGCCTATGCGTAAATTTACTTTCGATTCTATATTGCTTTTAGGAAATCATGCAAATTTATATTCAGCCGATATTATTCGTTTTTCTAAGCTTCCTGTTCAGTCACTAACCTTTAAAAAGAAGAATCCTTTTCTGGAGAATGAACCACATCAGCTTTTATTAAATGACGTATCCATAGATTACAATGGAAACTATAGCCTAAATGAGCTTTCATTTGCTTTAAGTGTAGTTGTCAATCACAATAAAAAGCTCAAGAACACACTTGTTGTCGGTGATCCCTCTGAGCTATTGTATCAAGCATATGTTTTCGCACAAACAAATCAGAACCCCAATTTTATTAGAGAAGAGGCGCAATTTTCCTCCAAGCAAGAAAACGATACCTATGCCTTTTTATATCCAGTAGGTATGGTTGCGCAAGATATTCGCAAAGAAATATCTCATTTAGTATATGTGCTGAAAAAGTTCAATAAAAGCACTTTTTTGATTCGTGCTGACAAATCTGATGTCTCAGCTATTCTACAAAAAATGTTAAACCAATTAAGCGCGATGAACGAATTTTCCAAATTTAGCGTTAATGGAGTAGAACAATTAATTTCAAGACAAGAGCACTTTTCAACATAGCTAAATGAGCCAAAGGGAACACCATACTGTATTTAATGAGCTTTTAAATCGGTATGATTCCTTATTTATCAGCGTAATTGGAAAGCATTTCTCTGTTAGACAGGAAGCACAAGATGTATATCAAGATTTTTTAATCCATTTGCTTATTCTGGTAGAGTCAAATTACGAAAGTGATTTGGATCTTCTAAATACGGCAGGCTGGTTGAAGGCTGTTGTGTCTAATTATTGTAAATCTGCTTTACGAAAGAGAAATGCAAAGAGAAAAATTCAATTTGCACATGAAGGTTTCACATCACTAAGCTTAGAAAATTATTCTGACGAAGATGATTCTATAGAATTTATTTTGAACCCAAAAGCTTCTGAAGACCCTATTGCTGCAATGAATCATTTGTTGGGTTTATTGTCTAAAAAGGATGCGCTCATTCTAAAAATGAAATATTTTTACGGCAAATCTTCTATTGAAATAGCTAGGAGACTGAAAACGAAACACATTGATGTTCGCATCTCTAGGCTAAAATTGAGATTGATCAAGCTATCTGGTGCAAAATCAATGGAGGATTTTTTTCAGAGTAAAAGAATTTTCTAGAAATTAAGGTGTCGTTCTTTTTTGTCCTCGTAAATATCTTCAATTGTAACCAGTATTGCTGTTTCTTCAACATTTCCAAAATCTTCATTTAGGGCAGTACCAAATGTGCGCATACTTGGAGATAGATTCATGTAAATGTTAATGAGGGGCGGGATGAACTCTTTTCTTTCTCTAACAAATGCATTAAGCTTTTTATATGCTTCTGAGAAATCTAAATTTTCAATAATTGCACGGTATTCATTTTGATTTGCTCGATAATCCAGCGGGTTATGTGGTGAAATTAAATCTGCGTCATCTGGAAAATAGGTATGCATAAACGTCAATAAAAAATTACGTGCCTCTGTATTGTAATTAGGATACATAGTGACTTTACCGAAGAAGTACTTTATTTCTGGATTAAATTTAATAATCGCACCCAGCCCATCCCAAATGTTATCTAGGGCAAATAATCCTTTTCTAGGGTTTACAGATGGTTGATAATCAGGTTGTACCCAGCTTCTACCTAACTCAATAGTATATGGTAAATAATCTGAAACAAAAGCGCTTGTAAAGCTGAAATAGTGCTTGGTGGATAAGTGAATATCGGGAAGGTTTTGTATGGCATTTGCACACTTTATATATCGATATCCACCGATAATTTCTTCATCCTCAGGTGACCAAACAATGAGCTGTTGATAGCATATTTCGTCTGTATCGTAATGGTCGAGATCAAGCGCTTTTCCAGTTCCTCCTCCAGAGGCGCGAAAGGTTACTTCACGAAGTCTACCAATTTCTTTTAAGACATTCGGGGCGGAATGGATATCTACAGAATAGATTTCATTTCCTCCTTTTCGGGTTTGCCGAATGAATTGCTTTTCATTGAGCTCTTTTTTTAGTAATTCTTTTGCAATTGGTGCTATTGTGTCCATCATAGGTTGGATTTGATTGAATAAACCTCTTTTTTATATTCTTGTGCGGCTTTATATTCGTTAAGCTCAGGTCTGAAATTAGATCCATCAATAGGTCTTCCTACATGAAAATGTATGGTTCTATTTCGTTGTTTGAACATTTCGTTCGACAGGTAGAGCATTTCAATATTTGCCTTTATTCTTAAAAACTTCCGAAGCCTATATAGCCCATAAAAAAACCTTGACAGCTTACCGTCAATATATATAGGAACTACCGGCCTTTTTTTAGAACGTGCATAGGTGACAAAAGTTTTCTTCCATTCCAAATCTCTTATTTCACCCTTGAATTTCCTGCTTACAAGTCCCGCTGGAAATATACATAGAACGCCCTCAGAGGAGAAGGCATTATTGATTTGCTTTCTAACAGACACTTTGTTTTTACCATGCTTATTGACACCCACAAAAAGATCTGATAGATTTTTTAAGTTCAGCAAAATGTCGTTGACGATAAATTTGATATCCGTGCGGTAGGCACTAAATGCTGATATGAATGCAATTCCGTCCATACCTCCTAATGGGTGATTCATGGCAAGGATTACTGGACCTTCTTTAGGTATGTTTTCAACACCATGAAGCTCTACTTCAATATTAAAGTAGCGCATAACCTCATGACAAAATTCTTCATTTTGTTTATCTCCATGCGCTTCAAGAAATTCATTAATTTCTCTTTCGTGCAGAATATTTTTTAAATAGCGTAGGATAAATTTTGGTAAAAGCTTAAGCAGGCGAGGGTTTTTGCTTTCAATTAGCTTTTCTATGTCTATGAACTTTTCTTTACTCACGCTTCTAAAATATTCGTTTTACAGGTCTATAAAACATACAGGTCGTTATAGTTTCACCATTTCAATGTTAATTAACAATCGAAAGGTATTTTCAACCCGTCATATGCGGCGAAAACCCCCTCAGGAAGCTGAGATTCTATGTTTTTGTGGGTATCAAAAAGGTGAGAAATATGCGTTAGGTATGCCTTTTCCGGAGAGATTTCTTTGATGAATTCAAGCGCCTCTTCAAGATTAAAATGTGACATATGCGGCTCCTTTCTTAGTGCATTCACAATTAAAGTTTTGCTTCCTTTTATTTTCTCCTTCTCTGCTTCTGTTATTGTTTTTGCATCGGTGATATACGTCAAATCTCCGATTCTATATCCTAAAACAGGGAGCTTGTAGTGCATGACCTCAATAGGGGTGAGCTTTACTCCAGCGTCTATTTCAAATGACTCGTGATCAATTGATTCAACGTTTATTTTTGGGGATCCTGGATACGTTTTTTCTGCAAAAATATAGTGGTACTCTTTACGAAGTGCGATTTGTACTTGTTCATTTGCGTATACATTTACATGTCTTTTTTCTCTGAAATTGAATGCCCTTACATCATCGAGCCCAGCAACATGATCTTTATGCTCATGCGTGAAGATTACCGATTTTAGTGTTTTTACTTTTTCTCTGAGCATCTGATGTCTAAAGTCAGGGCCGGCATCAATGACGTGGTTCTCATTATTTACACTAAACATAACCGCTGATCGTGTTCTATTGTCTTTTGGGTCTTCGGAGCTGCAAACGTGACAGTCACACGCAATAACAGGAACTCCTTGAGATGTCCCTGTGCCTAATACAGTGCATATTCCTTTCATGTTTTGTTAAAGCTCTATTCTTTTATAGTTGTCTTTCTTTCTTAGGTAGCCATTAATGATCGACTTCGTATCTCGGTCTTCTTTTAGGGTCTGAATAAATTCCATCCATCGGCTCGTATCTTGTTTAAATATAGGATAGGGGATATAACCATATCCCTTAAACTTCCCTTTGTCAAGCAATACCACGCTTTTTTCATTTCTCGATCTTCCTTTCTCCATAACGATGAATGAGCTATGGTCATAAGTTAATCCATCTATAAACTTTTGAATTCGCGCATTATAATCATCAGCACGCTCTTTACCAACGCAAGCACCTTTGCATGATTTAAGCTCATATTGAAAGCATCCCGAATTACTATTGTATAAACCACAAAGCTGCTGACATAGTTCATACTTATCAGTTAAATTCATTAAAAAATCTACACCTTCTTTTTTGCTTGTAAAATGCAATAGGGGTTCAGCTTCCGTCTTTGAAATCGATACAACCTGCAATTCAATATAGCCCTTGTCATTGAGGGTGTCAAAAAGGCCATAAGGGAATCGGCTTTTTCTTAGCTTTCGATTGAATTTTGGTTGATGTTTCTTGATGAGCTCCGATTCAAACAATAGGGCGATTAATTCTGAGCCAGTCAGCTCATATTCTACTCTTGCAATTTCTTCTCCCATACGGATTGCCTTACTCGAGTTTTTATTGCGTAGGTGCTGTAGTACCCGATTTTTAATAGAAATACTTTTGCCAATGTAGATGATCTGATTGAATTCATTATAAAAAAAATAAACCCCAACTTTAGATGGAAGCTCATCAATGCTATCCATATCTAGGTTCGGATGTATGTTTTTTGGATTGAGCTCCTCTTTAATAAAAGACTCAAGCATTTTTTTATCCTTTTCATAGAGCAGCTGAAAGAGCTTTGTTGTGGCGAGAGCATCACCACCCGCACGGTGCCTGTTTTTTATCACAATGCCAAGCGCTCTACTCAGCTTACCAAGGCTGTAGGAGGCGTGATCGGGTATTATTTTTCTCGCAGATTCTACAGTGCAAAGATGTGGTTTACGGAAATCAAAGCCTAAATTTTTAAATTCAGAGCGAAACATTCCATAATCAAACGAGACATTATGGGCGACAAATATGGTGTCCTTGCAGAATTCAATGATTTGTTTCGCTATTTCGTAAAATTTAGGTGCGTTTTTTACGTGGTCATTTGTTATTCCTGTCAAGCGCACAATGAATTCCGGGATTTCCATTTCTGGATCAACCAAAGAGCTGAATTCATCAATGATTGTATTCCCATCAAACTTGTACATTGCGATCTCAGTGATCTTAGAGTTTTTTGGACTGCCTCCAGTGGTCTCAACATCTACAATTACAAAATTCATTGAATTAAAGATATTAAATTCAAAGGAGCCCTAAGCATTCGAATCAGAATTTGTTAACCCTTTATTTGTGTTTCTACTTGCAGTGATTCCTCAAGTGTTCCTGGGTAGGCTTTAAGGGCATGTTTAAGCACTTCGACGGCCTTAACGAGGCTATCTTTTTTCAGCACATAGGCAATCCTTGCCTCTTTGAGCCCTAAATTTTTACTTGAATAGAATCCATTTGCTGGTGCCATCATAACAGTCTGGCCTTCATATTCAAATTCTTCAAGAAGCCATTGACAAAATTTCTCAGCATTATCTACAGGAAACTGTGCAACGCAATAGAAAGCGCCCTTGGGTTTTGGACAGAAAACTCCTGGAATGCTATTGAGTCCATCAACCATTATATTTCTTCTTTCGACATATTCAGCCTGAACCTCATCAAAATAGGATTGAGGTGTGTCTAAAGCAGCTTCTGACGCTATTTGGTCAATTGTCGGAGGAGAAAGTCTAGCTTGACCAAATTTGAGCGCTGCAGCAATGACGGACTTGTTTTTTGAAACAAGTGCTCCAATTCGAGCGCCGCACATTGAATAACGCTTAGAGACAGAATCGATCATCAATACATTTTGTTCAATTCCATCTAGCTGCATCACCGATGTCGGTGTTGCACCATCGTAACAAAATTCTCTATAGACCTCATCTGCGAACAAAAAGAGGTCATGCTTGAGCACCAAATCTCTTAATTTGTGTAATTCTTCTTTCGAATAGACATAGCCCGTTGGATTTCCAGGGTTACAGATGACAATGGCCTTGGTTTTATTGCTTATTTTCTTTTCAATTTCTGAAATGGGAGGGAGCGCAAACCCTTCTTCAATTGATGAGGATACTGGCACCACATTGAGCCCTGCACTCATCGCAAAGCCATTATAGTTGGCGTAAAATGGTTCAGGTATAATTACTTCATCATCCGCGTTGCAAGCAGTCATAAGCCCAAACAATAAGGCTTCGGAACCACCTGTAGTAATGAGTATATCCTCTGCTGTAACGTTGATATCATTCTTTTGATAATATTCTGCTAGCTTTTTTCTATAACTCTCAAAACCTGCAGAGTGACTATACTCGATTACCTCAAGGTCAATATTTTTAATTGCATCTAAAGCAGCTTTTGGTGAAGCAATATCAGGTTGACCTATATTTAAATGATAAACAGTTCGCCCTTTGCTTTTTGCAGCTTCAGCAAACGGTACCAATTTTCGAATTGGTGACTCAGGCATATCAATAGCCTTAGATGAAATTTTTGGCATTCTTGAATTTTTTACAAATTTAATTAATCTATGCTGACCTTCATGATATTTATGCTTAGGTCTGGTGATTATTTCAATAATACGTTGTCTTTTTTACCGTAAAGACAGAATCCTCCCTGTTCTTCGATGCATATTAATTTGGGGTATAGCGCCAAAATCTCTTTTTTCTTATAGGCTTTAGAGGTAAAGAGTACAGGCTTATTTAATCCTCTGGAATTGACTAAGTTAAATTCATCCATTGCCTCTAGTTCATTTTTCATAATCGTACCTGACTGTAAGCCATAGAAAAGGGGTACAAAAGATTTGAAACCTATTGGATGTATAAGGACATTATCATGTTGTCTGCGGGCGGATTCACAAAGCGCTACATGTCCCCTTTGAGAATAATTCTCTATTCTTTGCACTAAAGGAATTAAGGTGAGAATACCAACGGCCACTGTTAGGCTTCCTCCTAAAAGAACCAATGCACGCTGTTCTTTCAGGTAATTAAAATAGAGCAGGAGCACAGCTAAAAGAACAAAAATGCCGGGGAGATAAAATAGCAGACTGGGGCTCAAATCCTGGCCAAGTGAGTCTGTTGTGAATGAATCCGTTTTGAAGTTCTTCAATATAAACTCTGGGTGATTTAATGCCCAGCCCACAAGTGTAAAAATAACGCCTAATACAAAGAGACCGATAAGAACGGTTTTTGCGCTAGCTTTTAAAGAGGATTTATTTTCTAATTTGTCAAAAATATAGGAGGCTGCTAAAAATGTTATTGGAAAATAGCAAAGAGAGGAATAATGAATGATTTTTGTTTGAACCACGGAAAATAATAGAAGTGTAAATAGGAGCGTTAATGCCATTAAAAATTCAAAGGAATATTTTGGTTTAAATGAAAACCTTCTTAATGCAATAAAGCTAGCGGGAAAGCAGCCGAGTAGTAAAACCAAGAAATGATAATAAAATGGTCCTCCGTGACCTGCATCTTTTGTCTGAAACAAACGAATCTGATAATCCATGAAGTCATAAATTACTTGTTCTTTCCCCTGTACCAATAGTAAAAAGAACCAAAGACCTCCAATCAAGAGAAAGCTTATAATAAAGGATAATATTCCTGCCACCTTCGGTAGTGCCTCTTTTCGGTTGAATAGAATAAAAAGAACTAGCGGGACGGAGAATAATATAAGGCCTACCGGTCCTTTTGTTAGAATCGATAGACCAATAAGTGTTCCAGATATTAAATAGTATTTAAGCTGACCACCCTTCAGCCCTTTAAAGCCAAAATAAAGTCCCGTGACAATAAAGAGATTAAACCATGGGTCAATGATACCTGAATGAAAATAAATATTGGGAAGGAAGGAGCCGGCATAAGCGATTACCCAAATCCATCCTAGCTTCGCATTCTTTAGTTCTTTACCAGCTTGAAAAAGAAAAAGAAAGGTAAAGAAGGCTGCAAAAACATTCGGGAGTCGCGCTGCAAATTCACTTATGCCGAAAGCTTTCATAGAAATGGCCTGCATCCAAATGAATAAGGGTGGTTTCTCCCAAAATGGAACGAAGTTTATCATTACTTGCGTGTAATCCCCGGTTTGAATCATCTCTCTTGCACACTCTGCAAAATTGACCTCATCCCAATCAAATAGATGAAAAGCACCTAAAAAGGGTAGGATGAGCACAGCAGTGATCACAAAGAGGTATATGTAAATATTTGCTTTCAATATTAATTAAGACGCAAAGGTTTTTCTAGATGATTCCATTTAGATTCAAGGAAAATAGAGCCATAATATGCAATTAGGGTGCCGATTAATGAGCCTGCAATGATATCTTGAAGGAAATGCTGACACAGATAAACTCTTGTCAATGCCACTAGAATAGCGAAAATAACCAACAGAAGTTGTACGCTCAGCTTTGACTTATATTGGTAAGCGATTACAGTACAAATTGCAAAAATACTGGCCGCGTGCCCTGAAGGAAAGGAATTTGAGGTGTGGTAGGTGAAATCATCAATGATTCTGAAATTAGCTTCACTTTGAAGAAAGTAAAACGGACGCTTCATCTTCACAAAAACGGTATGTTTGAGGAGCTGAACAACTCCTGCGGTAAGTCCAAAGCAAATAAGCGCTATCACTGCAGTTTTGATTCGAATAAATAATAAAGCGATAAAAACCAAAAGAGCGAAAATTCCGTCACCGGCATGTGTCAAGTAGCGCATCACAACATCAAATCCCGAATTTCCGATTTGATTGATTTTTCTTTGGAAATCTAGCTTGTCTACGAACAGTATCGCTAGCGCTCCTAGAAACCATGTAAACCTTACAATATTTAAAAAAATAAATTGCACTGTATTCAATTTGACAGCAAAGTTAAACACATCAGTCTTCTTTTATCATGAAAGTGAATAAAATTGCGTCGTAGGAAAAATGAGCAGCAATACAAAATAACAATCCGAAGGGTTCCATTCCATAAGAGATCAAAAGTATAAAAGGCAATACAATTAATCCATAAACGGAAAATCTCAGGTTAAAGGGATTCAGATAACCGTGTAACGCAACAAAAACAATTGAGCATAAAAAGGGGCCAAGAAAGGATTGTAATCCAGCCCGAAAAAGTAACTCTTCCCCAACAGCAGCGCAAAAAGATAAAAACAATCCATGACGTACCTTTAAGTTCATTGCTTTTACCAAATCATCAATTCTATTTGGTAATTTTTCAAAAAATGGTGACTTAACGAACAAATACGAGATAAAGCCATAGACGACGCCGAGTTCGAGCCCCAGGAAAAGATGTAAAATCGAATAAGATTTTATGTTCAGAAAATCACTGAAAGTAGCATCATTAATAAAGAATTGAAGTAAAAATCCTGGTATGGGAAAAAGCAGTAATGTAATCCACCCATAAATCAGCATTTGTTTTTTCATGTTCTGCTTAAATACTTCTTGATTATTTGGTAGAGTTCTTTTTTCGTTCTAAATTAGTAGCCAATTCTAAATGAAACGCCTATAGACCAAATTTACTTTTAATAGTTGTATTTCAACATAAAAATGTAAGTAATGGTTCTCTCTAATTTAGGTGATAGTGAATTAATCGTCTTATATAGTAATGGTAAAGAACAAGCCTTTGAAACGCTCTTAATGCGTCACAAAGACAGAATTTATCGCTATATATTGTCCAAACTCAAGGACAGCGATTTAGCAAATGATGTTTTTCAAGATACTTTCGTTAAGGTCGTGAACACAATCCGACTTGGCAATTATAATGAGGAAGGTAAGTTTTTACCATGGGCCATGCGCATTGCGCACAACTTGGTCATTGATCATTTTCGTCGTCAAAATAAGATGAGAACGATTTCTGAATCTAGTTCATTTGATCCCTCTTACTCTATTTTTCATAAAATTGATTCGGGCGAAAAGAATTACATCGAACAAACCACTCAAAATGAGCTAGAAGCGCAAATGGTAGACTTAATCAATTATTTGCCAGATGTTCAGAAGGAGATTATCAAGCTCAGAATCTTCAATGACATGTCTTTTAAGGAGATTGCTGAGAAAAAAGACATCAGTATCAATACAGCTTTGGGTAGAATGCGTTATGCCTTGATCAATATGCGAAAAATGATTGATAAGCATAATTTGGTAACGGATTTTTAAGTCCGTCCTTTTTCAAGCTTTACCAGACATTTATTTAGATTCTTATCCCTACCTTTGTGGTTCAATTTTTAGTCTATGTTTGAAAATTTAACGGATAAGTTTGACAGAGCTTTTAAGGTATTAAAGGGCCAGGGTCAGATTACTGAAATTAATGTTGCAGAATCTTTAAAAGAAGTACGAAGGGCATTGCTCGACGCGGATGTTAATTTTAAAACAGCCAAGAATTTCACAAATAGTATTAAGGAGAAGGCCTTAGGTCGAGATGTTTTGACTTCTGTTTCTCCTGGTCAGCTTATGATCAAGATTTGTCATGAGGAGCTGATTCGCCTGATGGGAGGGAATGAGGTTGAGCTTGATTTAAAACCTAATCCATCTGTTGTTTTAATGTCAGGATTACAGGGTTCAGGTAAAACAACATTTACTGGAAAACTTGGTAACTATTTGACAACCAAAAAAAAGAAGAAGGTTTTATTGGTTGCATGTGATGTTTATCGCCCAGCGGCGATTGACCAACTTCATGTGCTAGGGGAACAGCTTGACATAGAGGTGTATTCCGATAAAGAAGAAAAAAAACCGGTCAATATCGCCCAAGCTGCGATTAAGAAAGCAAAGGCAGAGGCATTTAATGTTGTAATTGTCGATACCGCCGGACGTTTGGCTGTAGATGAGGCAATGATGGACGAGATAGAGGGATTAAAGAATGCCATAAATCCAGCTGAAACATTATTTGTTGTTGATTCCATGACGGGTCAAGATGCTGTAAATACTGCCAAGACTTTTAACGAGCGCATAAATTTTGATGGTGTCGTGTTGACCAAGCTCGATGGAGACACAAGAGGAGGAGCTGCACTATCAATAAAAGAGATTGTAAATAAACCGATTAAGTTTGTTGGTGTTGGCGAGAAAATGGACGCCTTAGATGTTTTCTATCCATCTAGGATGGCTGACCGAATACTCGGAATGGGAGATGTTGTTTCTTTGGTTGAAAAGGCACAAGAGCAATTCGATGAAAAAGAAGCCAAAAAGCTTCAGCGCAAGATCTTAAAAAACCAATTTGACTTTAACGATTTTTTATCTCAGCTTCAGCAGATTAAAAAGATGGGGAACGTAAAGGATCTTATGGGGATGATACCGGGAATGGGTAAGGCTATGAAGGATACTGATATTCCTGATGATGCATTCAAAGGCATAGAGGCTATGATCCATTCTATGACGCCGCAAGAACGTTCTAACCCTGGTCTTTTAAATGCTTCAAGACGCTCTAGAATCGCCAAAGGCAGTGGTACTACCGTACAAGAAGTTAACAAGCTTATTAAGCAGTTTGAAGAAATGCGTAAAATGATGAAAATGATGAGTAATCCTCGCGCAATGTCAGGGATGATGAGTCAAATGAAAAATATGCGAGGAGGTATGCCCGTATTATAAATGGAGAACTCTTCAAATTTATATCCATCTAAACCGAAGCTTAAAGAGCGACAGACTAAAAACAATTGGTCAGTAACCTTTCTTTCTTTGGTTGTTTTCATTCTCTCTTTTCTTATTTTATTTCCAGAGAATATTCAATTTCTTGTTTTTTTAATTCTAGTACTTTTCATCCATGAGCTAGGTCATTTTTTATTTATGAAGCTATTTGGATACAAGAATGTTCGAATGATGTTTGTACCGCTTATGGGCGCTTTTGTTCAAGGTGCGAAAAAGGTATACTCTCAGAAGGAAAGCTTTCTTGTTGTTCTTGGTGGTCCTGTTCCGGGGGTTGTTTTAGGCGTGGTTGGCGCAGTTTTTGCATTTCAGTATGAAATCAATTGGATGCTTGAGCTTAGTGCTGTTTTTATTTTGTTAAACATGATTAATTTGTTGCCGCTCGATCCTTTAGATGGTGGGCAATTATTTAGATTACTTGTGAAGTATGACCACGATCTTTTTCTCATGATTTTCTCATTGGTTTCATCAATTGTACTTATTTCGACGGGTTATTTTATGAGCTCTTGGCCCTTGATGTTATTTGGATTTTTAATGTCTTTTAGGGTGCGTTCCATCCAGAAAAGATACCAAGTTCGAAAGACTTTAAAAGAGCACGATATTGCTTATAAGTTGAGCTATGAGGAGCTAAGTGATATGGAATATGCTCGGATCCGTTCTGTTGTCATCCATCAAAACCCATCTTTGAAAAAGTATAAAGAGTTTGGGAATTCCAATACAGACCGCGTTATTGCTGAACATGTCAATACAGTTCTAGAGATTCCTTTGGTTCAAGATTCCGGATTGTTTTTTAAGGTCATTGTTGTGCTGTTTTGGTTGCTTTGTTTTGCGGCTCCCGTGTATCTTTTTATGGAATATGGTGGTCGATTTGGGTGGTATTTTATCTAAGTCTATGCGGTATACGTTTATTTTTCTTTTTACGCTCACTGCAAGTCTTTTATATGGTCAAACCTCTTGCGAGAAAGTATTTATAAAAGGCAGGGTTATCGATTCATTGCGCCCTCAATCTTTTTACAATTTAATGGTGGTAAATAAAACAGAAGGTAAGGGTGTTTTTGGTCAGCCAAATGGCTCTTTTTTCACCTACGCAAAAGATCAAGACCAAATGGTACTTTCTGTGAAGGGTTATCCTCAGCACAAATTTACCGTTGTTGCAGATTCTAATTGTCAGTGTCAGATTGATGTGTTTATAGAGCGTCCACCACAAGTATTTGATGAGGTCATTATCAAACCCCTTAAGAGTCTCGCAAAAATTAAAGAAGAAAGAGCTTCATTGGCGCTAAGAGAGACAAGAATGGTTAAAGGAGTAGAGGTCTTGCAAAGTCCTATAACTGCCTTGTATCAGGCGTTCTCTAGAAAAGAGAGAAATAAAAGATGGATAGCAGAGCAGGAGTACAAGGACAATAAGGCTAGAGTAGTGCGTGAATTGTTATCTCTCTATGTTGCCTACGATATAATCGATTTGGACCAGGATGAGTTTGATTTGTTTATTCAATTTCTAAATATAAATGAGGATTTTCTAAAAACAGCAAGCGAAATGGATCTGGTTCTATTTATTAAAGATAAGTATGAACATTTTATGCTATTGCGGTGATCCATTTTGAAGGCGCTCTGTGCGGTGCCATATTCCGTCACTATTTCCTTTTAAGTATTTAAAAAAGCCTATTAAAAGAGCAAGGTTCATGGATGTAAAATGTGTTAGGTATCTCAGTAAGCGTATATGAAATTTCATTTTCATGAGCAGAAGGTCAAGCAGCACAAGAGAAATCACTATGCAAAATCCGGTCAAAATGAATAGGTTTAGGCTTGAATGTACTCTAAAGCAATAGGCGCTTATAAGCGCTACTGACAAAAAGAACGGGCTAAGCCATCTTAAAACTTTATGGGATATGAAAACAAATGCTACCTTATCTGCTCTTAGGAGCATTGATTTGAAGTGCGCTAAGTTTTGAAAATTCCCGGTCGAAATACGCACTTTTCTTTTGAATTCAGCACTTAAATGATTCGAAACATCTTCGAAAACAATTGCTTTATGCTCATGAATACATTGGGCTTTCTGACGGAGTACATTCATGCTGATGTGAAAGTCATCAACGAGATAGTTTGATGGGACTTCTGAGAACAAATTTTTCCTCATCGCAAAACATCCGCCAAAGGGCCCCATCATACTTCCGAATTGTTTCCCTTCCGCATCTTTTAGTTGAACCTCTAGTGAAATATAGCTCTGTTCAGGAAATGAGATACCCGTCTCACTCAGTCCGTAATGTTTCATATGTGAGTCAACAAGGCCGATTTGTTTGTTTTTAAAATGCTTCGCTAGCTCAAATAGGGTGTTTTTTGAAAACAGGACATTGGCATCGGTGAGCACCAATATCTCATTATTGGCCTTTTGAACAAGTTGATTGACAATCCTAACCTTACCGCTGCGCTCTTTGAAAATAACATGTTGGATTTCCGGGTGTTCGACTTTATAGCTGGCAATAATATCATCAGTAGAATCATTGCAGCAATCGGTACCAATCAGTAGTTCGAGTTTATTTTTTGGGTATTCGGAAGAAAATATACTATCGAGTTTTTTTCTTAAGATTAGCTCTTCATTATGCGCTGCCATGATGATGGAGAGCATCGGCAGATCCTCTTTATCATAATTCAATGTGTTGCTGTCTTTGTTTTTTGACAGAAGAACCAGCGTTAATGGATAGATGAGGTATGTATAACATACTGGAAGAAGTAGCAGGGCAGGAGCGAGATATAGTAGGTTGATCAAACGCAGTATTTTCTTTACGCCTTTGTTAGGATGTCTTTTATTTTTTTCGAGACTAACCCAGACGCGTAGTTTTCTTTAATATAATTTAAGCCTTCTGCACCAACTTTTCGTGCTAGGTCCTCATTTTGTAAAAGTAAGGATACCTGCTTAATAAAGTCTTCATTGTTATGGCAAACCGGAATTATTTCTGGTAAATCAAGGCCTTCTGCTGCATGTGCACTCAATACGCATGGCACACCTAGAGACATGGCTTCCAATACCTTCATCTTTATGCCTGATCCAGAAAGTATGGGGGCTATAAAAATACCATGTTTTGAAATAAATGCTTTGGAGGAAGGCACAAACCCATGCAATACGATCTGTTTTTTATTTCTTAGTGCCTTTATTTCCTCTGAAAAGCTTCCTGCTACATTCAGTATAAGGGCAGGATGCTGCTGAAGTAGTGCAGGGAAAACCTCATTAGAAAACCAAAGCAAGCCTTCTTTATTTGGCATCCAATTGTAGGCGCCCAAAAAACATATAGCGTTTGATTTTAGCGCCTTTGATTCTTTCCCTTGCATTGAGACGGGGATATAGTTTGTTTGCTGAACACCATTATTTTTAAAGTAATGATTGTCACTTGGAGCTATAGAAAATACGTGATCGTTCTTGGAAACAAAGTTGAGCTCAAAGGAACGAAGGGTTTTCGATAAATGACTCAGGTACCACCTCTTCAATGGATTTTTTGAATTTAAGGAAAGCTTTTCCCAAATCAGATGCTCAACATTATGCGCCCTTAAAACACGTTTTGCTTGTGAAAGAGACATTATTTCATCTATGTAGGCACCACAAAAAATACTTTCAAAAAAGATATAATCCAAGCTTTCTTTTTCTGTTATGGCCACAATTTTTTCGAGAATAGGGCTTTGTTTAAATCGGCTTATGTGGTATGACTTATTCTTTAGTACATGAATAAATGCAGTCCATGGATTGATTCGGGTTGATATTTCTACAGAAGAAAATGAAATATGTTTACTTAGGTCTTTGGGTATTTCATCTGCTTGAAATGGGTGTTTTTGTGTAGCAATACACAGGTAATGAACTTTTGCCGAAGGAAATGTTTTCAAAAGGTCCCGAACAAAGCGATCCATTGCATGGCATCCACCGTCTACAATAGGGTATGGCGGTTTGTGGCTAAGAATCAGCAGGTTCATCTTTCTTGGGTTTTATTTTGAAAACTTTAATCCAATTTTCTTTTGAGAAAAGAATCGAATCTTTTGCAGCACTTCTAGAAAGTAGGATAGCAATCGGGGTGAATATGATACATGCCATCCACATCCCTGTAAAGGGCGATATTACATAGGATTGCACTAGATTTTCTCCTGTTGTGATAATGGAAAAGTAAATCATGAATATAATTGCCGCAACAACTACCGGTGCACCAAATCCTCCTTTTCTAATAATTGAGCCCAAAGGAGCGCCAATAAAGAAGAGTACAATTAAAGTAAAAGAGAGTGCAAATTTCCTGTGAAATTCAATCCAATAATTGGTCTCTTCTTTCATTATGGTTGAGAGATAATTAATTTGGTTTTTGAGATTTGTATTTTTTCTTCTCAGCTGGTCGACAAGTTTCGTATGGATGCTTTCGAGCTGAAGGTCCCCAATAGAAGCAATTTGAATCGCACGCATGTCTGGACTAATTTGTAAGGTGTCTTCGTCGTCCTCTATGTTTTTTAGGTTAAATATTGTCCCAGATCTTTTGTTTGCCTGCTCATACGCATTTTGCATATTCTCCTCCTTGATTTCCAATGAGTCCATGGCATTGCTGATTTGGAAGACATTTAACATTTCGTATTTATCCTTAAAAATATCGCTGTCTGTTCGCTGCAGTGAAAAACCAGAAACATTTATCTTGTAAGTGGCTTTCTTAAATGTAGAAAGTCGCGATGGTCGATTCAGATGTGTTCTGTTTTGCACCTTGCCGTCAGGTAAGAATATTGGATTTTGGATATCAAGTTCTTCAAATACGTTTCCATTGATGAGTTCAAGAAATAAATAAAGTGAATTGGTTGACTTATAAATCCTTATTTCTTCTGCTTTTATTGTTTTAATTTCTGTCGGTGTCGTGTGGTCATGAATGATTACATCTTTATAGCGTCCATTTGATCCTGAGCCAACTTTTATGGCATAGCCGTCAATTTCTTTCGTGTAGGCTCCAGGTTTTATAAGGCTTGATATTTTAGTGTTTTGAATATCATAAATTAGTGCATGCCATTTTAGATTGGCAACTGGTATTACATAGTTGGAAAAATAAAAAGTAAACATAGCAAGGCCTATGACAAAGATGGTCAACGGCCTCATTATTTTATACAATGATAGTCCGCTAGATTTTAGTGCGGTGAGCTCATTGTTCTCCGAGAAATTACCAAAAGTCATCAGCGATGAAATCAATATAGATAGGGGAAGGGCCAGTGGAATCAGACTAGCTGAGACATAAAATAAAAGCTCTAGAATAATAATGATTTCAATTCCTTTGCCCATTAGGTCGTCAATGTAAACCCAAAAGAACTGTAGAATTAAAATAAAAATGGAAATGACTAAGGTCAATATAAATGGACCTATAAAGGATCTTAAACTAAAAAGATAAAGTCTTGGCAACAAAGCTATATTCCTTTTGAATTATATTTTACCCGCCTCTAGACCAGTACTATGCGCCAATGATTCTTTTCAAATCATTAATCTGTTGCTCCCAAAGCATTTTAGCAGATTCTATATCTTCGGGAAACCCGAAATCTACAATTTTCAATGAGGCAATACCTGTCATAGGGTCGATGTCAATGTTCATTTCGAAATAATAATCGTCCTCATTTTCTTCATCTTCAACCCATTTGAACTTCATTTTGGAATTCATTTTTCTCGTCAAAAGACGTGCTTTTTCAATTGCTCCGTCCCATTCAAATGAATACATATCATCTCTTACGGTCACATTGTCTGCGAACCATTCAGATAATCCACTAGGGGACCCAATCATATTGTCCAAAACGCGTAATGATGTTTTAAGTAGGTATTCTAGTTCAAATTTTTCTTTCATAAAGCTAAAAGGTACTTGATTATTCTTGTGGTTGTTCTTTGGCGCAATATACAGATTTTATTTTAACGGTTTCTGTTTAAAACACTAATGTTTTACGATTACATCCGATTGTTATAAATTGAAAAATTAAGGTTGAAGATGTAACAAGAAATCTCTCATGATGTTGAGGTGGGCAGGTTCTTTTTGATACATTTTTTCAGGGTGCCATTGAACTCCTATAATCCATCTATCATCGAGGCCTTTTGCCCATTCCGATGCTTCATTTAGTCCATCTGGGGCATGGGCAACTATTTTCATCCCTTCACCATGAACTTTTACTGCCTGATGATGAAAACTGTTTACTTCAAAATTAGCATCTCCATAAAGCCGAAGCAATTCGCTTGATGCATCTAGTTCAATGGGATGATAAACGTAATTGCGTTCTGCAGGGTCTCTGTGCACAACCGCTTTGTCGGCTTTGTATTCAGTAGGTAAATCTTGGTAAAGATCTCCATTTAGGCTGGCATTTAAAATTTGATGTCCCCTACATATTCCAAGGATGGGTAGGGAGTCTTTCAGTGCTTCTTTAATCATATATAGCTCTACTTCATCCCTTTTTTTGTGCGTGACACAAATTTTTAAGCTATCCTTTCTTCCATAGGTCGACGGATGTACATCTCTTCCTCCAGAAAGAATTAGGCCTGAAACTTTTTCAAAGGTTTCATTACGCTTGCTTTTTTTAACCTTCATAAAGTCAATAAGTACAATGTTGCTGTCAATGGCATGTACATAATCTACGATACTTGATTTCATAATTGCCGTAGCGACATATCTTTTACTTTGGCTGTAAAGCGCACTCGATGTGAGGGTAACAACACATATAGCTGTTAAAATTGATTTTATCATTGATCGTATTTTTGTCTTTGTGAAATTGATCTCCCGAGGGACAATTCATCCGCATAATGTAGCTCAGCACCGACAGATACACCTCTTGATAATGTGGTGATTAGAATGGAGCTGCCTTTTAGTTTTTTAAATAGATAGAAATTAGTGGTGTCGCCCTCCATTGTTGGGCTTAAGGCAAATATGATTTCATCAATTCCTTTGTTTGCTACACGTGTCAAAAGCGGCGCTATATTTAGGTCGCTTGGACCAATACCATCCATAGGGGAAATTACCCCACCTAATACATGATACCTGCCTTTATATGCCCCTGTTGCCTCGATAGCAATGATATCTCTGATGTCTTCAACGACACAAACGATTCTTTCATTTCTATTTGGATTAAGGCAAATATCACAAGTTTCTTGGTCTGATATATTTCCACATTGATTGCAATGTAAAACCTTAAGCTTGAGGTCTATAATGGATTGTGCAAAGTCGTGAATTTCAAGCTCATCTCGTTGTAGTAGATGTAAAGCCAATCTCAAGGCCGTCCTTCTTCCGATTCCCGGAAGTGAGGATAGCTGTTCAACGGCTGTATCTAAAATTTTTGAAGAAATTTGCACGCCCTAAAATTAATCATTTTCAATCTTCTCCTTGTTTTATTTTTAGGCGTTTCACTTTCTATGTGTAACTTTGAATTGAAATGTCGAATAAAGCGTTAAACATACAAAATAAAAAGGCCAAGTTTGAGTATCATTTGCTCGAACAATACACTGCAGGAATTCAGCTAAAGGGTACTGAGATTAAGAGTATCCGCAATGGAAAAGCAAGTATTATGGAAGCTTATGGTGTCTTTTCTGACGGAGAGGTTTTTATACGAAATATGTATATAGCGGAATATGAAAACGGAAGCTATAACAATCACAAACCGCGCATCGACAGAAAGTTACTGCTAAACGCCAAAGAAATTTTGAAGATTGAAAAGTTTCTCAAGACAAAAGGGAACGCACTTATTCCTGTGAAGCTATTTTTGTCAGAAAAGGGATGGTTGAAGGTGCTTATTGCCTGCGCAACAGGGAAGAAGACGCACGATAAGAGGCAGGACCTAAAATTAAAAGATGACAAGAGAGAGATGGATCGTGCAATGAAGCGAGGAGCCTAATCTCTTATTACTGCAAATCCAGGATACTTTGTCTTGTTAAAAATAAATTTACTGTCAGCAATTTCTTTGTTGCTAATAAATTTAGTCAAGTGATAGGTCATTGTCGTGCCATCGTTTGTTTTCATTACCGCCTTTTTTAACTCATTCATCTTTACGGTTACATATAATAGGATTGTATGGTAATCCGCGTCGTCAGGATTCGTAGGATAAAGTTTAATGACGTGAACATTTTCACCATTAAATGTACTCGCTTTTTCGTATTTGTTTTTGAAGCCGTTTTCCCAAATAGTCATTAGCTTTTTTGGATTCATACTTTCCTCGTCATCACTTGCATAGGATTCATAAACAGATTGCTCCTCATTAATTACTGTCCAAGTCTTTTTACCGTCAGAAAGTAAAGTGATGTCTCCGTATGTTGCAAAATATTTATTGCCTTTTACCCAACCTTTTCCTTTTTCACTCTCATTTACTCCAGTAGATGTATTTTTAATATTGGCATTGAATTCAACATAAAACGTCTTTAGGTTTTTCATTGAGCTTGAAAGCTTGTCCAAGATAGATTGTGATTTATTGTCTTGAGCGATGGAAGTCGAAGCCAACAGTAAAAAAGCAAATAGAAGTGTAAATATTTTCATAGTTATTTAATTTCTTTGCAAATATCATAAATTATGCCAAACAAAAAAACTATCCCTTTTTGTTGTTATTGTGTGTATTTTTGCCTTCTCGAGGCTTGAAAGTTTGTCCAATTGGTTTTTGTTGGTATCTTTGCACCCTTAAACATTTATAAACCGGGGTTTTGTACCCCAAATTGTAACAATTATGTCAACACGAATTCGTCTTCAAAGACACGGAAAAAAAGGAAAACCATTCTTTCACATTGTAGCTGCAGATAGCAGATCTAAAAGAGATGGTAGATTCATTGAAAAATTAGGAACATACGATCCTACAAAAAATCCAGCGATTATTGAGCTGAACTTTGAGAGTTCACTAAGCTGGCTTCAAAAAGGTGCTGAGCCGTCTGATACAGCTAGAGCCATTTTGTCGTACAAAGGCGTTATGTACAAAAATCATCTGTTAAAAGGTGTTTTGAAAGGTGCGCTAACAGAGGCTGATGTTGAAAAGAAATTTTCTGCATGGTTGTCTGAAAAAGAAGCTAAAATCGCTAAGAAAGCTTCTGATTTAGATAAGAGCTCTGAGAAATCCAAAGCGGATAAACTAAAATTAGAAAAAGAAGCAAACGAGGCAAGGGCTGCGGCGATCATCGCAAAGAATACGCCTGAACCTGAAGTTGTTGAAGAAGCACCAGCTGCCGAAGCTGCAACAGAAGAAGCACCAGC
>CAJXDT010000040.1:0-21501 GCA_913052055.1 uncultured Cryomorphaceae bacterium
CCAAATATAAGTACCATCTTTTACTCCATTTTATCATATTCCTTTGGGGTTTTACGGGTATTTTAGGAAAGCTCATTGAGTTAGAGGCTTTATATATTGTTTGGTACAGAGTGGGTATTGCCTCATTTGTTATATTTCTCTATCTCCTTTATAAAAAGAGGTCTTTGCGTATCCCCAAATCTCAGTTCCTAAAGGTTTCCTTTGTTGGTTTTGTCGTTGCTGCACATTGGGTGACTTTTTACACCTCAATTCAGCTGTCTACTGCTTCTCTTGGTATATTGTGTCTTTCTACAACGACACTTCACGTTGCTTGGTTGGAACCAATCATTATGAAAAAGAAATTTTCCTGGACAGAATTTCTTCTTGGACTTTTGGTTGTCGGAGGTATTTACTTTGTTTCAGGCGATTTTTCAACAGATGAATACTGGGCTGTTTTGGCCGGTGGCGTTTCTGCTTTTTTGGCTGCTTTTTTTGCAGTATCAAATGCGAAATTTGTCGAAGAAATGCCATCTACGCACATCAGTATGTATGAGCTTGCTATGGGTTTTGTTGGATTGACCATTTTCATGGCCTTAACAGATAAGCTAGACCCCTCCATGTTTGTGATGTCTATGTCCGACTTTTATTGGTTGTTGTTTTTAGCGGTTATTTGTACCTCATTTGCTTTTTTGGTGACCATAGATATTGTGAAAAGGCTTGGCGCATTTACGGTTTCCTTAAGCATTAATCTCGAACCCGTTTACACCATTATCTTGGCTATTTTTATTTTAAAAGAGCATGAGCAGCTTGGCTCCAACTTTTACATCGGATCAATCTTAATCATTCTTGTTGTTATTGCAAATGGCGTAATTAAAAATCAACAAAAGAAAAAAACAGTGCGATCTCTACATTAACAAAACCAAAGAATGAAAGCAGCTCCAAGCACAAACAGAATTGATTCGTTAGACCTAATTAGAGGGGTCGCCATACTTGGTATTCTTATAATGAATATTACTTCTTTTTCGCAAATAGGTATGGCATATCTCAACCCTAAGCTAGGCGCTGGTATCGAAGGTATCAATGGATGGATTCATTCTTTTGCTTTCCTTTTTGCCGATATGCGGTTCATGAGTGTGTTCTCCATATTATTTGGTGCAGGGATGATGCTATTTGTTCAAAATATTGAGCAGAAGGAATTGAATCCCGCGAAGTACCACTACAAAAGAATGTTTCTATTGTTGGGTTTTGGCCTCATCCATGCGCACCTAATTTGGATGGGTGATATTTTGGTTCCCTATGCAATTTGTGGATGTTTGGTTTTTCTTATTCGAAATTGGAGTTCAAAGGCCTTGGTGGCTATGGCCTCTATCTTTTTTATGATTCCAATTGTTATGAACTTGTTGATCTATTGTACATTGTCTCCTAGCGAATTAGGTGAAATTTATGGTGGAATATGGAATCCTGAATCAAGCAACGAAATTCAAGCGTATCAGAGCTCCTACCTTGGGCAAATGGAAGCAAGATCTCAAGGGGCCTATTACCTTGAGACATCACAGCTCCTTTCAGAAGGTCTATGGCGCTATTCTTCGATGATGATTACAGGTATTCTTCTCTTTCGATTGGAATGGTTTAAAGCAATTAAAGGTGGGGCTTATTACTTGCGTTTTGGACTCGTGTTTTTAATTACGGGTTTGGTCATTTCCGCTTCTGGTTTATATCTCTCCTATGAGCGGCTATGGGAGGGAGCTTGGAGCATGACAGTGGGGCATCAATTCACCTATATCGCCTCTTTTTTCATGGCTTTATCATACATCTCAATTTTGGTTTTTTGGTCAACAGTTGACCGTGGTCGTGTTATACAAAATCTGCTTAAAAAAGTAGGTCGCATGGCTTTCACAAATTATATAATGAGTTCGATCGTCTGTACCTTCATTTTTTATGGGCATGGCTTAGGTTATTTTGCGCAATTTGATCGAGCCCAGCAATGGGGCGTTGTTCTTTTTGTTTGGGTGCTAATTCTCCTTTTATCAAATTGGGTGATGAGTCGCTACAGACAGGGCCCTCTTGAATTTATATGGCGTAAACTAACCTATTTTTAATAAATACAATTGAACTTCCCGTTGGTGCACTTGTTTCTTTGAGAATACCCTATTAATACAGTTAAGAATTTGCAGAAATCCTTAATTTTGTACAACTTTTAAATGAAGAGATGATTAAAACAGATATTATCATAATCGGAGCAGGCCCTGTTGGTTTATTTACAATTTTTGAAGCAGGTCTTTTAAAGCTGAAGTGTCATTTGATTGATTCACTTCCCATTCCGGGTGGGCAATGTGCTGAAATCTATCCGAAGAAACCCATTTATGATATCCCAGGCTTCCCATCCGTGCTAGCCGGTGAGCTCGTGGATAACCTTATGGTTCAAGCTGAACCTTTCAAGCCAGGTTTTACCTTGGGTGATGCGGCGGTTTCTATTGATAAGCAGGATGATGATTCTTTTGTTGTCACGACCAAAAGTGGCGTTGAGCACGCTGCACCTGTAGTTATGATTGCAGGAGGTCTTGGTGTTTTTCAACCAAGAAAACCACCTATTTCCAATATCAATGATTTTGAAGATAAAGGAGTAGAGTATATTATAAAGGATCCTGAGTTTTACAGAGGTAAAAAATGTGTGATTGCCGGAGGAGGCGATTCGGCCCTTGATTGGTCCATTTTTTTAGCTGAAAAGAAAATTGCCAAAGAGGTTGTATTGGTCCACCGAAGCAGCTCTTTTAGAGGACATCTTGATTCGGTGCAACGGGTCATTGATTTAGCGGATCAAAAACAAATAAAATTGGTCACGGAAGCCGAGGTTATTGGCTTAAATGGTGAATCAAAACTAGACAGTGTGACCATAAAGCACCAAAAAGAAGGAAGCTTTGAGGAGTCGACGGACCATTTTATACCACTATTTGGTTTAAAACCATCTCTAGGACCCATTGCAAATTGGGGGTTAGAAATTGAAAAAAATGCCATTAAGGTAGATACGACAGATTATTCCACAAATATTCCTGGTATATATGCCATAGGTGATGTGAACATCTATACAAATAAGCTCAAGCTTATATTGTGTGGTTTTCATGAGGGAACTTTAGCTGTCCAATCTGCTTTTGCTCGCATTCATCCCGACAAGAAGAACATTTTAAAGTATACCACCGTGAATGGGGTTCAAGGATTTTAAAATTTTGAATTTCATATCTTTAGCGTCTTAGACAAATACCTATGGGTCGCTATTCTCTTAATACATTAATTCTATTTGGTGTTCTATCTATTGCCAGTATTCTTGTGGTGCAATTGGTATGGGTCCGCAAGACCATGGAGCTTCAGGATATCAACATTGCAATTCAAGAGAAAGAGGATAGTCTGAATATCAAAGAGTTTTCGGAGCAAAGTCATGTTGCATTAAGGAATGTATTGGAGCAAATCAATACGAATCTTGCCGACAGCTCCGAATTGTATGGTGCAGTTAAGCAAATTCGTTCTAATCGATTTATGGTTGACATCAACGAAGAACTTCAACCTTATTATCTGGAGACGCTCTTAAAAAAGTCCTTTTATGCCCAGAACATCAATCAAGATTTTGTTTATGGCATTTATGATTGTTTTACAGATTCTATTGTCTACGGCAATTTAATTAAGTTTTCAAAGGATTCATTGTATGAACCCTCCTCTAAAAACCAAGAGGGTATTACCTCTGAAAACGTAACTATCAAAAATGACGGGCATTATTTTACCGTTTTTTTCCCAAATATAAGGGCAGAACCAATCGTACCGGTAAAGTTCATTTCTCCTTGGGTGTATATCGGCATTATTATCTTATTGGTTGCCTTCTTTTTTATGTACTCTCTAGTCATTATTTTTCGTCAAAGAAAATTATCCGAGGTCAAGAATGATTTTATCAATAATATGACCCATGAGCTAAAAACACCTATTTCAACAATTAGCTTATCCTCTGAGATGTTGCTGCAAGATTCGGGAACGTCTCCGGAAAAGGTTCATAAATATGCGGGAATCATTTATGAGGAGAATAAACGATTAGAGCAGCAAGTTGAGCGGGTTCTTAATGTCGCCAAGCTTGACAAGAATGAACTTGTATTGAATAAAGAAGAATTCGATTTACAAGAACTTTTGGGTCAGTTAAAGGAAAATTTTGAAGCATTTCAATCCGAAACATCGAGTTCATTGAATTTAAACCTCTCCGCGAATTCTCATGTCCTTTTGGCAGATCCGGTTCACCTCACCAATGTTCTGTATAATCTTATGGACAATGCTGTGAAGTATAGCGAGGGAGATGTTCAAATTTCAATTTCAACAAAGGTTTCCTCTCCATATCTCATTATTGAATTCTCAGATAAGGGGATTGGGATTAGCAAAGAACATCAAAAAGCAATTTTTGATAAATTTTACAGAGTTCCGACGGGAAACGTCCATAATGTCAAGGGTTTTGGACTTGGTTTGTACTATGTGAAGCTCATAGTTGAGGGGCACAAGGGTAAAATTTCTGTTAAGAGCACGATGGGAGAGGGCACTAGCTTTACTCTGAAACTCCCTTTATAACGCTTTTTTTAAGGTGCAATCTGGCTGAGGGAAAAGTCCTTTTCGCAGCATTTCTTTATTTTTTCCATTCAAGCTGAAAGATTCTTCAAGGTCAGAGTAGGGAATGCTTACAGTAATAATATAGCTTCTTCTCTCGAGCTTTTTTATTCGATATGCTGCCGTATATTCCTTTAATCCAATCTTAAGCAACAGATTTTCTTTATTCAAGGTAATTGAAATAGGGCAGGCTTCAACGGTCAGTAATTCCTGTCCACTATTGATCTTATAGGATTCTATTGTGCCTGTATAGTGACCAAGATCCTTCTTTTTAATTTGTGCAGTTAAGCCAAATGAGCAGATAAGGATGAAGCCAAGCAGAACCATTTTCATAGAATTAAAATTAATACAATTCTGCGTCTTTTAATAGTTATTAACTTGTTAAAAAATCCTTGTCCTAACCTGAAAATTCTGTGCTAAAAAATTCTATTTTTGAAACATGAGACAATACCATGATTTGCTCCAGCATATTTTAGATAATGGAACAACAAAAGAGGATAGGACGGGAACCGGTACAATTTCTGTTTTCGGCTACCAAATGCGTTACGATTTAAATGAGGGATTTCCCTGCGTGACGACTAAAAAGCTTCATTTGCGTTCAATCATTCATGAATTGCTGTGGTTTCTAAAAGGAGACACCAATATTGGTTATTTAAAAGACAATAAGGTTTCTATTTGGGATGAGTGGGCTGATGAAAATGGAGATTTGGGCCCTGTTTATGGCTCCCAATGGCGCAGCTGGCCGAAAGGCAATGGAGAGAGTATTGATCAAATCAAACAAATATTAAAGCAAATAAAAGAGACTCCTGATTCGAGGAGAATTATTGTCTCGGCCTGGAATGTATCCGAAATACCCGGTATGGCCTTGCCTCCGTGTCATGCTTTTTTTCAGTTTTATGTGGCAAATAATAAATTGAGTTGTCAATTGTATCAGCGGAGTGCAGATACCTTTTTAGGAGTGCCTTTTAATATTGCTTCTTATGCGCTATTGACCATGATGATTGCACAAGTTTGCGATTTAGAATTGGGAGATTTTGTTCATACACTCGGAGATGCACATCTTTACTCCAATCATCTTGAACAGGCAAAGCTCCAGTTAGAAAGAGATTTTAGGCCGCTTCCTACAATGAAAATAAATCCTGATGTGAAAGATCTTTTTGAATTCAAATTTGAGGACTTTGAATTATTGAACTACGATCCGCATCCTCATATCAAAGCGGCTGTGGCCATATAATGAAGGTCTCTTTAATCGTTGCAATGGATAAGAATCGGGGTATTGGTAAAAACAATGACCTCATGTGGCATTTACCGAATGACATGCGGTTTTTTAAAGAAACTACTGCCCATCAGATTGTAGTCATGGGAAGAAAGAACTATGATTCAATACCAGAGAAATATAGACCTTTACCAAATCGAAAGAACATTATTCTTACTCGAAATTCCGATTTTAAGGCCGAGGGCTGTGATGTGTTTTATGCTTTAGATGATGCGCTTGGCGCATATGCAAATGAGTCTGAAAAAACAATTTTCATTATCGGTGGAGGGCAAATTTATACCCTGGCCCTAGAGGAAAGAGTGGTAGACGAAATGTTTATCACACATATTGATGGCGATTATGATGCTGATACATTTTTCCCGGAATTTGATGAAAGTGAATGGAAGAAAGAATTAGTTTTCAAACAGGCGATAGACGACCGTCATAAGCACAGCTTCGAAGTTTTTCGTTATACGTTCGTTAAATAAAAAACGGCACATAGTGCGGCTGTTTCAGTCCGTAATCTATTTTCACTTAGCTCGATTTCAATGTAGCCAGAACTTTTTGCTTCCTCAACCTCCTGGACAGTGAAATCTCCTTCTGGGCCAATAAGAATAGGAGTAGCTTTTGAAATTGATCTCGCATGGGTTTTATTTGCTTCATAGCAATGACCAATATAGCCATTAGGTTCATTTTCAATAAATTTCATAAAAGGGATAGGTTCTTCTATCTCAGGTAAATAAAACCTTTTAGACTGTTTTAAAGCAGAGACTATTATTTTTTCTAGTCTTTTTCGATTGATTGTTTTGCGTTCACTATTTGTACAGTTGATTAAAGATAACCTTGTAAGACCTAGCTCTGTTGCTTTTTCAAGAAACCATTCCAATCGTTCGCTGCTTTTCGGGATGGCCATGGCGATGTGGAGCGCTCTTTTTGAGGGTTCGTGATGGGTGCGTTTCATAATCTTGACCTTACACTTTTTATAATGGTCATCAATGATCTTACATTCAAATTGCCCGCCCATTCCGTTAACGAGTTCAATTTCATCTCCATTTACCTTTCTTAATACTTTGATGCAATGTTTTGATTCAAGCTCAGAGAGCGTGTATTCGGAATACTGCATTGTGCAGTCAGGCGCAAAGAAAATCATGGGTTCAATAATTTGAAAATCATTTCTTTCATAAGGTCCGCTTGGCTCGAGCTTGTATTGCCATATCCTTTTGATTTGAGATCATATTCTTGCAGCACTTCCATATTAAAAGCGATTTTTTTCGGGCTAAATTTTGCCTTCGCTTTACTTAGCTCTCCTGCAACAAATGGATGAACACGTAGCTCCTTAGCAATGGCTTCTCGAGCAGAAAATTTTAAGAAGTGTATTTTGAGGATGTTTGAGAAAAATGTAAAAAGTGAAGAAACGATTTGCGTTAAGTGCACTGCTTTTGGGTTCATCTCAAAATAGTTAATGATTTTATAGGCCTTATGAATATCCTGGGCTGCAACGGCATTGGTTAATTCAAATAGATTATAGTCCTTGGAAATCCCAATGTTTTCCTCAATATGTTTTTCATCGAGCGCTGTTCCTTTTGGATAAATGATACTCAGTTTTTCAACTTCATTAACAATACGTCCCAAGTCATTCCCTAAGAATTCATTGAGTAGCATAGTCGCTTTAGAATTTAAACTAAATCCTCTGCTCGTTACGTAGCGCTGAATCCATTCGTTAAGCTGGTATTCTCGAATTTTCTCAGAAAGGAAAACGGCACCTTGCTTTACGATAAGCTTCAAAGATTTTTTTCTCGAGTCATACTTTTTGTATTTGTGACAAATCACAAATATTGTCGATGGATTGGGGTTCTCAAAATAAGGGCAGAGTGCTTCTAATTTTTTAAATTCTTGTGCTTCTTTTAGCACGACCAATCTTTTTTCACTCCCCATCGGAAATGATTTTAGTTCGTTAATGAGCACATTCACATCTGTGCTTTTGCCATAAAGAATACTCTGATTGAATTCTTTTTCATGGTCTTGAAGCACATTTTTTATAAGTGCATTTGTGATGAGGTCAATAAAATAGGGCTCCTCACCATGGAGGAAATAAATGTTTTGAAAAGATCTGTTTTCAATTTCTTTAAGAATTAGCTTTTCATTCATGCTTATTCTCCCAAATTTGAATGAGTTCAATTAGGGTGCGAACTGATTTTTCCATGTCTTGAACAACGACATACTCTTGTCTAGAATGTATAGCCATTTCACCTGTGAAAATATTTGGACAAGGCATCCCCATGAATGACATTCTAGATCCGTCAGTCCCACCTCTGATGAGGTCAAATACAGGATTGATGCCTACTTTTTCCATTGCTTGTCCCGCATATTCGCATACTTGGGGATATTCATTAAGAATTTCCTTCATGTTTCTATATTGCTCGAAGATTTCAATATTGTATTCAATTCCAGGGTGATTTTCTGCGATTGACTTCATGGTTTCAGAAATCAACTCCTCATATTCTGCCAGCTTTGCTGTTTGGTGATCCCGAATGATAAACTCCACAGATGCTTTTTCAAGTCCGCCCTCAATGGCATATGGATGAATGAATCCCTCACGGTGTGAGGTAGTTTCTGGCGTTAAAGTATCTTTTGGCAATGAGTCTACAAGTAGGGCTGCCATTTTAATTGCATTTACCATTTTACCTTTCGCATATCCAGGATGTGCACTCAATCCATCTATGGTTACCTTTAGTCCATCTGCTGAAAAGGACTCATCCTCAATAGAACCCTCTGGACCTCCATCTAAGGTGTAGCCAAAGTCTGCATTAAGCTTTTCCATATCAAGGTGGTCGACTCCTTTGCCAATTTCTTCATCAGGTGTAAATAAGATTCGGATATCACCATGTTTTAATTCTGGGTGCTCTATCATGTATTTGGCAAAATCCATGATAATCGCTATGCCTGCTTTGTCATCTGCTCCTAACAGTGTTTCTCCACTTGCTGTTATAATATCGTCACCATGCTTACCCTTTAGATAGGTATGCTTTTCCTGGGTGACAATTTGCGTTGGATCATCTGGAAGAACAATAGGTTCACCTTGGTAATCCCTATGCACGATCGGTTTTACATTTGTTCCGCTACAATCTGGTGCAGTATCCATGTGAGAACAAAAGCATATGGTTGGTACATTCGATTTTTCCGAGTTCGAAGGAATTGTAGCAAAAACATATCCCCATTTATCCATCTCAACATCTGCAGCACCCATTGCTTTGAGTTCATTAACCAATAAACGACCCAAGTCTTTTTGGATTTCAGAGGATGGGAAAGTCGTTGAATTTGGATCCGCTGTGGTATCTATTTTTGCGTATCTAATGAATCGTTCTTCTACAGTATGTTTGTACTTCATACCTCAAATATACGAATCCTATCCCTTCAGATTTAATTGCCTTGAATGATGTTTCTAAGAAGTGTTAACTCCTCTACCTTCTCGGAGTTTCCTACACGTTGAAACGACGATATAAGATTGTTCAGCATTCTTTTGATAATTGCTGAATTAGAACATGGCTCGAAGTATTCTCTGCGATGAGGAAGCTTAAGTTCATCCAGAAATTGTTTGATTTCATTGGTATTGAAAATCACCCCATTTGAAAATGCATTGATATAGCATAAAACACCGAATTCGTTTTCTTCATTGATCATTGCACCGGACCCTCGTGTATCTATATATGCCAATACAAAGTGATTCGGAAGGTTCACTCCATAAATAGGAAGATCTAACGATTGTGCGATGATACTATACAATAGGCATATACTCAACGGGTTTCCTTTTTTACTTTCTAAAACAGTATTGATATAAGAATTCACCGGAGAATGGTAGTTCTTACTATCGCCGTGAAATTTGTGCGCCTTGAAGAAGATGCGATTGAAAATTTTTACCTGCTCGTAGGCCGTTAAGTGATCATTTAGCTCTAACCAGATATCCTGTCTTATCGTTTGAATAAAACTACGTATAGATTCTTCATCTAGACCGGGGTATTGGTACTTTGCTACAATAATTGCTCCTTCTAAAAGGTCTTTTTCAGGACAATTATTCCATTTTTCTAAACCTGTCTTGACTTCTTCAAATTGGATGTCATGAATAATGTTTTCAATTCTACTTTGAAACACTAAACCGTAATAGTCCTCTTCCCAAGATTTCTCAAGGTATGGAATAGCCGTACTGCCGCATTTTATGATTTCATCACGCACATGTAGGAATACATTCTCATCCGGATCATCGATTAGCTTAACAAGTGCTGAAATGGAAGGTTTAGCCTTACTCATGTAACAAATATATCGAAGGAGGTCAATCGTTCATCAAGGCATGAAATAGTTTATCAATGCCAAAATGTTAATTGCAGTGTGAAACCATTTTGATTTTATTCCGTTAAACGATATTGTATTTAGATTAACTTTGCTACAGGTTAATAAAATCAAGGGGACTTCGGTCCCCTTTTTTTATTGATTTCCTGTAAGTATATCGAGCTTTTTTAAGGCAATTTGATTCTCAGGGCTTGAAAATGCGGCCTCAATTTTTTGTTTTTCTCTTTTGGTCAAATGCCACGATAAAGAAATTCTTTCATTGTAATCTTCTCTCAAATTAAATGTGATCTTATCTACTGGAAAGTTGAAGCTACTTTTACAAAGCTTGATGAGTTGTTCTTGATCTAAATCCTGTGTTCTTGTAAAATTGGTGAGTAGATTGCCGAACGGTAGAAAAAGTTTATCGATTAAAGAAACCTCTTTATATTTTTCATTGCTCATAATTCTTTTGGTATCTCTAATTTCCAGGATAATCACCCCTGAGGTGTTTTCAAGGACCCACTTATTAAGTGCAAAAAGGTAATCTACAGAAACCTTTCCTCCGTAGTTGTCTCTTATTCCCGCATCCATGAGCTGTATTTCGGGTTTTGTGGGCATAGCCATCATTGGCATGATCATAGGAAAGGTGGCACTGGCTCGTAAAACGGATGAAAATCTAATCTCGTTCGGATTGTTCTTTTTGAAAAAGGATTGAAAATCAATGTTTTCATAGCTCGTATTCCGATTGTTGCCAATCATGAAACTTAAGTTTTGTGCAGAAATCAACATTCTTCTTCCATCGTTGACAATGGTTGGACTAAAAATCATGAGTGGGATAGTGCTCGTTTGCTCATGTTTTTCGTAGTATCCAAGGGGGTGTTCCAAGTAGTTTTGAAGGTTCTGGTGAAGCTCTTTTTCAAATTCGCTTCCCCGCTCTTGGGTATACTGTTTCCCATTGTAGGTGAGCTCCTTATAACGCATAAATAGGTCACTTGTCGATGCTGAGAACGATAACCTATTCAAAAGATCTTTGCTGAGCCGAGATTTAAAAAAGGAGTTATCTCCTCGTAATGTCTTTAGTTTTCTTCGAAGATTTATTTCGCGAAAATACGCTGCTCCAATCATCCCACCTGATGCGCCTGTGATCATTTGAAGATGCCTACTCAGCTTTGAATTGAGCTTTTCGTCTGCATTTGAAAGCACTGTAAAGGTCCATAATGCGCTCCTTAAACCTCCACCAGAGGTGTTTACGATGATGAGCTTGGGCTTTTCTTCACCGGTTGATTTTTTCCAATTCTCAAGAATTTCAATAATATTTTTTTCAGAGCTACTGTCTGATAAAGCAAGCTTGTGGTTTTTCCTAATGTTTTCTGGGCTATAGCTGATTTTACTTTCCTTCTTATAATCAAGACCTAAAGCAAAGCTTGTATACCGGAAAAGATCAGCTCTTGAGGAGAGTAATGACATTACAATCACAATAAAGAAAATCAGTGGGTAGGTCCACCTGTGAAACCATGAGTTCAATGCACCAATGACCATTGATAATATGGTTAGTAGCATCAAAATGCTCATTGCCGCAGGTACCTCAAAAAGAGAATAGTTCCTAAAAAAGCTGAGGCTAATGAATGCTGTAATGGTCAATACTTCAAAAATAAATGCATTGATTCTGGTTTTAGAAAAAACGCCTTCAACAACCCCTTTGTCCAAGTGGGCCACGCTTCTGCTTTTGTGTAGTTTAAAGCTTCGGCCTATGTAGTATATAGGGCGTGTTCTTTTTTCTCGAAAGTAATTGTACCATTTTTGTCCGATCCCCTTGCTTGTGATGGTTGATACAGGATTTGATTCTGTGATTGAGTCATCTGCGTCCTTATTGGTTCTGAGTGGAAAAAAATAAAGGATGCTTAAAAAAATAAAAAGCAAGAATCCGATGAAAAAAGAGACATTATAAATGAGCACATCGCTGGTACTTGCGAGCTCTTCATTCAGCTGAAATTGAGACATCTTAACTAAATAAATGATGACATAGCTAAATGGAATCAAGAAATTATTAATGCAAAAACGAAAAAATGGGGTAGAGACAACAACTAAAAATGGAAACCGGGGACCAAGCTTAATATAGCTGTAGACATTAAATGCCATACAAAAACCTCCAACAGAGAACCCTAACAATGCAAATGACCACAAACCAACTTCACCGAGGTAGTCTGGTGAGTAAAAAAGATAGGGAACACCGAAATTTGAACCAAGCAACCCGAAGAGTATACTAAAAAGAAGCGCCCAATAAAGCAAACCAAAAAAATTGTATTTAATATGGAATTTCAGCAGTACAAATGGAAAGAAATCCCGAACAAGTTTTAGGTTTTGAAGCATTACTTTAAGATACTAAAGAAAAGTCAAATTTAAAAATACTAAGCCTTAAAAATTTAGAAGCGATTTGACAAAGCCTTCATTGTTTTTAAAAATGCTTCTTGTATCGCATTATTCTCAGCTTTATTGTCTTTTATTTTCCAGCTGCCATTTACTATTGTTCCCTCGTTCATTGTTGGATCAGAGGCATACAAAAGCGTGTTTGTTAAGTGTGGTTTGCCTGTCATGCTGATTAATGGGTGTTCCGATGACATTACGAGTGCATTCAATGGCTTTCCCAATTCAAAATAATCGGTCATTTCATTGCCCATGGCACGTCTGCCGTTTCGCAATGCAGCGTCAATCGCGAGCGCCCCATTGTCTCCGGAAGTATTATTTCCAAAAGTATTTCTGCTATGGGAAGTTAATCGCTGGCCATAATCGAGCAGGCGCAATTCTTCGAACGGGTTCAGACCAATATGGCTATCAGTTCCAATAGACCAATTCCCTTTTTGCGCTAAAAATGAATCAAGTGGAAACAAACCATCTCCTAAATTACCTTCTGTTGAGGGGCAAAGTACGATGTTGGCTTTTGATTTTGCCAATCCTGCAACCTCATGATTATCCAGATGCGTTGCATGTACCAAATGAAAATCCTCATTCAATTCGATATTTTGTAACAACCATTCCACAGGCCTCAGACCAGTAAAGTCTTTACAAGCTTCAATTTCCTTCAGCTGCTCTGCAACATGTATATGAAATGGTATCTTGTGCTTTCTAAATTCAGCTAGTCCAATGATATTCTCGAGGGCAACACCGCGCATAGAATGAATACCAAGTCCAGTTGAGCAATTGGGATATTTCGTTGATATTTCTAATACTTTATGGTAAAGATCTAGGTAGTCATCGAGTGAGCCGGAAATAAATCTCTTTTGGTCTGTTTGTGCAGGAATTCCAAATCCACCTTGTTCGTAATAGATAGGAATAATTGTTAGGTTGATTCCAGCTTTTTCAGCTGCGCGAGCAATGCGTTCACTTAGCTCAGCTTTATTATGGTATGGTTTTCCATTTTTATCGTGATGGATGTAATGAAATTCAGCAACATGGGTATAGCCGTGTCTTAACATTTCTTGATAAAGCATTGCAGCGATAGACTCCATTTGCTCAGGATTCATAGATAAAGCAAGGGCATACATAGACTTTCTCCAGCTCCAGAAATCATTCTTCTTTTGATTTGGCGCATGAAGCTCTGCCAATCCGGCCATGGCATATTGAAAGGCATGTGAGTGAGCATTTTGAAAACCCGGCAGAGCATAACCTTTGTGTTGTGCGGTAGGTGTATTTGTTGAAATATCCGTTATGATACCTTGTTCATTGGTTAATAATGTGACATTTTCATGCCAACCATCGGCCTGTAATAATCCTTTAAAACAAAATTTAGGCATTCAGTTGAGAGATTAAATTTTCAAAAGTACTTTTCAATAATTTTTTAATGCGCTCTGCTTTTTTTGGCTCGTAGCTTGTTTCGTTATTTGACATGTATAGGTCTTTGCACATCTCAAGCTGAAGTGCGTGAATATTTTCGTTAGGATTGCCTTTAGATCGAGTAATATATCCACCTTTAAAAGGAGTATTGTGTTTAAGCTCAAATGATTCTGACCCTAAGGTTTGAATCGCCCGGTCAATAAAAGTACTTCCAGCAGTTTTTAAATCGTCATTGCCCAAAATTAAATCTGGAAAATCTTCTTTTTGAATTGTTTCAACATTTCTGCGGATCGAGTGTGCATCCCAAAACAAAACCTCTCCAAATTCTTCCTTACAAGATTGAAGTAGCTCATCTATTTTGTTGTGGTAGGGCCAATAATACTGCTTTAGTCGTCTTTCAACCTCCTGCTTGTTCGGCTGTAGCGCTTCATTTTTATAAAGCTTTTCTCCAAAAAAGGTTGTAGTAGGGCAGAGGGAAGTAATGATTCTTCCATCATTATACAATGATTGGTTTTCAGGCGTTCTATTTAAATCGATCACCCATCTTGAGTAGATCGCCTTAATTACGGTAATTCCCATTTCTTCAGCAAAATCATAAAGGATCTCCAAGAACCAATCCGTATCATCAGGTGCCTCTATTAAATGCGATTCAAAGTTGTTTTTGAGTTCAGGAGGGAATTGTATTCCACAGTGCGGAATGCTAAGAACAAAAGGAATTTTTTTTGTCTTGGGTTGAATGAGCTCAAAGGGTTGATTCGGACGGGTCATTTATGGTTTATTTCTTCAGAATAGATCGCTGATTTTTGAGGGGGTTTTTATTGGTTTCATAGACTGAGAATCAACGAATACGAGTTCTGTATTTGCTGTAGCAATTAAGGTTGAATTTTGGTCTCGAATAACATAACTGAATTCAATTCTAGAGGTTTGTATTTTGATGATTTCAGTTTCTATTTTGAGCAGATCATCATACCTTGAAGGCGTAATATACTTGATTGAAAATGTGCGCACTGGGAGCAATATTCCTTCAGCTTCTAGCGCCTTATAAGAAATACCATTGCTTCGAAGTAGCTCGACCCGAGCGACTTCCAAAAATTGTGCATAGTTTCCATAGTAGCAAAATCCCATTTGGTCTGTTTCACCGTAACGAACGCGCACTTCTGTGATGTGTTTTAATTTTCCTTCCATTTTACTTTCAATAAAGCTAAAAATTTATTACTTTACAGAAGCTAAACTATCACTTTTCTGGAAAGAAAATTTCTCTTAAGAAAACATTTTAAAAAGTCAATACCCCTAGTGGTTTTTTTTTAACTTTTTTATGAGAACATTTGTACTATGCAAAGGCGAGGTAAAAAATGACAACTTTTATCGAAGCTTAAATGACCAAACTATTAATTTTTAACTATGAGTAAAAACCACGAAGGTGCATGGGAGTCCTGTCTGAAAGTAATTAAAGACAACATTTCATTGCAAGCGTTTAAGACTTGGTTTGAACCGATTGTTCCGGTCAAACTAGACAAGGATGTTTTAACGATTCAGGTACCTTCATATTTCTTTTACGAATGGTTGGAAGAAAACTACATTACGCTTCTTCGCAAGGTTGTAAAAAAACAATTAGGGGCCGATGGTAGTTTAGAATACAGCATTGTTATGGAGAATAATAATAAATCTTCAAATCCCTACACCGTAAAAATTCCGGCACACAGCTCGAATTCATTAAAGAATTCGCCAGTGAATGTTCCAATAAGTGGAAATGAAAAGCAAATCCGCAATCCCTTTGTGATTCCCGGTTTGAAAAAGTTAAACATTGAGTCTAATCTCATACCGGCGTTTACTTTTGATAATTTTGTTGAAGGAGAATGCAATAGGTTGGCAAGGGCCTCAGGTTTCGCAGTTTCTAACAAGCCAGGAGGAACAGCATTTAATCCGTTATTAATCTATGGAGGAGTTGGGCTTGGTAAAACACACCTAGCACATTCCATCGGTATTTCGGTAAAAGATAACTTTCCTAATAAGACCGTACTCTATGTTCAATCTGAAAAGTTTGCACATCAATTTATAGACGCGATTAAGAACCAATCAACAAACGATTTCGTTCACTTCTACCAGATGATTGATGTTTTGATTATTGACGATGTTCAATTTTTTGCAGGAAAAGAAAGAACGCAAGATGTATTCTTTTCAATTTTTAACCACCTGCACCAAAATGGAAAACAAATTGTGTTGACTTCGGATAAAGCACCGGTTGAAATGCAAGGAATGGAGCAACGTTTGTTGTCTAGGTTTAAATGGGGACTTTCAGCTGATCTAGGTACACCTGATCTCGAAACAAGAATAGCTATTCTTCAAAAGAAAATGTACGGAAGTGGGATTGAGCTTCCCAAAGAAGTTGTTGAATACTTAGCTTACTCCATTAACACCAATGTAAGAGAAATTGAAGGTGCTTTAAATACATTACTCGCCCAAGCTTCACTGACCAAGAAAGCAATTACGCTTGATCTTGCGAAGCAAATGGTAGATAAGTTTGTAAGAAGTACGGCACGTGAGGTATCCATTGAATACATACAAAAAGTCGTTTGTGATTACTTCGACCTTCCAATTGAAATGCTGAAATCCAAAACAAGAAAACGTGAAGTAGTTCAGGCACGTCAGATTTCCATGTACTTCTCTAAAAAGATGACCAAATCATCTCTAGCCAATATCGGCGCACATTGTGGCGGAAAAGATCATGCTACTGTTCTTCATGCCTGTCGAACGGTTGTTAACCTATCTGAAACAGACAAGCAATTCAGACATTACCTTGAGGAGCTTGAGAAAAAATTAACCATTCAATAAATTTATTTTTGATGTCTTTTCCCTATTATACAGAGCTTATCCTTCTTGGCTTACTCGTCCTTTTACTGCTAAAAACCTTTATTGTTGTCAAAGAAGCCTCTGCAGCGGTAATTGAAAGGTTTGGTAAGTTCCAATCGGTTCGTAAATCTGGTTTATCTCTGGTAATTCCTTTTATTGATAACCGAACTGCAACTGTTAATCTTCGTGTTCAGCAGCTAGATGTAACCATTGAAACAAAAACATTGGATAACGTATTTGTGAACCTTCAGGTTTCTGTTCAGTATCGTGTAAGGCGAGAGTTCGTAAAGGAAGCTTACTACTCTTTAGACAATGCTAAAAATCAGATTGCTTCATATGTTTTTGATGATGTTCGTGCCGAGGTACCTAAGCTTGAATTAGATGATGTCTTCGCAAAGAAAGAGGATATTGCGATAGCGGTTCAAAATAATATCTCTCAGAGTATGGCCGAATATGGTTATGCGATTATCAAAGCTTTGATTACTGATATTGATCCTGACCACAAGGTAAAAGATGCAATGAACCGAATTAATGCGGCCAAAAGGGACCGTGAAGCTGCTCATGAAGATGGTGAAGCAAAGAAAATTATGATTGTAAAGCAGGCCGAGGCCGAAGCCGAGTCCAAACGACTTTCTGGTGAAGGAATTGCGCAGCAAAGATTAGAGATTGTTCGTGGATTCAAAGAATCCGTTGAAGATTTTAAGAAGTCACTCGATACAGTAACCCATGAGGAGATCATGCAGTTCGTATTGATGACCCAGTATTTTGATACAATTAAAGATATCGGAGCAAATTCAAAGAATTCTTCAATTTTAATGCCTCATTCTCCAGGTGGTATGAGAGCATTCCAAGACCAAATTATATCAGGTACGTTTGTGGGTAATAAACTCAATGAAAATGAGACCAAAGCGCAATCTGAACCTGATACTGATTCTTAATTAAAAAGGGCTATTAACTCAGTTGGTTTAGAGTGTCACCTTGACAGGGTGGAAGTCACTGGTTCGAATCCAGTATAGCCCACTTCTTTTAATCTATTTTTACCTTATCAATTCCTGTGCTTGCCGCCTCGGCAATGACAACAACCTGATCATTTTGGATGGTAGCAGGATTTGGATCGATGTAGTAAATCTTTGTTGCTGACCCCACATAATTCATCAAACTCGCTGCGGGGTAAACCTGCATCGAAGTTCCAATAATAATCAAAACATCTGCCGTTTGACAAATTGAAATCGCTTTAGGAATGGCCGGAACTTCCTCTCCAAACCATACAATATGAGGTCTTAGCTGATGACCTTTGTTGCAAATATCTCCCACATTAAGGTCCTTTTTCCATTCTTGAACATCGCTTGAATCATATGTACTTCGGACTTTAAAGAGCTCACCATGTAAGTGCAATACTGAGCTGCTTCCCGCTCTTTCGTGAAGATCGTCCACATTTTGCGTAACGATAGATACCTTGTGCTCTTTTTCCATTTCAACCAGAGCCAGGTGGGCACGATTTGGTTCAACTTCCAGCAGCTGTCTTCTGCGTTGGTTGTAAAATTCTAACACCAATACAGGATCTTTTTCAAAACCTTGGGGAGAGGCGACCTCCATAACATCATGTCCTTCCCATAATCCGTTGCTGTCTCTAAAGGTTTTGAGCCCACTTTCCGCGCTCATGCCGGCACCACTAAGTATTACGATATGTTTCATGCTCTTTGATTCAAATATAATATAATCCAAAAACTGGAGGTATAAGAATGCAAAGCACCGTCCATATTGTTGTTTTTCTTCTTCTTCTTCCTACTTCTATTATTGCCTTATTTATTTTGGCAATTGTGCTACAAATACTCAAGTAAGATTTCCTCAATGCGGTCTTCCATATTTTCTCTGTAACCAGGAGTTGGAGCTATAACTTTCCCCTTTTTATCGATGAGGTATATCGTTGGATATCCTGTTACATTATATGCATTTGCCACATCATTTCCCCCCAATAAAATAGTGTATGTAACCCCACGCTTTTTGAGAAAGTTCGCAATATCATCTTTCTCAACGCTATCAAAAGGGTCAATGCCGATGACATTAAGCCCCTTGTCTTTATATTTTTCATGTAATTTTTGTAGACCAGGTAAAGCCAACATACACGGATAGCAGGATTTATAAAAGAAATCAATCAACACCAGCTCTCCTTTAAAGTCTGATAGCTGAACTTTTTTGTTTTCAAGAGAAATTAATGACCAGTTCGGTGCAATAGTATTTGTTTCTAATAACTTAGGTGGTGTATATGGTTCGTAATCTTTTAGTTGGACAAAAGACGGAACAGAGGAAAGTGTCAATTGAGTTTCTTCCTTCAAATTATTGAATTCATATTTTTTTAAAACCTTTTTCTCAAACTGCGTCATGGTATCATTATCCATGACCATTTCTATTTCAATGGTGTATTGCACGGGAATAGAATCTTTTTTATTGATCCAATAGTTGATCTCTGTGCTGAGTGTTTTCATCACCGCGGCACTATCGTTTTCTGTCGGTATACTATTTCTTATGTGATAGCAGGGTTCGCTATTTATTTGTGCTTCACCAATATATGTGAAGGTCATTTTTTTATCTAGGATGGCGCTATCACTTGGCAATGGATCATAATCTTTGTCTAGAATAGGAGAATAAAAAGTTCGGTTATGGCTATTTGATTCAATTTCTTTGGCCCAAAGGTTTTTTGCCATAATTGAACCGGAGCTATCATTGGTTGAGAAACCTACAAATTCGTTTCCTGTATACATGACTTCACTTTTGTAGTCATCTCCATAAAATGTCTTGTAATGAAAAGCAGAGGTATATAAACTATCATTTTTAAGTTTTTTGAAATGGCATTTAAATTTCTTTAATGATGTGTCTTTTACAGACATATATTTCATGTGATGTTCCATTTCATAGTATCCATTTTCAACGCTTTGACACTTGGCTAAAGACATTTTTATGATTTGTTCAGCGTCTGGTTGATCCATGCATGACATAAAAAGTAAAGCTGGTAGTAATCCGATCCAAAAAATTATGTTTTTCATTGCTATTTCTTTTATTCGTTTTTATTAAACTGCGTTATTAAATTAATTCTTTGTTGAGGACAACGTATAAAACAAAAAGGGTTTCAAATTATTTTAATTTAAGTGAATGGCATTCATTTAAATCGGTTTCCATTTTCCTTTTTCGAAAAATAAGTTATGAAATTTTGGGGATTCGAACACCAAATAGAAATCCCATGCGCTGCGATATGTGGTCGGATTACTCGATAAAATATGGTGTGTCGGTTCATCCATTTCAATCATCAGTCTAGCGGATCTATATGGTGCCGTTGTTTTAATTGTCCCACGAAACGTTTTCAATATTTTCTCTCTGTCAGTAACATAGAAGAATAGCGAGTCTTCCTCAGTTATTTCAAAACGAAAATGCTCGTATTGCCAATCAGTCTGCTCTCCTTCAAAATAGTCTCGATTAATAATATATTCACCATACTAATCTTCCTTTTCCAACTCGGTTTTTGAGTTCAACCACTGTATGATACCTGATAGAAATACAAGCCCAAAAATGCCTAGCCAGATAAATCCAAGCATTTTTCCAATCAATCGTTTTTTTGTTAAGAGCCCTACGATCAATAGAATTCCCGTCAATGGGACGAGAATAAAAATGAAGAATAAATTAAATCCAAATCCCATGTTAACAGCCCCAAGAGGAATGGTTGATAATTAAATAGGTCTTTTTATCACCTTTAGCATTAAAGTGATGAATCTTAATCAAGACCTTACTGATCCAAATATCTGCAGGAACTCTATTTAAGTCTGATATTGAATCTAAAGAAGTGGGGATGTATTCACCTTCAATATTCAAAATAGCTGCTTTAATTTCATTTAGATTTTCAGAAATATCTCTTTCTCTTTGTGCATAATTGTAAGCAGGAAGACGAAAGTAAAATTCGGCAGAATCGATAATTTTTTCGAATGGACCATTTACATGAAAGTCCTCCAAGTCTACGATGTGTTTTTCTCCAGCGGAAACCCTCAAATCTTGTTCAAGCGATACAGATACCTCAAATTTATCCTCACTTGATTTTGGCATTAATGTCATGAGTTGATGGTCCAGATTGAACTCAATACCTTCCTCTAAATGAATTGTGTCAATATCTGAATTTTCTGCACGATGAGTTAAAGACCCGCCATATTCAGCAAGTAATACATCAAAATCGGTTAATTGGATGATTATCGAATCTTGAGGTGTGTATGCGTTTTGTTGAATATTTATTACTTCGTTTTTTTCTTCAATATTGATCGGGCTCTCTTCAGTTAATGTTTCTTTTACTTCAGGTGCTTTATCAACTGAGGTTTCACAGGATAGAATAAATAATGATAGGATTAGTATAGCAATTCTCATGGTTCTGAACGTTTTGGCTAAGCTGCGTTTTAATGGCGTTTATTTTGTGTTAACAATAGTTAGTTATTAAAATTTATATCCAACACTAATAGATGGGGAAGGTAATGTTGGCCAACTTAAAAATAAATTAACTCCACCCCTTAAAAACCAACCTGAGTATTTTTGATACCGATACATCAAAGGAATCATTAATGCAGGCATATCAATAAACCATTCTTTGGTAGTGT
>CAJXDT010000041.1:0-21453 GCA_913052055.1 uncultured Cryomorphaceae bacterium
CTTTAATGATACCTTCTCCTGCATAATAAAAAACAATAGAGGCCAATACAAATACAGCGTATAAGAAAGTGCAGCTTCTCACCCATTTTAATTGACGCTTCAAATTTTTATAGCTCATAAGGGTCATAAAAAGAAATAAGCACAATCCTATGACAGATAGGTAAATAGGAATGCTTTTAAACATGCTGGATGAGGCCTCTTTTAATGACTCTATACCGAAAACCGAGAAAGAAAAAGCTTCATTGGATTGCACAAAACGAAAAAACTCCAAACCCAAGCAGGTCGAGCCCAAACAAATGATGGCCAGAAACAAATAAATAGTTTGAACGCGTTGAATCATACTTCTCTTTTATAATTGATTTGACTTTTGCCGAAGATATTGGTCTAATATTGTGATTGCTGCCATGGATTCTACAATTGGAACAGCTCTTGGAACGACACAAACATCATGTCGGCCTTTTCCCTCAACTGTAACCTTATCCCCCATTTTATTAATTGATTCTTGGTCTTTCATTATTGTTGCCACAGGTTTAAATGCAACACGACAGACAATCGGCATTCCATTTGAAATCCCACCTTGAATCCCACCAGAATTATTTGTTTTGGTCTTTCCTGAAGCGTCGAAAAGATCATTGTGTTCGCTTCCTGGCATGGTAACACCCGAAAAACCAGAACCATATTCGAAACCTTTCACTGCATTAATGGATAGCATTGCTTTTCCTAGCTCGGCATGAAGCTTGTCAAAAACAGGCTCGCCAAGACCAACCGGGACATTATTAATGATACATTGAATGATTCCTCCTAAAGTATCTCCCTCAAGCTTACGTTCCGAAATGAGTGCTTCCATCTGTGACGAAATTTCTTTGTCCGGACATCTGAGCAGTGATGCTTCAATTTGCTCCTTTTGGTAAAAATCAGACGAGTCCAACGAAATAGTTCCGATCTGCGTTACATAAGTTGAAAATTCAATACCGATATTTTGGAGGACCTGTTTAGCAACTGCACCAGCAACAACACGACATACAGTTTCTCGCGCACTGGACCTACCTCCCCCTCTGTAATCTCGAATACCATATTTTTTTTCATACGTAAAGTCCGCATGCGATGGCCTGTAGTTGTCTTTGATGTGTGAATAATCCTTAGAATTTTGATCTTTATTCTGAATAGTAAATCCAATTGGCGTTCCTGTGGTTTTACCTTCAAATATCCCCGATAACAAAACGACCTCATCAGCTTCTTTTCTTTCGGTCACATATTTATTCTGCCCAGGCTTCCGTCTATCCAGCTCAGCTTGAATTAAATCTATATCCAAGGCAATACCTGCAGGGCAACCATCAATCACTCCTCCCATGGCTATTCCATGAGATTCCCCAAATGTGCTTAATCTATAAATTGTTCCAAAAGATGAACCTGCCATATTGCAAATTTAGGTCTTTTTACGCTTAAAAATAGGAACGGTTGAGCAAGGCTCTCCATACATAATTGACTTCACCACGGGCTGAAGAAAGCAAACCAATTCAGACATCGCAAATTCAGGTTCTGAAATATCTGAGCAACCTTTTATAATCACACGCTGGTCTTTCAGTTCATCTAAGTCAAGCTTATGGATATTGTTTAAAATCAATACACGTCTGAGCTGTTTTTCTGATCCAACGACAACTGCCTCGCATATCTCCGTAAGCTGAGAGGAAACAAGCATAAAGGCCCATGTCGGAACAATGGCATCGGTCGAGCAATAAATATAGGCGCCCTTCCCTTTAAAGGATGACCAATCTGTTTCTTTGATCCACGTACGAAAATCTTTTTCCTTTAAAACCAAACCCTTCCATAGCTGATCAGATAAGTCAATGGGAACAATCTTACAAGATGGCTTGTAGTCAGCAAGGTCCATTTGAACGATTTTACTCTCCTTAACTCTATTTCGAATTTCCATATATTACAAATTTACAACTTCGAATCGATACTTTTACAGGACAATTGACATTCTGTCATGAAAATGATTAAGGCATGCTCTTTGACCTAATTTGGCTATGAAACAACAAAATCAATTTGACAAAAGTTTTGGAACATCAATCATTCCAGGTGCTTTACTGTTGATCTTGATTTGGCTTGTCTTCTGGGCAGATTCTCTTTTTTTATTTCAATTTTATAAACTAGGCGTCCTTCCAACCGAACTATCAGGACTCAAAGGAATATTACTGATGCCATTAGTGCATTCCAGTGAAAACTTCAACCACATCTTTAACAACTCCATTCCTATTTTTCTGCTCACAACGCTACTCTTCTATTTTTATAAAGAAATTGCCTTTCGCGTATTGATTTTTAGCTGGATATTCACAGGACTTGGCGTTTGGCTGTTTGCCGCAAATAAAGGCGCGTATCACATCGGTATGAGTGGTGTAATTTATAGCTTAGTTGCCTTTCTTTTTACATCAGGTACACTTCGTAAGTACCGCCCTTTACAGGCCTTATCTCTTTTTATTGTTTTTGTCTACGGAAGCTTGATTTGGGGGATCCTTCCGATTTCACCAAGAATATCCTGGGAGGGGCATTTCATGGGATTCATAGTTGGCATCATTTTAGGCTTTATATACAGAAAGCAAGGCCCGCAGCGCCCCAAATATATTTACGAAATAGAAAAAGAGTTGGGTATTGAGCCTCCTGACCTTGAAGGACAATATTGGCAGAAAGTTCGAGAGGAGGAAGAAAAAAGAGCAGAAGAAGATAGCGCCCTCAAAATCATTTATCACATCAAAAATCAAGATAAAGAAAAGCCCAATTCAGATAAATAAAGGTGTATCTTTAACCCTATATTAAACTCAGAAATAAACGTATTACGTTTATTTCCTTGGTCAGTAAAAACAAATTATTCCGTGCAACTAAAAGGGATAAAACGACGTTTTACTTTTAAGAAACAACTCAGAAATAAACGTAATACGTTTATTTCCTCGTTACCAGCAATTAAATAATATGAAATATACCATTACTCTTTTACTCCTAGTTCTTGTATTTTATAGTTGTCGAGAACAAAATAAAGTTGAGACTAAGGAGAAGAAAGTTATTCTTGAAGTAAGTAATATTTCTCTTATTGATTCGCTTAAATCTGTTTGCCAAAAAAATATCATTGATACTTTTGATATTGAAAAATTAGGAACTGATGATTTTAGCAAAATGACACCTATCAATGAGAAGTTATTTCAGTCTATCTATCCGAATAGAGATGACTACTCTGAAGATTCATTTTTCATTTACTCATATTTACCATCTAATAATGATTATCTGTCATTAATAACCTATCAAAAAAATTACGAAGGCGAAAATTATCGGGTGGACCATATTGATCTGGTTAATATTGACTCAACTGGAGCGCAACTTGACAAAATCCGATTGACTACAAAGGACAATGAAGTTGTCACATACGAAGTCATCAGCTATTTGATTAATGACACATTGAAAGTAGTGGAACGAATTAGTTCGGAGCCATACTTTGAACCTGATTTGGACACTCTTTACACCACCCATTTCACTTTTATGTTGAATGGAAAAAATAGAATTGACACACTTGATATTAAGAAAGATTTTGAAGTGAGAAAAAATTAAAAAAAGCTGGTAACACTGTATATAGTAAATAGGGCGTTCGGTGGTTTACTAAAGCTATGTGCTATTTACCAACACCGCCAAATTTTTAATTTGGCTTTTAAAATGAATAAGTTAAAGACAAAATATAAAAATATGGCTCAGTGCAAATCCGAAACTTTATCGCTTTCTACTGCCCTACTTGCCATATACTAACCGTTAGCAACAATTAGTATGAAAAGAATTTTAGTTCTAATATCACTATCCTTTGTTCAATATACTTTCGGACAGATTGAAAATTATGAGGACACCTTGAACTCTTCAGTCTTATGGACTCCCTTTTTAGTAAGCGGATCGAATATTAGCTATCATATATTTGACGAAACTGACACCGTCTTTTTTAAACTAGAAGACCTTGGTTTAAAGTTCTCCAACGGTACGTTTACAAAAGATACCCTTCACGTTGATTGTATTGATCTCCCTAATAGTGGTTTAAAAGGACATAACAAATGTACAATTTTGAAAAATGGAACTCCATTTACTGGCTATTTTAAAAGAAGATTGGTTCAAAAAGATTCTACATATTCCATTTTCACAGGCCATCTCAAAAATGGGTTAATTGAATCTGGTAGTTTTATTGCATTCTATTCCAATGGAATAATTAAACAAACAGGGCAATATCAAAACAATTGGAAAAGTGCTATATGGACTGATTATTATCCAAATGGTAAAATAGAATGGTTAACAAAATATATTGAAGGGGCAGACTATCCTGTAATAGAATTCGAGTATGACACATCTGGAAATCTTATTTACTTTAATGATGAAGAATCAATAATGAAGCAGCTCAATAAAAAACAATAAAACAGTTGCTAACACTGTATAAACCAAATTGAATAACTTGGTTTAGCCGTAACGTTAGGCACAATTAAAAATCAATGAAAAAATTATTGATAATATCAGGAGCAATTATTCTATTGATTCTTATTTACACCCAAGTAATATTGTCAATTTATGTCCACCTTCAAGCCAAGTCAATATGCACATGGATAAACAAAGATGAAGGGCCCAAGCCAGCAGTTGGACCTCAAGGCTATGAACACCTAAAGTGGATTAAAGCAGAAAATGCTGGAGATTGCCAATGTGAAGTTGTTGAACCGAATAGAGATTTCTTTGAAGATGATGCTATAACTATTCTAATAACTAAAAATAGTGTTGAAAAAATTCGTCTCAACTATACGTTTAGTTCAGGTGTGAAAAATTTCATGAAGCCACATTATTTTCATCATCAAACTAACTTTGAACATGAACACAGTCAATACAGATTTAATTACAAGGATTAATAAAAAAACCGTGCCTAACATCACCTAAAACACATGGCTACGTTATTACTAAATTTAAACATTACGTCTCGCAACATCTCATCGGTCGACCCTATGGGTACGACCGCCACGATGTTTTAGCCAGGCGTGACAAACCATAAAAAACGGCTGAATGAAACAATTAATAATACTACTATTTACTATTTCGGTTTTTAGTGCTTGTAAAAAAGAGGAAGCCTTACCTTCGAGTCAAACGCCAGAAGCGCAACCTACTTACTTTTCATACAATGGTCAGATTGGAACAAATGATAACTCTACAATTATTTCAAACGACAATAATGTGCTCATTTGTGGGAATTTAATTAGCGACCTATCAATTTTGAAATTAGATTTGGCTGGCAATGAATTGTGGCGGAAAGACTTTTCAACAGGTAATGGCAGTTCTGCTTCAGGAATTGCTGAAACAAGCATCAACGAATTGTTTATTTGCGGGTCAACTTCAAAGAATTACTCGACTAGCAAAAATGACATCCTTCTAATAAAGACTAACTCTTCTGGAGACACTATTTGGTCCAAAACATATGGAGGTGTTGAATCTGAATATGGAAAAAATATAATTCCAACCTCAGACGGAAATATTCTGATTTCTGGAAAAACAGAAAGTTTTGGAGCTGGATCCTTCGGTGATATTTATTTAATAAAGGTAAACACAAATGGAGATACTTTATGGACTAAATCATATCCAGATCAAGATCAAGATCAAGAAGTTCCTTTCAACCTACTTGAAACATCCGATGGAGGTTATCTTGTTACTGGAACAAATGAAGATAATAGTAATCCTCGTGGTCTTTATTTATTGAAGGTCAATTCTTCGGGAAACAAATTATGGGACAATACCATTGGTGCAGGATTATGGAAATGGGGATATTCAACAATAGAATTAGCTAATGGTGACCTAATAACTGTTGGTCAATATACGACTGGAGGGTATAGTCAAGTACTAGTTTTAAAATCAGATAATCAAGGGAATACTATATGGGAAAAACAATTTGGCGAGAGTAATTTATCTGAAAAAGGATATTCAATTAAGGAAAATATGAACAACACTTATACAATTACAGGATCTTCTTATGATGTTAATACAACTCAAGATGATATTATTGTTTTTAATATCGATGCAAATGGAAATCAATTGTGGTTTAAAAAGTTTGGTAGCACAGTGAATGATTGGGGAGCTAACATCGTTAAAGGCTTGAATGATGAAAATGTTATTACTGGAGGCTATAATGGTAACATCTTCATGACAAAACTGAATAACAATGGTGAATTTGAATAAATAAAAAACGGTTTGTAACACTGTGTATAGTGCATACCCTATGGGATACGCACCATACACGGAACGTTATAAACAATGTTCAATCATTAATGTACCTTTATTTTTGTACTGTAAAACGGACCTAATGAAAAGCCTTCTTCTTTGTTTATTTATGCTCCCAATAGGACTGCATGCCCAGACCTACGTTCCTTTTATCTCAACAAACGATTCCACTGACACCTGGATGGAAGTGAATAGTTGCAATGACTTTAGCTGCTTTGAGAGTTTTACAAATCGATATTCGATAGAAGGAGATACGACTATTGGAAGCTTTCAATATTCCAAGATTTATAAAAAGGTTAAACATGTAAAAGGCACGGTTATGGGAGAGTGGTGTGATGAATCTATTAATTATTACGAGTATTACTTTGGTGCACTGCGGGAAAATGAGAAACAGGTCTTTCTAGTTCCCTCCTTTTCCTCATCGGATTACTTAGCTTACGACTTTAATCTATCCGTTGGCGATACGCTTCCCTCTCCAGATGGTAATATTTCTGCGAATCCCATAGGTAGAATCATTAATACAATCGATTCTGTGCTGGTATTTGGTAGCTACAGGAAAAGGTTCGTTATAGACAGTAGGTATGTCATAGAGGGAATTGGAGCCTCAACTGGGCTTTTCAATCCTTTAGTCTACTATCCCAGTGAATGTTATATGGCTATGCATTGTTATGCAGAATACGGTACTCCTGACCATTTTCTTGAAGACTGTAATATGAATCTCAATGTGCACGAAATAGATAAGGAAACTGAATCACCAGTATTGGTAAAAATAGTTGATTACATGGGTCGCGAAACTCCAGTAATACCGAACACTACTTTGATATATATCTACAGCGATGGAACGACAAAAAAAATATTTAAGTTTCAATAGCAACAAACTTTAAAAAACCACATCATGAAAAAGAAAATTTTACCTGCACTTGGAATCATTATTGTTGCAATTATTCTTGTGGTCATAAATGAGTTTACAGAACTCACTTTTATTACCGATTATGCTTTGATATTTATCATTGCTGGTATGTTCTTTGGTTTATGGCTGTCAAAAATATCTGATAAGGCAAACGAAAATAAATAGCGTCAGCTGTACATAATTTCCACCTTATGACCTTAGATAAACACTTAGAAGAGTTCTATAAAGAAAATAACATCCCTATTGATGGAGGATGTCATGACACTTCTTTCTATTTCAAAGTCTTTGGAATCAAGCTAAAATTACCTAATCCTAAATTCAGAAGAGACGCGATTCACATCCATGATCTTCAGCACGTTTTAAATCATTGTGACACCTCATGGAAAGGGGAAAGCTTTATTTCAGGTTGGGAAATTTCAACAGGAATGTGGAAACATTTCCCTCTAGGATTCTTTAGTCTTTGGGCCATGGGTTACGGGATTTGGCTATATCCAAAAGCCATATATCTTGGTTATAAAAAAGGGTTGTCAGAAAAAGGAATTATAGACTTAAATATACCAAAACAACAATTGCTCGAAATGAAGTTTGATGAGCTGGTCTCACGAATGAAAAAAGATAACGCAAATAGTTTTAAGGCATTACAAAATTCTGTATTTATCGTTTGGGTAATCATTAGCCAAATCGTGCTACTTGCTCCTATTATATTCATTATTTTGGTAATACTATTTGCGATTTAAAAGCAATTAATCTAATCGTCAGTAATGAAGGATAAAGAGACTATTTATATTATTGGTGCTGGGGTGAGCGGTTTGATCGCGGCATATGAGCTTGAACAAGAGGGTTATCATCCGATAATTATTGAGCAAACCGATGAGGTAGGCGGAAGGGTTAAGACCATTCATGAAAAGGGATATGCACTGGACCTTGGATTTCAAGTGCTGTTGAGTGCTTATCCTTTAGCCAAGAAATATCTTGATTTGGACGCACTTGAGTTACATAAACTTGAATCAGGTGCATTGATTTATGTAAATGATAAAACCTATCGAATTGGCGACCCAATGAGAAACTGGAAAATGCTCTTTCCTACAATATTTTCAGATATCGGCTCTATTAGTGATAAGCTTAAAGTCTTGAAATTAAACAATAGACTTAAGCGCAAATCTATACATGAAATCTTTGAATCACGTGAAACTACAACACTTCAATATCTGATTGAATTTGGTTTCTCACCTAAGATTATTGAACGATTCTTCAAGCCATTTTTCGCAGGGATCTTTTTGGAATCGAATATCCAAACATCCAGTAGAATGTTTGAATTTGTCTACAAAATGTTTGGTGAGGGATATGCCACCATACCCAAATTGGGCATAGGAGAAATAAGTAAACAATTGAAAAACAAATTACATCACACTGAATTCATTTTTAACTGTGAAGTAAAGGAACTCACGAATGACAAAATTTTGATGGTTTCAGGAGAAAACTTACCTCATGATGGTGTAATCATAGCCACCAACTCAACTTCCATAATTCGTTCCCATAAGGGCTCAGATATGAAATGGAAAGCTTGCATGTGTTTATATTTTGAAGTGGACCAAACAAATATTCCTACCAATACAATTGCACTGATTGCAGATAGCGGAAATTATGCCAATAACCTATATGCCTATACGGATGTCAAAACAGGAAAAACGATCCTATCCGTAACCGCCCTCGAGCACATGAACAAGCCGGATGCGGAAATCATTGAAAAAATTATCGCAGAGGTTAAGAAATATACAGGAGCACTGAAAGTAGACTTCATTCACCACTACAGAATCAAACAGGCGCTGCCCGATATGCAAAACCTCAAAATGACGCTTCAAGCTGGGGAGAATCAAGTGATGGATAATATATTTATCGCAGGAGACGCTTTAATGAATGGTTCATTAAATGCCGCCATGGAGTCTGGTCGCATTGCTGCGAAGTCACTGCTAGAAAAAAGAAAAGAATGAGAGACCTTAAACGTAAAGGTGAATTCTATCATATTCAATAGATCATGAAGTCTATAACAGCATATAACCCAAAGCGCCAAAAGAGTTGTATTCAAAAAGGCGCCTTTGCCTTTTAGCAAACCGTTAAAGAACAAATATTTATTGTTTAATAATTAATATTTATTTTTTTTCATGTTAATTTTATTGTTTATCAATAAAAAATAACTATGTTTGTAAAAAAAACAAATATAAAAATGGAAAAACACCACACACCACGAAGTATACGCTTGATATATTTTATCACCAATTTCTTCTTTTGGTTTACGTCTGTTATATCAGTAATCGTCCTATGCTTTTTAGGCTATATTGCATTTGGAGGAAGTCTCTCCGGAGAAATCTCATTTGATATATTTGGCACTGATCATACTTATGAAAATTTCAATGAAGTCCCCACCTCTATAAAAGCTGGACTTTTTCTTGCTTCACTGACAGTACTATCATCAGTCCTCATCATATTCTTTTATTTCAAACGTTTCATGAAGCTTGTATATGAGGGTCGTTATTTCGATTTAAAAACGATTAAAAACTTGAAGATGATTTCTTATTTACTCGCGGCAGTGTTCTTTGTAAAGATCATCATCGGAGTAGTTATAAGTGTAATGTTCGGCCCCGAAATATTTGATGCGACAAAGGGAGCTGAGTCAACAATGGCATTCACATTTGATGCTACATCTTTCGATAGACCAGGTGTGCTCATTATTGCATTGATTTTCTGGGTCCTTTCTCATATTTTTATGGAGGGAGCAAAGCTCAAAGAAGCCAACGAATTAACGATTTAATTATGAGTATCGTAATCAACTTGGATGTAATGCTGGCAAAGCGGAAAATGAGCTTAACTGAATTGTCAGAAAAAGTAGGTGTAACAATCGCAAACCTATCCATCCTCAAAAAAGGAAAAGCCAAAGCAGTCAGGTTTTCTACACTTGAAGCCATTTGCGAAGCCCTTGATTGTCAGCCTGGAGATATTTTAGAGTATAAGAGCGAGATATAATAAATCCTACTTCATACATGTATCAGGTATGTACCATACATTAAAAAAAATCTCTTTAAATTCAAAAAAAATCACAAATGGCGGCAAACACATATACAATATCATTTTTACGAGACAAAAATACTTTCATTTTAACCAATGAAAAAGGGAAGACTATAAAGGTGAATTCCAAACACAATAAGTATGAATGGTTAAAGGGTCAAGAGAAAGGTAAAGTTGTTAAAATAAGTGATTCTGGTCGATGGACATCGTCTAAAGATTATAACGGATTGTACGACACGATGAAAATCCTGTCTAAAAACAAAATAATAACAAAGAATACCACATCAAAACAATCTGCAGATATAACGATTCAGTCAAAAATAAAAAGCGCAAAACTTCAAAAAACAGATAAAACCAACGAAAAAACAGCACGGCTTCAAGAGGAAATCATTGCTTTGCATGAAGAGAATATTAGATTACAGAAAGAACTTGCCGAAAATCAAAAGGAAACTAGCAGCATTAGTGAAAAACTAAAATCGGCGGAGTTAAAAAATAATGGTCTTATAAATGCAATTAGGGACATGAAATCGCAAAAAAATAAGGCGATTTCTGATGCTGAAAAATTACAGAATTTTTATGATAATACATATTCAAAAATAGAATGCCGCGATAGGATTTTTAGGGAACAAGTAAAAAAGAGGGAAAATATGTCTTCTAATCATATCCTTGCACTTATTCTTAGATTAAAAAAAGATGCTTCCACTTCTCCCGAACCAGCAGCTAAAACCACTGTCACTATTCCAAAACACTCAGCCATATCTCGGCCGGATATTCAAGAAAAAGATTATAAGATATCATTAAGTTACTCCTTAGACGGAAGAACCGGGTTGTTCCATGCCATCAAAAAAGGTTGGAGTGAACTCGAATACGGGAGTTTCATATATAGAGATATTAAATCACCGACTAAAACCTATGCGAAACAATTGGCTACATACTATTTATTAAACCATAGAGGAAAGATGGATGAAAAGTTTAAAACGACAGAGGGGATAGTTAACGTCGGTAATTGTACAAAAGTGAGGGTGGAAATTATTTCAATTACTTAAATATTTTGTACTTGAATATAATAAAAACCCTGTCACAACGCCCCCTGTATTGGCTAAAGCGTCCAACCAAGAAGGAACTCTACCGGGCACAAAACCTTGGAGGTATTCTAGAGATAAACCGTAACAACCACAAATCAAAAGGCCCAAAAAAAAGAAGCCGCGCTTATTCTTGATGAAGCACCAATTCAAGGCAAGAACCAGATAGGCGATGAAGTGATTCCATTTGTCATGTTCACCCAGCTCAATTCCTGAACTCGGTGGGATTAAGCTCAGTATACCTATCCCAAGGAATACACAAGAAAAAGATAGAATAAGTAGCTTACTCCTCGTCATAGCCATAGCCATTCTTTTCTCCTTTATCGATGGCCCGAATACCTTGGCTCATCCATATCGGCATTGGTGCAGACTTGAGGTAATGATCAAAAAATTGACCCATTCGTTTACTTAAATCATACTTGTTGGGAAGCTTTTTCAGGTTGTGCCCATCTTTGTTGTAAACGAGCATCCAACATGGCTTATTGAGTCTGCGCATTCCGTTGTACATTTCAATGCCTTGATACCATGGCACTGCGCCATCATCATCATTATGCATAATTAACAAGGGGGTCGTCACCTTCGGCAAATGAAAGATTGGTGAGTTTTCATAATAGAGCTCAGGCGCCTCCCAAATGGTCTTCCCTATTCTACTTTGCGTGGCTTCGTATTGAAATTGACGATTCAATCCTGAACCCCATCGGATTCCTCCATATGCAGAAAACATATTGCTTACCGGTGCACCAGCCATAGCCGCAGCATATCGCTCCGTCATCGTAATCAGCTGTGCCGTTTGATACCCACCCCAGCTCTGACCTTGTAGGCCCATTTTTAGGGAATCTACTGCGTAATTTTTGACCATAAAGTCAGTTCCACTCATCACGGCATCATATGCAGACCTTGCAGGATATCCTTCGCGATAGCGGATGTCTGGCACAAAGACTATATAATCGTTAGAGGCACACTCCACCGGGTTAATGATACTTGCTGAAGGTCTTGGGGAACGATAACGATATAAGTTATCCGAATTGAGCTCATAATAATACACAAGCATCGGATAGGCCTTGGTGGTATCGTAATCCTCCGGAAGATAAACAAGCCCCTCCAATTGAACTGAATCATAGCTCATCCAGGATACAAGGTCTACACTTGACCATTTGAGGCCTACTTGTTGGGGATTGATGTCAGATATCCGATTGAGGCCATTCATTTTGGCGTTCCCTAAATACAGGTCAGGATATTGGTCAACCGTACTTCTTCTGAGGAGCACACTTTCTCCATCTTCAGACCAAGTCAAGCCCACCAATCGATGAGGCGAAGCCAAGTTTTCAATCAAATCGTAATGGTCCTTGTGCGGCGTAAAACCGAAAACATGCAAGCCTTTCGTAGTTTTATTAAACCCTTGCACATATGAATTTGCAATATCAACAAACATACTATCGGATTGCTTTTTACGCAGGGACAATACTATATTCCTTGATGCACCTTCAAACTTTGAAAGGCAGCTCAACGAGTCATTGTTAAAATCATATATCCAAAGATCTCGTTCCGACTGAAAATAATAACCCATTTCCCTTGAGAAACCATAGACCTCTTTTGGCCCAGCCACGGCGGGCAAACCATTTTTATCTCGACTCCAAATGACACTGTCAACAGAGCAGGTTAAACATATCGTGTCGCGCTCGTTTATTCTAATCGCCATATGTTCTGAAAGCTCAGGATTATAAAAGGTGTAATACGCTCCATTAGGAGAAAGCCGACCTCCAAAACGTACACCCTTTGCAATCAACAATTCTTCTTGCGTATCTAGATCAATTCTATAAATATCCCTTGACCACGGATAGCTCCATTGATTGGAAACCTCATAAGCTTCATTTGAACTCGCGAGATGATAGTTTGATTCATATTCATCATCGAAGCTCAAACTGAGCGTATCATTGTTCAATTTACGAAGTGTTTGGTCCTTGAATGAATACAGAAACCAATCAGACTTTTTCTTTTCTCGCTTCACCCCTTTTAATTGTTGGGGCTGAATCTTTGGGTCGAGGTAATGCCAAACATCAACACTAAACTTCTCCTCAGCTAATAAAGAATCCTTTGGTGCTTCAGAAAGCTTTTTTGATATACCAAAAACCATGTTTTGTTCATCTTTCGAGAAAAGCGGTTTCTGGTGAATTGAAGGCAAGCTATCCCCATAATTCAATGATTCAATGAATTCCGCACCTATGATTGTAGATTTATTCGTTTTAAAATCATAGACATAGAGCTCATAGTTTTCTAAGCTTGTATCTTGGCTTTGATAAAAGGCAAATTTATCAGTACTCTCGCTCCATCTAGAAAGCTTAAACTTCTCGGCCTGGTCAAATTCTCTGACAGGGTTTTTAGACCTGAGGTCATAAACAAGAATGGAGTAGGATTTCTTCTTATCTATGGTTAATTCTTTTAAAACAGCTAACCTATTCCCATCGTCCGAAAGCCTAAAATCAGTAACCCCCTCTAGCGCTAAAAATATATTTGGGTAGGCCGTGTAAACGTGCAATTTATTGACTTTTCGAGATGGCTTAGCCTTGGAAAATGGTCTCCATCCTTTTGCTTTAACCGTTGAGTTGGTAAGATAACAAAGGGTATTTCCTTCCTTTGAAAGCGCATACTTTTTTAAACCTGATACCTTCACAAGGGTATCATCTCTGAGATTCCAAATACACAAAGAATCCTTGGGCCACTTATTCTTTTTTACCTTTTTCAGCTTTAGTGTGCGCAATGTATCAAACCCGGGTGTAATTTTGAATACGGCTAGGTCGCTATTTAAATTAAAGCGTAAGCCCTCACCTCTCTGAAATGAATCGAGCTTTGATTTAGCGCGCTGAAAAAGGTATAAGGTAGCATCACCCTCTAAAGGCTTCGCCTGGTAACCTACTACGGACGCATCTTGAGACATTAATGGGGAAGCTACAGAGCGCCAAGTTTTATAGTCCTCTGGACCTATTGATCTTTTTTGCCCTGTTAGGTTGCTCATCATAGAACAAAATATACAGAGCAGAAATATGGTTTTAATCATGTCTTTTTAGTTGTTGCCTTTGAAGTTAAATATACCCCAGTAAAAATCAGCAACATATACCCCATTTTCTGAATGGTAATTGTATCTGTATAATCTGCTGACCAATTGAGGAAAGTGAATAAAAATGCGAAAATAATCACCAATACAGGCTGAAAATAGATGTACGAGCTCGAGACTGTTGGACTTAAATATTTAAGCCCATAAATGGTCAGGAGATAGGTCAAAAAGGTAACTCCGATGATAATGTAGGCGATTTTCAAATAGATCTCGTTGGGAAATCCAGTGAAATTAGTTTGAAATAATCCGGAAAGTGTGGGTGGATAAATACAAACAAAACCCAATCCAAAGGTGAATACCCATGTTATCACTGTAATGGGTGCATACTTGCTCATCAAAGGTTTTACGAGCACCAAATAAAAGGCATAAGACATGGCATTGATAAATAAAAAGAGATCTCCCAATATAGACTCCCCGGCCTGAATAGAACCTGTCAAGGTCAGTAATATTGCACCCGTCGCACCGATGATTATGCCTATAAAGCGCAGTAAGGACGGTCGCTCTTTAAGGAGGAAAAATGAGAGAACAGCCACCATTATGGGATTCATACTCATGATAATCCCTGAATTAATAGAGGAAGATAAATTTAGGCCATGAAAAAAAAACATTTGATTGAGCGCTACCCCAAATAACCCACACAACATAAAGCGAGGTATATCTTCTTTTGCGATTTTAGTTCGTCTCAAAAATAAGCTAAGCGTCCAAAAAAACAATACTGCGCCACTTACCCTTAAAAATATGAAAACCGGTGGGCTTAAAAAGTCGGGCATGACCCCTTTTGCCAATAGATGACCTGCTCCATACAAGACATTGACAAAAAATAAGGCCAGATGTGCTTTCACGTTAGATCCCTTCATTATCCAAAAATACGTCGCCAACGCGATTTAACAAGATTAGTCCGATACTCATCTATTCTTTCCGTAACCTGATAGCTTTCGAATAAGGATATGAGCTTGTTCGTTCCATAGGCCTGCTTATGGTGAAATTCGTTTCTGAAAATAGGAAGCACACCTAAAAATGAAACCTCTTTTGAGCCGATATTGATTGGAGACAACTCATCCTTAACAAAAATAGGATTGCACAACATTAGGTAGGTTTGCTTTAGCTGACTAGAGAGTTCAGCTGAATCCTTATTTGCCGGCATTGTGTGCCCTTCTGCATACCATGTTTGATGATTAAGCGCATAGTTTTTCAATTTACTTAGCGTAGTAAATAACCAAACATACTTTTCTTGCTCGATCAACGTCAAAGACCAATAGTCAGGAAGCACAAAATAAATTTCCTTGTGAACTTTGGTCTTCCCGGAGCCGTCAATGGGCATATTGTATTCATTTAAACCAGAGGTCATAAGAATATTGCAAGCCTTGCCTTCGGGGGACTCTATAAAAAAATAAGTTTCACCATCCCGAAGTAAAGTCTTTAGGTTTTTAAAGCGATCATTTAATTCTTTTTCCAATAGTATCAAGGTTTATTTATAAATAATCGAAGTCTCCAATATCACATCTGTGGTATGAATTAATTTCTCCTGTGCCCTTGGATATAAATTTTGAGTTCTGAAAAGGGAAATCAATTTCTATACATGCAGCAGTTTTCATACCTACACTTTTACCTGTCAAATAAGATGCAAGGTCTGAAAGACCATTGTTATGGCCTATCAAGAATATATCCTCAATAGATTCAAGCGAACAAAGGAAGGAGAGTAACTCATTGGTGCCAGCCAAGTAAAGACTTTTGTGAAAAGAAATATCCTCATAACGCGTGAATATATTTGAGCACGTGCCTTTCGTTCTATTCGCAGCAGAGCAGAGCACTTTATTTTTAGAGGTGATTTTTTTAGATGAGATAAAGTTTCTTAATTCTATACATTGTGTATTACCTTTTTGAGACAATTCACGTTCATAGTCACCCGAAGAGGATTCTAACGCATTGGCGTGACGTACCAAATAAAGCTTCAAATGACTAAATTTTTAACCAAGTAATTTCCAATCTTGTGTATGTAGGGGTTCCGAAGGTTATCTTCCAATAGCATAAGGTGCTCAATGCGATGACAATCGGTTCCAACAAAATCAAATTCCCCGGCATCAATTAGTTTTTCAGCTTGTTTTTTTATTTCAGGTCCATATTGTCCTGATAGAGAATTCAGATTAATTTGAATATTTACGCCGTTCTTACGCCACTCTGTTGCTTTTTCTATATCCCCTAAAAAGTACATGTAACGCTCAAAATGTGCGATAACAGGCCGGTATCCTTTAGACTTTAGCTCAAAAAAAAGCTGGTCTAAAAATTGAGGTTTCGAATGAAATGCAAACTCAACCAAAACATAATTATCTCCAAAGGTCAATAGTTCCTTATTCGTAATTTTTGGCATCAAGGTCTCATCAAAATAATATTCTGCTGCTGCTTCAATCTCTATGGTTAGACCATGTTTTTGCGCTTCTTTCCGAAGCTCATTGAGCCCATTTAAAATAATTTCATTTGTATTCGGAAAGGAATCCATCATGACGTGAGGCGTAGTCACAACTTTTTTAAACCCCATACTTTGGAATTTATTCAGCATGGCAATAGACTGGTCCATGTCTTGTGCACCATCATCAATGCCCGGAATCAAATGTGAGTGAATATCAACTTTTAGGCGACTTATATCAAAAGGCTCAAGCTTTTCAGTCTTTTTAAATATGTTCGCAAATAAGCCCATTATTTCCGGTCTCCGTACATATGATTATAATAATCCTTGTAAGAACCACTCGTAACTTGCGCTACCCACTCTGAATTTTCAAGATACCAATCTACTGTTTTTGAAAGTCCTTCTTCAAAAGTAATAGAGGGTTTCCACCCTAACTCTGTCTCTATTTTGGTGGCATCAATCGCGTAACGTTTGTCATGTCCTGCTCTGTCGGCGACATAAGTAATCAATTTTTCAGATTCGCCCTCGCCCCTTCCAAGCTTTTCATCCATCAATTGACATAAAAAACGAACAAGCTCAATATTTGTCCATTCATTTAATCCGCCAACATTATATGCCTCACCAACTCTTCCATTCGAAAATATGGTATCAATTGCGCTTGCGTGATCTTCTACCCATAACCAATCTCTTATGTTGTCGCCTTTGCCATATACTGGCAGTGCTTTCTTATTGAGGATATTATGAATCATTAAAGGAATTAACTTTTCGGGAAAATGGTGGCTTCCATAATTATTTGAGCAATTCGAGATTTTTATAGGTAAACCATAGGTATGGTAATATGCCCTTACAAAGTGATCTGAAGATGCCTTTGAGGCTGAATATGGGCTTCTAGGATCATAAGAGGTTTCTTCTGTAAACAATCCCTCGTCTCCTAAAGAACCATAAACTTCATCCGTTGAAACATGGTGAAAGACATGCTCTCCAGAAGTCCAAAATTCCTTTGCTGCATTCAATAAATTGACTGTACCCACTACATTCGACATTACAAATTCCATGGGACCTTCGATTGAACGATCGACATGAGATTCTGCTGCCAAGTGAATCACATGGGTAATATTGTGCTTTTTAAAAATACTACGTACCGCCTCACTATCCGTGATATTCAGTCTTTCAAAAATGTAATTAGACGCTCCTTCGATGTCCCTTAAATTTTCTAAGTTTCCTGCATAGGTGAGCGCATCTCCATTTATAATCTTGTCGTTTGGATAATTTTTTACAAGACGACGAACTACATGAGAGCCAATAAAACCAGCTCCCCCCGTTACGAGTATATTACGATTTTCCATTTTAAAGACTCCAGTATTCTAATTCTTTCATCTGGTCTTTGAAGATTCCTTTTACGTCAACAAATACACCATTCTTATCTTTCAATACAGACTGAAAATAAGCCTCATTTAATTTTAGATACTCCGCATGGTTTACAGCGACAATAACAGCGTCATAATCTTGACCTACTGATGCCGCAAGAGGAATACCATATTCATGCTCCATTTCATTTGAACTTGCGTGAGGATCAACCAAATCCACCTTGACTTGAAAAGACTTTAGCTCATTGACAATGTCAATTATTTTAGAATTCCGGATATCTGAAACGTCTTCCTTAAAAGTAGCACCCATCACTAATACTTTGGCATCTTGGATATGCTTTCCTTGAGCCAATATTTTCTTTACAGTTTGCTTTGCAATATAAAAGCCCATTGAATCATTCACAGAACGACCACTTGTAATTACTTTAGCATGATATCCTGATTGTTGAGCTTTGTGCGTTAAGTAATAAGGGTCAACACCAATACAGTGTCCGCCAACTAATCCTGGTGAGAATTTGAGGAAATTCCATTTAGTACCTGCAGCTTCTAGTACATCAAAGGTGTTAATATTTAGCTTATTGAAAATAATAGAAAGCTCATTGATCAATGCAATATTTACATCTCGTTGCGTATTTTCAATGATTTTTGCGGCTTCCGCAACTTTAATACTCGGGGCTCTGTGCACACCTGCACCAACAACTAATTCATATGTTTTTGCAATTTCTTCAGAAGATTCAGTGCAGCACCCAGAAGAAACTTTAACCACGTTTTGTAAGGTATGTACTTTATCTCCTGGATTAATTCTCTCTGGAGAATAGCCTACCTTAAAATCATCTTGAAATTTCAATCCTGATCCTTTTTCAAGAACTGGTATACAATCTTCCTCAGTACATCCCGGGTAAACCGTTGATTCATACACAACATAATCTCCTTTTTTCAATACCTGAGCAACTGTTTTACTCGCACCCAATAGTGGTGTCAAGTCTGGTAAATTCGCATCATCAATTGGTGTTGGCACGGCTACTATAAAGAATTCAACATCTTGTAAATCGTTAATATCGGCTGAAAATAATATATCACAACCTTCAAAATCCTTAGCCTCCAATTCATTACTCGGATCAATATTGTTCTTCATCATATCAACACGCTTCTGATTGATATCAAAACCAACTACCTTTATTTTTCTTGCAAAATCAAGAGCTATTGGCAGACCCACATAACCCAATCCGATTACAGCGAGCTTGGACTCACCTTTCAGCATTCTATCGTAGATTAAATCACTCATCTCTTTTTTTATTTTCGTTTCTAACCTTATATATTCTTTCTATTATTTCTACTACTTTCATTCCTTCTAAAGCATTCGTTGTAGGGGATTTTCTTCCCTTTACTCCATCTATAACATTGGAGATAACATAATTATGATTTGCTGCAGAGCCCTTATATGGCCCGTAGTCATTGGCGGGATTTGAGGCAGCAAGTACTGGCATCTCGTAATCTTTTATATTACAAATTTCTACATCGTTCATATACTGACCGCCAATCTTAACACTTCCGTTTTCACCGATAATCGTCATAGACGATTCTAAATTCTGATTGGCAACCGCAGTAGAGTAATTTAAAGAACCCATTCCGCCATTCACAAAATCAAAACTCACAAATCCTGAGTCCTCGAAATCTGTAGAATCCTGATGAATAAAATCTTTAAATTTCCCTTGAATATTGTCGATGTCTCCAAACAACCAATACATAATATCGATAAAATGAGAAAATTGAGTATATAAGGTTCCGCCGTCTAGCTCTTGTGTACCTTTCCACCCACCTTTTTTGTAGTAGCGGTTGTCACGGTTCCAATAACAGTTGAGCTGCACCATAAATATTTCACCCATGATACCGTCCGTAATTAAAGATTTAATCCATTGAGAAGGGGGTGAGTACCTATTTTGCATGACACAAAAGACCTGTCTTGACACTTCCAATGCTTTAAATATGATTTTCTCACAATTGTCTTTAGATAGGCCCATAGGTTTTTCACAAACCACATGTTTCTTGTGCTCCAATGCCTTTAATGACTGAGCTGCATGGAGGCCATTCGGCGTGCATATATTTACTACATCTATGTCAAGCGAACTGTCAAGTAATTCTTCAATACTTGAGAAAAATGGAACATCAAAACCCTCAGCAGCACATTCCTTTTGAGAGCGAACATCCACGAGTGCGACCAATTCAGCTTCCGAAGACCTTTGAACCATTTCAGCGTGACGCTTTCCAATATGGCCTGCACCGACTACCGCAAATTTCACATTACTACGCATTCCTGTTTTTTTTCACCCGATTATTATTTAAATGATACACTTCATTACTCTCAGGACAAACTGCCCTTCCATCATTATCAAATTCTAAACGATGCCCATATTCACTCATCCAACCAACTTGACGCGCAGGGTTCCCAACTACCAAAGCATATGCTGGGACCGTTTTGGTAACTACAGCTCCCGCTCCGATAAACGCAAAAGTACCTATATCATGCCCGCAAACAATTGTTGCATTTGCGCCGATACTTGCCCCTTTTTTGACAACAGTTTTTGAATACATACCTCTTCTATTTACTGCACTTCTCGGGTTCAAAACATTGGTAAACACCATTGAAGGACCAAGAAAAACATCATCCTCACAAACAACACCAGAGTATATAGAAACATTATTTTGCACCTTCACATTTTTACCTAAAACTACCGCAGGAGAAATCACTACATTTTGTCCAATGTTACACTTTTCGCCAATGATACAATCAGGCATCACATGAGAAAAATGCCAAATTTTGGCACCCTTACCAATTGTGCACCCTTTATCAATTACTGCAGTATCGTGCGCGAAGTAATCCATCAGCGTACAATGTATTTATCAAAATTCATATGCTCTTTTTCATAAAGCTCTTCTTTTGAAAGAGACTTAAAATATTCATAAGTAATTTTCAATCCTTCTTGTCTAGATACTTTGGGTTCCCAATCCAAAAGATTTTTAGCTTCGGTGATATTCGGACAACGTTGCTTTGGATCATCAACAGGTAAATCCTTGTATATCAACTTTTGTTCAGTACCTGTGAGCTCTATAATTTCTTCTGCAAATTGTGATATAGAAATCTCGGATGGGTTACCAATATTCACAGGCTTTGCGTAGTCACTATGTAACAAGCGATAAATCCCTTCAACCAAATCATCCACATAACAAAAGGATCTTGT
>CAJXDT010000042.1:0-21111 GCA_913052055.1 uncultured Cryomorphaceae bacterium
GAGCATCTGCCTTCTAAGCAGACGGTCACAGGTTCGAATCCTGTCTCGATCACAACAATCAATAACCCTTGACTTTAGTCGGGGGTTTTTTATTGGTATTCAAAAAGGGTGAGAACCCGTTCGAACTCCGAAAGTCGCAGCGAAGTTATCCTGCCTCAATCACAACTAGTGGCGTTTATGACTTTTACTATCTTTGGAGAAACTAATTCTCTCAACATGAAGTACTTTCTCTCCTGCATATCATTTCTCATCGTCTTACATAGTCATTCACAAAATCCCAATCCAAGTTCCATTTTGGACGAATACATACAAGGAGAAATGGAAGAAGAGCATTTCCCGGGAACTACAACCGTAATTGTAAAAGATGGAGAGATTGTTTGGATTCAATCTTACGGTTTTGCTGATATTGAAAATGGCATTCCAGTATCGGACAGTACTCAGTTCTTGTTGGCATCTATGTCCAAACTATTCACCGGTACCGCTACCATGCAGCTCAAAGAAAATGGCATATTGGAGCTAGATGATGACATTAACGAACATTTACCCTGGCCTTTACAGCATCCTGTTCAAAGCGCAACACCGATGACCATTCAGCAGCTGATGACACATACATCTTCAATAAAAGATAACTGGTCTGCCATGGGCGATTATTATGGGTATCCAGATCCAACCATGAGTTTGGAGGATTGCATGCAAGACTACTTTACGCTTGCGGGAGGAAACTACGACGCCAATCAAAATTTTATTAGTGAGGCACCGGGCACTGTGCGTAATTATTCAAATATGGCTACAGCACTGAATGGTTATATTACGGAAATTGTAAGCGCGACTCCTTTTGATGATTATTGTGATGCATCTATTTTTGACCCGCTCTGTATGGAGAAGACAGCATGGCACATGGCGGATCTTGATTCCAATGAAGTGGCACGACCCTATTCTTATTCCAATGGCAATTTTGTTGCCAATCCACATTATGGATTTGCCGATTACCCCGATGGACAACTGAGAAGCTCCTCATTGGACTTAGCAAATTTCATGATTGCATTTTTAAATGGAGGTAATTTGGGAGGTAATACAATCTTAACACCGTCATCTGTAAATGAAATGTGGACCGAACAGATCCCATCAATTCAGAACTCTCAGGGTTTAAATTGGTATAAGGAGCTGCTGTATTACAGTGGAGGGGAAGCTTATCTATGGGGACATAATGGAGGCGAGATGGGCGTTTCAACCGATATGTATGTAGATCCAGAATTAAACATTGGTGTATGCGTACTTTCCAATGGGAGCGGTACGAATTTATACATTTGTGATGCCCTTTATGATTACGCACTGTCTCTTAATGGTAACAATGGCATTGTTCCAGCATGTTCATCTGCAGGATTGACCAATCTAAAGCCTTCACAAAAAAAACTCATACAAATTCTCGATGTATTGGGTAGAGAAACGAATTTTAAGCCAAACACACCTTTGATCTATGTCTATGATGATGGAAGTATAGAGAAGGTGTTTCGTGTGGCGTATTAATTCTATACATTTAGCATAGATGTATCAAGAACCACCCACTTTTTTACTTGTCTTTTGCCTGCTTCTGCTTTTAGCTTGTATTATTGCTGTTTTATTTGCGTTATTCGTTAAAAAATATCCTGAGGTTCAAAATTGGATTCGACGATATAGTTCGACAAAAGGACCTGAAAAATACATTTTTCTGATGTTCATTTTATTTGCATTCTCTCTTTTTATTTATTTCATCATTTCAACGTATTTTCTGGAGTAAAATAATTGGAAATGAAAATTTCCAATTTATGCGAAATCTACTTGTATGTGAAAAAGACAAAACGCATTCTAAACAATTCACCTATTTTTTATGTTTTTTAATTGAACATTGGAAGCATACAAGGCGAAACTTAACAATTCAGATAATGACCGTTGAGTTCACTCGTCGAGTTACGAATTTACAAAAAAAGCCCATGAAAAACCTTGTCATAATTGGTCATCCAGACACCGCTTCTTTTTGTCACAACGGAATATTCAAGACAATTGTTGAGCTCATTGAAAATTCTGATCAAGAGCTAAAGACCATTGACTTATATCGAGATAGTTTCACTCGGCCTCGGCACGATCTTATTGAGAAGTATAAAGAATTGGTTACTTGGTCCGATAAGATTTATTTTATTTCTCCGGTTTGGTGGTTTAGACTTACGCCACGAATGGAAATCTTTTTTGACGAGGTATTCACGCCTGGTTTTGCTTATGAGTTTGTGAACGTAACAAAACTTTATGCCTATCCGAAACCGTTTTTGAAAGATAAAAAATTGCGAACTTACGTCACGCACGGGGCTCCAGCGCTACCTGTAAAAACGCTCTATTTAAATTCTGTAAAATTGAGACTCGTAATGGGTGTATATTCCTTTGTGTTTGGTTGGAAGCTCTCGCTGTTTACTAAAACAAAACAGTTTTGGTCGGTTCCGTTTGTTTCAGACAAAAAACGACAAAAATACCTAAATGTCGTGCGTAAGGATATTTTGCGCGACCTTAGAAATTGAAAAACTTTCAAGATTTTACCCATCAATTGTTCAATCAGATTTTATAATCTGGGTAAAATTTAGCTAAATAAACAGTGACTTATTTCATTGTTGATGGAGGACTGTAAAAGTTAAATTCGAACAATTCATCTATTTTTTATGTTTATCAGTTGAACTTGAAAAACAGCCAAGGCTAAATTTTAGCGACTCCAAGTCTGTTTCTTAACAATAACATAAAATTTAACGAATTATGAACATATCAAAAATGTGGTCCATGTACTACCCTGTAATATTGGCCTTTCTTTCCTTTTTATACTCTGTAACGCTTTGGTTTACAGGAAATAAGCTTGAAGGCATCTTTGTTGGTATATGGGTCCCTTCCATTTTAGGGTTTTCCGTTGCCATAAGACAGATTAGAAGAGATACTAACCAAGAAAATCAAAAAGAATGATGAATAATACAGCAATGTTTGTTATCGGATTTATCATTTTCGCAGCGTACATGTGGGGATATCTTTCGATGATTAGTAAAGCGAACAAGGAACAGAAAGAGAAGGGTCAATAATTATTTATGTTATTGAAGCCTCGATAATACAGAAATCAGAAAGTTTAAACTTTCTCAATAGGCTATACCAAAAACTGAAATAAATCAGGTTTATTGTTTAGGTACTCTCCGTAAAAATCATATTCAATCATTCGTTCTTTCAATGAACCAAATTCCGATGCATTCCCTAGTTCAATCCCTACCACAGCAGGAGCATTCGTACTGCTTTGCTTTTTTGAATACTCAAAGTGCGTGATATCATCCTTAGGGCCCAATACCTTTTCAATAAAATCTTTCAAAGCTCCAGCGCGTTGAGGAAAACGAACGATAAAATAGTGTTTCACTCCACCATACAATAGCGCCCGTTCTTTAATCTCTTCTGTTCTTGTAATGTCATTGTTACTTCCGCTTACCAAGGAGACTACATTCTTTCCTTTTATTTCCTCTCTATATTGGTCAAGAACAGCAACAGTCATGGCGCCAGCAGGCTCTACCACAATCGCATCTTTATTATACATATCCAATATAGTCTGACAAATTTTGCCTTCATGAACCGTAGTCATTTGCGTCAAATTTTCCTTGCAAATATTAAAATTCAAATCACCAACTCTTTTCACCGAAGCACCATCGACAAATTTTTCAATGTCTTGAAGTGGTGTATTTTCGCCACTTGAAATTGAGGTAGACATCGAGGGCGCTCCTTCGGGTTCGACACCGATAATTTTGGTATTTGGAGATAAGGCTTTGAAAACACTTGAGACTCCTGAGGCAACTCCCCCACCACCAACAGGAAGAAAAAGATAATCAATCCCTACTTTAGATTGAGCTAAAATTTCAAGGCCAATCGTCGCTTGCCCCTCAATCACTTTTTCATCATCAAATGGATGCACAAAATGCATTGCATTGGCTTTACAGTACTCTCTTGCTTGCTTGGAAGCATCGTCAAAAGTATCTCCGACAAGAATCACCTCAACATAGGCACCACCGAACATTTCGACCTGAGCTATCTTTTGCTTGGGTGTAGGCGCAGGCATAAAAATCATTCCTTTAACCTTTTTGCGCGCGCAAGAATATGCTACACCTTGTGCATGATTTCCCGCACTTGCACAAACCACTCCTTTCTTTAAATCTTCTGGCGGGATGCTTGAAATTTTATTGAAAGCTCCCCTAATTTTATAGGATCGAACCTGTTGTAAATCTTCGCGTTTGAAATAGACTGAGGCCCCGAATTTACGAGACTGTGTTTCATTCAATCCAAGAGGAGAACAGAGCGCAACATTTTCAAGTCGTCTGGCTGCAGCTTCAACAGCAGAAAGCTCAACCTTATACATGATTCAGCTCTTGTTTCTCGGGCGCCATAGCGGCTCTCAAAGTTAGACCCACCTTTTCTATAGGATGCCCTTGAATGGATTCATTGACACGCGCTAAATTTAACAACTCGTCGCCAGCAGGATGAAATGATGTACCCATAAGAGTCGCATCTAGGCTCGATACAAAATCCTTCAATAAAGGCTGACATTCTTGGTCAAATAAATAACATCCGTATTCGGCAGTATCTGAGATAATTCTATTCATCTCGTAGAGCTTTTTCCTGGCTACAGTATTGGCAATTAATGGTAGCTCATGCAAAGACTCGTAATAGGCAGACTCCTCTTTAATCCCGGCGGAAACCATTGTTTCAAAAGCCAGTTCAACGCCAGACTTCACAAGCGCCATAAGCAAAGTTCCATGATCAAAATAGTTTTGGTCAGAAAAGCTAGGTTCTGAAACCTCTGTTTTTTCAAATGCCGTTTCAAGTGTTTGTGCACGCCAAGTCAAAAGATTAAAGTCGTTGTTGTTCCAATCCTTCATCATTTCAGTAGAAAAATCCCCTGAAATAATACGGTCCATATGTTTTTGAAACAAGGGTCTCGTGATCGTTTTTAGTTCTTCTGAAAGGGTATATACCTTCACTTTGTGCTCATCAGAAACACGAGAAAGCATTTGGGTCAGCCCACCTTTTTTAAGCTCCTCGGAAAGTGCTTCCCAGCCATACTGAATAAGCTGAGCCGCATGACTCGGAATCACCCCGTCATCCATCATTTTATCAAAAGCCAACAGTGATCCGGATTGAAGCATTCCACACAAAATAGTCTGCTCACCCATCAAATCTGATTTAACCTCAGCGACAAATGAGGAATGTAACACACCTGCACGGTGACCACCAGTTGCATAAGCATAGGCCTTGGCCCATTCAAATCCAGTATTATTAGGGTCATTCTCTTGGTGCACAGCAATCAACGTTGGCACTCCAAATCCCCTTTTATATTCCTCGCGAACTTCTGAACCAGGTGACTTTGGCGCCATGAGAATAACTGTAATATCTTCTCTGACCTTAATGCCTTCTTCAACGATATTAAATCCATGCGAATAAGCCAAAGTAGTCCCTTTTTTCATTAAGGGCATTGCTCGATGAACTACAGCCGAGTGTTGCTTGTCCGGTGTTAAATTGATTACCAAATCTGCAGTAGGAATTAGCGCTGCATAGGTTCCTACGGCAAAGCCATTTGAGATAGCATTCTGATAAGAGCTTCTCTTTTCGGCGATAGCCGCTTCTCTTAATGCATAGGAAATATCTAAACCAGAATCTCTCATGTTCAATCCTTGATTTAGACCCTGAGATCCGCATCCGATAATCACAACTTTTTTACCTTTCAAGACCTCAAGTCCATTTGTGAATTCAGATATTTCGAGGAAGTCACACTTACCTAGTTGTTCTAATTTTTGTGCTTTCGTTAAGGTGTTAAAATAATTACTCATAATCTTATTAATAGGTGTTTTCTAATTCATTTACAATTGATGTCAAGGTGCGCATCGGTTTGGTGATCGCGACTCTTCCTGACCTCACAAATTCTAATATTCCAAAAGGTTCTAGTTCATCAAATAGGTGCTGTGTTTCCTCTTTATGACCTGTTTTTTCAATTACCGTAAATTCAGGCTCAACACTTAAAACACGCGCGTGATGCGCGCGCAGGATATGCTCGGCTTCACCGCCCTGCATCAAAATATCGGTGGGTACTTTAAATAGGGCGATCTCCTGATAGATGATTTCCTCATCGACATGATACACCGCTTTGATTACTTCAACCTGTTTATCAAGCTGAAGTGTTACTTTCTTCACGAGGTCTTCTGTTTCATTGACAACAATCGTATAGCGGTGAATATTTTGAACTTCACTATCAGAGGCTGCGATACTTTCAATATTTATTTTTCGTCTTGTAAAAACGATAGTTACCCGATTCAAAAGCCCAACAATGTCCTCAGTAAATACGGATATGGTATATCTTTTTTTCATTGCTTCTATTTTAATCTGATTTCTGATACTGATGCTCCGGTAGGAACCATAGGGAAAACATTATTCTCCTTTGCCACCTTGACCTCTAAAAAATAGGCGCCTTCATGTGCCAGCATTTCTCCAACTGCACCATTTAAATCTCTTCGATCTGTCACTTTCCTAGATTCGATACTGTAGCCCTCAACAATTTTCTGAAAATCCGGATTCACCATGGTTGTCGATGCATATCTTTTGTCAAAAAAGAGCTCCTGCCATTGACGAACCATACCCAAAAACTCATTATTTAAGACAACAATCTTCACCGGTATTTTCGTTTGAAATATGGTGCCTAGCTCTTGAATTGTCATTTGAAAACCACCATCTCCTATAATCCCAATGACTTGTTTGTTCGGGACTGCCATTTTTGCACCAATCGCAGCAGGCAAACAAAAACCCATTGTACCTAGGCCTCCTGATGTGATCATCGATTTAGAGCTTCCTTTGAATTTTGCGTAGCGACAGGATACCATTTGATGCTGTCCGACATCCGTCACAATAATCGAATCACCGTTGGTTTGGTCATTGATCGAGCGAATCACTTCACCCATGCTCAACTCATCAACACTCGGATTTAATTCCTCATTGATTACAGCTTCGTATTCTTCAAATTCTAGCTTACGAAATTCATCAATCCATGACTTATGCTCTTTGGCATCAACGCATTTTGTTAGTGCTTCAAGTGATGCTTTTGCATCTCCAAGAACAGCAACATCGGTTTTTACATTCTTATCTATCTCAGCAGGATCTATATCTAGGTGAATGACCTTTGCTTGCTTGGCATATCGTGATAAGTCGCCTGTTATTCTATCGTCAAAACGCATTCCTACGGCGATCAAAACATCACATTCATTGGTCAGCTTATTTGGTGCGTAGTTCCCATGCATACCGAGCATTCCTACATTTAAATAATGATCCGAATCCAATGCAGAAAGACCCAATATTGTCCATGCTGCAGGTAAATCTGCTTTTTCAATGAATGCTTTAAATTCAGCTTCAGCCTCAGCTAAAATTACCCCCTGGCCAAAAAGCACTAACGGACGCCTTGCAGCATTAATCATTTTTGCTGCTGCTGTTATTTTGTTAAAATCTAGAGATGGTGTTGGAACATAACTACGCATCCCTGTGAAGGGCTTGTAATTAAAATCCAAGTCACCAAACTGTGCATCTTTGGTTATATCAACCAAAACAGGTCCGGGTTTCCCAGATTTCGCAATGTAAAAAGCTTTTGCAATGGCCTGAGGAATTTCTTCAGCGCGCGTGACCTGGAAATTCCATTTTGTAACAGGCATTGAGATCCCGATCACATCCGTTTCTTGGAAAGCATCCGTTCCTAATAAAGCACTAGCGACTTGGCCCGTAATACAAACCATAGGTGTTGAGTCTATCTGGGCATCTGCGATACCCGTAATTAAATTTGTGGCTCCCGGTCCTGATGTTGCCAAACAAACACCTACTTTTCCTGAAGCCCTTGCATAACCCTGAGCGGCGTGTGTCGCACCCTGCTCATGCCTTACTAAAATATGCTTGAGCTTATCCTCTACATCATATAAAGCATCATATACAGGCATAATCGCTCCACCTGGGTAACCAAATATAAGGTCAACGCCCTCTTGAATCAATGAATGTACAACAGCTTGAGCTCCAGTCATTTTAGGCGCTATACTTTCTTGTTTTTGGGACCTTGAAGTTTCTTTCAGCTTTTCCATATTCCTAAAAATTATCTGTGACACAACCTTCTGCTGCGGATGAAACCAATTTTGCATACTTATACAGCGAACCCCTTTTCACCTTCAATGGTGGTGCAATCCAACTTCTTTGTCTTCTCTTGAGCTCTTCATTTGAAATATTCAATTCTATTGAGTTTTTCACCGCATCTATGGTGATTTCATCTCCATCATTTACCAATGCAATCGGCCCTCCTTCTTGTGCCTCTGGTGATATGTGACCAACGACAAAACCGTGCGTCCCGCCTGAAAACCTTCCATCCGTAATCAATGCTACATCGTTTCCTAAACCAGCACCAATGATCGCGGCGGTTGGTTTGAGCATTTCCGGCATACCCGGACCTCCTTTAGGACCTTCATATCGAATTACGACGACATCTCCTTTCACAACCTTTCCCTCACGAATTCCATGATTCGCAGCATATTCAGACTCAAATACCCTAGCTGTTCCCGTAAACCTCAAACCTTCTTTTCCTGTTATTTTAGCTACTGCTCCTGTTGGAGAAAGATTACCTTTTAAAATCCTAATATGACCTGATGCTTTGATGGGTTGGTTTATCGGTAGAATCACTTTTTGCCCTGGTCTTAAATCCGCTACATCAGATAAGTTATCAGCCAATGTTTTTCCAGTGACAGTCATACAATCTCCATGAAGCATGCCTAATTTCAGCATGTATTTCAATACCGCAGGTACACCTCCTACGTCATGAAGATCCTCCATCAAATACTTTCCACTTGGTTTCAAATCTGCTAAAAATGGTGTGCTGTCTGAAATCCTTTGAAAATCATCTAGGGTAAAATCAACATTCGCCGCAGAGGCAATCGCTAAAAAATGTAATACTGCATTTGTCGAACCTCCCAAAACGGTTACCAAACGTATCGCGTTCTCGATAGACTTCTTTGTAACGATATCACTAGGTTTGATGTCTTTCTGAATCAGTAATCGAAGGGCACGTCCCGCTTCTATACTTTCCTGCTTTTTCTCGTTACTCAATGCAGGGTTTGAAGAATTAAATGGCAATGACATACCGAGTGTTTCAATAGCTGCCGCCATTGTATTTGCTGTATACATTCCTCCACAAGCTCCGGCTCCCGGACATGCTTTTTTAATAATCGTTTTGTATTCTCCTTCTTCAATGACACCTGCATTTCTTTTTCCCCATGCCTCGAAAGCAGAAACCACATCAAGTTTTTCCCCTTGATGACAACCTGAAGAAATAGTTCCGCCATAAAGTAAAATGCTCGGCCTGTTTACACGAAGCATGGCAATTAATGCCCCAGGCATGTTTTTATCACAACCAACTACAGTGGCCAGAGAATCATAGGACATACCTTCAACAACAGTCTCCATGGAATCTGCAATAATATCCCTAGAAGGAAGCGAAAAACGCATCCCCGGCGTTCCCATAGATATTCCATCACTTACACCTATTGTGTTAAATATTAACCCTACAAGATCTTCTTGTTGTGTTCCCTCCTTTACTAATTTTGCTAGATCATTTAGGTGCATATTGCATGGATTACCCTCGTATCCTGTACTCGCAATTCCCACAAATGGTTTTAAAAAATCAGCCTCTGTCAAACCAAGTGCATGAAGCATGGCTTGAGCCGCCGGTTGGGAATCATCTTGCGTTACACGCTGACTATACTTATTCAATTTCATGTTAGACCAATTCAAAGTTTTTATATTCCTTTTTCTGTACGCGATTGTTATACGCTCGTGATAATTCAAAACCTAGTGTATCCTCCCATGGTAGATTAAACTTATTACCATCCAAGCTCTGTATGCCTGCAACCTCAGCTGCAGTACCGGTAAAAAATGCACCGTCAGCATCGTATACATCCTTAGGAGAGAAAAGCTGCTCGCGAACCTCGAATCCCATTTCTTCGGCCAATTCAAATATGGTTTGCCTTGTAATACCTGATAATATATTTCCTAATGGAGCTGTATATAAAACTTCGTTTTTTTCATAAAAAAAGTTAGCTCCCGGACCTTCAGCTACATTACCATGCATATCGAGTAACAAGGCTTCATCATATCCTTTTTGCTTCGCTTCAGTTGTCGCAAGAATTGAGTTTGTGTAATGACCAGTTACTTTTGCTTCTACAAAACATGCCTTGGGATTAGGACGTTGAAAGGAAGAAGTCATTAAGCGCAGCAATGAATCCCCTAAGTACCTTCCCCACTCCCATGCACACAATAGTAAGTGAGATTCCTCTCCAGCAACCAAACTCATATTTTCACCAGGGTAAACTAAGGGACGTAAATAAGCATCACTTAAGTTATTTCTCTCGAGTAACTCATAGGAGATTCTAGTTAATTCCTCAGTGCTCCAAGATAAAGGGATTTGCATTTTTTGAGCAGAATAATGTAGGCGATCGAAATGCGCTTTAGCCTTGAAAATCAGTGTTCCGTCTTCCGTAGCATAAGAGCGAATACCCTCAAAAACTGCATTCCCATAATGCAAAGATTGATTGTACAGCGTTAAGCTTGCGTCTTTCGCTTTGACCCATTTTCCATCGAGGTATAATATTGTATTTTCTGTATAATACATCCCTTTAATTATTTATTTCTTACAAGTAAAAAAAGCCATCCTTACGGACGGCTTTTGTATATTTTTAAATTCCATCCAAAGACTAATTGCCCAATGCAATAATTGAAATAATCTTTTCTATGGAGCGGTAATTCTTCATTCTAGGACAAATCTATACCCATGAAAATGATAAAAAAATGACAAAAATCAGTTTTCCAAAAAAGACTTGATTTTGATTCTAAATCTTGCTTAAAATTGGACCGTTAAAAGTTCAACCCTTTATTTTAAAAAAGAGAGAGACGTTTTTTTTGAGAACAGTCGCTTTGTTCCTATCTTAGAGGTGCTAAACTACATTTTAATGCCCAAATTATTATTCCTCCTTTTATTTGCGGGTTTAATCCAAACTTGTTCGGCTCAACTTGTCTTTGCAGAGCTACAAGGCAACCCTGTGAATACAAGCGGGTGGAATATGACGGGTGCGGCAAACGTAAATGATACAGGAGGGGATCCCGATACCAATCAAGATGAAATTATTTTAACTAATAATGTAAATTCTAGTAGCGGCGGAATATTTTATTCAGAGCCTTTGGATTTATCTACTTGCAACCAGTGGCATGTTGATTTTGAATTTAGGGCTTGGGAAGGAAATGGTGCTGATGGATTGGCATTTTGTTTTCTGGATGTACCTCCAACCGGATTTGTCTCTGGTGGGGGTCTTGGTATTCCCAATACGGCCAATGGGATTAAAGTAGCTTTCGATACCTACAACAACTGGGGATTAGCAAACCCGTGCTTACAAATATACAGTGGTAATGGATACGCAGAGAATCCTTTTTCGGCACCGGGACTAGTTTATTTAGACAATATTGGCGGTAGTTTAAATTTCATCCGTTCTAACAATTACAATACCGCTCAAATCACCTACAACAATGGCAATATTACCCTTACTATTAATGGAACGCTTTATCTGACGGCTTTTTTTCCGGTTTCTTTTTCTGGATACATGGGTTTCACGGCAAGTACGGGAGGACTGAAAGATAAACACTCAATTAAAAATGTCTCAATATTCGCAGACCTTGCTGAATCTAATGCTGGCTCAGATGTTACGGTTTGTAGCGGTGAACCTATTCAGATTGGTGTTCCAAATAATCCAAACAACACCTATTCTTGGGATAACGGAATATCTTTAAATAATACCAATATCTCCAATCCAACTGCTACAATAACCAACAGCACAAACGGACCAATCGTAGAGCAATATATCGTTGAGACTTTGATTGCCGCAAATTCTGGAGCATGTCCAGACTATGATACCATAAATGTTACGGTGCTTCCAATCGAAACTAGTATTGAAAACACAATACTATGTGAAGCTCAATTGCCATATGTTTGGAATGGAATCAGTTACAATACATCAACCAATGACACACTGTCACTTTTGAGCGAGAACAATTGTGATTCCTCAGCAATCTTGAATCTTACTATAAATCTACCATCCTTTAGTTTATCCGATTCCATTTTGTGTGATACTGAAGTTCCTTTTCAATGGAACGGATTGAACATTGATAGTACAGGAAGCTATACAGCGATACTAACGAATATGATGGGCTGCGATTCTTCTGCAACAATTGATGTTACCATACACCCAAGCCTATCGAGTGTGACAGATTCTATAGTATGTGATACTGAGCTACCACTAAATTGGAACGGGTTAACTTTTAATACCGCTGATACACAATCGGTAACGCTCAGCAGTGCAATTACAGGTTGTGATTCTTTGGTCACACTGAATCTGACCGTTCTTCCAACCTCAACAAGTATAACGGATACTATAGTTTGTGAAACAGAATTACCATTTGAATGGAATGGGGTAAACTTTAATGCGCAAGGCCAGCAAGTAGCCATTCTTCAAAGTATACTCACGGGATGTGATTCACTCGCTACCTTAAATGTATTGGTGAATCCTACTTTATTTAGTGCGACCAATATTGTCATTTGTGACCATGAGCTCCCTTTTAATTGGAATGGATTGTCGCTGAATGATTCAGGTACAAATACAGTTACCCTGCAAAGTACGGTTACGGGCTGTGATTCACTAGCAACATTAAATTTATTGGTAAACCCTACTCTTTTGAGTAATACCGATACTACGGTTTGTGCCTCTGAGCTTCCGTTTAATTGGAATGGTTTGACCGTTAATGCGCAAAGCATACAAACCGCTAATTTACAAAGCTTAATTACTGGCTGTGATTCTTTAGCAACGCTTAATTGCGTTGTAATAAGTAACCCTCAAATTGATATCATTGTGAGCTCAACTGTCGGATGTGCGCCCATTGAAATCGAATTTTCAAATCCCTTCGCCAATGCAAATACAAATTGTGATTGGAGTATAAGTAATGGAAATACATTCAATACGTGTAGTAGTGCACTTACCTTTACCGAATCAGGATGTTATGATGTGAGCTTAACAAGTACAGAAGAAAATTGTGTGTCATCGTTAACCCAAAATAATCTGATCTGTTTGGAAAGTAAACCAGAGGCGAGTTTCACCGCAGCACCAGCCGTTATAAATCTAAGCAGTCAATGGGTGCAGTTTTATAATTCCTCCTCTTCTTTCGTGACAAGTTTCCTATGGGATTTTGGCGATGAAAGCTTCGCAATCGAGGAAAACCCTCAGCATTTATATGAGAACAATACCTATGGCTATAATGCCCGCTTAATCGTTAGTACTGATCAAGGATGTGCAGATACAGCAGCGCTTTTCATCGAATGCAAGGAGGAGCCTGTGATTTTTATTCCAAATTCATTCACTCCGGATGAAGACCAGTACAACCAACATTTCAATCCAATTATATCACCGTCTATAGACCCGCACAATTATACTTTATGGATCTTTAATCGGTGGGGTGAAATCGTTTTCGAATCTCGCGATCCCAATTTAGGTTGGGATGGAACATATGGAATGGGCGGAATGGACGCGCCTGAAGGAACATACATTTGGAAAATTATATACAAGTTGCCAGATACAGATGAAAGAAATAGCATTTCAGGACATGTTAATCTTCTTAGATGAGGCGAGAGAAAATCTAGCAACCAAGCCAATAAAAGATCGTTATCAGAACAAAGTCTCTTAACCTTACATGATTATGCATTCAAACAAACTTATCAGCTTACTTATTGCTCTTCAATTTATTACTTTTGCCTCAGCACAGCTGTCCAGCTCCAATCTTCCGATAATCGTTGTCACAACAGAAGATGAAATACCTGACGAACCCAAAATAGAAGGAACAATAGGTATCATTTATGATACAAATGGAGGCATAAATTCAATCAATGATCCGTTCAATTACCATAGTAGCAACTTAGCTATTGAAACACGCGGAAACTCAACACAAGGCTTTGACAAAAAAACATATTCGCTTGAATTAAGAAACTTAGCTGATGAGGACACAAGTGTAAACCTTTTTGGAATGGGAGGAGAAGAAGATTGGATTTTACACGCCATGGTAATTGATAAATCACAAGTGCGGATTCCAATGAGCTTTCATCTTGCCCAACGCATGGGTCAATATGCCTCAGAATTTAAATATGTGGAGCTTGTACTAAACGGTGACTATCGCGGAATCTATATTTTAGTTGAAAAAATAAAGCGAGATGATGACCGAGTGGATATTGCAAAGCTCGACGAGGACGATTTGGCAGGGGACTCCTTAACAGGAGGGTATATTTTAAGAATGGACTGGTTAGATGACCCGCAAGGTTTTGAATCGAATTACAATTCACAGGGCGGCGATCCAATGTTTTATCAATGGTACTATCCAAAAGCAGAAAAAATTAAACCGCAACAAGCATTATATATTCAAGATTGGATGGGTAATTTTGAAGATGCCCTTTTTGACAATGACTATACCAACGACCAGGGAATACGCTATACAGAATATATTGATATCAATTCATTCACGGATTTTTTATTAATTAATGAGTTTAGCAAAAACTCTGATGGATATAAGCTCAGCTCATATGTACACAAGGACAAAGACAGTAAAGGAGGTAAGCTAGTCGCTGGTCCTATATGGGACTTTGACCAAACCTATGGAGTATCATTGGTTTGTTCAAACAATATTCCAACTGGATGGACCTATCTTCAAAATCAGGATTGCTGGGATTTAGAATCTATGCCGATGTGGTGGCAAAACATGATGGAAGATCCAATCTTTCAGAACCGCCTGAAATGTCGTTGGACAAGCTTTCGTCAATCCTTTATGCACACAGATAGTATAAAAAATTGGATTCTAGAAGACACAGCTTATTTATCGGAAGCACTTCAAAGAAACTTTGAAAAATGGGACTATTTTATTGGAGAATCTATTTGGATTGAGCCCGATCCAATTCCCCAATCGTATGAGGAAGAAATCAGTACAATGATTAGCTGGATTACAGAGAGACTAAATTGGATGGATGCCAATATGCCAGGAGACTGTTCGCAAGACGATCTTTCTGCTACTTCTCTTGAATCGGATGATTTGATTAGCGTCTATCCTAATCCTACAAAAGAAAAGCTGTTTATAGTATGTCCCGAAAATAGCAAGATTCAACTCCTTGACCTAAATGGTAATATACTGATGGACGTAATTTCAAATAATGGAGATACCGCGCTAAATGTAAACTCACTAAGTCCTGGTGCCTACTTTGTTATTGTCCAAAGTAATCAAGGTATATTTACCCAAAAAATTATTCGGCAATAACTGATGATAACAAAATTAAAGGCAGCTCTATTTTTTAATTAAATCCTAAATAAGCTCGCCCTTTTCCAATTATTTCAATAATCATAAAGCTCTCCTCATGATAAATAGTTTAGATAAAATAATTCAAGATGCCGTAGACCGCGGTGTACTTCAGAAACACACTTCAGATAAAGAACTTATTTCTTCAGAAGTACATATTGATGGCATCAAATACTTGAATTTTGGCTCTTGCAGCTATATGGGTTTGGAGCATTCCCGGACATTAAAAGAAGCTGTAAAAAGTGCAACAGAGAAATTTGGAACACAATTCTCTACCTCAAGAGCGTATCTTTCTATTGGCCTATATGAAGAGCTAGAGTGCGCACTTTCTAACATGTTCAAAAAGCCTGCATTGGTAGCAGCAAGCACTACATTAGGTCACCTTTCTGCGCTTCCTATTATAGTTGAAGAAGGAGATGTTGTCGTTCTAGACTTACAAGTTCATTCGAGTATTCAAATGTCAGCTCAATTGTTGAAGGCAAATAAAATTCCTATCCATATTATTCCACATAACGATATGGATGCACTTGAAAAAAAAATAAAACTACTCAGCGAAAAATCGAACAAAATATGGTACATGGCGGACGGAGTCTATTCTATGTATGGTGATTTTGCGCCACTTAAAAAATTACAACATCTACTCAATAAGTATAAAAAACTTCACCTATACATAGACGACGCTCATGGAATGGGATGGACCGGTGAGCAAGGAACGGGTTATGTTTACAGTCAGATCGAACATCACGATAAAATGGTTTTAGCAACATCATTAAATAAATCCTTTGCGGCTTCTGGAGGACTATTAATATTCCCAAATCAAGAGATGTATCGTAAAGTTAAAAATTGCGGCAGCACTATGATTTTCTCAGGTCCTATTCAACCTCCAATGCTAGGTGCAGGAATCGCTTCCGCAAAACTTCATCAGTCTGAGGCATTTAGTGATTTACAGGATGAATTCGAGCAAAAAATTGCTTTTACAAATCATAAATTATCAGCACTTGGTTTGCCGCAATATGCCCGCACAAACTCCCCGCTATTCTTTATTCCTGTTGGACTTCCAAGTATGATACTGAACATCATCGAGCGGATGAAAATAAAAGGATATTATCTAAATAGTGCAGGGTTCCCTGCAACCCCAATGAAAAAAGGAGGTCTTCGTTTTATGATCAACAATAATCTCACTATTGAGGATATTGATGAAATGCTAACCACGTTAAAGAAAGAGTATATTGTCGGTTTACAAATTGCAGGAAGCTCCCCAGAGGAAGTAACCCAACAGTTCAAAATCGCTCCCTACATAAATACTGTAAATAAAGATTATTACAAGAAAAAAGAAAATCCACAAATCTTTAGAGAAGAACAATCTAAATCCATAGAAGAAATAGATGCGAAGGAATGGAATTCTCTCTTTTCAAAGCACGGTTCAAACGTTTATCAAAACTTAAAACTACTGGAACAAGTCTTTACAGAAAATAAAGAATTGGAGAACAATTGGGAAATTAAATACCATACCATTCGTGATGCTGAAGGAAATATAATTTTAGCATCTGTTTATACAATTGCTTTAATGATGGATGACCTGTTAGCAGAGAAAGGGCTTTCCAAAAAGATCAAGGAACTTAGAAAAAAAGACCGCTTATATCTAACCTCTAAAAACATATTGACAGGAACTCCTTTTACGAAAGGGAAAAGCGTTTATATAGATTATGAAAATAAACATTGGAAACTTGCATTAAAAAGCCATGTCAATTTACTTCAAGATGTCGCTGAGAAAAATGACATTTCAAACATTATGTTACGCGAGTTTTGTGGAGAACAAAAAACAAGTATGGAGAGGGTGCTTATGGATTTAGGCTTGCTTGAGGTGGAGCTTCCACAAAACCTGGTAGTCGATGATATGACATGGGAAAACACAAGCGAATTAATGTCTCGCCTTTCCCAAAAATATAGATACTCCTTGAGAAAAGAGATTCTAAAGAAAGAAACTCAATTCCAAGTTAGCTTTAGTCGACCTAGTAAAGAAGAAGAACAACAATATACTTTTGAGCTTTATAAAAATGTATACAACCAGTCAACCGAAATTTCAGTTTTTGAACTGCCTTACAAACTTTTTCAAAAAATGTATACTGACCCTAGTTATGACTTTATTTATCTTTATTTAAAAGATGCCCCCGAAAAACCTGTAGCGGTTATGTTGAGTCAAATTATAGATAATATATACAATGCACAATTAGTAGGCTTAAATTATAATTATGTTCGTGACCAAGGATCCTACAAACAGATATTGTATCAAACCGTAAAGCGAGCAAAATATTTAGGATGTGAAAAAATTGATTTGGCGTACACCGCAGACATGGAAAAAAAGAAGGTCGGAGCCAAAGCAAAGAATAATTTTGGTTTTGCCATGGCGCTTCAACATGATTCCTATGCCGAAATGCAGAGTTTAAAATAACCACGAAAGCCTCTAAAAGAAAAGTTTTAAAATCCTTGTTATTTCAGCCACATTTATCCTATTTTCGCAACATAAATTTAAAAAACACTAATGAAAAATCTTCTCTCTTTATTTACGCTCATATTACTTTCTAGTTATACTTACGGACAATTCGCTATTGATGTGCAGGCAAAGGGTGCAGCCAACTCAACATGGCTTTTAAACAAAAATATTTCAGACAAGGGTGCCACCCAAGATTATGCTGCCGCATGGGGTTCTAGCTATGGTATCGCAGGAAATATTTATTTTGGAATGACGGGTATCGGAGTTGAATTTTTATATAGCACACACAATGCGGCATACACCGGCGCTTATTCAGTGAACGATGTGTCTACTGGAAGCTACACCTCAAATATTAAATTACAGACCGTTCAAATTCCATTATTGCTAAAATTCCAAAGTGACAAAGGTGCCTATATTGAATTAGGTCCGCAGCTTACAAATATTTCTAGTGCACAATTCGAACGTTCAGGAGAATTAATTGGTGTTGGATTCGAGGAGTCAAAAGATGTTTCTGAGGAATATGCCTCCTCATATATTTCTGGGGTACTAGGTTTCGGTTCTAAAATTGCCTTCGGTGATTTACCTTTGGGCATGCTGCTTGGAATTAGGCTTCAGTATAGCTTTGGAGACCTAATGGGGGTAGATGGTGAGGGATTATCTCTCGGAAGTGCGGAGGACCCGGGATTTTGGCATCCAACACATGAACCTACGCAGGCAATCTCAGGTGGTCTTGTTGTTGGATTAACCTACACCATTAAATAGTCTCCATAGTTAGGTCTATCATTATAAATTTAGGAAGCTTGCCTTAGTACGTAAATAAATTACGTTACTGTGATTTTTATTTGTATTCTAAAATCACATTATGAAACTACTCACCGAAAACGAACGGTTCCGCGAATACCTTATGGGTTTTGATGAATATAAACTTTGTGAGGAGGCCAAGGAATATATACCCACAGAGGTAAAAAGACAATCGCTCATTTCCTGTGCCGAATACCTAAGCCATTTTATTATAGATAATTTAAATGAAAATGCTGTTGACATTGAAGCTCCAGAAGCGCTGCAACAGGAGCAAGTTGTAACATTTATTAAATCTTTACCTAGAAAGACTATTCAAAATTTTTACCATGATTACATGGAGTCCTATGGTGTAATTGAGGACCTTATGATTTTGAACGAGCACAATAGACTGCACCTTTTGTTTCAGTTGACAAAGCATTCTTTTGATTACCTAGAGCTTTTAAATAAAGAAATTCTCAATTAGTTATCAGGTTGATGGCCAAACCAGACTGTGGCGTAACCTTTATGCATGCCGATACCAATTGCTTGCCAAGGAGCATCCCAGATTCCTTTATTTACAATCACTGCATTGTGGTGTCTACTCTTCTTCCAGATCTCCAATGCTTTTGAAGGAGATAGAGGTTCGCTCCCTAAACATGAGATTTCATATCCCGGAAATTGATAGTTTGTAAGCTCTTTGGGTTTGTCCCACATGCAAGAGGCTTTCTTGTGGTCTGATGTATAGCAGCAGGGAGTCCAATCACCTTCATTAGACCAGCTATGCCCATTGCATTTCCCTTGATCAGGTCTATTTTCAGATAAATCTTTGCTGTGTAGCTGAGCTACTTTGGTCAAAGAAGGAGACAAAGCTATGTTCGGGAGCCCTTTTGAAGCTCTGTACTCCATAATGAGCTCATACAATTCTTGCTCATCTGAGGATACCTCCTGACTGAGTACAGGGAATATAATTAAACAAAAGAAGAAAAGGAGAAAGCGGAAAATCAATTATCTAGTCTTGTCTTTCATGATTTGTCTTCTCAAGGCCTCGACAGCAACATCGGCAGCTTCTTCAAAGCTTTTACATTGCTTTTTAGCAAATAAATCCTTCCCTGGAACATGAAGTTTTATCTCAGCTATTTTATTCTCTTTATCACGGTCATTTTCCAATCTTAAAAAAACCTCAGCCGACACAATTTGATCGTTGAACTGTTCTAATTTATTTAGCTTTTCTTGAATAAATTTCAATAATTTCTGGTCTGCTTTAAAGTGAACTGCATGCATTCGAGTATCCATAGGTTAATTGGTTTTACGCCCACGCGGGTGAGCTTGTGAATAAATTGAATTTAACTTCGCAAACGAATTGTGGGTATAAATTTGAGTAGCTGATAAATTTGCGTGTCCGAGCAAATCTTTCAAAGTCTCGAGTCCGGTGCCACGGTTAAGCATATGTGTCGCAAATGTATGACGCAACACATGAGGACTCTTTTTATCCAACGTCGTTACCTTTCCAAGATAGCTATTTATTTTTCTATAAGCAAATGCCGGATAGAGTTTATTACCACTTTCTAAGACAAGTAATTCAGGTGTTTTCTGTGTTTTTTCATGCCTTAATTCTAAATATTCTTCTATCTGCTTCTGTAAGCTTTTTGAAATAGGGATGATACGTTCTTTGTTTCTCTTACCAAGGACCTTGATCTGTCCCTGATGAACATCATCTAGTTTTAAACCTATGAGCTCACTCAGTCTAATTCCTGTCTGATAAAAAAGTTCAAACATTAGGCCATCTCTCTTACCTTCAAAATTGTCTTCAAATAATCCTTGAAGCTTTTCTAGTTTCAACTCTGACTCTTTGACAAATTGTGGCAAATGCTTTTCACTCTTTGGACCACTTACCTTTCCCATTGGGGATGATTTAATATGCTGTTCTTTTACCAACCACTTATAAAAACTTCGTAATGAAGCAAGCTTTCGATTCACAGATCTGTTTTTCAGGCCATTTTCAATCAGGTGAACAATCCAAGAACGAATGTAAGAAGCGCTCAGATCAGAAAACTCATTTAATTTCTTGATGTCTGAATATATAAGGAAATCGTTTAAATCACGCTCATAGGCTTTCAGTGTATGCGCTGAATAGCGCTTTTCAAACTTGAGGTATGAAATGAATTTTTCGAACATAAAAAAAAGGAGTCAAATGACTCCTTTTAATAACGTATATTTTTAAATAAGGTTACCCTTCCAATGATTGCATTCTCTGCTTATAAGAAGCGCGGATAATTTGCTGTCTTTTTGTAATAGAAGGTTTTTCGAATTGCTTGCGTCCACGTAACTGAAGGATAACTTTAGTTTTTTCGAAT
>CAJXDT010000043.1:0-20572 GCA_913052055.1 uncultured Cryomorphaceae bacterium
GAACCCTAAAACAGATTTGAATGATTAAAATTTTAAATAGAGGATTTATTAGTGTAACTCCAAAACGAACCTTCTATGAAGAGGTGGCAAAAGAATTAGATAATTCCATAGCTGAATTTACTAATCCAGAGCCTACGATATACCTTATAGAGGAGGATTTTTGGGACAATGAAAGTGTGCTTAAAAAACACTTTAAAAAAATTCTCTCTTGTGAAAAAAGGCAGCTAAGCCCTATGCATCAAATCGAGCTTACTGAAATCAAAGCCGAAAACATGAATCAGTTTTTTACATTTGGCTTCGGGAACCTGGTCATCGATAATGAAGACAAGGGAATCGAGATTACAAAAGACGATTTATCAAATTAGCATTAAAATAACTCGGGTCATAGGAAACCTCCTCGCCAATCCATGCTGGTTTTTCAAATGCTTCTTTTTCAGATTCAAGTTCAATTTCAGCGATAATCAGTCCCTTTAACTCGTCTTCAAAAACATCTACTTCCCATGTTTTTGATGCACAATCAATCAAATACCGTTTCTTCTTAAGCACCTTAAGTTTAAAATCAAAAATCATTTGCTCGGCTTCCTGAAAAGGTATTTCATACTCATATTCATTTCGTGTCAAACCTGAGGTTGGTCCCTTTATTGTAAGGTAGGCCTTGTCATCCTGTAAACGTAATCTTGTGGTCTGTTCCTTAGAATTTTGTAGGTAAGCCTGAGAGATATGAACGCATGTGGTTTTAACCTGCTTGCTCCAGGCTAAATGATCTACCAGAAATTTACGCTCAATTTCTTTCACAGTGAGGATTTGTTTGTGCTGTATATAATAGCTTAAAGCTAAGTATTTTAGGTTTACCACTACATTCCTTCAATTACTAATCTACCTTTAATGTCGATTGGTGAAAGAACTTGTTATTTTTGTATTATGCTACGTTTTAGATCCAGAACACCGCGTTGGGTTATTGTCTATCTAGACATGTTAATCAACCTTTTTGCCTTACTTTTTGCTTATATCATACGTTTTGATCTTGACTCGCAATCCGAACTAATTAAAGAGGAGTGGCTATTACTGAAGGATTACCTTTGGATTTTTATCTTAGTCAAGCTAGTTGTTTTTAACCTCTTTAAGATTCATAAAGGACTTGTACGCTATACCTCCACACATGATCTCAATAGGATTTTTATTGCTATTTCCACGTGTACACTGATTTTTGCTGTATTTGGCCTTTTTCGGTATCAATTCATAGATGGACATTATTTTGTTCCTACATCAGTGCTGGTTGTTGAGTTCCTAGCAAGCTTCGCTTTTACTGTAGGTAGCCGATTTATTATAAAACTTATCTATCTGGAATCTAAAAAAAGTAAAGAAGACATCGAAAACGTAATGATTTATGGTGCAGGAGTATCCGGATTAATAACAAAACGAACAGTTGAAAACGATACAAAGAATGCAATCAATATCATTGGTTTTATTGACGACAATTCAAAGCTTTGGGGAACAAGAATCGAAGGCACAAATGTCTATGGCCCTCAAAAACTTAAAGAAATCAATACAAAAAACAATATTGACACCGTAATTATTGCGATTCAAAACCCTAAATCTGAACGAAGAAAGGCGCTTCTAGATGAATGTATTAACCTTAAAATAAAAGTTCAGAAAGTTCCAGAACCAAAGAGCTGGATCAATGGAGAATTTACCTCGAAGCAATTTGTGAAAGCGAAAATAGAGGACCTTCTGGGGAGAGAAGAAATTAAATTAAATATAGAACAGATAAACCAAAATTTAAAGGGTAAAATCATTCTAATTACGGGAGCCGCCGGAAGCATTGGCAGTGGTCTTGTCAAACAAATTGCCAAATTCCAACCCGCCCTTCTTATTCTTTTTGACCAAGCTGAATCGGGTCTTTATGATTTACAATGGGAAATATTAGATGAAACACCTGATGTTAAATTTGAAATTGTAATCGGAGATGTAACCCACGAGAAGCGCGTAGAAAATCTAATTAAGAGCTTCTCACCGGAAATTATATTCCATGCAGCAGCATATAAGCATGTTCCATTGATGGAGCTAAATCCATCTGAAGCCGTAAAAACAAATGTGCTAGGCTCAAAAATACTAATGGATACCGCTGATAAATATCAAGTCAAGAAATTCATTCTGATTTCAACAGATAAAGCGGTGAATCCTACCAATGTAATGGGCGCCACCAAACGAGTCGCAGAAATATACGCGCAGCAGCTCAACAAGGAAAGTCAAACCCAGTACATTACTACGCGCTTTGGCAACGTGCTTGGTTCGAATGGCTCAGTCATCCCTTTGTTTCAACGTCAAATTGAGAATGGCGGCCCTATCACCATCACTGATAACCGCATCACTCGCTTTTTTATGTCAATTCCCGAAGCGTGTCAGCTCGTATTAGAAGCAAGTGTCATGGGTAATGGCGGCGAAATATATGTCTTTGACATGGGAGACTCAGTCAAAATCATTGATCTTGCAAAAAAAATGATTTCGCTTAGTGGCATGACCATTGATAAGGATATACAAATTAAAGTAACGGGATTGAGACCTGGTGAAAAACTGTATGAAGAACTTTTGGCGAATGAAGAAAATACGATTCCAACACATCACAAAAAGATACTTATCGCTAAAACCAATGTTACAAATAAAAATGAAACGGAAATTGATGCGCTTATCAATCTGATCGATGAACAAAAAAACGACCAGCTGGTAAAGGTGATTAAGACAATTGTCCCGGAATACTTAAGTCAAAATTCAAGCTTTGAAAAATTAGACAAAAATGATTGAGCCTGTACAAATACAAATACGTTTTGCTGATATTGATTCAATGGGCCATGTCAACAATGCAGTATACCTCAGCTATTTTGAATTCACTAGGGTATATTATTTTAATAAATTGTTGGGCAAAAATTGGGATTGGGAGACAAAGGGTATCATTTTAGCCCATACAGAGTTGAGCTTTATCAAACCTATCGAGCTTAATGATCGAGCATTTATTGAAATGACAATAGGAAATATAGGAAATAAGAGCTTTACATTCCATTACACCGTTAGTGTTGATGGTCAGATTACGACAAAGGGTTCTTCCACACTTGTTGCATTCAATACGAAGCTTCAGCAATCAATTTCCATCCCAGCTGAAATGAGAACATCTTTTGATGCTTTAAATAAATTCCAGGCATGAATCAAATGAGGTCTTTCAATCTTGGACTGATTATTTCATGTATCCTTTTCGCACAAGGCGTTAGCGCCCAGAAAATCCCATGCTACAAAAAAAAGAAAATCTGCAACTTTCAGTTTTTAACAAATTGCTATGAAAAGGTAGCTTTCGATAGCATCACACAACGTTACTATTCACGACAAAATTTTGGCGTGCCATTCGATGGCTCGTGTGCTACATGTCATAGAAATGGTGTGCTTGAACAAGAAATGACCTTTGTCGAAGGAAGAAGAAATGGGATCGATACATCCTATTATCCATCGGGCTGCCCCTATTCTAGCCAAAGCTTTTTACTCGGCAATCCACATGGGAAAAGCACAACATATTTCGATAGTTCGTTTAGGGTAAAAACAGAAATAGAACACTACATGGGCAGAGTTAATGGGAGCTATATTGAATATGATACTGAGGGAGACACCATAAAATTTCAGGATTTCGCTGATAATCTTCCCAATGGAGTTAAAAAAGAATACTATGCTGAATCCAAAATAAAAAAGATCAGCCACTACCAAAATGGATTGCTACATGGTTGTCAAATCAAATTTGCAGAAAATGGAAATAAAGAGCTATCCATATCATATTACGAAGGAAAAAAAAATGGTGATTGGTTCTACTACTTTGATAACCAAAAAACAGCACGCTCTGAGCAATGGAACAAAGGCATCAAAGAAGGCGCATTTAAAACCTTTAGTGATATGGATAAATTGATTAATGAGCAATACTATAAAAAAGGTAAACCAGTGGGTATCCATAAGGATTATTATCAGGATGGTCGTGAAAAACGCGTACGAATATTTTCAAAAAAGAGCTTGCTTGAGGAGGAATATGCCTTTGACAATTTTGGTGTAAAACAGGTCATCAAAGAAAGAGAAACTAAAGCAATGAAAAAGAAAAAGAAGAAAGCAAAAGGTAAGGATAACAGCCTAATGAATTAAACCAAGCCAACAACCATGGCACTTCCCATCAAAAACAAAAATACGGCAACAAAAGCACGAACATTTTGTACCTTTTTCTTGGTGAAAAGCTTTTTTCCGAAATAAGAACCCAAAAACGCAAAAATACAAGCAGGAGCGATCAATAACCAATGGTCATAAAACCGAACAGTTGAGCTAAGGTATACCGGAATTCTTGTTGCATCAATGAGTAATGAAAGACAAACCGATGTTGAAATAAAAACTTCAGCTTTCAAATTTGACTTAGCTAAAAAAGCCGCTCGTAAGGCACCTTGGTGACCGGATAAACCACCAAAAAAACCACTCAAAAAACCACCAATCGTAAATTGACCTTTTCCAAATGAAATCTTTTTAAGGATAGGAAGTAAATCCAATATGGCAAAAACAAGCATAAGTATACCGATGACAAAAGAAAGGAGCTCTACCCTATTTGAAGCGCCAAACAATTCGAGCTCATAAATAACAAGACTTCCTCCAATCTTCTTTTGTATGATTGCCCCAATAAAGGCGCCTATTACAGCAGTTATACCAAAGGAAATTAAAACTGATTTATCAATGAAATTTCTGATCAGTATAAATTTTAATGCATTGTTCAGAATATGAACAATGGCTGTAGCCAAAACTGCCAATTCTATCGGCATAAAAAGACTAAAAACAGGTAAAAGGAGTGTCCCTAATCCAAAGCCAGAAAAAAAAGTCAATATGGATGCTGAAAAAGAGACCACACAGATAAGCAAGAAAAAGAATATTCCTTCCATAAATCGTATTTTTAACGAAAATAAATAGAATGATTGATTTAAGGAGTGATACTGTCACAAAGCCGAGCAAAGAAATGCTTGATGCGATGATCTCTGCACCTGTTGGTGATGATGTCTTTGGCGAAGACCCTACCGTAAATAAACTTCAGGATTATGCGGCTAAAATGTTTGGCAAACAGGCCGCTATTTTTTGTGCCTCAGGAACACAAACTAACCAAATTGCCATCAATCTTCATGTGGAGCCAGGAGGAGAAGTGATCTGTCACTATGAAAGCCATGTATATAAGTACGAAGGCGGAGGTATTGCTAAAAATTCTGGGGCATCCACGAGAACAGTTGGGGGTTCAAGGGGTAGAATAAATGTCCCTGAGCTTGAACCTTGGATGAATCCTCCTAACGACGTTCACTATCCGCTGACACAGCTTGTATCCATCGAAGACACCTCAAATCGAGGCGGTGGCGCAATTTATGATTTCAATGAAATAAAAAATATTCGATCATTCTGCGATGCGAAAGGTTTGCCACTGCACCTTGACGGAGCGCGCGTTTGTAATGCGCTTGTAGAGAACAACATTGATGCCCAGGAATATGGCAGACAATTTGATTCAATTTCTGTATGCCTCTCAAAAGGACTGGGTGCACCTGTAGGAAGTCTTTTACTAGGAGATGCTGATTTTATTGAACGTGCTAGACGGGTTAGAAAAGTCTTTGGCGGTGGTATGAGACAAGCAGGGTATATTGCTGCAGCCGGTCTCTACGCGCTAGAAAACAATGTTAATAGACTCAAGCAAGACCACCATCATGCCAAACAAATTGAAGCACAATTACGCAAAATGGAATGGGTAGAAGACGTATTACCCGTTGAAACAAATATTGTTGTCTGTATGCTTAAAGACCACCAAAGGGTACAGGAATTTGTATCTAAATTTGAAAGTAAAGGGATATTGATTATGGCCTTTGGTAAAGGGATGCTCCGAATGGTCACACATCTTGATATTTCTGAAACCGATACTGCAGAATTGTGCGCCGCTATAGGTGCAATGCGATAAGCTATTATTCTTACCTTTAGAAAAATATTAAGCAATTGATTTCGTTAATTACTTAACGTGAAGCATTTTAAAATAATATTTTCGTTCTCTCTTCTTTTTTCCAGCCTATTTGGGGTGGCCCAAGACTGCAATGTCGTTCCGGGAAAAGTAATGAAGCAATTGCAAAAAGCAAGGATTGAAAACGATTCTGACAAAAAGCTTTCTATCCTAGACAAGCTACTCTCTAAAAACCCGAATGAATCTGCTGTTTACTTTGAGCTTGCAGAAACGTATATGCAGCAGGGAAATATGAGCTTAAGAACCCAAAATAGTCCTACAGAAGGAGAACAATTGCTAAAAAAAGCTGCTTATTATTATCAAATTTCAATTCAAAAATGTGCAAGCTATCAACATAAAAGCTATTATAACCTGGGTAATATTTTCTTTTCCATGAGAAAAGACAAGGAAGCACTGTTTTGTTACAAATCTGTGGTAGAATTCAAGCAAAAATATCCGCAAAGAACGAATGGCAATTACAAGAGGGAAAAAACAAATGCACTTAAAATAATTGAAGGATTGGAGTTTGAAGACAAAATGAGGGCCAATCCGGTCCCCTTCTCTCCTTCCATTGTAAATAGAGTAAGTACAGAGCTAGACGAATACTTCCCGATGATTTCACCAGACAATGATCTACTATTTTATTCTAGAAAAGTGGACCGTACACGTTTGGGTGATATCGCAAACAACGTTATTGAAGAATTCACCATTTCATCGAAAGAAGGATCTTCAAATACCTTCACTATGGGTAAAGCACTTGATACTCCATTTAACGACGGCACATTCAATAATTATGGCTCAGCAACCCTATCTGTAGACAATAGAGAAATGATTATTTGCGCATGTAAAAAAGAACGTATTTACCGACAAAATTATCTGAACTGCGACCTTTACGTTACTAAGTTTAAAAGGACAGGTCAAGGAGGAAATGATTTCCAATGGTCACCGCTAGTGAATTTAGGAGAAAACATTAATACGAAGGACGGTTGGGAGGCTCAACCTTCTTTATCCTCAGATGGCCGAACTTTATTTTTCACCTCAATCCGCAAAGGTTCACGAGATAATGATATCTATCTCGCTGAAAAGCAGGAGGATGGTACTTGGGGAAAGGCACGTCCTTTTGAAGAAATTAATACAGCGGGGAAAGATAAAAGCCCATTTTTCCACCAAGATGGAGAAACCCTATACTTTGTTTCCTCTACAAGTGAAGAAAGACGAGGTATGGGAGGATTAGACATCTTCTATATACGCCGTGATGGAGATTCATGGACGAAACCCCAAAACATTGGATACCCGATTAATTCTCCAGAAGACGAGCTTGGAATTTTTGTCTCTACTAGTGGACGTATTGCGTATTTCTCTTCCTACAAAGATGGAGATTGGAATATTTATGCATTCAATTTGTACAAGGAAGCCCGACCCGAAGAAGTAATTATTGTGAAAGGTTCACTTGCTAATAATGAGGGAGAATTTGTTTCGGATGCAAATATTAGCATTCATTATGATGATACCGGGCAAAAACAAGAGGTGAAAGTTAATCAAGACGATGGAAGCTATGCCGCAGCCGTAAAGGTGAATGATGCAAAGAGTATCTCCATCGTAGCAGAAAAAGAAAATGCCACCTTCGCTATCTCCCAAATCAACCTAACACCATTACAAACCATACCCTATAAGAAACCTTCTTTACCCAAAATTGAGGCTACAGATTCCCTATACATGCGGGCTGAAATAAATGAAGATCTAGCACTTGAAAAAGCGCAAGACGATAAACAAGAGGATAAAGTAGTTTCACCGTCTAGTTTGCCAGATTTTAAAGAAGAAGAAGAAGAAGAAGAAGAGAAAGAACCTACGCTTGAAATACAAAAAGACAGCGCAGTGTTTGAACAAATAGAAATACAAAGGATTCCCTATTCATCACTGAACGAACAAGAGCTACAAGCCTTGAAGCCCTTAAACGACTCAAAACCGCTTACACTAGAAGTAATCATAATTGATACAGTCGAAAGTGGTAGCAAGTTTGAGTTGAATGATTTACTCTTCAAAACAGACTCCTACACACTATTTGAAGAATCTAAATCCATACTTGATTTATTTGCCATCTACTTAACGAGTAACCCTGAATATTTCATAAAAATAGAGGGACATACGGATGATATCGGAGACGACCGATCAAACCTTCTCTTGTCACAGAAGCGTGCACAAGAAGTCAAGAAATACCTTATAACTAAAAACATTAATAAAGATAGGCTACAGGCCAAAGGTTATGGGGAACAAAAGCCTAAGGTGCCAAATTCATCAAGTGAAAATCGTCGCATCAATCGAAGAACGGAGTGTCAAATTATTATTCGATAGGTCTAACAATTATTATAAATATTTGAGACAAAAAAAAGAGGGCCAAGGCCCTCTAATATTTTATAGGTAAACAAAAGACTAATCTTTTGTAAATCTTCTTTTTTCTCTAATTCTTGCAGACTTACCTGTTCTTTCTCTAAAGTAAAAGATTCTCGCTCTTCTCACAGAACCTTCTTTCATTACTTTGATGCTATCAATGAAAGGCGAAGAAATTGGAAAAATTCTTTCCACACCAACGTTTCCAGACATTTTACGAACTGTGAAAGTTTCTGTAGCTCCTGTTCCTCTTCTTTGAATCACAACGCCTTGAAACTGCTGAATTCTTTCTTTATTACCTTCACGTATCTTGTATGAAACGGCAATTGTATCACCAGATGAAAAGCTTGGCATTTCATTAATGGTGGTAATTTCTTTCTGTATTTCGTTAATAATATTCATCGCTTTTGTATTGAATTCCCATTATTTCGGGGTGCAATATTACAAAAAAAATCTCGTTTACAAGAATACATATGTTTAAAAAAGAGAATATTTTTTATTCACAAAGCTAGGTGTAAAATTAAAAGGCTTTAGATATAAACAAAATTAAATGTCATTTCGTTGAAAAGTTCCTCATCTCGGGTCAAATTTCAAGCACAACTTCTCTTAAATTTACATTAAACAAATACACTAAAGAATGGCCAAGATTATTGCGATTGCAAATCAAAAAGGAGGCGTAGGTAAAACGACGACAACAATTAACCTAGGAGGATGCCTTGGTGTATTAGAATACAAAACCTTGATTGTGGATGCAGATCCACAGGCCAATGCCACCTCAGGAACTGGATTCAACCCTTCTGCCGTAAAAAACATTTATGATTGTCTTGTGCAAGGCTATCACCCCAAAGATGTCATTGTGAAAACAGAAAGTCCCAATTTGGATATCCTCCCTGCGCACATTGATTTGGTTGGTGCAGAGCTTGAAATGATTCACCTTCCAAACCGTGAGTACCTATTAAAAGAAGCCTTAGAAAAAGTAAAAGATGATTATGATTTCATTTTAATAGACTGCTCCCCTTCTCTTGGCTTGATTACCGTAAACTCATTGGCAGCTGCTGATTCTGTACTGATCCCTGTCCAATGCGAATATTTTGCGCTAGAAGGGCTAAGTAAGTTATTGAACACGATAAAAATTGTACAAGGAAGACTCAATGAAACTTTAGAAATAGAAGGAATGTTGCTGACCATGTATGATACGCGCCTAAGATTGGCCAATCAGGTAGTAGATGAATTGAAAACACACTTCCAGGAGCTTGTATTTGACACTGTTATTCATAGAAACACAACATTAAGCGAGGCCTCTAGCCACGGTGCTACGATTATCATGCATGATGCTTCTTGTAAAGGCTCTATTAACTACCTAAACTTTGCCCGAGAAATTCTTCAAAAGAATGACCTAACAAAGATTGAGAATGGTGATAAATTTATTGAAATAGACAATGAGCTCTAATTCAGATAAAAAACCAGCACTTGGAAGAGGTCTAAGTGCTATTCTGCAAAATTCAGATACAGATGTAACCTCAGCAAGAACTGCTCCCGCAGGATCTGTTTCTGAGATTGCCATTGGTGCCATTGAAACGAACCCTTTCAATCCTAGGACGAATTTTGAGAAAGAGGCATTATTTGATCTTCGAGACTCTATTCTTGAACATGGGATTATACAACCCCTTACGGTGCGTAAAATGGGACATGACAGGTACCAGCTTATTTCTGGTGAAAGAAGGTATAGGGCATCTCAGCTTGCTGGTCTCAAAACGGTCCCTGCATATATTCGAATTGCCAATGACCAAAATATGTTGGAATACGCATTGGTAGAAAATATTCAGCGGGAAGACCTCAATGCCATAGAAATAGCGCTTTCATATGAACGGCTTTTATCAGAGTGCGCGCTTACGCAAGAAGAGCTGAGTGACAAAATTTCAAAATCACGTTCCAATATTGCAAATTACATTCGCCTTTTAAAGCTGCCCTCAGAAATACAAGCTGGTTTAAGAGACCGTTTAATCACTATGGGGCATGCGCGTGCACTGCTTGCGCTGAATAATGAGTCAGAGCAGATAGAGCAATATCAAGAGATCCTCAAAAATAAGCTCTCTGTTCGGGCCATTGAAGAAAAAGTAAAAAGACAAAAGCCTTCGCAAAAATCTAGCGCACAGGAGGTTCATTTTACTGATGATACAAAAGCCTCTCTTGCCTCCCACTACAATACACCGATTAAAATTTTCCAAAATAAAAACGGCGCTGGTAAAATCCATTTTAACTTCACCAGCGAAGAAGAACTACAGCGTTTGGTCAAATTGCTCCTGAACAAATGAAAACCTTAATGTATTTGTTCTTTATATTGTTCGCACTCAAATCTGCTTACAGCCAAGATGTTACTGTAGATACTAGCCAAAGCCATCCCTTCAATAAAGCTGTGATGTTCTCTGCTATTATCCCTGGAGGAGGACAAATCTATAACAGTATTAAGAAAGAAAAAGGTTTCCGTCATGCCATATGGAAAGTGCCACTGATCTATGGAGGATTGGGCGCCACTATATACATGCTTGCTCAAAATCAAAGCATTCAAAAGAACTTAAAATCTGAGTATATAAATCGAATCAATAACGAAACAGGAAGTGCGGAATGGGCCGCTTACGATGACCAAGGCGTATTGTTCTTATACCAGCAGTACTTAGATCAGAGAGACCTCTCCATTTTAGCTGTTGGTGCAGTTTATCTTTTCCAAATTCTAGATGCTGGTGTAGAATCACACTTTATTTCATTTGATGTCAGCGAGGATCTTTCACTTCGGGTGCGCCCCACAATTTTGGGAAATACAACGCCCGGAATTAACATAAGTTTGAATTTCAAATAAATACAAATCATCAAATAATCATACCTTAGCAGACGTGAAAATAGCAATAATTGGATATGGCAAAATGGGCAAGGAGATTGAAAAAGTCGCCCTTGAAAGAAACCATACTATTTCCCATGCCTTTTCAGAGGAGAAGCCATTCCTAGACGCTAAACATGTAGATGCCGATGTGGCCATTGAGTTTACTGCTCCAAACCTAGCTGTGCGGCATATGGAGCACTGCTTGCAATTAAACCTACCTGTTGTTGTGGGTACGACTGGATGGGCAGCATCCTTGCAAAGCATAGAAAAAGCAACTGAATCCCAAAATGGAAGTGTATTATACGCGTCTAACTTTAGCCTTGGTGTTCATTTGTTCTTTGAAATGACTAAAAAGCTGAGCAAATTAATGGATCCATATGACTATCATCCTACGATTACGGAAACACACCATACAGAGAAATTAGACCAACCGAGTGGAACAGCTATCACCACAGCCGAACATATTTTACAAGAACTTAAATCCCTAAATAAATGGGAGTTAAATGACTCTACTTCTAAAATTAATTTAGATAAATTACCCATTATTTCTAAGCGTATCGAAAATGTACCAGGCACCCATGAGGTCTCCTTTTCATCAAATATCGATGAGCTTACACTCACACACAAAGCAAATAATAGAAAAGGATTTGCCCTCGGTGCTGTGATCGCTGCAGAATGGATCCTAGGTAAAAAAGGCTTATTCACAATGAGTGATGTACTTAACTTAAAATAACATGAGCATATTATATTTTTACATTTTTCTACTTGTTCATCCATACCTCGCCATGTGGTGGAAATCTTTTCCAACGGCAGGACGCGCTTCATGGGAAGCACTTATTCCGGGCTACAACTACTTTGTAGTATTTAAAATTACTTGTAACAAACCATTCTGGGCCTTGCTCTTGGCTTTTCCAGGAATTCATTTGGTCATGTGGGCAACAGCAAACCTATCCTACGTCAGAAGATTTGGTTACTATTCCTTTATAGATACACTTCAAGGAATATTTTTTCCTTACTACCTCATGCAGCAATGTACCAGGGAAGATAGCTTTTATGGAACTGAAACGAATTGGTCAAATTCCGCAGAGCGAGAAACCAGAAAATGGGGAGACCACGTTGCACTATTTCTCTCATTACCCGTCATTGGTCATATTGTGGCCATCAGTATCGATATGGTCACCCGAGACAAACCTGGAACAAAATCTAGGGTCAAAGAATGGGGAGATTCAATACTGTTTGCTTTAGTGGCAGCGAGTATTATCAGAACCTATGTCTTTGAGCCGTTTCAGATTCCTACAGGATCAATGGAAAAAACCCTACTTGTCGGTGACTTTCTATTTGTTAACAAGCTCGCATACGGCCCTAAGGTCCCTGTGACTCCACTCTCCTACCCGCTTGTACACAACACTGTCCCATGGGTAAATATGAAGTCTTACACAGGATTTGAAAAAGGAGAATACACAAGATTACCAGGGTTTGGGTCCGTACAGCGAAATGAGGTTGTCGTTTTCAACTATCCTTCAGGTGATACGGCGGTGTATGATCCGAGAATGCCTAATGGTTTGATGGGACATGATTACCATGGCATACTAAACCAAGAAGCATTTTATCAATACCAGAAGGCAAAAGCGGCAAAGCTGCAACAAGCGAAAAACACCCTTTCGGACAGTGCGTTTAATGTTGCCTATGAGAATTTCTGCCAATCTTTTATAAACAACGCCCTTCCCTGGAGAAAAACAGCCAGAGAGCGGCTTGCCAATGGAAACTTCCCTGAATATATGGGTCCTAATGAGAGCTTGCCACCAAAGCATGGAGGACTCATCTACAGACCTGTAGACAAAAGAGAAAACTACATCAAACGTTGTGTTGGAATACCAGGAGACACCCTCGAGATCATCGATGCCGTACTTTTCGTGAATGGAAAGCCTGCGCATGTTGCAGAAAACCAAGCTTTAGAATACCAAATTGACAAAAAGCTGGTTGAATTCCCCGGGGCATCGGAGATGTTTGAGGAGTATGGCCTGGAAAATGCACCCAATCAATCTAGGATGGATTTTAGAGATGCTGATTTTCGCAATCCAAACAACTATGTACTAACACTTTCAGCGAAACAAAAGAAAGACATAGAAAAAGACTTTAACATCCAGCTTGACTTGGTATTGGAACCACAATATTCGGACGACACAAATTATGTCGCAACAGGTCAAGACCTTATTGACAACATGAATTATTTCCCAAAGGACTTTTATATCAATAATACACCCACAAATTTCACGCAATTTGTAATACCGAAAAAAGGAACTATTATTTCTTTAGATGTAAACAATATTGCTTGGTACCGCAGAATCATAACGGCATATGAGGGTCATCTACTTGAGGAAAAGGTAGATGGTATATACATTGATGGACAAAAGACCGATACGTACACTTTCGCCATGAATTATTACTGGCTGATGGGAGACAACCGCTACAATTCTGCCGACTCTCGTGTATGGGGATTTGTTCCCGAAGACCACGTGGTAGGTCGAGCATCCTTGGTTTGGCTCTCCAAAAGCGCCTATATCGAGAGCTTCGGTGGGATCCGTTGGGAACGACTATTTAAATGGATTGAATGACCGCAGTTTTTCCAAGTGCTTATTTTCCGAGCATAGGATACCTAAAGGCCTATTTCTCAAATAAAGACCGATGCATTGAGGTCTATGAAAGCTTTCCAAAACAAACGTACAGAAACCGATGTGATATCGCGACGAGCATGGGAAAGCTCCGACTAAGCATACCCCTCAAAAAACCTGAGGGTTCAAAAACAAAAACCAAAGACGTTTTACTGGATGGTTCAGCCGCATGGCAAAAAGAACATTGGCGCAGTATTCGAACCGCTTATGCCTCCGCACCTTACTTCGAGCAATATGATAAGGAGGTTCATCAGCTGATTCATACAGACAGTAAATACTTAATTGATCTAAATTCAGCGATTCTGGCATTTATTCTCGGGGTTGTTGACCTCCCTTTCGAAAGACAAGAAACGGCTAGCTACAATGCTGACGGCATCATAGACTTTCGCAACGAAACATTCGATTCTGTTGAAACGCCGACTTATTTCCAGGTCTTTTCAGAAGAAAATGGATTTATCCCCCACCTATCCATACTGGACCTCTTGTTTAATGAAGGACCATTTATTAGAAACTGGATCCTAAGCTAGGCACAGATGAGCTACTGTGACTATTGTAATAGGCTTCCAAAGAACGATATGCATCGCATCTATCATGATACCGTCTATGGGCAAAAATGTAGGGATGATCAGGAGCTTTTTGGTAGGTTGATTCTAGAAATCAATCAAGCAGGACTGTCTTGGTCAACGGTCCTAAAAAAGTCAGAAAGCATCCGAAGTGCATATGCAAACTTTAATATTGAGCAAATTGCAGACTTTGACGAGACTAAAATCAACGCCCTTATGGACAACAAAGGAATTATTCGACATCGTGGTAAAATCAAGGCGATCATTCATAATGCGCAACAGATCCTTACAATAAAGGAGCAATACCGTTCTTTTTTTCATTGGATTGAAGAAAAAGGTGAAATAACTTTGGATGAATGGATAAAAGTCTTCAAAAAGAGTTTTAAATTTGTTGGCAAGGAAATTGTGAAAGAGTTCCTGATGGGTACAGGTTTTATAGAAGGCGCACATGAGCCGACTTGCCCAATGTACACAAAATTAATACCTTAATACCGATGAAAAATTTTCTTCTTATTTGTTTCACCCTTTTTATGGTTCAGGCCATGAACGCACAAGTAAGCATCAGTGCGGGTACAGGTTTTTTACGAGGTTTCCAATCTGAAAAATCTTTCTTTGGCCTACATGGTGGTTTTGAGCTACCGCGTAACAATGATGTTACCCTATATGGAAGAGTTGGTCAATACTTTGCTCGAAACGAAGATCAGGCGAGCACTGCACTGGTTACGGCTCAGGACTTCACAACAATACCCTACCAATTGCAGGTAAATTATTTTGCATCCTTTAATTACACGACCCTTGAGGGAGGTACACGATACTACATCGGTAATGACTACGATAATGGTTTTTCTGGCTATGGCGGAAGTAACTTCCTATTAGCCTTCAATACTGTCAAGCGAGATTATGAAACAACAGATATTACTGGCATGTACGAGTGGGAAGGACAATACCAAACGAGCGAGAATGAGGAAACCTCTGGCCGCATCATCTCTTTTGCACTCGGACTGCAAGGTGGTGTAAAATATACTATTCCAGGTACAGGAACGGTTTATTTTGACATTAGCGCGCAGTACGCGATTGCAGGTGTTGGCAATAACGAAACTGCCAACAATACGAACCTCTACTCCCCACTCTACTTCATATTCAATGTAGGGTTCAGAAAAGACCTATACTAAGAAAGCCTTAGCTTCTGGATTATTTCTTGGGTTACCTCCGGAACCGCAGCATTGGCATTTACAGTGATGGTTGATTGTGTGTAGACACTTTCTCGGACTTCAATCTGTTGCTCCAAAACTTCTTTTCTCTTACTTAGATCGTCTAATAAGGGCCTTGAATTGTTATTCTCGAGACGTTTAAGGATGGACTCCACACTCGCCTCTAAATAAATGATTGTCGCAATTGGTACAAGGAAGTCTCGAATCTCATCTTGTATCCATGCACCTCCTCCTAGCGCCAAAACGCTTGGACTTGACAAATCTAGCTGTAAGACGGTCTCTCTTTCTAATTCTCTGAATCTTCCCTCGCCCTGCTGCGCAAAGATTTCTGCAATAGATATACCTTCGTTTTGCAGGATACGTTCATCTATATCTATAAAGCTAAAATTCAGCTGCTTAGATAAGTTCCTTCCAATGGTTGATTTGCCAGAACCACTGAGGCCTACAAGAACAATTACATGGGCTTTTGGGTTTATAGTCATATCAATCATGGGTGATTTGAATAAAAAGAAATATGATCTGATAAATTTACTTCTTTTATAGTTTGATTTACTGAATATTCCATTTATATTTGCACCCTCAAAACCGATCTCCTAGCTCAGTTGGTAGAGCAACGCCCTTTTAAGGCGTGGGTCCTGGGTTCGAGCCCCAGGGGGATCACTTGGAGAAATCCAAAATCTATCTAAAGTCCTTGAAACACTTGTTTTAAGGGCTTTTTTGCTTTTCTACATTTTCGTTAAAACACGATATCGGTCGAAATTTCCGATGCTCTTGCTTCATCTTTGGGAGTATAATGATACATTTTTAAGGCTTCTTTCCTTTATTGAGAAAATAATATCCTTGCAAATAATAATTAACGACTAAATAGAATAGATTAAATAATTAACTTAGACTTAGACAATCAAGTGTTTTAAAGTCTGATTTACTTCAATGAAATTGATTCTTCTTTTTTTTGTGATAGGCGGCTTTTGTTTCGGTCAAATTGAAACACCAGAAATTAATGAGATCGAAAGAAAAATTAACGCTTTGGAGGAATCAAAAGCAATACTCAAAGCCGAATTAGAGGCTGCGAAGCTTAATTGGATTCAGCATCAAATTAAAAAAATCGGTATTCCAAGCACAGACAATACGGAAGAGGTTATAGACCACCTAGCTTTTAGTTTGAGCTATAATGAGCAACATGAACAAGCAAATTGGGTGATGCATGTCATTCTTCCTGCCATATCTGATGGAAACGCAACGCGGTCCAATGATTTTAGAGAAGACCCCCTCGTGATTTCAGGAACTTCTCTTGAACAAGATTACTTTTTAAAAGAGGAAAAACCTGACGGAAAATACAAATACGATGGATTTGGATATGATAGAGGACACCTTGCCCCTTCTGCAGATTTCAGATGGAGTGAGCAAGCACTTTCTGAAAGCTATTTTTATTCCAACATGTCCCCACAAATAGGAGATTTCAATCGGTTAAAATGGGCAGAACTTGAGAACTGGATGCGTGAGTACGTGACCAAGAACAATACAAGCTTAGCAATAGTAACAGCACCTATACTATCAAATGATCTAGCGAAAATAGAGCGCGGAATAAATAAGGTATCAATCCCTAAATCTTTTGTAAAGGTCGCACTAGATATTGAAAATAATCGCGGTATTGGATTCATTCTACCACACGAAAAAATTGAACGTCCATTAGAATACTTTGCAGTAAGCATTGATAGCGTCGAAAGCACAATGGGTTATGACTTGTTCTCAAATCTAAATGACTCGCTTGAAAACAAGATAGAAGCTGAAACTCCATACCTAGAATGGCTTCCGGAATCACAAAAAGATGACATCTTGGCCATTTCATTAACCAATTTACCGAAAGGAGCTGTGAATACTCAGCGAGTTAATGGAATTATGAATGATGGCAGAAAGCACATCGTATGTGGAAATGTTGTAAGCACAAAGAAACATAAGAAGGGACATGTTTTCATCAACCTTGATAAAAAATTTCCAAACCAGGTCTTTAGCCTTTCGATTTTTGAATCCAATATTAAAAACTTCGATTATGAGCCCGAAATTTACCTCATCAATAAACAAGTTTGTTTTAAGGGAGAAATTGGGGAATACGGAAATACCCCTAATATGATCCTCGAACACAGTAAGCAGATTAAGCTTTTGGAGGAATACTAATGATGAAGATGATTTAAAGTCATCAATTAACGAGGTCCACGATCAAAAAAATATCCATTTATGTTTCCTACCAACGGTAAATTTAGCATGATCATTTAATTTATTTCAGCTAGTATTTGCGCAAAATGACTGGTCGGTAACATTCTTTTGTTCGAACAGACCCGTCAGAAACATCTTCGAATGCACATCGCGATTGAACTGCGAAACCAAAAACACGAGCGCCTTCTGGAATGGACTCGTACTCTGGGCAGCTACAATTTATTTCGTATTCATCCTCAAATCCACTTTTTACGTATAAGGTTGATACCCCCATCAGGTGTCCTTTATCAAAATTCAGTTCATAACTCCAAGTTCCATCATAAAGGCTTTCACTTTTTAATATGCCATGAAAAGGAATAGCATTCTCGGGAATCATTACTCCCTCCGACATAATGGAATTTAATCTTTTAACACTATCAAGATTTAATTTTAATACTTTCTGCTCAGTAAATAAATCCTTTTGCTTAGTTCGCATATCCTTCAAATCTTGCATCAACTCCATATTCTTTGCGTTCAGAGACTTTATAGTATTTGACTTGTCAGTGATTGTATTCGACTTTTTCTTAAGCTGGTCCTCAACCTTGCCTAATTGTTCTGAAAGCATGTTGTTTTCCTTCTCGATTTTCACAACATTATTATTCAATATCGCTTTGTCCTTGACATACTCTTTTTTAAGACTATCAATACGCATATTGAGAATAGTTATTTGTTCTTTCTTAGATTGCGCCATTGCGCTCATACTTATATGTAGAGTCAAAAGCAGTAATAAAACTTTCATAATTCAGATTTAGAAACTAAAGATAGAAAAATGCTAAAATACTTAGCGTGAAGTAATTTGATTCAATTCATCTTCAAACATAAGAAGCCTAAGCCGAGAGGTATCATCTTCAACGACAATAGGCATACGCATGATTTTTTTTGTGGCATTTATTTCGACAGCATAGTGAAGCCATATTGTCCCATTCTCCTCTGTCTTATTGATGGGGAAGTCAAGATCAAATCCCAGAGGTAAGCTGCGGTATTTATTAATAATCTCTTGCTTGGTTAGGCTTGATTTTAACGAACTGTTGGTCAACCTATATAACTCTTCGAATTGACCCAATTGATAATTCACATTAATAATATTCCCAAAACTTGCAGCACCAATTAATACGGGGTTACTCCAATCCACTTCCGCGGTGGAGGTCTTATTTTGATCCTTAGTTTTTGTATCTCTTTCTCTTTCATCCTCAATAATAGGATCCACACGCGTGGCTTCGCGACATGAATAGAAGCTTAGTACAAACAACAAAAGGATTAAAATCTTCATGAAAATTAGAACTTGATTTAATATTTGAGAACTACATAATGTCAATGTTAAGAAAAGAAATTAGGAATGACAACAGATTTTTACCGCTTAATGAGGAATGTAGGCATAAAGTTTCCTTAAATACGAAACTTACATGAACCATTAAATTGAACTTTTAATTTTACATTTTGTTTAACGCACATGAATAAAAACATATTAATAATCTCCATTTTCATTTTAACATCTAACCTGAATTTGTGTTTTGGCCAACAGCAAGAATTCAATACGCAAAGACATACATTGGATAAACGACTAATGACAGGTCTCGGATCTTGGGCCGGCTTAAATATATTGAGTAGTGGAGTCGCATGGGCAATGAGTGACAACCAAAGCAACAAGGCTTTTCACCAAATGAATGTGTTTTGGAATACTGTAAACTTAGGCTTAGCGATTCCCGGCTATATTAAAGCCAAAAAAGGGAAAACCAAACTTAGTATTTTGGAAACCATTGAAGAACAACGCAAAACAGAAAGTGTCTTTTTAATAAATGCAGGTGTCGATTTGGCATATATTTCCTCAGGGATTCTACTTAGAAATAGGGAAGAACAAAATATCGATAAAAAGAGTCAATTTATTGGTTTTGGGAACAGCATCATTTTGCAGGGCGGCTTTCTACTTGTTTTTGATTGGATTGCATTCGCTATACACAGGAAACATGCTAGGCAAAACCTTAATCCACTGCTTAAGAAAATTGAACCAAGCGCCCAAGGGATTGGTTTTATTCTGCATCTGTAAATGAGAACTTATATTCTATAAATTAATACAATTAAACGTTTGTCCTGTTTTATTTTCAGAAAAAGAATTAAAGAGGCGGACTACCTCTCCAAATCTTCAGCCATAGACGGTTCATCAGCAAGCATAGCGCCAAGGTCGGACATAGAATCAATAGGAATTTTAAAAACGGATTCAGATTCACATAAGAAAGCAACCATAAAAAACAGAGCAAAATAGGAAAATGGATAAGGTAAATAAAGTAAGACGCGTCAGAAATATATTTCACCCATTTACTTTGTTTTGTGTAGAACCTTAATGTAAATCCCATAAATGAAAGCGCCAAAAAAACAGAACTAAGGGTATAAACAATTACAATAGGCAATTGAAATGTATGAGACGGATTTAACATCTCTCTGTATTTCAAAATAAAATATACACTTATACAAGTCACTCCCATGAATAAAAAATAGGATGCGAATGACCTGATTTTCAATAAATCATCGTTTTGCAAACGAATGGAAACTCCAAAAAGGTAAAAAAGAAAATATCCTCC
>CAJXDT010000044.1:0-18391 GCA_913052055.1 uncultured Cryomorphaceae bacterium
TGAATTCGTTTTCAGGAAAATTACTTGCAGGTCTTGGAAATTCAATACAATTAGATTGGTCAACAGCCTCTGAAAAAGACAATAACTATTTCACCCTATGGAGATCTTTTGACGGACAAACTTGGGAAGATATCACAAAGTTGTCAGGCGCAGGTAATTCAAACGAATTATTGACCTACGAATATATAGATCGAAACATCATTTTGCCATCTATCGAAAACAACACAATCTATTACAGGCTGTCACAAACAGATTATGATGGCACCACAGAGTTTTTCCAAATCATCCCAGTTGAAATTCAAGCAGCCAAAACCCATGTTGTATACCGAACAAACCTTATGGGACAGGAGGTTGACCAGCACTACAAAGGATTGGTTTTAGAAACATGGAACAATGGAGCGGTCCATAAAACAGTGCACAAATAGCATTGTTCTAAGACGATTCATACTATTTTTTTATTGCTGAATTGAAATATGACATTCGTCATTTTTAGCTCCCGAAGAGCATCGTAATTTTGTTGAAAATTTATTTGAAGAGATAAATACTAAACAAAAACTACGACAATGAAATTGCTTATCCCATTCCTCATGGCTATGCTCACTGGTCATCTATGGGCACAAGAATTTACCTCAATTCACTCTGGAAACGACGGTGAAAACTACCACCCCTTCTATGGTTTATATGACTACTCTCACAATATGTATATCTATGACCAAGCCGACATTGGAAATGGAGAAAAAGAAATATTCGAGCTTTCTTTTGACTTATCATCATATGGCGACGGTTATACCTATTATGACCTCACCATTAAACTCGCGCATACCTCGGATGACGAATTCAGGAGTAATGCAAGGGTGAACCTCAGTAATATTGAACATAGAACCCTTACTACATGCGTCACCGAATATGACCTCCAAGTGAATACAGATGGATTTATAACCATTCCCTTTACCACCTCATTCAACTATAATGGCGTTGACAACCTTTTGGTAATCGTTGAAAATCACGATGGGGATTGGACCATGGGGTTTGGGGCAGGGAAAGGAATGTACACCCCAAACTACAAAAGCTGGTATAAGTACTCAGACAATTACTACCCCTCTGGAACTGGAACACGACAACGTTTTATTCCTAATCTAGGCTTGGGATATTTCTCTTTCAACCTTTTACCTATTGAATTACTATCTTTTTCAGGATACGCCAATAACAATAATGATGTTGAACTAGAATGGGGAACTGTATCCGAACAAAATAATGCTCATTTCACCATATGGAGATCATTTAACGGCACAGAATGGACTGCTATTCATCAAGTTGTCGGAGCAGGAAACAGCAATGAATACCTAGAATATAACTATACCGATTTGGGAATTAAAAACCATAGCGGCCTTAAAACCGTTTATTATAAATTGTCACAAACAGATTACGATGGCAATTCAGAAGATTTTGATCCAATTTCTGTTGATCTAAAACAAGTACCTCGAACGCTTTTAAAGACCGTGAACTTTCAAGGTGAAATAGTCGAAAAAGAAGCAAAAGGATTTGTGATTGAGGTTTGGAGTGATGGCAACAATGTTAAAAAAATGCGACAATAAACAACTTAACACGTAAACAAAGGATACTGTCAGCCAAAAAATTGACAATTACTTCTATTTTTGTGTAATGAAAAGAGTCGTCGTTGGTCTTTCTGGTGGAGTTGATTCAAGCGTAGCTGCATACCTCCTTCAAAAAGAAGGTTATGAAGTCATCGGCATGTTTATGAAAAACTGGCATGATGAATCTGTAACCATTTCAGATGATTGCCCTTGGATTGATGACTCAAATGATGCCTTAATGGTGGCCGAATCATTGGGTATACCATTTCAAGTCATCGACTTAAGTAAAGAATACAAGGAACGTATAGTCAACTACATGTTTGACGAATACAAACAAGGAAGGACACCAAACCCTGATGTGCTTTGTAACAGAGAAATTAAATTTGATGTGTTCTTGAAGGCCGCAATGGAATTAGGAGCAGATTACGTAGCAACAGGTCATTATTGTCAAAAAGAATTGAATAAGAATCAGGAGTGGGAGTTACTTTCGGGCAAGGACCCTTCTAAGGACCAGTCCTATTTCTTATGTCAAATCACACAAGACCAGCTTTCAAAGGCACTATTTCCGATTGGAGGCTTGCTAAAAAGTGAGGTAAGGAAAATAGCCAGTGAAATGAATTTGGTCACAGCCGACAAAAAGGATTCCCAAGGCCTTTGCTTTGTAGGCAAGATAAAGCTTCCCGAATTTTTGCAACAAAAATTAGAGGCGAAAAAAGGACCTGTCATTGAAATCCCTAATGACATGAATCAATATGAAAAATACAGTTTACTGGACACAGATGATCTTGAAACATTATGTCTGCCTTTTTCATATTCAAAAGATGAAGGCGAAGAAGTAAGTCAGCATTCAGGCGCACACTTTTATACGATCGGTCAAAGAAAAGGCCTACATATTGGTGGCAGACCTCTGCCAAGTTTTGTAATTGCAACGGATACTGTAAATAACGTTGTTTATTCCGGTCAGACCGATGAACATCCTGGTCTAAATAGAATTGCATTGAAAGTAGAAGATAATTCCGTGAACTGGATTAGTCAACAATCAAATAAGATGTCGGAACGTTATGAGTTTCGCATCAGATACAGACAGTTATTGCAAAAAGGAAAGCTCGTTCAAAAAGATGGAGCTACTTATGTATTATTTGATGAGAAGCAAAAGGGAATTAGTCCGGGTCAATTCGTCGCTTGGTATAAGGAAGGAATACTTTTAGGTTCGGGAGTTATTGAATCTTAGCAGGTGCTTAATTCATATTGATAGAAAAAAGCATCGTCTCGTTTTCTATATTCGTTCTGCCGCTCAAAGTATCCATTAACGAAGCGACCTCATGAATGTCAATTGTACTTTTAATGCCCATCTCCTTGTGCTTAGATAACTTTAATTGCGCTTTCTTCACCTTATTTGTTCTTAACGTTTGTACGTTTCTTTTCATGTCCGTTCGTTTTCTGAATAGTCTAACGCAAATACTGTTCCAAGGTTTCAATTTTAAAAAACCGCTTCTTTTTCCTTTAAGGTCAATCGGAGATAAGCAAGCTTTATAATTATATTTGCTTATGAAAATAATTTACTGCTTGCTATTTTTATTGTCTCTTGCGGCTTGTTCAAATGAGGACTCGAATGGATCTGGAGAAGAGTCAGAGATCTTTGAAACCATTACAAACAAAAATACTAGAAATAAGACCGGATATCTCTTGGACAGCAGCGCCTTTTATGCTGACTCAGTAATCCGAAAATATATCAGAGAAACCCTGAATACTAGAGAAAAAGAAGACTTCACCTACACCGTCCACAAAGCAGCACTGAATCCAGACAAGGCAATAGATGCAATTATCAGCGTAAATAGATTGTCATATGCCAAACAAACAGCGATTGAGTCAGGTCATGTTGCTCAAGCCGAAAAGCTTGCATATATGGGCCCATTTAATGCATTTATATTTTTTGATGGAAGAAGCAACTCATTTTCCATTCCGGTTCCTGTACCCTCTTCTCCTCTACTCCCATTAGATATCAGCTTCGCTAATATTTCCTCAAATCAACACAAGGACTTAGTTGTGAATTTTAGAATACGAAACTCCAGCTTTAAGGAGGTTTACTTTTTATTTAATAACAAGCCCAGTAAGGTTTTTCAATGGAAAAACTTTGACGGCCTAGGTAAATCTAATTCCGAAGCCTACGCCTTTGAATTTAATCCAGGAAATGGTCCCGTGAGAGATATTATTGTTTACAAGGCAAAAATCGAGGCACCAAAAGTAGAAATAGATCCTTTTATCTTTAAACCGAAAATTTTAAATTCCCAGGAAGTACAAAAGAAGTTCTTTTATGTGCCCGCACAAGGTAAATATTTCTCCACTAAAGATGACCCCGAAGGGTAATAATGATATTGCGCCCAGGCGCAGAAATATTGGATGCGAAGCTTCGGTAGTTTCGATCTAAAATATTTTCACAAGCCAGTTGTAAAGAAAGATTTTTTGAAAAAGCGTAGCTGATTCTGGCATTTACAGTATACCAGCTCGGCATGCCGCGCCCTTCAATGGCAAAAGCATAATTGTCCTCCCCGAGAAGATTATAATCTGCATATCGCTTCCAAGCTGAATAATTGGCAAAGACCTCAGCAATCCATCCTTTCTTTTGGTATTTGACACTCACCTTGCCAAACAATGGCGGAATATGGTCCAAAGGATATGGAACCGTATCCGTTAATATACGCCCATAGGTATAATTCAAGGTTGAATAAAGCGTAAGGTGCCTTCCTATTGTTCCACTAATTAAACCTTCAACCCCGCAAACAAACGCTCTATTCGCATTGGTGGTCGTAATGACTTCACTATAGGAGCCATCATAAAAAACGGAATCTGCACCATCCATTGTACCTCCTTGAATGGTCAATGCATTTGTTAAATAAGTCCCATAAATATTTGTGGAGAAATTGATGTATTTAAAGAAAAGAAACTCTGCTCCTAGCTCTAAATTATACGAATACTCAGGTTTCAAATCTGGATTAGGGACGATGACTTTGCCTGGAACAGATTCAAATACCTTGGATACATCATCTACATTTGGCGCCCGAAAACCTGTAGCAGAAGACAACGTGAATCTCATACTCTTTTTTGGCATATAAATCAGTCCTAAATTACCGTTGATCGAAGAATTTTGTTGGTTTATGGAATTAAACGGAAAAGGAAAGAAAGTTTGATCAATAAACAGTGCATTGAGTCTGACATGTGAGGCACGTATCCCGCCATTTATAATCATCTTTCTATTGAGTTCCCAGGTATCGGTGCAGTATATTGCAAATGAGGACATGTCAGATCCTCCATCGGGATAACGCGTATCAAGAGCTGTATTTAAAAGTGTATAAATTTTCGTCGAATAAGCAGTTGACCCAACTATGTTGTGTGATACATCCAATCCATAATTTAACTCATGTTTACTCATTAAATTATCAGCCGTCCTATCTCTTTTTATTAGATCTTTAGAGAAATCAATATTTAGCGTGAAAATATCCAAGTCCTCTATTCTACTTTTTAACTGATCATCTTGGAACCTCCTTACCATCCTGCTCTCTGTAATCGCCTGATAGGCTGTAATAAGCTTTGCATTGTCATACCATTTATTTGACTTTGAATGCTCGAAAGTATACGAAGATAGAAACCGATATTGCGGTCCATAATACCATTCAGCATATTTAGCAACCCCATTTTCCATTTGTGTCAGACGGTCATATCTGTCAATATTACTAGAATTAGAAAGCTGTAAGTTAAGCTTGTGCGTTATAAACTCATTCTGCTTGTACATAAACTTCTGTAACAAATCAAGCTGCTGATAGGCAGAACCTACCTGTAGGTTTGGATCAGGATTGTTCACCATTGTATCTAAATAATCCACTTGGGTTACGTACCAATTTCGAGCGCCAAAACCCTCCGTAAAATCGGACCTATTCGCGCCTTGTCGTAAGTCACCAAAATCAGAAAAGGTAACAGAGCTTAAAGAACCTAATTTCTTATTGGCAACAGATACATGTGCGTTTGTAGCAAAGCCATTAGCAGCACTAAAATACCTTGTATAGGCATCTCCGATTACAAGTGGCTTTTCTTTATGGCTAAGTTTCGGATCCTTGGTGGTAAAGCTCATCACCCCTCCTATGGCATCTGAACCATAAACCACTGACCCTGGACCAAACAAGACCTCTACCCGTTCCATGATTGAATTGTCAAGAGTAATGATATTCTGCAAATGACCGCCTCGGTATATTGCGTTATTGAGACGCACTCCATCTACAACCATCAATACTTTATTGGTTTCAAATCCTCTAATAATAGGACTCCCGCCTCCAAGCTGACTCTTCTGAACAAATACATTTCCAGAGGCACCGACCAAATCGGCCATCGATGATTGGTTCTGATTTTGAATTTCTTCACTTTTGATTACCCTGATTTTTTGGATCACATCTCTTTTTTTCTCAGGAATTCGATTTGCCGAGACCACCATCTCGTCTAATGTGTTGGCATTTGATTGCAAATACATTATAAAATCTGCTTTCTCGAGAACAGAAAAATCACATTTGGCCTTAATATAGTTTTCATGTAAAAACACAATATTGAAACCTGAGTACATATCGTTAACAAAGACATCCGTAGAAAACTTACCTTTTTTATTTGTAAAATATTGCTCAACGCCAATGGTATTTTTATCCTGTTTAGTATTGCGCTTAATAAAATTGGAATCTGTGAATATAATCGATACTTGAACATCATGAATTGGGAACCCTGAAGTCTCATCTAAAACAGTAATTTTTTGTTGTGCAAAAATAACGCTGGTAAAAGAGAGTAAAACACCAACTAGAAAAGCCTTAAAAGAAAACCGAATCACATTGCAAATTTATTAATTTTATAGGGTATACAGCAAAATATGAGCCACAGATTTCAATCCACTAAAACGTACCGATATTTCTCTATATCAGCGGAGAAAAACCCCAAAAATCTGCTCATCGCAATGCATGGATATGGCCAGCTTGCTAAGTACTTTATCCGAAAATTTAATGGTTGTTCAAAGAACATCACAATTCTCGCACCTGAAGGACCACATCGCTTTTACAAAAACGGATATTCTGGTCGCGTTGGTGCCTCATGGATGACTAAAGAGGCACGTGAGGATGACATTGATGATAATCTGAATTGGCTCACAGAATGGCTGACAGCACATTTAAAAGAAAATACTTACGAAAAAATTGTATTACTTGGATTCTCACAAGGCGGTGCAACTGCAGCAAGGTGGTACTATAATCAACCAAAACTATTTAGCCATTTTATCTTGTGGGCGTCCGTATTTCCGCCGGATATTGAAAAGCCAAATACCGCGGTTAAGCAAAGCTATTTTCTAGTTGGAAATAAAGATGAATTCCTGACCTCCGAGCTTTTAGAAAAGGAGCTTCATGTTTATCAAAAATTGGGATTTGAAACAATACAATTTGAGGGCAATCACGATATAGAACCTAAAACACTTAATAGTCTTTTAAATAGCTTTTAGGACTATTTACAATCACTCTTCGGTTTTGGCTACAATCGCTGCAACCGTTGCGTCACTTGAAACATTAATAACGGTCCGACACATATCTAGGATTCTATCAATCGGATAGATGATAACGATCCACATAGGATTTAAGCCCACAGAATTCAGCACAAACATGAGCATGATTAAACCAGCACTAGGAACTGCAGCAGAACCAATAGAGGCAAGTGTTGTCGTAGCTACAATACCTAATTGTTGAGACATAGATAAATCTACACCATGAAATTGAGCAAGAAAAATAACGGCAACCGCCTGGTACAAGGAAGTACCATCCATATTCACAGTCGCACCAATAGGTAAGACAAAATCACTAACCTTCTTGGGTACTTTTAAACCTTCTTGAACACATTTAATGGTTACCGGAAGCGTTGCGGCACTTGAGCTTGTTGAAAATGCAAGAAACTGAGCAGGACTCATCTTTTGGTAAAACTCACGGTAACCAAAATGAACGCCAAATATTCGCTGTAGCAAGGGATAGAAAACAAAAAGTAAGAGCGCCAAACCTAAAACGACGACAAGCGAATACAAACCAAGTGTTTGAAACAAGGTGAATAGCTCAGCTGGAGTATTTGCTATTTTGGCCAAAACACCAGCCATTAAGCAAAACACAAAAAATGGAGAAAGTGCCATAATCATATTTACCATTTTTATAAATACATCACCCATTGCATTAAAAAAACGATGTACTTGCTTTGAACCCTCTGTTTGCATTAAGGAAAGAGCTATCCCAAAAAACAGTGCAAAGAAAATCACTTGTAACATCAGCTTACTACTTGAAAAAGCAGCCACAAGGTTTTCAGGAACCATATCCACCAAAGGCTGAAGCGGTCCAGTCTTTCTACCCTTTGCATTTTCTTTTTTGGACATCATGCTTTGATAATCAGAAGAGCTTTTCTCTTCATCTAATGAAGCTTCAATTTTCTTTACTATCTGCGGGTCTGCCGTTTTCAAAAGATTGCGCCCATCCTTCACGGCTATACCTTCTGATTTTGCCCAAATCTCATAACGTAAGCGATTCGAATCTTCCAATGAATTTTGACCGGGTTCCAGCAAATTGACTAATGAAAGCCCCAGGGTTACTGAGGCTACCGTCGTGATTAAATATAAACCCAAGGTCTTAGCGCCAATACGACCAAGTTGGCGCACATCGCCTAAACCTGCTACCCCACCAACAATGGAGAATAAAACCAAAGGAATAGCGATAAACTTGAGGCAATTGATGAAAATCACACCAAATGGGTCAATATAATCAATGGTAAACTTATTCAAACCTACCGACCCAGAAAATAGTGCCCAAAGCACTCCTAAAAACATTCCGATAAGTATTTTCCAATGCAATGCCATTTTTTTCATGGTGCTCCTTTTTTTTTACAAAAGTACAATTTAAGACGAACTTGATTTGATAGCTAAAGACCTAGTTTCGTATATTTGAGTTCAAATAAAATCTATGGCAGTTTCCCAAAAAGAAATAGAATTCAATTTTAACGAAGACAAAATGCGTCTTAAAATACGTGCACTTGAAAAAGAGCTTGAAAAAGTTCAATTAGGTGGCGGTAAAAAAAGAATTGATAAACTACACTCAGCTGGAAAGCTCACCGCAAGAGAGCGTATTAAGCTACTCGTAGATAAAGGCTCGGAGATGCAAGAAATCGGTGCGTTTGCTGGTCATGGAATGTATGCAGAGTACGGTGGATGCCCATCAGGCGGGGTCGTTGTTGTCATAGGAGTTGTAAGTGGAAGAAGGTGTGTCGTTGTTGCCAATGATGCCACTGTAAAAGCAGGTGCATGGTTTCCAATAACTGGAAAGAAAAACCTAAGGGCTCAAGAAATTGCGATGGAAAACCATCTTCCTATTATTTATTTAGTGGATAGCGCAGGTGTATTTCTACCCATGCAGGAAGAGATTTTTGCAGACAAAGAGCATTTCGGTAGGATTTTTAGAAATAATGCAAAAATGAGTGCACAAGGAATCGTTCAAATTGCCGCAGTCATGGGAAGCTGTGTGGCAGGTGGAGCTTATCTTCCTATTATGTCAGATGAATCCCTCATTGTAAATAAAACAGGTACTATATTCTTAGCAGGCTCATATCTTGTGAAAGCTGCAATTGGCGAAAATATCGATAATGAGACCTTGGGGGGAGCCACTACACATACCGAAATTTCTGGTGTATGTGACTATAAAGTAGAAAACGATAAAGAGTGCCTAAAGACCATTAGAGCGCTTATGGATAAAATCGGAGCGCCTGAAAACGCCGGTTTTGATCGAAGTGAATCCATTGAACCTAAAAGTGCAATTAAAAAAGTATACGGGATTTTACCGGCAGAACGCTCGAAACCATATAGCAGCAGAGCGCTTCTGAAGTGTTTAACTGATGAATCTAAATTCACTGAATACAAAGCTGGTTTTGGTAAAACGATTCTAACAGGCTATGCTCGAATTGATGGATGGAGTGTTGGAATCGTAATGAATAACCGAGAGCTCGTTAAAAACGGGAAAGGCGAAATGCAGTTTGGCGGTGTCATCTATTCAGATGCAGCAGATAAAGCAGCGCGCTTCATCATGAATTGCAATCAAAAAAATATTCCCTTGGTATTTATTCATGATGTCACAGGTTTTATGGTTGGTTCTAAAAGTGAACATCAAGGAATCATTAAAGATGGTGCTAAAATGGTAAATGCAATGGCCAATTCGGTCGTTCCAAAGTTCTCCATCGTAATTGGAAACTCTTATGGTGCAGGAAATTACGCCATGTGCGGAAAGGCTTATGACCCAAGATTAATTGTGGGTTGGCCTACTGCAGAAATTGCGGTGATGAGTGGCGCTGCTGCTGCTAAAACGCTACTTCAAATTGAAGTATCTTCTTTGAAAGCGAGAGGTGAAAAAATCACGGCCGAGAAAGAAAAAGAGCTCTTTGACAAAATCAAGAACCGTTACGACGAACAAATATCACCGTATTATGCAGCAAGTAGATTATGGATAGATGCCATTATAGATCCCATTGAGACAAGAAAGGTTATTTCTATAGGCATTGATTCAGCGAATCACAAGAAGGCAACAGAAGCATATAATGTTGGAGTACTTCAGACTTAATTAATTTTTCGCACTGGATTTTCCATTGAAATAATGCGTGTATCCGAAACCAACAATTAAAAACGAGGACGTTCGGTCAAACTCCTCTGTCTCGTAACCCGCATTTCCATCAACACCAATGTCCCATGGTCTAAAACCGAAACCATAAAAAGGATAAGCAATCGTTAATCTATATGAATTAGAATCATCAGAAGCCAATACCAAACCAATATTAGGTTCGATATAAATGGACTGAAGAACATTCAAACGAATTCCATCCTCAAATAATGCATCGGTTTTGATCATAGAATGCATGTAACCAAACTTGACGCCGATATCTGTACCGAAGCGCTCACGCCAAAATTTCTCATAACCCAGCTTTAGAAATCCGCCCAAACAGTGCATCCCGCCATATATTGCAGAGGGTACATTGAACTCATTTACCGCGAAATAAGAATAATGTGCTCCCGCGCCAAATGCAAAACCTTTTTCTAAGGTATATTGATAGTAAGGAGAAACGGAAACCAAACCTTGCATGAAGTCTTTGAATGGTTTATTGACAAATGAGTTCGGCAAACCAATCTCAAATGTAAATGAATCATCAATTTCCATCCCCTGAGCCATAAGCGGTCTGGATGAAAACCCTAAATTCAAAAATAGAATCACCAAAAAAACTAAAGTACCTCTCACGATAATAAAACGATTTTGCTTCTTAAATATTGTCAGCTTGTTGTTTTCTATTAAGCAACAGCCATCCTGCTTGAATAAAGTTACTTTTTTAATTCCTTCGAATGAAACTCTTTGGTCAAATTAATATAGGAATCGGTATAGCTATTGTCTTCATTTCGAATAACCAATCTGGATGTATTGGTATGAGTAGAAAAATTTGAGAGTGCAACTACAATTCGTGAATTCGGTTTAGATTCTTTAGCATCAATATAAATGATCTTATTTATAAAAAGGGAAACTCGTTTTGCGCAGCCCACTAAAAAATCTAATTGTGCGTGTGGTATAATTATCCAGCAGGTTCCATCTTGAGTCAACAATGATTTGACTACGGAAATAAACATAGAAAAATCCTCCTTTGAGGTATGCTTAGCAAGCTTACTAGCACTTTTCATACCTGCAGCATGCTCAAGATAAAAAGGTGGATTCGACACGATAAGGTCATAAGATCTCGAAAAAATATGATTAAAATAATCTCCATGTATTGAATGGACTTGTTCAGACCAGCTAGATTGATTTACGTTAAAGAGGCAATCTTGAAATGCGCCTTTATCAATTTCAATGGCATCAACATTTAATGTTGGGAATTTTTGACAGAGCATTAATGAAAGCACCCCGGTACCAGCACCCAAATCCAAGGCGTATTTTGGAGCGTTTGCAGATATGAGCGCACCTAAAAGCATGCTATCAGTTCCAACCTTAAGGGCTGTTCTATTCTGAGAAATTGTAAAGTATTTGAACTGAAAGTCCTGAGCCACTAGTATGCCTTTGCAAACAAAACTTTTCCTTTAGATGGCGCACCGCTGTAGACACAAGCACCTGCTTCTTCGACCTGATCTAAAGGTATACATCGAATCGTTGCTTGCGTTTCTTCCTTTATCTTGTTTTCGGTTTCCTCAGTTCCATCCCAATGTGCTGACACAAAGCCTCCTTTATTCACAAGCTTTTTAAAGGTCGCAAAATCTGAAGCATCACTTGTTTTCTCCTTGCGAAATGTATCCGCCTTCTCAAAGAGATTAGACTGAATTTCTTTTAATAATCCTTCAATAAAATCTTCAACGCCCTCAAAAGAAACGATTTCTTTTGTTTTTGTATCTCTTCGGGCTACTTCGATATTTCCGTTCTCTAAGTCTCTTGGTCCCATAGCCAATCGTACAGGAACACCTTTTGTTTCGTATTCAGAGAATTTCCATCCAGGTCGTCTATTATCGTCATCATCATACTTAAATGAAATGCCTTTATTTTTGAAAGCCAAACGGAGAAGTTCGAATTTCTCAGAAATCTTCTCAAGATCCTCAGGGCTTCGATAGATTGGAATACCCACTACCTGAATCGGGGCCAAAAGTGGGGGTAAAACGAGTCCTTCATCGTCCGAATGACTCATGATTAAGGCTCCCATCAGCCGAGTTGAAACACCCCAAGAGGTTGCCCAAACGTGGTCTAATTTACCTTCTTTATCAGCAAATTTGACATCAAATGCTTTTGCGAAATTCTGACCTAAAAAATGAGAGGTTCCAGCCTGAAGCGCCTTTCCATCTTGCATTAAGGCTTCAATACATAAGGTATCCTCTGCACCGGCAAATCTTTCTGATTCTGTCTTCCTTCCTTTGACAACAGGCATTGCCATATATTGCTCTGCAAAATCAGCATAAACCTCTAACATCCTCGCTGTTTCTTCACGCGCTTCCTGATTTGTTGCATGTGCTGTATGTCCCTCTTGCCATAAAAACTCTGCTGTTCTTAGGAAAAGTCTAGTTCTCATTTCCCAACGGACTACATTCGCCCACTGATTGATTAAGATTGGAAGATCTCTGTAGGATTGAATCCAATTTCTGTATGAGTTCCATATAATTGTTTCGGAAGTTGGTCTCACAATCAATTCCTCTTCGAGCTTTGCTTTAGGATCAACAACGACTCCACTTCCATCCTCTGCATTCTTTAGTCTATAATGTGTTACAACAGCACATTCTTTTGCAAACCCTTCAACGTGGCTTGCCTCCTTACTTAAATATGATTTAGGAATAAATAAGGGGAAATAAGCATTGGAATGGCCCGTCTCTTTAAATTTCTGATCGAGTACCTCTTTCATTCGCTCCCAAATCGCAAAACCATATGGCTTGATAATCATACAACCTCGTACATCTGAGTGCTCGGCTAAGTCCGCCCTTTGAACCAGCTCATTATACCATTTTGAATAATCCTGTTTTCGTGTTGTATGCTTCCCGCTCATAATAAATATTCTAGTGTGCAAATTTAGACAAACGATTCAATATTTCCATCACAAATAAAATCTTCCTCAAGGGAGCATTTCATTGTTTACTAGTGCGTTTATATATTGCTGATACACTGCTTTGATTTTTCTATTGATTGCCTTATCTGAATTAGGGTCATCTTTTATTTCATTCCAAATGATTGGACCTCTTCCAGGAGCCATAGAAACAATATTGTTTTGATAATAGGACATATTTGGCATATCTAGACCACTCAGATAAGACGATCCAACTGAAAAGTAGTCTGTCTCAATATTGAGCAAGTCCAGTACGGTTGGCATCAAGTCTATTTGCTGCATTGTTTCATCAGCCTTTACATTGGGTAAAACGCCGGACTCATGGTAAAAGGCAATAGGAATCTTAAATGACCAATCTAAATCTCCCCTATCCTTTCGCGAGGTCGGTCCAACATGGTCAGCACAAAAAACAAAAAGTGTATTGTTAAACCATTCTTGCTTACGTGCTTTTAGCCAAAAATCCCTAAAACCATAATCGGCATAGCTAATTGATTTACAAAGAGGGTCAGGACCCGACTTGGTAATATCCTCAAAACCTTCAGGGATTGTATATGGATGATGTGAAGAATAAGTAAAAATCGTTGAAAAGAATGGTTGGGGCATTCCGTTCATAATATCGACGGACCACGGTAAAAAATGATGATCTGGTATTCCCCATGTGCCGTCGAAGTGGTCTTCATTATCATATTCAGTACGGCCGTAATATTTATCAAAACCAGCAGCCAATGTAAAGGAGTCAAAACGCATAGAGCCATTTGTCGGACCATGAAAAAAAGAGGAGGAATAACCATTGTCTTTCAGGATTCCCGGAAGACTATTGTATTGATTCATACTGTAGGTAGACAAAATAAAGGTTTCTTTCATCCATGAAGGTATGGAAGCCAAAATGGCCGGAACTGCATCCATAGACGACTGACCATTTGAAACACCATGCTCGAAATACATACTTTTATTAAGAATAGAATCTAAAAATGGTGTATAGCTTTCCTCATTGTTAGGGCCAACATACATCGAACCAAAGCTTTCGAAAATAATTAGAACAACATTCGTCTGATCTTTTAAAATACCAGCAGGGACAGAACGTTGAAACGGATTAAAAATGGCATCCGCTTCCAGATCAGTAAAAAATTCTTTTTTTTCTAGATCCTTATAATCTATCGTCTTAAGCATCGTAAATGCAGAGTTTAAAGCTGCAGGCGCATTCTTTAAAGAGGTGTACTTACTCACTTCAATAATGTCAACGGGCTTGAGCTGAAAACCTCCCCTACCTATAATTACGGCAGAAAACAAAGCAACTATACAAAGTAACCAAGAAGATAACGGACTCAAACTAGATTTTCGGGTTTTGAACTTAAAGAATAAATAAAAAACCAAAGTCAAAGAGAATACAAAGAATAAAATCAGCCACCAGAATTCAGTAATAAATTCAATTGCTAAAATTCCCGCTTCGTTTTCCGAAAATAGAAATTTAAAATAATGAAAGCTAACGCGTTTTCTTGTAAACGAGAAAAAGGCGATGTCCCACGCATTGAGAAAGAAAATAATGAAAGTAATAGGAAGATATAAAGCAAGCTTAATAAACCGCTGAAATCGGCCAAATACCTCACCAAAAGGAGCAATACTGAAAAAGATGAATGGCAAATAAAAGAAGGATATCGTGATCAGATCAAACCAGGCACCTACCGCGTAATCTAGAAAACTAAAGTCCGAAAAAAATGAAGGATTACTTAAGAGAAATACCACACGAAACAAGCTCATAAAAACCCATACAATCCCTAGTTGTGCTAAAAGTATGATGTAAATATTTCTCGGCTTTTCGAGCATTGAATTAATAGTTCAAAAGCTGATCAACAGCTTTTGTAAAGCGATCCTGAGGTAGAAAAATAGCCTCTATCGTCGCTGCAAAAGGTACCGGTGAATTTAACGAACCAACGCGCAGCACAGGAGCATCAAGAAACTCAAAACAATGCTCAGTGATCAATGCGGTTAGCTCTCCTCCTATACCTCCTGAAATACAATCTTCATGGAGCACAATGGCTCTGCCTGTTTTCTTTACACTGGTATAAATGGTTTCTGTGTCCAAGGGAACTAAAGACCTTAGGTCAATAATTTCCGCTTGAATATCAGGCCTGTTTTTCATTTCTTGAACAGCCCAATGTACACCTAAACCATAGGTGATAATGGTCAAGTCATCTCCAGTACTCACAACATTCGCTTTACCAATTTCCGTAGTATAATACTCCTCTGGAACCTCTTCCTTAAGACTGCGATAAAGGTATTTGTGTTCAAAGAAGAGCACTGGGTTTGGATCCTCAATTGCTGCATTTAATAAGCCTTTTGCATCAGTTGGATTTGATGGATAAAGAATTTTAAGACCAGGCGTATGGAAAAACCAAGCTTCATTACTTTGAGAATGGAAAGGTCCTGCAGCTGTTCCCGCACCAGTAGGCATCCGAACTACCACATCAGCGTTTTGTCCCCATCTCCAATGAATCTTAGCAAGATTATTAATAATTTGATTGAAGCCGCAGGTAACGAAATCTGCAAATTGCATCTCCACCATTGCTTTCATTCCTTTAATAGACAGACCGAGGCCTGCACCAACAATTGCAGATTCACAAAGCGGCGTATTCCGCACCCTTCCTTTGCCGTATGTATCCACCAAACCTTCGGTCACCTTAAATGCGCCTCCGTACTCAGCAATATCCTGACCCATTAAAACTAAACCTGGATACCTTTCCATAGATTGGTTCAGGGCTTGCTGAATAGCATCAATAAATCGAATCTCTTTTTTTGGCCCTTTACCTTCAATTACATTTTGAATGTAAGGTGCAAATACATCCTCCTCTTCACTCACCTCATCTGAAGTAATTAAAGGCTCATTTTGCGCCGTGTCAAATGAAGACTGAATATGTTCTTTTAGCTCATTTCTATATTCAGACTCGATTTCATCTGTAAGAACACCCTCCTCTTTTAGGAACATTTCATAATTAGAAAGTGGATCTTTAATAGCCCATTCATCCTGTATACCCTCAGGATAGTATTTAGTTCCTGAAGATTCTTCATGTCCCCGAACTCGGAAGGTCATTGCCTCAAGAAGAACAGGTTTAGGATTTTTTCTAATCTCCTTTGTAATCTTTCTTATGGTTCTAATTACTTCAAGAACATTGTTGCCATCCATTTGAATGGCTTCCATACCATATCCTACCCCCTTATCAATAAATTGCTTGCATTTAAATTGCTCTTCTGATGGGGTAGACAAGCCCCAGCTATTGTTTTCAACACAAAATATAACAGGTAGATTCCAAACGGCAGCGACATTTAAAGATTCATGAAAATCACCCTCAGAAGCTCCACCATCTCCAGAAAAAACCAAAGTGGCAAGCTCTTCTTGCTTTAGGATATTTGCTAGGGCAATACCATCAGCGATTCCAAGCTGAGGACCAAGGTGTGAAATCATTCCAACTATTCTATGGTCTTGCGTACCAAAATGAAAAGACCTATCTCTACCTTTGGTAAATCCATTTTGCTTTCCTTGAAATTGAGAAAATAGACGATTTAAAGGTATTTCTCTTGTCGTAAAGACACCGAGATTTCGATGCATGGGAAGAATATACTCTTCCTCTTTCATGGCTAATGTTGCACCTACTGAGATTGCTTCTTGCCCCCACCCCGAAAACCACTTGGTGATTTTACCTTGACGAAGTAGTACAAGCATCTTTTCTTCAATCATTCGAGGCTTTAAAAGACTCTTATATATGGAGAGAAGCTCAGGTTGAGAAAAACCTTGAGCATCAAAAGAGATGGCTCTTTTCATTTTTTCGTTTAGCTATTGATTATAGTGGTAATGAATGGCCCTAGACCTTCATTCCTCCAACTACTCTTTCTTTTCGTTTACTTTTCTGAAGACGCTTCCTAGAAACTAGGATATAGGATGATCTAGCAGAGCCTCGCATCATGTCAACTTTGAACTTTTTATTACCGTACATGAGCTCTGGTCCTCCGTTAGCACTCCAGTTCGCAACAAAATAATAACGATCTCTTGGTTTGTTAGATTTTGACTTAAAAGAAACATATTTATTTTCTCCGAGCTCAAATCGAATATTTACCTCTTTACCGGCTCCAAAACCTTCGAAAATACATTTTGAATTGGCAGGAATAATGATGGTTTCACTTTTATCCGTGGAGCTAGATACCAAAACCCCTGAATCATCTGTTGTTGTCTCACTAGAGGATTGTCCAACTTGTTTTAAAATTATTGTAGACGAAGTGAAAAACTGAACTTTTCTCATCTTTTCCTCGGAATCTAAGCCAAATTCTTCTTTGACTTCATTTGTAAATGGAACTTTCACAGCACATGAAAATAAAACAAATACAAGCGCTAATAAACCGAATAACTTTTTCATACCTTATTTTTTACAAATTTAATTTTTTTTCAGTGAAGAAAACATCAAGCGAATATAGTTAACTTTAAATATTTAAACCCAATGAAAGAAATATTCTTTAAAACAGTTTTCTTGATCACGCTATTTTCATGTTCGACTGATGACCAAAAAGAGGTTTTGTCATACACAGAAATTGGTGCTTCTAAAGTTGGAAATTCAAAAATCGAGCCAAAAGAAATAGCACAAAAAGATACTTTTCAAATTAATTTCAATTCGGAGCTGTTTGCGCAAATAAGTGGTTTAAAAATAGATTCAGTTACTGTATTGATTAAAAACGAGGTCATTGATCGGGTAAAGCACATCAATGCAGAAAAAGTCAACATATTTCTTGACTCCAGCGCAATCCAATTCAAATCATGGGATTTTCAAGATTCTTCCGAATTGAAAACAGCTTGGTATAATATGCTGGATTGTTTTGGCGAGCACTGTGAAAGTATAGAATTATTTGATAGCCTTTTTCAAACCGATAATTACAACCTTGTATTTGTTGCGGAAAAATCAATTGATTGGATTTCATCGAAATACAATTTAAACAATCGAGATTGGCGCTTATACCTAAAAAAAGAAAGAATTCGACCCAAATATCTTTATGTTTTTGAAATCCTTAATGGCGAAGGTATTGTGTGGTACAATTTTGATGAAAAAGGTATGAACCCTAAAACAGATTTGAATGATTAAAATTTTAAATAGAGGATTTATTAGTGT
>CAJXDT010000045.1:0-17572 GCA_913052055.1 uncultured Cryomorphaceae bacterium
ATGTTTGTAGAAAATCATTTGGATGTTAGCGGTGATGTTGTGGTTGTACCATATGCTGGATTTTCAAAAGTTTCTACTGCTTTACCAAAAAAGGAAAAGAACAAGCCGTTTGTATTTACTTATTCAGATTATGACCACCTTGTGGATTGTCCAATTGAAATTGGAAACCAGCTTGTATTTGACTTCGATGCGTCAGGCGTAAAGCATACTGTAGCGATTTATGGCGAAGGAAATTTTGAAATAGAAAGTTTAAAGCGCGATATGTCGAAGGTTATCGAAGAGGAAACTAAAGTGTTTGGTCAAAATCCAAATAAGGAATACCTTTTCATTATTCATAATGTTGTTGATGGTCAGGGAGGATTGGAACATAAAAATTCCACAACGCTGAGTGTCAATCGCTGGACCTATTCAGGAAGTAGCTATGTGAAGTTTCTGAGCTTGGTTGCTCATGAATATTTTCACCTTTGGAATGTGAAAAGGATCCGTCCTTTTGAGCTTGGTCCTTTTGACTATAACCAAGAGAATTATACCGATCTATTGTGGGTTATGGAAGGTTTTACCTCCTATTACGACGAGCTGTTATTGCTAAGAGCCGGATATTACACCCAATCTGAATTTCTTTCTAAAATGGAAAGCTCCATCAATTATGTTGAGGGTTCAGTCGGTGCGCGTGTTCAGCCAGTAGCACATGCGAGCTACGATGCATGGATCAAGGCATACCGACCCAATGAGAATAGCGCTAATACGACCATGACCTACTATACTAGAGGCTCTATAATCGCTTCATTTCTCGATGTCAAAATCATTCGCAATACAAACGGCGAGAAATGTCTAGATCATTTTCTTCAGCATATATACGACAAGTTTTATGCGAAAGCGGGCAGAGGTTTTACTTCTGAGGAATTCAAACGTGAGCTTGAAAGCTTTACGGGGGAAAATCTGGATGACTTTTATGCGGATTACATAGACGGAACAGCGATTCCCTCTTACGCTGAGCTATTTGATGGAATGGGTGTTCAGGTAACAGATGTTACCTCAACAAAGCCAGATTTTGGAGCATCGCTTAGAAGTTCGGGTGGAAAAGCAATCGTTTCCAGAATTCGCTCGAATTCTGCTGCCGAGGACGCCGGTTTAAGCGTAAATGATGAGATTATAGGATGTAATGGCTACAGGGTCAGTAAATCGGATATTGAAGGTCTTATGAAGAGCTTAAACGAAGGAGATGAGCTCGAATTATTGATTGCAAGAGATGAAATTCTCTTTTCTGTGAGCTTTACGATGACGAATTATACGAGACCACGGTATTTATTTAACCTTACCAATGAAGAAAATAAGCTACGTGCATATTGGCTGCGTTAGGCTCATATGCTTTCTATTTTTACCTATCCTTGTCTCTTCACAAGGGAGATTTCCTAATGTGCAAATTCCCCTCGCAAGCGGTTCTTATACTTACAGTGGTTGTGAACCTTCAATTGATATCGATCCAAACAACCCGAATAACATTGCCGTAGGATCTATTTTAGATGGCTATCATTATTCTGAGGATTCTGGTAAAACTTGGAAAGCTGAAAGGCTTAAGAGCCCGTATGGGGTATATGGTGACCCAGTATTAAAATTTAACGGTAAAGGGAATGTTTTTTATTTGCACTTATCATCCTATAATAAAACATCACATTTAGACAGAATTGTCTGTCAGCGAGCCGATGACTTGAAAGGAAAGTTTAATGAAGGTTCATATTCAAAACCCAATGGAAGTAAGGTTCAAGACAAACATTGGATTGTAATTGACCCTGAAACCGATGAAATTTACATGACCTGGACGCAATTTGATGCGTATAACTCATCCAATCCCGAGGATAGCTCATTTATTCATTTTGCAAAATCATCGGATGATGGAGAAACATGGACCGATCCCGTTCGCATTTCGATCAAAGGCGGAGATTGTTTGGATGGAGATGATACTGTTGAAGGAGCAATGCCCGCATTGGGAAGAGAAGGAATGCTCTATACCGTTTGGTCTGGGCCACATGGTCTCATGCTGCGAAGTTCATTGGATCGAGGGCAAACATGGAGACCAACAGAGCAAATGCTATTTGAACATGAAGGGGGTTGGACGATTGACGTTCCTGATTTTTACCGGAGTAATGGTCTACCAGTTTTCATTAGTGACCATAATTCAGATTCTCCACATTATGGGAATCTCTATTTGAATTGGGCCATTGAAGACGAGGAAACGGGAAGGACATCGGTTCTTTTTTCTAAATCTGAGGACAATGGAGAAAGCTGGTCTTCGCCTGTTCAAGTCCACAAGGACAGTTCGCAGTACAATCACTTTTTGACTTGGATGACAGTTGATCCATCAAATGGAAATCTTCATTTTGTCTATTACCGAAAATCACGAAAATCTAAGACGACAGATGTTGTATGGGCGAGTAGTAAAAATGGAGGAGAGTCTTTTGATGAAGAGGTGATTTCTGAGCAATCTTTCGAGCCTTCGGGAACGGTATTTTTTGGAGATTATTTAAATATCGCCGCAGTAGATAATGTTGTTCGTCCCGTCTGGCCACGAATGGATAATGGTAAGATTACCCTCTGGACTGCGCTAATAAATTTCGAGTGATTATACCTGAATTAAATAGTTGGAGTAATTTATTAGGTAAAGAGTATCAAAAACCTTATTTTCAATTACTTAAAAATAATTTAAAGACATTTTTTTCGAGTCATGACATAAAGGTATTCCCTTCGGAAGATGAGGTCTTTAATGCCTTTAAGCTGTGTGATTTTAATCAAGTGAAGGTCGTTATATTGGGTCAGGATCCGTACCCTACTAAGGGACATGCACATGGTTTGTCTTTCTCCGTGAAGGAACATGTTAAACCCCTTCCTAAAAGCCTGAATAATATTTTTAAGGCCCTCTCAAATGATCTAGAACAGGCGCCTCCAGTAAACGGAGATTTGACATATTGGGCACGACAAGGTGTATTGCTTTTGAATGCAGTTTTAACAGTGGAAGAAGGGAAGCCTGATAGTCATAAGGGTATCGGATGGGAGCAATTTACGAATGCTGTCATTCAAAACCTTTCTAATGAAAAACAGCATCTCGTTTTTTTATTGTGGGGTGCAAAGGCACAAGCCAAAAGAGATTTTATTGATCATTCCAAACATTTAGTGCTAGAGGCGGTTCATCCGTCCCCACTTTCTGCGTATCGCGGTTTCTATGATTGTAAGCATTTCAGTAAGACGAACGATTATCTGCGTAAGAATCATATTCCAACCATAAAATGGTAAGTATTCCTTTATATATTTGCACCTCATGAAGATTTCAAATGATTTATACCTTAGAGCATCTCTAGGAGAGAAGATTGAGCGTTATCCAGTTTGGTTAATGCGTCAAGCGGGACGAATACTACCTGAATACCGGGCGGTTCGAGCCAGTGTCTCCGGATTCAAAGAGCTTGCTGAGACGCCTGAGCTGGCTGCTGAGGTAACAATACAACCTGTTGATCTTTTAGGTGTAGATGCAGCCATTATATTCTCTGATATTTTAGTTGTTCCGGATGCGATGGGACTTCCTTACCAGATGATTGAAAAAAAAGGACCTTGGTTTGAAAATACCATTCGCAATGAAGCTGATTTGAAGACGCTGGACGAAAACATCGATGTTGAAGACCGTTTATCATATGTATTGCAGGCTTTATCCATTACGAAAAAAGAATTAAATGGTCGTGTGCCACTTATCGGTTTTGCAGGTGCTCCATGGACCATTTTGTGTTACATGGTCGAAGGTTCTGGCTCTAAAACCTTTTCTGAAACAAGGAAATTACTTTACACCAAACCCAAGTTGGCACATGAATTGCTACAGAGAATAACAGATGTTACCATTGCTTATTTAAAGGCCCAGCTGAATCATGGTGCTGATGCACTTCAGCTATTTGATTCATGGGCGGGTATATTGGGACATAAACAATATCAAGAATTTGGGATGCCTTATATTCAACAGATAGTCAATGCCATAGAAGGACCATTTACGGTCTTTTCTAAAGGTGCCTACAGCGCTTTACCGAGTCTCATGGACTTGTCTTGTACGACTATTGGTTTGGATTGGAATATGAGCATTGAGGAGGCAAGGGCTCTTGCTGGTGAGCGTAAAACGCTGCAAGGGAATTTAGATCCCTGTGTACTTTATGGCACAGAGGCTTCCATTGAGCAAGAAACGCTTCAGCTATTAAACACTTTTAAAAGTCAGAGACATATTGTAAATTTGGGTCACGGAGTTTATCCTGATATCAAACCAGACCATGTAAAAGCATTCATTAAAACTGTAAAAAACTATGAAATTTAATCTATCGATACTCGCAAGCTTTGTACTTGTTTTGTGCATGACAACAATTACAGCTCAGAAAAAAGGGAAACGTGGAAAGTCAACATCCTCTGAGATCCTAAACATGACTTTTGAAAAGCTCCAAGAAGATGAATCTGTCACTGAGCTAGGTGCAATTTCAATTCTAGATAATGGTGTAAGTTCTCCCACAGAAAATGCGGCAGATCTTTTTCAGAATGGTGCCGGTAAAGAATTTGGCGTACCAAATAATGTTTTTGGAAGCGAAATGACATCGGAAACGGGAGGTTCAGTTTATGCTGGATTTGTGGCTTACAGACCAGGAAGAGAATCTTCTTTAAGAAGTTATATTACTATTCCGTTCTTGAAGGGAAAAGGGAATGTCTCCCTTTCCAAGGGACTGAAGTATTGCATTCAGTTTGATGTTTCTCTTGCGGAATCGTCAAAATTTGCCTGTAACAACATTGGTGCTTATTTAACGAAAGAGGCCCCGACTACTCCTTCAGGTATTATCAATGCATCAGAAAATCTTATCAGGGGTAAGCACAACAGAATTCATCAAGGTTTCTTTGGGTGGGATAAGGTATGCCAGATATATACCGCGAAAGGTTATGAGAAGTTTATTACCATTGGAAACTTCGACGCCAATTCAGCCACTAAGTTTTTAACGGTCAAAAAACCAAAGACTTCAGATGTTGAGGCACTTAAGCATGCTTATTATTATGTGGATAATGTTACTGTTAAGCTCATTGATAGTGAAGAAGAATGTCAATGTATTGCCACGAACCAAATGGCCAATGTGGAAGAATATTCAACTTTGGTTTATGCTAAGGCGGCAAATATTGATGAAAATATGAGTCTTGAGGAGCAAGTTGCTGCACATGTGGCATATTTTGGCTTTGGTAAGAAAGACTTTACAGCGGGTTCGAAAGAGGCGTTGAAATTTGTTGCAGGTCAGCTCAAAGCTAATCCACAATTAACGGTTCTTATCTCGGGTCATGCGGATACCAAGGAGGAAGAGCTCGGGGCAAGCAAAGAAGAGTTTAAGGATATGGGAATGGTTCGTGCAAAATATGCAGAGAGATACTTTATGGCGCAAGGAATTGATCCCTCCCGTGTTACCGTGAAATCAATGGGCGCGGAGCAGAGTAGTAAAGAAATAGCAGATGTTGACGAGGATGAGCTTAAAGCAGCCAAGAACCGTAGAGTAGAGTTTACACTAGATTAATTCTTTAGCTTCTGTATTTCTTGATATAAAACATGTGTGGGTAATCCCATGACATTTGTGTAGCTTCCTTCTATTTTTGAAACGCCAATATGTCCAATCCATTCTTGAATACCATATGAGCCCGCTTTGTCAAATGGCTTGTAATTGTTGATATAATGATCAATTTCCGCCTCGCTGAGTACTTTAAACTCAATATGTGTCGAATCTTTAAATTCAATAGTTTTGCCGTTGTGAACCATGCACACCGCACTAATTACCTCATGTTTTGCCCCGGATAACTTTTTCAAGGTATCCCTTGCTTCATCTGTACTCTGTGGTTTTCCCAAAACTTTATTGTTCATGATAACAACGGTATCGCAGCAAATTAAAAGCTGACCTGAAAATAGATTGTTTTTTAGGGCATCTGCTTTGAGTTTTGCGAGAACCGATGCCACCTGATTTGCCGGGGTTGATGGGTCATAAACTTCCTCAACAGCCGAGATTTGAATACTAAAATCAAAACCCATTTGTTTTAATAGCTCTTTTCTTCTCGGTGAGGCAGATCCTAATATAATTTCCATATTCTAAAAGTATAATGTGCTCAATCCTATTACCATGCTAAGCTTTAATAGGAAATCGCAGTATTTGATAAAAAGTTCCTTCTTGTACATTAGTATCAAAATCAGGATATTGATGCTTAAGGCAACGCTGAATAAAATGAAGCTTCCCAAGCCGAGATGCAATTGGAGTCGATCAAGACAAAAAGAAAATAGTGCTATTTCTATGAGAAGAGTAAACCCAATAATCCTTTGCGTTTTTTTGATTCCAAATTTTATAGGTATCGATACAACACCTATGGTTTGATCACCTTCAATATCTGCAGCATCTTTCCATATTTCTCGCACAAGATTTTGTAAAAGGGCGAATACAGCCAGAATGATAAGAAACTCAAGATAAAATGAGTCAAACCATTCTTTAGGGTTTTCTCTTGAATAAATTTTTAGCATGGGTCCAAATGAATACAGGCTTGCAGCATATAAAGGAATAAATCCAGTTAATCCAGCGATCATTAAGTTACCTAAAAACAAAATCTTTTTTAAATAATAACTGTAAAACCAAAGTAACAGAATACAGAAAGTATGTACGCAAGCAAACCAGAAAGTATCAAAAATGAACGATAGGTACAACCCGAAGCTAAGTGCCAGAAAATTAAGCGCAATGTATATTTTTAGGCCTAACTCTTTACTTATGTTTTTTGAGAGTATGACTTTGCTAGGTTTGTTGATTTGATCTGCCTTCAGGTCATAGTAGTCGTTTATAATGTTTCCTCCAGCCGCAATCAATACCGTTGAGATGGATAAGAGCCAAAAATGTATCGTATTAATTGCTAAGGTTGGGTTACTTTTACTCAAATAGAAGCAAACACCAAGCATTGTTGCCAATATGATCAATAAGTTTATTGGTCTTGTTAAGCGAATGGCTGAAATTAAAACGTTTCCCGCCATACGGTTCTTCTATTTTGTTGATGAGCGGCTTCTTTACTTTCAGCATCAAATATTTTTTCGATTTGTTCGTCTGTAACAACTGGCATAGATGATCCATAACCTCTGAAGGTCATTCGTTGGGCAGTTACTCCTTTCGCTACTAAGAATTCATACACAGCTCCTGCTCTAGCTTTAGATAGACTTAAATTAGATTCCTCATTTCCTCTTGAGTCTGTATGTCCACCAAGTTCAATTTTAATCTCAGTATTCTTCTTTAAGTATTCCGCAAATAGATTTAGCTCAATGCGCGATTCTTTCCGAAGCGTAGATTTGTTAAGGTCAAAAAACACATTCTCAAATACGTGTTCATCTATGAAATCCTCTTTGTTTTCTCCCGATAAAATTGGTTGGCTCAATGGGATATCGACATGGTAGCTATCGTTACTTTTATTATTTGATAAATCAAAATTCAAGGAATAAGGATGGTAACCATCGTAGTTTACTGAAATTACATAGTTACGGTCTAAGGGAAGCGGAACAATGAAAGTACCTGTCTCTTTATCTGCCTCAGAAACAATAATTTGTTCTCCATTTGATACATCAAAAAGCTCAAACCTACCAGGAAGAGGCTCCTTACTCTGTTTATCGTAAACAAACCCATCAAAGTAAACCGTACGAATTGCCCTCGATTCTGGCGGAAGTACAAATGAATAAATATCAAGATCACCAAATCCGCCCTCACGGTCTGATGCAAAATAAGCAACCTCTCCTTCAGCGGAAACCATCAATGAATTCTCATCATATTTGGTGTTTATTGGATAGCCCAAGTTTTCTGGTCGAGACCATTTTCCCTTGGCATCTTTTCGGGTAACATATAGGTCAGATCCTCCCATGCCCGGATGTCCTTTAGATGCAAAATAAAGTGTTCTGCCGTCTGGATGTATGTGCACAGATTCCTCTGTATTTGGTGTATTGATATAATCAGGAAGTGGTTTAGCGGTTCCCCATGCGCCATCTTCTTGAAGCTCTGAAACATAGATATCACTGTTATTTGTTCGGTCTCCTTTTCTTCCTCTTACGAAATAAAGTGTTTTTCCATCTGCGGATAGCGATGGTTGCGATTCCCAATTACTTGAATTGACATTACCGGGAAGGTTAAAAGGCCCATACCATGTTCTACCAATTTTCTTTGCAAAAAATAGGTCGCAGCTTCCTCTTCCTTGTCTATTTTTTCCATAATAACCCGATTGGTCCGCGCATGCGACAAAGACCAAACTTCTGCCATCCGCTGATAGCGTGGGGGCACCTTCATTATTTAGTGTATTGATATTGCGTGGCATAGGCATGGACGGACGCCAATTTCCAGATTTATTTTTATTCGAAACGAAGAAATCCTCCTGCTCCTTAAAATCAACATTTTTGATTTCTAATAACCTTGTAAATAATAGTGTTTTTCCATCTACCGTAAGTGCAGGGTAATACTCTGGACGAGCTGTATTGATTTCAGGACCTAAATTTACTGGATTAAATTTTTTTGGATTGGCCACGGCATGTACTGCAAACTCAGCACTTCGTTTCATTAAATAAACTTGAGGGCTAAGCCTTTGACTTGCATTTGGATTTTTCAAGAAAATACTACAATACTTTATAGCATCATTATAGTTTCCAAGTGCTAGGTGTAGATTTGCCAAATAGCAAAATGTGGCACCTGAACTGCTATGCATAGGGTTCAAATCTAATGCGAGTTCATATTGTTTTATGGCGGAGGGATAATCATTGTTGTATTCATAGAATTCACCCATCAAGAGCTGTGCCTCCCAGAAAGCTGGTGCTTTTCCCACCGCCTGCTTTAAGAGCTTAATTCCTTCAGAATAATTGGGCTGGCCTGTATTTTCATCTGCGAATTGACTTGGCGCATTTCGTGCTTTTTCAAAAAGCTTGATGGCTTTTTTACTTTTTGTGGAGTAGCTCATCTGAATTTGTGCACAAGCATTCAATAAACTACCCAATAATATGATAAGTAGGATGTAAATTCTCATTTATTGAAGTTAGGGGATGTTCATGAATTTATGCGTTTGTAACGAAATCCTCCAGCCTTTGTTACTTTTTACAAAATCAACAATTTCAGCCATTAATTCATCTTTCTTTGACCACTCAGGCTGGATATAAAGCAAACATTTTGAATTGACCTGTGCCGCATGCTTCAGTGCCCATCTAAAGTCAGATTTGTGGTAAATTACAATCTTTAGTTCATCTGCTTTATCGTATGCCTCTGCACAAGGTTTTTTGAATTTTTTTGGTGAAAAGGTGTACCAATCTACATCTGCATCAAGCGGATAGCAACCTGAGGTTTCGATTGCGACCGATCGATTAATATCTTTCAGCTTTAAAACTAAAGGAGTTAATTTATACATGGCGGGTTCACCGCCCGTAAGCACAACCCATTCACTTTTGTTTTCAAGGCTTAACTTTTGCAGTGCTGTTACATTTTGCAACGGATGGTTTGCTGCATCCCAACTTTCTTTAACATCACACCAAACACAACCAACATCACAACCACCAGTTCGAATGAAAAAGGCTGGCTTACCAGAGTGATATCCCTCGCCTTGAATTGTCAAGAAGCTTTCCATAATTGGTAATTCCTGGGCCATGATTATTAATTTAAGTTAAAGTTACACAATTGATTTTGGATATTGTGTGAAAGGCCGACATCATTAAATGTCATTCATACCATAGCATTTACAAATGTCATTCCATTGAACTATTTCGTTATATTTGGTAGAACCTAAATTTGAAATATGAAAAAAATCTACGCGTCTTTTTTTACAATTTTTTGTTGTCTTACGGCTTATGGTCAGCAGATTGACAATGGCTCTATGGAGAGTTGGGATAACCTTGGAGGTAATAACGAAGAGCCATCAAATTGGAATAGCTTTCTAAGTGCATCGGGAGGTTTATCCTTATTTGCTTCGAAACAAGTGGAACAGTCCTCTGATATCCGCTCAGGAGCCACGGGAATGTACAGTGCGCGCGTATTTTCAAAAAGTACTATTGGTATCATTGCTAATGGTAATTTGACCTTGGGAAGAATCAACATGGGAAGCAGTACACCAAATAGTACAAGCAATTATAATTACACTGTTACCGGGAATTCTGATTTTTCTCAGCAATTGAATTCAAGTCCCGATTCCATCGTTTTTTGGGTAAAGTATAACAATAGTAGTAGTTCCGATCTTGCACGCATTAAGGCAATTATACATGATGATTATGATTATGTAGATCCCATGACTAGCGAGTCTGAACCTCATGTGGTTGCTGATGCTGCCTTAAATTTTGAATCAACTAACGATTCTTGGGTACGAAAATCCGTGCCCTTTGACTACGTTGGTCCTTCAACCACGCCAGAATATATCTTGGTAACCTTTACAACGAACATGATTCCGGGAGGAGGTAGTAATGGTGATGAAATTTTCATTGATGATGTTGAATTAATTTACAATACTTCTGGACTTTCGAATCTTCAAAATAAGCATTGGATTGCCTACAATGAGTCAGGGTTGTTATTTTCAAATGATTTTGAATCAGATGACTTCTTTCGTGTATTTTCGACGTCAGGTTCACTTATCTCTAGTGGAACTAGTGCACAACTTTCGGGTATGAATCTACATCGAGGTATGTATTTAATCACAAACAACAAAGATAGCTTCAAGGTCGTAGCGCATTGATTAATTTGATGAGGTATATAGTCTTAGCGCTTTATGTAGGTTTTTCTTTTGGGACCCATGCCCAGTCCACTGCAACGGTAAAAGGCACTGTGAAAGATGAGCAGGGAGAGCCCTTGCTGGGCGCTTCTGTTATTTATCGCTCTGATGTATCTAAAGGAACAATAGCCGATGAAAACGGGGCTTTTTTTCTTGAGGTTCCTCAAGGAAAATGTAAGCTTATTTGCCGTTACACAGGCATGAAATCTGACACGGTTTCTTTTGTTTTACTACCGAATGAGCAAAAAGTAATTGACTTTACTTTATTTTCTTATATCAAAGAATTCAAACAGGTTGATGTTAAAGTCGGTAAGTTCGATAAACCGATAGAGGAACAAACAGTTACGATGATTGTCCTTAAGCCAGAGCTGATCGAAAATAAGAATACAAGGAGTATTGAAACTGCCCTTGATCAAACCCCAGGATTAAATATTTTGGATGGTGAACCGCAAATTCGTGGAGGTAGTGGTTTTACTTTTGGTGTCGGCTCTAAAGTAGCAGTCATTGTTGACGACATGCCTATGCTATCCGGTGATGCTGGTCGACCTGAATGGGGGTTTATTCCGGTCGAGAATATTAGCCAAATAGAGGTAGTCAAGGGAGCCGCATCCGTTTTATCAGGAAGCTCGGCCTTGTCTGGTTCAGTCAACATTAGAACTGCCTATCCAACATCGAAACCGAAAACGAAAATTAATATTTATAACGGTATTTATTCATCTCCGAATCAGCCGAATGCAAGTTGGGGAGAGAAAGCGCCTATTATTTTAGGGGCTAATTTTCTTCACTCTCAAATGTTTGGAAATTTAGATGTTGTCGTTGGCGGTAATTTGAATTACGATCACGGCTATATTGGACCGCCCATTACAGATTCAATTGTAGCGACAGTATTTCCTGATACGATCACCAACTTCACAGAGGAGGATTTGATTTCTAAGCGGGCGCGCTTTAATTTTAATTTGCGGTATAGATCCAAGAAATTTAAGGGCTTAAACTATGGTCTTAACGGTAATTTCATGGTGATGCATACAACAATGCCTTTGGCTTGGTTAAATGATTCATCAGGCCTTTTTAGAGCCTATCCTGGCGCAATATTCCTACAAGACCAATTCATTTTTAATTTGGATCCATTTGTAAATTTCTTTACGCAAAGCAATGGAAAACATTACTTAAGAGGACGAATCTTAAGAGTTGATAATGAAATGAGTGCAAATCAATCAAATAATGCAACGACCTACTATGGGGATTACATGTTTAAAAAGAAGTATAAAGAATTCAAAAACCTCGAATTTGTTGGAGGATTAACCTCGACATTTACCAATTCTTATGCAAATATTTATACTGGTTCAGGAACACCCAATAATAAAATGCTCAATGTTTCTGCCTATTCTCAAATGGAGACAAAACTGAAAAATATACTCAATCTATCGGTCGGAGGTCGTTTGGAGTATTTTCAATTGAATGACTCGATTACGGCATTAAAACCAATTTTCAGAGCTGGTTCTAGTCTTAAGATATACCAGGAAACCTATCTACGCGCTTCATATGGTCAGGGATATCGTTTTCCGACAATTACGGAGCGATTTATTAGAACTGGTGTAGGTAATTTTGGGGTTTTTCCAAATCCTGGTTTACTTCCGGAAAGTAGTTGGAACGCTGAAATTGGACTCAAGCAGGGAATTAAGCTTGGTGGGGTATATGGTTATTTAGACTTAGCGGGTTTTTGGCAAGAGTACCAAAATACCATTGAATATATGTTTGGTATTTGGAATGAGCTAACGGATGTGCAAGCGATGGGATCAAGTGCAGGGTTTATGTTTTTGAACACAGGCGAGTCAAGGGTACTAGGATTAGATTTGTCGTTTACAGGATTTGCTGAAATAAAAAAGCACGGAAAAATGACTTTCTTATTGGGTTACAATTACATTGTACCGAAAACACTTACACCTGATTATGTTTATGCAACGGATTCTTTGAATCGAGTGTTTAGCTACAATTCGACTTCGATGGACCCCTCTCAGGGCATATTAAAGTATAGATTTTTGCACAATGCAAAGATGGATATGGAATATTCTTGGAAGGGTAAATTTTCTATAGGGGCCAGTGCAAAGTATTTCTCCAAGATTGTAAATATGGATGCTATCATTAAGGATTTTGAGGAGTTTACAACTGATGTTGAGGTACTTCAAGACCTTCAATACATTGACTTCTTTGAGGCTCATCGTTTTGGGAACTGGATCTTTGATGCGCGTATATCTTTCAATTTTACAGATGCGCACAAGCTTGCGCTGATTGGTACAAATATCTTAAATAGGACTTACTCTTTACGCCCACTAAAGATAGAGCCACCTCGAACAATCACTGTTCAATACACCTATAAATTAGAAGGAAAAGGAAAGTAGCTTTATTTCCTTAGCTCTAGTCTTAGCAGATTTAATGCGCTCAATACGGTCATTTTGATATTTCGCTCTCTGTGTTTCGAAAATTGCATTTTTTTGGTTGTTGTACCATCTTTAGTGGCAATGGCGATCCAAACCATTCCAACAGGTTTTGTTTCTGTTCCTCCTCCAGGACCTGCTATTCCCGTCGTTGAAATACAAATATCCGCGCCCAATATATCTCGTCCATTTTCTGCCATTTGAATGGCTACAGGCTCACTAACTGCTCCTTCTTTTTGAATTAGGTCAGCGGGAACATTCGCCAAACTTGTTTTGATTTTATATGAATAGGTGAGTAGTGCTCCCTCATAATAAGCTGATGCTCCTGGTATACTGCTAATTTGACTTGCTAGCATTCCTGCTGTACAACTCTCAACAGTTCCAATAGTAAGCTTTTTATCAATCAACTGTTGACCAATGATTTGTGGTAAGGTGTCACGATCATATCCAAAGAAATGATTCGGAATTAAATTTTCTAGCTGTACAAAAAGAGTATCAATTATTTCAGCATCGTCACTACCTTTCGCTGAAGAAATTCTCAGTTTTACAATCCCTGCAGAGGGCAAGTAAGCAAGAGACAATCCGTTTTTATAAATAATATTCTCCCAATCTTGTATTTTTTCGGATAAAAATGATTCACCTATGCCCTGGGTTAGCGCTGTTTTGTAATACATCGACTTGAGCTTGAAACGTTTCTTTAGTTTCGGAATCGCCTGCTCTGTCATAATACCTTGCATCTCGTACGGAACACCTGGTAAGCTTATAAATATTTTATTGTTTTTTTCAAACCACATTCCTGCGGCAGTGCCGTAGTCATTTTCCAAAATTGTGCAATCCACTGGTAACTCTGCCTGTTTGTAATTTGAGTCTAGCATTGGTCGATTGCGCTGACTGAAAAATGATTCAATTTTATCAAGAGTGTGTTTGTCTTGTTTCAGCTCACTACCGAAGTATTCAGCTAAAGTATATTTTGTGATATCATCTTTTGTTGGCCCGAGTCCACCTGTAATGATGATACAGTCTGTGTTATCATAAATTGCATTTAGGCTAGCAATAATCTCATTTTTTTTATCGCTGATTGCAACGGTTTTAATGATTTCAGCTCCAGATTTTGAAAGGGTCTCACCCAACCAAGATGCGTTTGTGTTAACCGTTTGTCCGATGAGTAATTCATCACCGATTGAGATGAGTTCAACTTTCATTTCTTTGTAAATTTTGCAATGGATTCAATGTGTCCTGTGTGTGGGAATTGGTCTACTAAGCTATATTTTTCTAATTTAAAGCCAGCATCTGATAGTGTTGAGGCGTCTCTTGCTTGCGTCGATGGATTACAAGAGATATAGACGATTTTCTTCGTATCAAGTTCAATTACTTTTTTGAGCGTTTTGGGTGCAATTCCAGCACGCGGAGGGTCCAGAATTATGGTATCAATTCTTCCTTGATACTGGGGGTTGAATTTTAAGAATTTTCCCACGTCTGCCGCAAAAAAATCTGTATTTGTAATACCGTTTCCTATCGCATTTTTCTTTGCGTCTTCAATGGCTTCCTCAACAATATCTACCCCAATAATAGACACGTTCGGATTCCTTTTTGCCATTAATTGAGCAATGGTCCCTGTGCCACAAAATAAGTCTAAGACAACCTTATCCGAACTTATTTCTTCTTCAAAAACATAGTCTAATGCTTTGTTATACAATAGCTCGGCACATTTCGGATTTGTTTGAAAAAAACTTTCCATGCGCATTTGAAAGTTCAATCCAAGCAGTTGTTCTTGTATGACGTCTTTACCAAAAAGAATTTTACTTTGTCCATTCTCTATTTTTGCCCGGTCCGCAACATTGTCATTTACGGTATGCAGCAACCCTGCAATACGCTTACCCATTAGTTCTTGAATGAAGCTTGAAAATGCGTTTATATCGAATTTATTTAGCCCTTCTGAGGCCGTAACGAGGTTGACCAATAATTGATTGGCCGTAAATGATTTTCTCACTACAATATGCCTGAAAAATCCTGTTTTTTGAGGAGGATGCCAAGCCTTTAATCCCGTATTATGGAGGTATTCACGTATTTTTTTTAATTTATCTTCCCATTCTTGGTCAAAGAGACCTGAGGCTTTGTTTAAACTCTCTACTTTCCACCAGGTACCTCTTCTTTTGAACCCCAAAGCAAAAGCATCGTCTTTTTCCGAATCTGTCTTAAGACAGTGCTCTATAGATGAAAAACTATATTCCATTTTATTGCGATAAAAAAAGTGTTCTGGTGCTGAGATAAAAGCATCAAATACCTCTCGAATATTTTGAATACCTGATAATCTTCGGAATGTTTCTAATGTAGAGTCCTGCTTTAGGCGTTCTTGTTCCTTAACGGGGACAAAAATAAAGGGTGCTCCTGATATTGCTTGATAGGAATTGATTTTTTCAATGGGAGAACGCTCTATGATATCAAGAAGTTTTGCTTCGTAGTGCTTTTTCTTTTTAGCAGATATCACCACTCTAACCTTTTGCCCAGGATAGGTGTTTGGTACGAAAACAATTCCGCGTTGGCTATCTGTTGAAATTTTGGATATTCCTTTCCCTCCGAATGCGAAATCTGTGATTTCAAGTTCTACTCTATCTCCTCTCTTAAACATTTTAAATCATTCCGCGAATAACACCTTTGTCGGCGGCATCAATAAAGTCTATTATTTCATTCCGAATGTCACTTTCGGGTATTTGCTCCTTGATTGCTTGTATACCCTTAGAGATATTACTATTCTGAATATATAGGATTCGATAAAGGTCTTCAATTTGTCTAACAGTTTCGTCTGAAAAACCTCTTCTTCGCAGACCAACAGAATTGACTCCTGCAAAGGTCAAAGGTTCTCTTGCCGCTTTTATGTAGGGTGGAATGTTTTTTCGAATTAGTGAGGCACCGCCAATAAAGGTATGTTTTCCAATATGAGTGAACTGCTGTGCAGCAACTTTCCCTTCTAAAATAGCATAATCATCAATTTGAACATGTCCTGATAATCCCGTATAGCTAGCTAAAATAACATGGTCTCCAATGGTGCAATCATGCGCAATATGAACGTATGTCATTAATAAGCAATGTGAACCTATCTTAGTTGCTAGCTTGTCGTTTGTTCCTCTGTGGATGGTAACACATTCTCGAATGACCGTATGATCACCTATTTCCACGATCGTATATTCACCGCTAAATTTTAAATCTTGAGGTATAACTCCGATAACCGCACCTGGAAAGATCTCACAGTTTTTTCCAATTCTCGTACCAGGATACAGTACAACATTAGAATGAACTTTCGTGCCTTCACCAATGATGACATCCTCATGAATATGCGCAAATGGTTCAATGACCACTCCACTATTGAGCTGCGCTTTCGGATGGACAGAGGCTAAGGGACTTATATTCATTATGCTTCTTTGTCTTTAACTACTTGCGCCAGCATTTCCGCCTCAGCAACGACTTTACCATTGACATACGCTGTTCCTGACATTTCAACAAGCCCTCTTCTGATTGCCGACATCAGTTGAAGCTCAAAAACAACTGAATCCCCAGGAAGTACTTTTTGCTTGAATTTTACATTATTGATTTTCATGAAATAAGTAGAGTAGAGGTGTGGATCTTCGACCTTACTCAAAGCAAAAATCCCACCGACTTGAGCCATCGCCTCAACCTGTAATACTCCAGGAAAAACAGGGTTTCCGGGAAAATGACCTGTAAATACAGGTTCATTCATAGTGATATTTTTGACACCCCAAATAGAATCTTCCGTGATTTCCATGATCTTGTCAACCATTAAAAAAGGGAATCGATGAGGAAGCATTCTTTCAATGTCATTTATGTCATATAAAGGAGCTTTACTTAAATCAAAGAACTTACCTTTTTGTTGCTGTTTTTTAATTTGCTCTTTCAACACTTTTGCAAATCGCACGTTTCCTGAGTGGCCCGGTCTGGCCGCAAGAATATGGGCTTTGATCGGTCTACCAATTAGTGCTAAGTCACCAACAATATCCAATAATTTGTGTCGTGCGGGTTCATTTTCGTATTGGAGCTTTGTACTGTTGAGAACACCTATCCCTTCTATATTTACTTTAAGGTCCTCTTTCCCTAATAATTTTGCCAGTTTCGTTAGTTCGTCTTGGGAAATCGTTTGACGTTCTACCATTACAATGGCATTATCTAAGTCTCCTCCTTTTATCAGATCGTTTTTAGCTAAATACTCGAGCTCTCTCAAGAATACAAATGTTCTACATTTTGCAATCTCCTTATTAAATTCACCAATATGATACATACTTGCATGTTGGGTTCCCAATGCAGGAGATTGGTAATCGACCATAACCGTTAGC
>CAJXDT010000046.1:0-17380 GCA_913052055.1 uncultured Cryomorphaceae bacterium
CAGTACCGATTTGGTCGCAGACGACCGCGATTCCCGATCCTAATTTTGAACAGGCTTTAATTGATTTAGGGCATGATGATGTTTTGGATGGTCAGGTACTTACGAATCGTATTGATACAATAACCAATCTCTCTGTTCATTCTAAATCTATTTCAGACCTAGCAGGTATAGAAGATTTTATTTCTTTACAAACCTTGACTTGCAGTTACAATTATTTATCTGAGTTAGATATTAGTAATATCAGTTCCTTGACTCGTTTATGGTGCCGTAGAAATGAGATTTCTAATTTAACCCTCGGGAATCTTGAGTTACTAGAATGGATCTTTTGTGATTTCAACTTATTGACCGAATTGAACGTAGGTGGACTTCCTGAATTAAAATATTTAAGAATCAGCCATAACCCCATACTATTCTTGAACCTGTCAACAAACCATAACCTTCACACCTTGTGGTGTGGTGGCTGTCAACAGTTACAATGCCTTAATATTGCAAATGGTAATGATGGTCTCGGAATTATAAATGCTTTGGACAACCCCAACTTAAGTTGTATAGAAGTTGATGATGTAGCTGTGGCAGTAGAGAATTGGACGGATAGTATTGACCCTCAAATTATTTTTTCCGAAGATTGCGACAATCCATGCTCCACTTCTAATGCGAGCCTTGGGGGGCTTCATATCATCCCAAAAACAGTCGTCAAAATGTTCGACCTTATGGGACGAGAAACCACTTTTAAACCCAATACAGCTTTGATCTATGTCTATGACGATGGAAGTACAGAGAAGGTGTTTAGTGTGGAGTAGTTTTTAAGTACAGTCAGCTTAAATTCCTTTTTTTTTATCAAACTTATTTGAGTTCAATTTGTTTAATTTGGACCTGTCAGTGCATAAACGTCGTTGAACAGCGTTTTATTTTTACACATGAAGTCTAAATCTTATTCTTATTCAAAATCTGGTTTTACTTTTTCTCCGCATGAGAAAAAGGAACAGTCTCCTTTTGAACGGCTCTTTGATATCTTTCAAGAGCTGATTGTATTTACGTCTGGAGACGTGGATGAGACCCTCAATTGGATGGATGAGTTGGACCGCGAGTACAAGCTATATTCTGCGGAATACAGCAAAGAAGATTTTATCGAAGACCTCAAGAAAAAAGGATTTCTAAACGATGACCCCAAAAAGAACAAGGGTAAGGGACTTCAGATTACCTCGAAAACTGAACAGCTGATTCGTCAGCGCTCACTCAATCAGATTTTTGGATCGCTTAAAAAGTCGGGAAAAGGAAACCATAAGACTAAACATTCCGGGCAGGGAGAAGACTTTACGGGTGACATGAAAAACTATGTCTTTGGAGATGGGCTAGATCAAATATCCATGACTGAAAGCATTAAAAATGCGCAGGTCAATCATGGTGCAGGTGAATTTAAACTGACAGAACAAGATTTAGTGGTCAACGACACGCACTTCAATGCCCAGATGAGTACCGTACTGATGATTGATATCAGCCACAGCATGATTCTTTATGGAGAGGACCGTATTACGCCTGCTAAAAAAGTAGCCATGGCATTGGCAGAGCTGATTCGAACGCGCTACCCAAAAGACTCCCTAGACATCATTGTATTCGGAAACGATGCCTGGCCCATAAAGCTAAAAGAGCTGCCTTATTTGCAGGTAGGGCCTTACCACACTAATACGGTTGCAGGTATGTCTTTGGCGCTTGATATATTGCGTCGTAAAAAACAGACCAACAAACAAATTTTCATGATCACAGATGGAAAGCCATCTTGTATCAAGCTACCAAGTGGAGAGTATTATAAAAACAGCAATGGTTTGGACGAATTTATTACGAGCAAGTGCTTGAATATGGCCAAGCAGGCGCGTAAGCTTCAAATACCAATTACCACCTTTATGATTGCCCAAGACCCCTATTTACAACAGTTTGTTGAGGAGTTTACTGCTGCCAATCAGGGTAAAGCATTTTATACTGGACTCAAAGGATTGGGAGGAATGATTTTCGAAGACTACGAGACAAACCGCAAAAAAAACATTAAAAGATAAGTATGAATATTCAAGAAATTAAAACTTTAGGTGCCCTCAAAAAGCAGGGTTATGTTTCCAAAAGAATCAAGTCAGAATTACGTGACAATCTCATGGAAAAGCTCAAACAAAAAGCGCCTCTTTTTGAAGGGATTATTGGCTATGAAGATACCGTGATACCACAGCTGATACACGCCATTTTATCCGAGCATAATATCAACCTGTTAGGCCTTAGAGGTCAAGCCAAAACAAGAATTGCACGATCATTAACAGATTTATTAGATGAATATATTCCGATTGTAGAAGGTTCAGAGATCAACGACGACCCAATGGATCCAATTTCTTTTTATGCCAAGGAATTGGTCGCAAAAGAAGGAGACAATACACCTATTTCGTGGGTGCATCGAGCGGAACGTTTTTCTGAAAAACTAGCCACGCCGGATGTGACTGTTGCCGACCTTATCGGAGACGTTGACCCAATCAAAGCAGCTAATTTAAAACTGTCTTATGCTGATGAGCGCGTCATTCATTTTGGAATGATACCAAGGGCGAATCGATGTATTTTTGTCATCAACGAGCTTCCAGATTTGCAGGCAAGAATTCAAGTTTCACTCTTCAATATTCTTCAAGAAGGCGATGTTCAGATCCGAGGATTTAAGATTCGCTTACCGTTAGATGTGAACTTCGTCTTTACAGCCAATCCAGAGGATTATACGAATAGAGGAAGTATAGTCACGCCTTTAAAAGATCGAATTGGTTCTCAGATTATCACTCATTACCCAAATTCCATTGAGCTCGCCAAAGAGATTACCAACCAAGAGGTAGCAAAGCAGGTGCAATCGGATGCAATTTATGTTCCTGAGCTTGCCAAAACTTTAATTGAACAAATTGGATTTGAAGCACGAGAAAATGAATTAATCGACGCCAAAAGTGGTGTCTCTGCACGAATGAGCATTACCATGTACGAGAACCTATTGAGTGGAGCGACCTATCGAATGCTGACAACGCAGCAAGAAAGTACCGCAATACGTATGTCAGATTTCTTAGCAGTCATTCCCGCTATTACAGGAAAAGTAGAGCTCGTTTATGAAGGCGAGCAGGAAGGAGCAGAGAATGTTGCTTTGTTGCTGTTAGGTAACGCAATCAAAACGTTATTTAATGATAGCTTTAGAGAAATCAAGAAGCTTAGCAAGCCAGGAGCCACCGATGAATTTGACGCCGTTGTATCGTGGTTTATGGAAAACAGCTCCTTTTCACTTTCAGCTGATTTAAACGATAAAGCTTATGCTGAAATATTAAATGCTGTAGAGCCTTTAAACGAGATTGTGGAAATGTATCAAGCACTTGCAAGTCCGGCGGATAAGCTCTTTTTTAAAGAGTTTTTACTTTGGGGACTAGTCGAATATAACAAACTCGACAAGCAAGAAACCAAGGGAGGATATCAATTTGAGGACCGTGTTTTAGGATCCTTTTACAACAACTAAGCATGGAAAAAGTCCGACCAAATCTTCCTGAATCCCTCGTTGAGGGCCACCTCAAAGAAGAGGAGCTTTTTCAGAATATGGTCCTGCGACCGGTAATCAAAATGCAGCATGACATCCTCATACTTCGGGTCCAAAGCTATTTTCTGTCCAAAAAAGTAGTTTTTCATATGATGGACAAAAAGAAAAGAATTAATGCAATCGAAAGCGCTTTTCAAAACGACAATCCTTTTAAAAAAGAAATTCAAGGAATGATTTTAGGCCAGCTAAATCAGGAGGAATTCAAGAGCTACCTGAAGAGTGAGCGTTCCATGAACAAAAGAATTATTCAAATGGTGCGCAATAGAATGCTCGATTCAATACTCGAGCTTTCCTGAAATCAGGGTACTATTTTCTACCGAAAAAGTCATCAAAATACAGGAGGTGATACTTTATCGAATTGCGCCAATAATCCCAATTGTGTTTCCCTGGTCGAACGGTATATTCATGAGGGACTCCCTCAATGATCAACTTTTCATGTAATTGTTTATTGACATCGGCAAAGAAATCTTCTTTACCACAATCAAAGATTATCTTGAGGTCTCCATTTAATAAATGTGTCAGGTTAATTACTGTATGATCCTCCCAATTCTTTTTAAATTGATTGTAGGGACCTAGAATTTCATCCATATTCCATTCCTCAGCAAAGGGAATTATATTGACACCACCACTCATACTTCCTGCCGCTCCCCATATGTCTTGGTGTCTGAAAGCAAGATAAAATGCCCCATGACCACCCATGCTTAATCCAGTGATTGCACGTCCATGTTTTTGCTTTATGGTTCTGTATTTTTGGTCTATCGTAGGTACAAGCTCTCTTGTGATATAGCTTTCGTATTGACTTGTAGAGTCTACTGGGCTATCTATGTACCAGCTGGTTTTATCGCCGTCAGGACACACAATAATAACATCATAATCAGTGGCATATTGTTCTATTTCTGGTACGCGAAAGAACCAATTGCTGAAGTAGCCACCTGCACCGTGAAGCAAGTAAATGACTGGCAGATTATCATTTTGTTCAGTATAATCTTTAGGGGTAATAACGAGGTTGGGAATGGTATGATCCATCACTTCGCTATATATCTCGACCGTATCTACTTGTCCAAAAACAATATTTGAAGAAATATATAAGAAGTAAAGAAGTATGATTTGTTTCATATATCGGCTTATTGATCCAATTTAGGTAAATATATATTGCTGCAATTCATTTTAAAAAGGAATACGGCGACGCTAATGGGTCGCCGTATTTAATTCTAGATGTAAAAATTAGGAGCTCTAGTCCTTGTCGCCCCCGATCAAAACGGGTGTTTTACCGTCAGTTAAGATGAGCTTGGCATTGGGAGACATCGAAATTTCCTTTAACACCTCAAGGCTTTTCCACTGAATATTTCCTTCCGTGATTCCTTCCTTGATAATGAGCTGTGCATCTCTTATCCCGGCTGCCTCAATTCGTTTTCTTTCTGCCTCTTTTTCTTCTCGCTGTAGCACGAATTTCATCTGTTGAGCCTCTTGCTCTGCCTGAAGTTTGGCCTCAATAGCGGCATACAGGCCTTTGGGTAAAGTGATGCTTTTTAGAAGGACCGCTTCAATCACAAAACCTCTTCCCTCGAGGAGCTTGGCCATTTGAACCTTGATTTCTTTTTCGATTTCACCACGCTTTCCTGAATGCATGTCTTTGGCAAAGAAACGGGCACATACATCGGCCGAAGCGGATCTAAACGTACTTAAGATCAAGGTTTGTTCGTAGCGCTTTCCAACAGTAGAGATTATTTCAGCAACTTTTGCTTCCTCAATATGATAGAGGATAGAAATTTCTGCTTGAACGTTAAGCCCCTCCTTGGAAGGAAGGTTCAAACGAATCTCTTTATTTACCGTTCGAATAGGAACACGAACGATGCTACTTGTAAATGGGTTAAATAGCATTACGCCTTGTGTTTTTGTTTTACCCTTGAGTTTTCCAAGGTTTTGTTTTATACCCACGTCTCCTGGACGAATTACGGCACATGATGACAAGAATGCAGCAATGCATCCAAGTATAAAAATTTTAGTTTTCATTTTGTATTGATTTTTAGATATTGACTAATTTGAATTTATTTCGAATTTTTTAACAAAATAGTGATTCTGGAGGAGGGGTTTCAACATCTTTATATTGAAGTTTTACTTGTCCCGAACATTTAATTGGGTAATGCTTTTTTGAAGCCAAAGGATCTAGATAAAACCCACTAGTATATATCGATTCTTCAGAAAATAAATCTTCTCCAAACTCATAAATAACGACCTCTTCGGTGTCATGAGCAGAAAAAACTAAATCAATAGGAAAGCTACTTGAGACCAATATAATGATGCAGGTCAAAATAACGGGAAAAAGTAAGAGCAATCTATTCATACCAACAGCCTATACACAACAATAAATGTACCAAAAAAGAGTTTTGACTTGAACCCGCTTCATAAGGCAATAAAAGCTTAATGGTGTATGCGCAGTAATTGAGGCACTCCATTTAATTCAAAACGAATAATTAGCTGGCCTTTGTGCGCGAATTCAATGTTCACCGAATACATATTTAATGCATTTAAGTTCGTTTTTATGGATCTTCCCATCATATCTAAAACTTCAATTTTCTCAATGCTATTTTGATATAAACTGGACAAATTGTAGGTGTTTTCTGAAATCCTTTTAAAGGTATAATTTGCGTCACCTTGAAGCTGCTCTATTCCTCCAAACGGTATTTCAATGAGTATGTTTTGTGTGCTTGTATCTCCTGAGCATGGACTGTAACCAATTAATTCTACTGTATATTCTCCAGCATCACTATAAGAATGTATTGGGTTGGATGCAGTCGAAGTATTACCGTCTCCAAAGTCCCACAAAACTGAATCTACATATGCAATATTTTCATTAAAGCTTACGGTTAAGTTCAACGTATCTATATCGAATGAGAAATTTACTGCACTCAAAGAGTCATGGTGCTGAAGACTCCAGGTTTCAATACTATCTAAAACACAAATACTGGCTGCTTGCTGTAATTTAAGTGCTCTGTTCGCTGATAGGCTCCCAGTAAATGTTGAGCCAACAGGTGAGCTATGAAAAATCGAAGCATAAAAGGTACATGCCGCGAGGTATGAACCTGCATAAGAGGGGTGTGATCCATCAGCCGTATACAAATCGATATTAGGATGATTGTCTCTAACATATTTCCATGCAACGCCCACTGGCGAAACGGAGGCGTTTGTCGAATCTGCAAAACGCAAATATGCAAGTCGCAGTCTTTCGTTCATTTTATCGAATGTATTGATGGAATCCCATTGTGGGTCTCCATTTTCACGTCCCCAAGTCATGTAGTACATTACTTGTGCACAGGTCGATGTTGCATGAGCACTATCTGCAAGCTGCATGGCATAAGGTAAGGATTGTGTGTTCACTTGCCCATAGGGGAATGAAGGTTCTTGGCTCTGTCCTTGCAGCACAACATAATCCCAGGTTTGGCTATTTATAGCGTTGAAGGTGGCTGTGTTTCCAACATGCCCTGAAAAAGTCGCTCCTCCCGTTGTTTGCGAGACATTATTGATATTGTTTCCCAAGGATGTTGCAATATCTGATAAGATGTCAGGCATATCGTTGTAATAGGTATAGCTATTTCCGATAAATAAAACGGTGGCATCGTCTTGTGCCTTTGTGACCTGAGTACAAAGCATCAGAGCCAATAGAATGCAAAAGTGTTTTTTCATAGATTTATTTTCTGCTTATTATGTTTTGTGTTCTTGTTTTTCTAACGCTATTAAAATATATAGGATGCCCAAATAAGGATCTATTTCAAGATAAGTTCATTAAACACTTGACTTTGTGATCTTTGAACAAATTGAAGTTGATATTGACTTGGCTAAAATATCTTATTACAAGATAAAAAATGCTTATCTTCGTGATATTAACAATTTAATTTAAGACTATGAAAAAAATTTTACTTTCTGCCGCTTTTGCGGTGCCCTTTTTAATGAATGCGCAGATTACGCTTATTTCGGAAGACTTTGAAAGCTATTCTGATGGAGACGTTTTGACTGATGTCGCTGGTGACAACGGTTGGAGAGAATGGGGAGCAGACTTTGGAGCAGCGACCGCTGGATATTCTTCATTGGCAAGCTCTACTTATGCTGCAAATGGATCAATGTCAGGACGTTCTGTAAGCAATGAAACTGTTGATTCTGACGGGATATTTGCTTGGACTAATATCAATGCAGGTCAATATATGATTAAAATGAATTTATATGTTCCTGAAGGTAGCGCAGGTGGATATATTGGGATTGGCGACAACCTGATGGACATAAATGAAACTTATTCTTCAATGTACTATATTATTTCAGGAGATACATTGCTATTGGTTTCTGATGGTGCAGCATATATCGCTCAAGCGCCATTAACTCCAGGAGCATGGGATGCTGTTGATTTAATGGTTGACCTTGACGCAAATACATCTGAAATTATGGTGAACGGTGCATCTGTAGGTACTGGAACAGCTGGAAATGGAAATATGGCAATTAATGGCCTTGGTGCATTTGACCTGTGGGGAACGGGAATAAATGTTTTTGCAGATCCTGTTGAGTACAATCCAGGAGAGTTTTTCTATGATGATCTAGAAGTTATAGATATGACTGGTGGTGCAGGAATCGAAGAAAACAACGTAATGGCGATTGGTGTTGCACCAAACCCATCTAACGGTGATTTCTCAATTGATTTTAACGACTATGCTTTTGACAATGCTTCATTAACAATCACGAACATGATGGGAGCTGTTGTTTACACTGAGAAGTTGTCTGCTGTCTCTAATTCTTCTAAAAACTTGAACCTTGACCTAAACGCTGGTGTTTATGTTTTAAAGGTTGCTGACAATACAAACGAATTTTCTTCGAGAATCGTTATTAAGTAAGTATTGTACTTATAAATTTATAAAGGCAGCTTCGGCTGCCTTTTTTTTTAACCTTAAAATAAAAACCTGTTTTTGGGTTTTCTTTGATTAATCAATAACTTTAGGGTCAAATTAAAAAAGAGTGGTATGAATAAAGTTTTAGGTATTGTTGTAATGTTACTCCCATCGATGGTGTTTAGTCAATGGAGTCTTTTGAATGAATCATTTGATGACTACAATGTAGGAGAGCTTGTCAGCACAGTAGGGACTGACAATGGATGGGGCCTATGGACAGGCTTAGATGCAGAGTCCTGTGTTGTGAGTGCCGACCAATTTCTGTCAGGCACGAATTCTGGACATGTTTTCGATGACGGAACAACAAGCACTAGAGCGACCTGGTCTTGGTCAGAATATAGTGAAGGAAAGTATTCATTTTATACAAATATTTTTGTTCCAGAAGATAGTGAAGGAGGGTTTATCGGTTTTCATGATTCATTAAATCTTGAGATGCCACATTCAATAAGTATCCTTGGTGATTCTGCCTTGCTCTTTCTTGATTGGGAAGCATTTGATTACTTAGAGGCAAATAATCTCACTGCAGGAGAATGGCATGAAATCCATGTTATTTTTGATCTAGACAATGCAACATCTGAATTTATTGTAGATGCCGTTTCCATCGGAACGATGGGGACATCATTCGGGGTAGCCGGAGGAATTCCTTTTGGAAGCATTGAATTCGCTTCTTATGCCTACAACCCATTTACGGGTCAGCAACCTCCAGGGTCTTATTATATCGATGACCTGAATTTAGTAGATGAATTGTCTTTGGTCGGACTTTCTGAACAAGTAACTCCCAGCTTGAAGCTCATGCCAAATCCTTCGAACGGAGCTTTCACTATTGATTTTAATGGATCTTCATTTGAACGAGCTGAGCTAACAATCACCAATATGACCGGTGCAAAAGTTTATGCGAAGACACTTTCAGCCATTTCTGGCCTTGAAAACTTCCAAACCTCAATGGATGCTGGAGTATACTTGATTGAAGTTGCTGACGGAACCAGTACGTGGAATTCTAGGATCATTATCAAGTAGAATTATTTGTGTTTCGAACAATTGAAGTACCTGGAGAGGGTTTCTACAAAGAAAAAGGATCCAAGTTCTTAGGTTACGCATATCCTTGTTCAAATATTGATGAGGTAAAGGCTCATCTAGAGCGTCTCAGAAAAGAAAATCACGGTTGTGTACATGTGTGCTATGCCTATTGTTTGGGAAGCAAAAAAGAAGCGTATCGCTACAGTGATGACGGAGAGCCTTCCAACAGCGCTGGTGCGCCAATTTATGGACAAATAAAATCTTTTGATTTAACGAATGTACTTGTGGCGGTTGTCCGCTATTACGGAGGAACCAACTTGGGGGTTGGGGGCTTGATCAATGCCTACCGAACTGCAGCAAAAGAAGCCTTTGAAAACGCAAGTATTGTAGAGGATGAGGACCGAAACGAAATAAAGCTTCGTTTTACTTATGAGGCCATGCCTTTTGTCATGAATGCTGTTAAAGCTAGCAACTGTATAATCCTACATCAAGACTTCGAAGAAAACCCGAGCTTGAAGCTAAGTATTCCGGAATCTAACGTTCAGTTAATTCAAGTACTTGAAAAAATAGAAGGGGTATTGCGTTCTTAAGTTTTTTTACCAAACCCCAATTACAAACCAAGCTCTTTGCGTTGTGCAGCGTCAATGGGCGCGGGTGCATCGATCATGGTGTCGCGACCACTGTTGTTTTTTGGGAATGCGATGTAATCTCTAATAGATTCTGAACCACCCATGGTTGCAACGAGTCTGTCTAATCCAAATGCCAGTCCACCGTGTGGTGGTGCCCCATATTCAAAAGCATTCATTAAGAAACCGAACTGTGCTTCCGCCTCTTCTTTGGTAAATCCTAGCAAATCAAACATTCTCGACTGCAGTGCTTTGTCATGAATACGAATCGATCCGCCTCCAAGCTCTACGCCGTTCATGGCCAAATCGTAGGCATTTGCACGAACCTTTCCAGGCTCAGTGTCAATCAAATCAAAATCTTCAGGTTTTGGCGAGGTGAAAGGGTGGTGCATGGCATGGTAGCGTTCGCTTTCTTCATCCCATTCTAATAGTGGGAAATCAAGTACCCATAATGGCTTAAAGACCTTTGGGTCCCTCAGGCCAAGCTCAGTTCCCATATGCAGTCGCAATTCATTGAGCTGCTTTCTCGTTTTATCTAGTTCTCCACAGAGCAGTAATAAAAGGTCACCGGGTTTGGCGCCACATTGGTCCAACCACGCTTTTCTTTCTTCTTCGCTGTAAAATTTATCTACCGATGACTTGCTCGTGCCATCTTCGTTGTATTTCACATAGACCAATCCTCTCGCTCCAATTTGAGGGCGTTTGACCCAATTGGTTAGCGCATCAAGCTGTTTTCTTGAGTAGCCTGCACAACCTTCGGCATTAATGGCTAAGACAGCTTCTACACTATCAAAGACAACAAAGCCATTTCCTTGCGCTTTTTCGGTAAGGTCATTGAATTCCATTCCGAATCGAATGTCGGGTTTGTCAGAGCCATATTTTTCCATGGCTTCAGCGTAGGTCATTCTTGGGAACTGTGCATCAAGCTCAACTCCTCTGACTTCTCTAAATAAATACTGAATCAAACCTTCAAAGGTCTGCAATACATCTTCTTGCTCAACGAAGGCCATCTCACAGTCAATCTGCGTGAATTCAGGCTGGCGGTCTGCTCGTAAATCTTCGTCTCTAAAGCACTTTACAATTTGATAGTAACGGTCCATTCCCGAAACCATCAACAACTGCTTGAAGGTTTGTGGAGATTGCGGCAGGGCGTAAAATTCGTTTGGGTTCATTCTACTAGGTACGACAAAATCACGTGCACCTTCAGGTGTAGATTTGATCAAGACAGGCGTTTCTACATCCATAAAATCTTGACCGTCTAAATATTTTCTTGTCTCTAAAGAGACTTTGTTTCTCAGGCGAAGTTTTTCTTGAACAGGGTTTCTTCTTAAATCTAAATAGCGGTATTGCATGCGTAATTCATCACCACCATCTGTTTCATCCTCAATGGTAAAAGGAGGTGTTTTGGCATCATTTAAAATAGAGAGTTTTGAAACCTCAATTTCGATATCCCCTGTGGGCATATTTTTATTCTTGCTGCTGCGTTCAATCACATCACCTTCGATTTGAATCACAAATTCACGGCCTAGCTTTCGTGCAGTTTCGCAGAGCTTTGGGTCTGTTTCCATATTGAAAACAAGCTGTGTAATGCCATAACGGTCTCTTAAATCCACGAAGGTCATTCCGCCTAAATCTCGGGAACGTTGTACCCAACCAGAGAGGGTAACATTAGTGCCAATATGTTCATTTCGGAGTGCTCCGCAAGTGTGTGTACGATACATAGTTCAAGTGTTCTAGCGGCAAAAATAAGAAACATAAACCGCTTCTAACTTTTTGAATCTATTTTTTGAGGCAATTAATGGAAATACAACAAATAATTTCAAGTACCTTTGCACCAAATATTATTTAAATAGAATATGGAAATCAAAGAGATATTAGCCACGTTTGGTATTGAGAAAACCAATAATGGTGCTTCAACGGGAAGCGAATGGATCAACACAAAAGGAGAACAGATAGATTCTTATTCTCCAGTTGATGGATCATTAATTGCGTCTGTAACTGCTGCAGAGCAAGCAGACTACGAAAAAGTAATTACAAAAGCATCTGAGGCATATAAAGTTTGGAGAACAAAACCAGCGCCGCTTAGAGGTGAGGTAATCCGTCAGCTTGCTGAAAAATTAAGAGAAGTAAAAGAACCTTTAGGAGAATTGGTTTCCTATGAAATGGGAAAATCTTTGCAAGAAGGTCTTGGTGAGGTTCAAGAAATGATTGATATCTGTGATTTTGCGGTTGGTCTTTCAAGACAGCTTTATGGTTTGACGATGCACTCTGAGCGTCCAGGACATAGAATGTACGAGCAGTACCATCCAATTGGAATTGTAGGAATTATTTCTGCGTTCAACTTCCCAGTTGCGGTTTGGAATTGGAATACGGCACTTGCTTGGGTTTGTGGTGATGTTTGCGTTTGGAAACCCTCTGAGAAAACACCATTGACAGCATTGGCTTGTCAGCAAATCACAAAAGAAGTATTTGAAGCGAATGACGTTCCTGAAGGTGTTTCAGGTTTGGTTATTGGTGGTGCAGATATCGGAAAATTGATGTCAAATGACACAAGAGTTCCTTTGGTTTCTGCTACAGGTTCTACACGAATGGGTAAATCTGTTAGTGCTGCAGTTGGCGCAAGATTAGGAACATCTCTTTTGGAGCTAGGTGGAAACAATGCGATTATCATCACACCATCTGCAGACCTTAAAATGGTTGTTCCAGGTGCCGTATTTGGTGCCGTAGGAACTGCGGGACAAAGATGTACGTCCACAAGAAGATTGATTATCCACGCGAGTGTTTACGATAAGGTGAGAGATGCTTTGGTAAATGCATACAAGCAATTAAGAATAGGGGATCCATTGGATCAGAACAACCACGTAGGTCCACTCATCGATACGGATGCAGTTGATATGTACCTCAAAGCGATTGAAGCTGCCAAAGCAGAAGGCGGAAACGTTGTTGTTGAAGGTGGTGTATTAGAAGGCCCAGGATATGAATCAGGTTGCTATGTGAAGCCAGCGATTGTTGAAGCTGAAAACAGCTTTGCGATTGTGCAGCATGAAACATTTGCCCCCATTTTATATTTAACTAAATATGATGGTACGGTTGAGGATGCAATTGCCATCCAAAACAATGTACCTCAAGGATTGTCTTCAGCAATCATGACAAGTGAGCTTCAAGAATCTGAAAAGTTCCTTTCTTATGCAGGCTCTGATTGCGGAATTGCAAACGTAAACATCGGTACTTCAGGTGCTGAGATTGGCGGTGCATTTGGTGGTGAAAAAGAAACTGGTGGTGGACGTGAGTCAGGATCAGATGCTTGGAAAGTATACATGAGAAGACAAACCAATACCATTAACTATACCGACAGCCTACCATTGGCTCAGGGTATTAAGTTTGACCTATAGTCAAATTTAAACGGCCCCGTGGCGCAACTGATACTAAAAAGTATGTAGTCGCTCCACTTGGCAAATTGGCTCCGTGGCGCAACTGAATAGCGCACTGGATTTCGGCTCCAGCGGTTACAGGTTTGAATCCTGTCGGGGTCACAAACAAAAAAGCTTCCCTTTTGGGAGGCTTTTTTTGTTTAGGTACTTTCAATGGATGAAAACCTGGTTTGACCTGAGCATCAAGGATGCGAAAGCACCGACCGAATAGAGGTAATCCTGTCGGTGTCAAAAGGAAAGAAAAGCTCAACGCTTTGTGTTGGGCTTTTTACATTTTCAGCACATTGTAAGGGTTACTTATTTAAAATAATTAAGCAAGAAAGCCTTATTGAATAAACTGTAATTAAGTTTTTTCACTTGTTGAAGATAGTTTGTCAATATTCTCTTTTTGATAGAAGCATCGGTTTCTAGTTCAAACGTAAGAATCAATAAAAAGAGCTCATAGATATCAAAATAACTTCTGCCCCAACCTTTTTTATTGACATGAATAAGGTTTTTTTGAGCTTTCTTAACCCATCCCTTTTTCAGAAAATAAATCATTTTTACAATCAAGACTTGTTGTAAATGAGATTCTTGATAAAGCTTCCCTTCGGCATACGTATCGCTACCTGCGATAAACTCCATAAGCTCGAAATCTTTTAAAAGAAGGGCCGTAGTAATCACTTCGAAAATATAATCCATCCTATTCTCTAAAGGGCCTTTTAATTTTTTCGTTAGGTCATTTATTATGAACTTATTTGACTTATTCATCTTGACATTTTGTATCAGAAGAACGCTGCACACACGAGAGTATAAAATTGGGTGAAGGCTCCCCTGCGGTTTGTGTCGAAAAGGCACATTCGGTATTTCCAATAAAAAATTTCTAAGAAAGCCTAAACATTGAAAGAATAAAGCATCTTTTCTTTTCAAACGTACCTCACCGTTTTCAATGAGCGTTATTAATTTTACGTACGTGGTTTCATTGGAGTTTAAGGACGAGTAATCGACAAAAATGAGAAATACCATTTCTAAGAAAACTGTGTTTTCTGCTAAAGCGATCAGTTCTTTTTTAGGAATCACTAAATTTCTAAGTAATAGCCCTACAGAGTGACCGAATTGAACACGTTCAGAATAACTCAACCCAATTAAATTTAACCCTTTACTTTTACAAACCTGATGTATTTCCGCATACTTTTTAGCCAAAAAAAGCTCTCTAAAACTCACCGCCAAAAGTTCCATTAATTGTGGTGATTTTTGAATCCTACAGGAAATTAAAAAATTCAGGAGCTTTGAATTAGCTTTCTCATCTAAACAATAAAACAGCTCATTATGGAGCTCCCAGCTAACTTTTGATGGCTCTCCTGAGGTAAAAGCAAAATAATTTGGAAACCCGATGTATTTACTCAAAGTATTTAAGGTTTGCTGAGATGCTTGATGTTGTGCTCCTTTGTCCACCTTAAAAAACCTGCGTAGCGTATTGTAGCTAATATGTTTTTTTTGTTGTTCGTAAATGAGATCTGAAAGTAACTGACAGTTGCCTCTGCTGATTATTTTTTGACCTAATTTGAGCTCTACTTCCTCTTTCAATCGTTCTTCCACCCTGTAAATATATAAAATGTATCAAAAATGTATCAAAAGGAAATGCCTGTAATCATAAATTTGAGCGAATTGAAAATAAAAAAAGTATGAAAAAATTAGTAATGGGACTTGCACTAGGTGCAATGTTAGGTTCTTGTGGAGGTGGCGATGCTTCCGAAGTTGATGTCAATTCTTTAGACTCATCTTGCGCTTGCGCCGAGGCACAAATAGAAGTTTTAACTGAAGCGAAAGACCTACATGATCTTCGTGTGAAAGAAGGTGATAAATGGGATGAGGCAAAAGGCAAGGAAATGGATGCTAAAATGGAAACCTTAGAAAAAAAGTACATGGAAATAATGGATAAAATGTTTGAGGTCGTAAAAGTTGGCGAAGATTGTCCTGAAACTGGTAAAGCGATAATGAAACTTGTAACTGAATGGAATGCAAGAACAGGTTTGAAAGTGAAAAAAGTTTGGCCAGCACCAGGATATTTTACAAAGTATAAATAATAAAAAAACAAAAAATTATGAAAAAATCAGTAATGGTACTTGCACTAGGTGCAATGTTAGGTTCTTGTGGAGGTGGCGATGCATCTGAAAACGCAGTTCCCGAAAAAGTCGGTTCGGAAAATACAGCTCTCGAAAATGCTCTTGAAGAAGTTGCTAAAATCGATACAGCGACATTAAATACCCCATGCGCCTGTGGTGAGGCTGCAATTCCTGTGATGGATGCAATGATTATCGCTTTGAATAAAGTGAGTGGCATGAAGGACGCGGCAGAAGAAGATAAAAATGCCATAATCAAAAAATACCAAGGCGTTCAAATGAAAATGCTTCAAATTGAAGTTAAATGTATCGGCGATTTAGCTTTTGAAATGGCAGGAGAGGACTGTAAAGCAAAGGAAGTAGTTCCTGAAAAATTGGCAGATGTCATGGAAGCAAGTAAAGCTTTGCGTCGCTAATCTTATAAATTGAATACTACGAAGCCCATCTCTCGATGGGCTTTTTTATTTGTTTCCAATGGATGATAACCTGGTTTTGACCATAGCATCACGGATGCGAAAGCACCGATCGAAGAGAGGTAATCCTGTCGTTTAATTTGTTGAATTCAAGTAGTTCGTCTATTGTTTGTATTATCATATTTTGTAGTTTAGATTTATGAGTAAGGAGTTAATATTTTATATTGTTGCAACAATCATAGGTGTTTCAGTAATCTATATGCTTATGAAACTTCTGATTTTAAACCTGCACTTCTAAAAAGAAAAGACACATAACTCACTTCAATAATTCCTAATTCGTTTTTATCTTAACCTTTGCCGTGATCGGTTTATCCGTGTTTTTTTACCTCAATTTAGCGATTGATTTTGAAGTCATTTTGTTATTACTTTGTCCGAATTAAACCAGTTATGCGACAAAAAACTCTTTTATTTTTCTCCGTCTTTTTATCTGCAAGTCTGTTTGGACAGAATGTGTATATCCCTGATGCTAACTTTAAAGATTATCTTGTTGGTAATTCTGCTATTAACACAAATAATGATAATGAAATTCAAGTAAGTGAAGCCAATTCTTTTGATGGTCAAATTCTAATATTTGAACAATACATATCTGATTTAACTGGCCTTGAGGCGTTTACTTCTTTAACCAAATTAATATTGCAGGATAATTCAATATTCAATATTGATGTTAGCCAGAATATTGCTTTGGAACGTCTAGTTTGCGCCGATAACTTTCTCACGAGTCTTGACGTAAGTCAAAATACTGCCTTAACTGAATTATATTGCAATGAAAATCAATTAACAAGCCTTGATGTAAGTATTAATAATTCTTTAACATTTTTGAGCTGCTTTTCAAATCAAATCACAAAAATAGATCTAAGTCAAAATACAAATTTGGAGGGTCTATCTGTATCTAATAATCAACTCATTTGTTTGAAAATGGCAAATGGGAATAATATAAATATAGCTAATTTTGAAGCATTTTTGAACCCCAATCTTTCGTGTATTGAGGTAGATGATGTGAACTATTCTACAATAAATTGGACGGACATTGATACTCAACATTATTATAGCAACAACTGCAACAACGATTGTTCATTTATCTCTAGCAATAGCGAGCTAAACAACACACCTAAACAACTAATAAAGATTGTTGATGTGCTAGGTAGAGACATACCATTTAAACCCAATACACCGCTTATCTATGTCTATGATGATGGAAGTATAGAGAA
>CAJXDT010000047.1:0-16542 GCA_913052055.1 uncultured Cryomorphaceae bacterium
TCAAATAATGGATTCCATTTCTCGTATTTACCACCTTTGATAAAGTGGGGCTCCATTTTGTGTAAATATTTCTCTAAAAATTTCACTGATTCAGTATTTAGTTTACATACATTCGCTAGCAATTAAGTCTAGTCCTTGTCTTATTTTTTCTTGAATATTAATTTTCGTTGTACAGACATATTCGCAGAGTGCAAAATCTTCAGGGGCTACCTCGTAAATCCCTAAATTTTCCATTCCATCGATATCATCTGTAATTGCGGCCTTTGTCAGCTGAACGGGAAGTATGTCAAAAGGAAATACACGTTCAAGCTCACCCGAAACGACAAACGCCCTTTCTTCTCCGTTTGTATTTGTATCTAATCGAAACTTTTTACTTTTTGGCAACAAAAATGTCGGAAACAATCTTGAGTTTGAAAATTTATCAAACCCATGTCCTAGCCACCCACTCGTCAAAAAGAATTTATATTCATTTCCTTCGGGGATTACGCTAATTTGATTGTGGTAGAAGCCTAAATATTCGGTTAAATTTTTTCTATCACCCGTTAGTACATTTCCTGAGATGTAACGCACGTTTTCATTTTTAACGGAATTTTTAACTATTGATTCCATTACTGTTCCCCTCGTCACACTTAGATACGTAGGTGATTGTACCTCTGAACCTGTAAGGGCTATTTTTCTGCACGTATCAACGGAACCTGAGCTCAGTAATTTTCCAATTGCAGCAACTTCTTGAATGTTCATCGACCAAACAAATTCTCCCTTATTCACTGGGTCTATGTGATGAATTTGTGTGCCAATATTTCCAGCTGGATGCAAACCATCGAAGCTATGATGTTTAACTCCTTTGATTTCGGTGAATTTTGAATTTGGCATACTGCTTAGATGGACTTTACCTTCCATTAAAATAGATAGTGCATCAAATCCTTTTTGGAGGGCATCCATTTCAGTATTTAAAATAAATTCATAATCTGGCGCAAGCGGAGCTGAATCAAAAGATGAAACAAATAATCCCTTCGCTGCATTCTCAGGATCTGCAATAATATCCAAGGGCCGTTGCTTCATTGAACTCCAGAATCCTGATTCTAGAAGAAGGTTTTTTATCTCCTCTGCTGAATAATCACTCACATTTTTAACTGTGAACTTCTTGGCATCTTGCTTACCGTCTGAATCAATCAGAACATTCATGATTCTCCTCTTCTCCCCACGAACAATTTCTTTAACTTTTCCACTGACAGGACTTACGAATTTTATCTTTTCTCTCTTTTTATCAAAAAACAGAACATCACCCACCATTACAGCGTCGCCTTCTTTGACAACCATTTTTGGTGTTAAACCATGAAAATCTAAGGGGGAAATCCCAACTATTCCAGATACGGGAATTTCTTTTATTTCTTTTGTCGCTTCTCCTACAAGTCTGATATTCAGACCTTTTCTAATACTGATTGTATTGGACATGAAATTTGCAATTATAATTAAGTCACAAAATTACGAAATTCCCAACCGTAGTAGGTTAAAGAGGATATATTTTATACCAGTAAATAATAATTTAGAACTATTCTAAATAAAGAGCCATGCTTTGATTGACGATTTTGAATTATAGCATCAAAATTTATGACTACTTGCGTTTTGTGAACTGCCCAAACTGTAGTCATATTTAGGAAATTATTGGGTAATATCAACAAAATTTCAGTAATGATGAGGATATTTCAAAAGAATAAAATAACTTTATTTCATGGCGCATACTCAAACCAAAGGGATAGAGATTTTAGTTAAAAATTGGTTTAGGGATGATTTATCCTCGGAATCCGATTCGAATTATTTTTATAACTATGAAATAACGATCAGGAATCGTCTTTCTTATCCCGTTCAGCTTTTGTCTCGTGAGTGGCATGTTGTGCACTTGCTACATGGCGTTTCTAACGTCAGCGGAGAAGGAGTTGTGGGAGAGACACCCACCCTAATGCCTGGAGAAGAATTCACCTACGTCAGCGGTTGTGAGCTACTCAATTCTGTGGGTAGGATGTATGGAAAATTCTTTTTTAAAGATCTCAGCTCAAAAGAACTTTTTTATGCTGACATCCCTTCATTTAATTTAATCTATCCACCACTTCTTAATTAGTGACTAAGTCTCACGATCTTCTTTGTTTCAAAAAAATCTTCTTTAAAGATTTCATTTAGTTCGTGTACCTCCGAGTTCATTTGAACTGTGCTCAGTTCATCATTAAAATCTCCTCCTTTTAAGTAATAGATTGAGGAAAATTTTTGATTTTTTTTTGTACTCAAATGTCGCGTTAATCTTATGAAATTTGTAAGGTTAGTAACTGCTCGGCTAATCAAGTAGTTGTACGATCCATGATGCCTCTCTACACGTTCATGGATGGTTTCAATATTCGATAAACCGAGGCTTTCAGCAACGCCGTCGATTACTTTTAATTTCTTTCCTACAGAGTCTAATAAGACAAATGAGCATGTTGGGTTTGCTATTGCTAGCGGTACTCCAGGGAACCCTCCTCCTGTTCCGATATCTAATATGCGGCTTCCTTCAGGAAATTGAATGGTTTTGTATATCGCTAAGGAGTGAAGCACGTGTCTTTCTCTAAAATGCGCCATGTCTTTTCTTGAAATCACGTTGATTTTCGAATTCCAATCTTCGTATAAAGGTGTAAGTCGGTCCAGCATTTCATGCTGGATTGCAGAAAATTCGGGAAAATAATTTCGAACGGAGTCCATTTAAATGGTGTCTTTTGTCTTCTCCGCCATGCTTGATAAAAAGTCACGGGCACGAAACAATTGAGCCTTTACAGTTCCTAGAGGAAGCTTAAGCTCTGTTGCGATTTCTTCATAGCTCAATTCTTTGAAGTAGCGCATCTCAACCAGGTCTCTGTATTTCGGTTTGAGCTTACTGACCAATAGGCGCATATGAACCACGCGTTGGTCTTGCATGTAGGTTTCTTCAGGGTTTAAGGTATTTGATTTGGCATCAATTTTCATTACATCACCGTTGTCTGTTCGTACACCAGTATCCATTGATGTGACTTTTATTCTTTTTTTGCGAATAAAATCAATACAGTTGTTAGATGCTATTTTGAATAACCATGTACTGAAAGCAAAACTAGGAGAGTATTGAGGAAGTCTATTAAAGGCTTTTCCAAATGCCTCTATGGTCAAGTCGTCTGCATCATCTGGGTTTTTGACCATTTTCAGCATCATGTAGTAAATGGATTCTCGGTACCTTTCCATTAGGTCTGCATAAGCCAACTGATCTCCTTTTATGGCAGCTTGAACAAGCGTTAAGTCGTGCTTCGCTTTGTCTGATAAATGATCTTTTCCTACCATGCAGCGTTCTTTTTATTTTTTGCAATCACAAACAATATCGGAATAAAAGCAGCATAAAATAAGTCCCAAAACGGGAAGAATAACGCGAGCTTTTTTTCCTCAAGTTTAATAAGACACCTGGCTCCAATCCACCATTTTAGGCCATACAATACGACCATAGATATAGTGAGGTACAGCTCATGGTAACTCAATTGTACCAAAGAAACAAAACAAATCCAAGTGAGAATTAATGAGACAGGGTATATTGCTAACAATAGTTTTTTAATAAAAGGGTATTTAGGTGCAGTTGTATAGTGCCTTGACTTTTGCTTGATCCAATCTTTTATATTTTCTTTCGATGGAGAATACATAAAGGTTTCCGGGGCTATCTCAATGGTATATTTGTTCTTTTTCACAGCTTCTTGAATGAATAAATCATCGTCTCCAGAGGAGATTGAATAATGAGACTTAAATCCATTTACGGCAAAAAAGGCATCTTTTGTATATGCTAAATTTCTCCCCACACCCATGTAAGGTGAATTATTGAGCGCCATTGACAAATAATTTAGGGCAATCCACGCCGTATCAAATCTCACAAGTTTGTTAAAAGTACCTGCTTTCTTGAGCATCGGGCCATAGCCCAAGACAATTGCTTCATCTCCATTGAATTTAGCCGCTATATTCTTGATCCAGCCGTCTGAATTAGGCATACAATCAGCATCCGTAAATATCATATGTTCGTGTTGCGCAGCTTTTATTCCTATGGTCAAGGGCAGCTTCTTTCCCGGTCTTAGATGTTTGTCCCTAGCTAGCTCAACAACTTTGAGATTTTTGTATTGCTTTGAGAACGCCTCTAAAATATCTTTACTATTGTCAACGGATTGATGATTGACGACAATCACCTCGAAAGAGCTATATTTTTGTTCAAGGATTTTAGGTAGATTTTTGAAAAGATTGTCACTTTCATTCCGAGCCGCGATAATTACACTTATTGGGACATTTTTCGGTTCTGTACTTTTGCTGGGTTTGAAAAATGCCAGCTTTCGGTGAATATTTAAAATAAAATACAATTGTATAATGAGCGTTATCACAAATACACCAGTAAATAGTAGTATAGTATTGGGGCCGATATGCTGATGCAGGTAGTTCATTTATATTGCTTTTACAAATATGACTTATGAATCGTTTTCAATGTATCTTTACCGCATATTGTTATCAACATTCTTATGCACTTTGATATTTCACATAAAGACAAAGATTCTTCTGCGAGGGCGGGAAAACTTCACACTGATCATGGTGTAATCGAAACGCCTATTTTCATGCCCGTAGGTACTGCAGGAACGGTTAAAGGTGTGCATCAAAGAGAGCTCAAACAAGATATAGAAGCTGAAATCATTTTAGGAAACACCTACCATTTATTTCTTCGTCCAGGCATGGATGTTATAGAAAACGCAGGTGGGCTTCATCAATTTATAAATTGGGACAGACCTATTCTGACGGACAGTGGAGGATATCAAGTGTATTCTCTTTCTGGTGCTCGAAAAATTACCGAAGAGGGAGTTAAGTTCCAATCTCATATTGATGGAAGTTATCACCATTTCACCCCTGAAAAGGCAATTGATATTCAGCGCAGTATTGGTGCGGACATTATTATGGCTTTTGATGAATGTACACCATATCCCTGTGATTATACCTATGCCAAAAACTCAATGGAAATGACACATAGATGGTTGAAAAGATGTGTGGATCAAATGGATCAAACTTCTTGTGCATATGGTTACAATCAAGCCCTATTTCCAATTGTTCAAGGAAGCACGTACAAAGACCTGAGACAAGAATCTGCTAAAGTTATTTCCTCTTTTGACGCGGTGGGTAATGCAATTGGTGGTTTATCAGTCGGTGAACCAGAAGAAGATTTATACGAAATGACAGCTTTAGTGACTGACATTTTACCAACCGAAAAACCAAGGTATCTCATGGGAGTGGGAACTCCTTGGAATTTACTAGAATGTATTGCTTTAGGTGTTGATATGTTTGATTGTGTCATGCCTTCAAGAAATGCCCGTCACGGCCTTCTTTTTACAGCACAAGGCACGATAAATATTAAAAATCAAAAGTGGTCAAAAGATTTTTCTGTAATCGATGCTGAAAGCCCATGCTTCGTTGATCAGAATTATTCCAAGGCATATTTGCGACACCTGCTCAAATCAGGCGAATTTCTAGGAATGCAAATTGCAACAATACATAACTTGTCTTTTTATCTTAGACTCATGAAAGAAGCTCGATCGCGTATTATCGATGGAACCTTTACATCTTGGAAGAATAAGATGGTTAAACAAATGAATCAAAGGCTGTAATGTTATCTATAATTGACAGATATATTATAAAAAAATTCCTTTCAACATTTTTTTTCATGTTGGGGATCATTATGATGTTCGCCATTGTTTTCGATGTTTCTGAAAAGCTTGGAGACTTTATTTCGAATCAAGCTCCTTTAGAGAAAATCATCTTTGATTATTATGTCAATTTCATTATTCTTTATGGAAATATGTTTACCTCTATGATTGTTTTTCTTTCTGTCATTTGGTTTACAACAATTATGGCTAAGGATACAGAAATCATTCCTATCTGGTTTAGCGGTAAGCCCTTGTCACGTTATTTGAGGCCTTATTTTATTGCTGCGACAATCTTGATGCTTTTTTCTCTCGGTATTAATCATTTCATGGTTCCTCGCGCAAATAAAGTTCGTTTGGCTTTTGAGGAACAATATTATCGCGATGCAATGATTGTAAGGGATTATCATGCAGAATTTCCTAACAATGAATCTGTATATTTTTCAAATTATAATACCTCAGATGGGCGTGTAAATGATTTCACTTTTCAAAAATGGTCTAAAAATCGTAAGCCAGAATTCTTTTTAAAGTCTAGGTATGCTTTGAATGAACCGAATTCAAAAAACTGGGTGCTTCATGATTTTTATGAAAAACGTTTTTATAAAGATTCGATTTCTATTCGTCATATTCAAGAGTTGGATACGACGTTTGATTTTAGTATCTCTGATATGGCACAAAGGGAAAATACCGCAGAGACAATGACGTATTCAGAATTAAAATCATTTATTGGCCGGGAGCGTTTGAAAGGTTCTGCTCTAGTTCCTTTGTATGAAATAGAATTGCACCAAAGAACATCTTATCCATTTGCAGCATATATCTTAACACTAATTGGAGTTTCGGTGGCATCTCAAAAAAGAAGAGGAGGGGTTGGTGTAAATATCGCGATAGGATTGGGTATTGTTTTCGTTTACATTTTTGCAATGAAAATGTTGACTGTTGCTGCTTTGAACGTCGGGTTCCCTCCCTTGTTATCCGTATGGATTCCCAACTTTTTCTTTGCTATTGCATCGATTATCTTATTTCGATATTCCCAAAAATAGGCTAAGGTTTACTTTTAGCTTCTAGGTAATAACACGTAAATGTTCGACAATCAATACGTATTGACTGTTTCGTAGCGTCGCGTATTTTCATTTTTACATGCATATTTTTTTTTTTATGTCTATGAAGTTAAAGGAGATTTGATATAACTCTTAAAAACTCAGTTATGAAAACTTTAAACTTACTCAAGACGTTATCGTTTACATTTTTCTTTCTTTCAATTTTTAACACCAATGCTCAGGACCAACTTCAGGCCAATATTTGGGCTACGATATCTAATCCCGCAGATATTCCTTTCCTTGATGCTAAAGGACAGCTTGTATCCAATGACTTGGAATTAAATGAGGCGATTTTTGCCATGGGCATTTCTTCAGTGCATCGTGCCTTCCCATCCGCTAGAAAGGCATCATTAAAAAATGTTTTTGAGTTTCGTTCTGAAGCGACGAACCGGGTTGATTTGTATGCTAAATTAGTGAATGATGTCCCTGCGCTTTCGAAAGTTGAATACGCCCCCGAATATGAAACCCTTGCTACGCCAAATGATTATGTTGATACTGGAGATCATTATGCCCTTGGATTAATTAATGCACAAGGTGCCTGGGAATTTACCACGGGAAGCCCTGATATTACAATCGTGATATCTGATCAAAGTGCTGATCTTGGGCATTCTGAATTGCAGAGTGAGGTCATTTATTCTGATCCTGGAAATACAACCTCAACAACTCATGGCACTGCAGTTGCCATCGTTGCTGCAGGTGGAACGAATAATGATATTCTTCAAAGCCACATTGGCTATAATAGTACGCTAGCAAGCTACAAAATGAACTATAACGCGGTATTAGAGGCATCGTATGCTGGGTATAAAGTAATTAATATGAGTTGGACATCAGGATGTCAGTTTAACCCCTATATACAGGATGTTATTAATACGGTTTATGACAATGGTTCTTTCCTGGTTGCTGCAGCTGGAAATGGGTCAACATGTGATGGGGCTGAAAATCTGGTATATCCTGCATCCTATGAAAATGTTTTTTCAGTAACAAGTATTGGTCCTGAAGACAACCATGAGCGAATTATCGGTAATTCTTCATCTACACATCAGCATAATGCTGCGGTTGATCTTTGCGCACCTGGTTACGATGTCTATTTGAGCCCTGCTCAAGGATGGAATTTAATTTCCTCAGGTACCTCTTATGCCGCACCATTGGTTTCTGGCACAGTGGCTTTAATGTTGGCGGTAAACCCTTGTTTAAGCAATGATGATATCGAATACATACTCAAGACCTCATCGAGTATTATTGATGATGTCAATCCTGATTATGCAGGTCTAATAGGTGAAGGTAGATTGGATGCTGCAGGGGCCGTAGAAATGGCTCTGAATTTCAATATATTGGCATTAAATGCAAATGTTTCTTTTGCTTGCCAAGAAGATGGTGGGCAAGTTGAATTAGAAATTATTGGAGGAAATGCACCTTACGAAGCACTTTGGACAAATGGCGCTCAAGGACTGCTCTTATCAAACCTTTCGGCAGGTGAATATGAGGTGAATATCATGGATGCAACGGGTTGTAATTTGGATACTACATTTGTTGTTCAAGGTTCCACTCCAATTTTAATAGAGGAAAATATTGAGCATATAAACTGTCACGGAGCAAGCACCGGTGCAATCGATATTACTGTAGTACAAGGTGAACCTGATTTTTCTTATGATTGGATGCATGGTGCCAACACAGAGGATTTAGATAATTTGCAAGCTGGTACCTATAGGCTAGCGCTTACGGACGGTAACGGATGTATCTCGTATTCAAGTTATGAGGTCTTGCAAGCTGAGGAGATAAATGTGAATGTTGAAATTGAGGATCCGATGACAGATACACCTTACATTGACATCAATCTAACCGTGGAAGGAGGAACTGCTCCGTACACGTATACATGGAATACAGGGGATATATCAGAAGATCTTTACAGTGTTTCAGAGGGTTTTTATCAGGTAACGGTTATGGATATTAATGGCTGTTCAAAAGAAGTTCATACCAATGTATATAGCAATGATCTTGCGCATACTAATGAGCTTGCTTCCACCTCAGTAAAAGTATTTCCAAATCCAACCTCAGAGAATGCTACAGTGACTTGGACAGATAATGAATTCAATACTTTGACCATTTCGGATGCAGGAGGTCAAACTGTAGAAAAGATGGATATTGCAATGCAAAACTCATTTCAAACTAAAAGATTGAAGCCAGGGATTTATTTCATCAATCTTTCAAACCAAAATCAATATGCCACAACACAAAAACTTGTTGTGCAATAAACCCCTTTAATGTTTAAGTTTCTTCATTTAAAGCCTTCCTTAGGGGAGGCTTTTTATTTAATGATGGTTACAATTCCACTTGAAGAAGCTGTGAAATTATCATTGTACTCAATGATGAAATAATATGTCCCAACAGGAAGGTTTTCTCCATTATAGGTACCGTTCCATTGCATTTGGTTGTAACCGCCCTCAATTGATTGATAAATAAGATTCCCCCACCTGTTATAGACGAATACTTTATTGTTAGGATAAACAGTATCAATGTTTTCTATATTCCAGAGATCATTTACCATATCTCCGTCAGGAGTAAAAGCGGTCGGAATTACAATTCCACAATCTTCAATCTCAATTTGAATTTGTGCAAAAGGTCCTTCGCAGTTACTTTCGGAGGCGGTCACAAAATAGGAAGTTGTGCCTATTAAATTTTCTGGCAAATAGGTAGAGCCATTTCCGATCACTTGAGATAAGGCTAGGTCAGAATACCAAGTGTAAATTCCATTGCTGCCTTGGGCCTCCATGAGATTGAGTGCTTGATTATTGCAATAGATTAGATTATCCGAAACGATTGGCGCATTGGGCAAAGGATTTACCGATACGTTCACAGCTTCAATGTCAATACATCCGAAGCTATTCTCGCTTTGAATATAATACACGCCTGATGATGTAATTGCCGATTCATTCAAAAGAACTGAGGTTGCGCCTGCATCTGTCCAGTAGCTTAGCGAGCCCTCTCCCGTGCTACCTTCAGTTATTTCCATGGCTGATAAACTCACGTATTGTGGTTCACAAACTGCTTCAGGATCGGTAATTTGAAGATTAGGAATACTCGGTGCTTCAAATAAATCAAGCGCTGAATATGAGCAGTTGTTTTCGGCACTAAACGCGGTATTGACATCAACCAATTGACCGTCTGCAATAAGTCCATTAATGACTACTGTTTGTGGACTTGATGTAATAGCGAAAGATTGTGAATCTGGCATATAGATGTCAAGTGTGCCATTTTCAGGATTCGATGAGTAGCTCACGGTTACTTCAGCGCTATAGGTATTGTCGACGGGGTCGCAGTTCAAAATGACTCCTGAGACATCTGTGATTTGACATATTTCTGGGTAGTAATAGGATTCGCAGTGATTGACTAATTCGCATCCCAATGGTACTGTGAATGTTACCTGAAGGATATACGTGGTATTGGGAGTTAAACCTGTAAATTCAGGGTTGTAAATAGGAAACCAACCTTGTGCGGGAGGAATGGGAACTATTCCTGTTCCAATCGTGCAGGGTCCGTTTATTGGGTACAAGTTCGCCAAACGATTTACTGTGCATGAACCTGCTCCTACATCATTTACTCCAGAAGTTATAATAACGCCAAGGGTTCCATCTGGAGAAGAGACCACTTGATGGTATGATGTAAATTCACCACCGTTAATTGGGTTTGAGGCCATCAAGTTTATTTGTGAACACTGATTCATAGGATCAGCTGCATTTTCATAGTCGAGAAAGGGTCCAGCAATAAGGCAGTCAGGAGTTGAACAGCTTCCGCATTCAAAACATGTGAAAACACCAGAGATTACATGAGAACATCCATTATCATCTGTAATACTCAAACCGTAGGTGTCTCCATTGATTAATCCCGATATTGTTACTGAACCACCACTATTATTTATTGTTGTAGCACTTAATACACCTGCTCCTGTGTTGGTTAAATAGTAATTACCAATAAAGAATTCTGGAAATCCACCATTCACATTTATGTTCATAGTTCCAGTGCTGCAATCTGATACTTCTGATGTTGTTAAAGGGTTTAAATAGGTGATTTCAATTGGTGTACCCATGTCAAAACAACCATCACCATCTGCATCATGATTAAATATAGGCGGAGTAACCATATCCATTGTAATTGGCACCATCCAAATGGTTTGATTTGGGGCCGCTATCGCAGGGGCAAACGTACCATCGTTGACACTACTCGCTACATCTCCAATAACGTATTGTCCTGAAAAACATACATCTGTTGTCGGATTGTTTGTCGTCGGTAAACAAGTGTATAGAGCATATCCCATACTAGAATTTGGGGAGGCGTTCGGTAACGTGTATCCCGTGCTTGTTAGCTCTATTGTTTCGCTAAAGCAAAGAATAAAATCAGTATTTGATGCATCAGAGGTAATTGCCTCTGTGGTTCCTGCACTTACAGCACAAATACAAGATAAAGGCGAGATAAATAGTCCATTAATAACGATACTGCAAGTTGCTTCTGCTGAAAATGAGGCACTTACATTTACGGGGTTGCCGTTCGCTATTAACCCTGTTAAGGTTATCGTTTGTGGGCTGGGGGTAATGGCAAAAGATTGGCCGTTTACATCTAATGTTCCAGAAGCTGGAGGATTCTCATAAGAAACGATAATTTCTTGCGTGTAGGTGTTGGTTAGTAGGTCGCAAGGGGTTTGATTTCCCAGCGCTAATTCGATTTCACAGGCGGGAGATAAAGGGAAAATAAATTGATCAGTACAACCAGGGTAACCCTGATGGTAATCTATATCAATAAGACCTGGTTCGCCTTGAGTTGTTATGCTAATATTATTGCAAAATAAGTTAGAATTATGAACTGGAAATATGGTTTGAAGCGCCCAAACAATTGATGTGCCTGCACCTTGGATAGTGCCAATGTACTCATCTGATCCTGAGGTGAATAATGAGTTGGGCGAAAAACTAAGAATGTTAGTAAATGTACCTCCTGAAAAAACCAATTCAAAGCCATCTGGGATTCCCTCAAGACCCAACATTTGGTTACATAATTCAATTTCATATGTATAGGTGCCATCACCATTATCAGTTTGATTTATTAAGCTAAATGAACTATCATCACAAGCAATTGATTTTACCGATATCAAAAGGTAAAAGAGTAATTTGTATAATTTGGTCATATGAAATTTTCTTGTCTTTTCGTTCTACTTTCTTGATGAAAAATTTAAGCGATTTGACAAAGATACAAGACTCAATTAAATAACGCATCTATTTCATTTTAATCGAACTAAGTGTTTTTGTGTAAGAGTAATAGCATCAATACTTATATTTTACTGTGTAGGCTTCTTTAATTTGCTTTTTATCTATTATTTGAGCTGTTTTCTCAGAGGAGTCTGTATCATCTTTGTAAGCACAAACAAACACAACAATGCGACAATTACAACACAAATTAAATCATGAGGTCATGAAATTATTTATCGTAGACAAAGTAGCTTTTCAAACGGCATCTCTTCATAAAAAAGAACAGATTGTGGTTGAGACTAAAAATAGGGTGGAGGCTGCGGTGTTATTTATTACAATTTTCACAAGTTTTTTCTTAATCATGATGACTATTAAGTCTTTGATTATACTTTAGTCAGATCAATACACATTCCATCCTCCACAACATCACTATTTAAAAATAGCTCTTTAAGTTCTTTAAGGTGCTGATCATTCGTTTTGTAGCGAGATGAAATATGCCCCACAAGCAGCTTTTGAACTCTTGCCTCGGAAGCTATTTCCGCAGCATCCTTTGTCGAAGAGTGCGCTGTGGCATTTGCTCTTTTCTGATCTTTTATGAGAAATGTTGCCTCATGGTATAAAACCGTAGCACTTTTCACATATTTTGAAATAGGTAAACTTTTTTTGGTATCCGAACAATAGGCATAACTCAAAGCGTCTTTTGCCGGTAATGTAAGCTCTTGGTATTTGCATCTTTCTCCAGATTCAAGAACAATATCTTGAGCGTTCTGTAAAGCATTAAAGTGTTCAATTTTTAAATTATATTCTTTTATTTTTTTTTGGTTAATCTTTAGTGGTTTTGGTTTCTCTTTGATTAGAAAGCCACATGTTGGAATTTTGTGAACCAATGGAAAGCTATGGACTTCGACAATATCATCTTCATATATAATTGTCTTCGTATCCATCTTCAGTTGTAAAAAACTGACATTAAACCCCAATCGTGCACCTCCGAACTCGAACATTGGGCGAATCAGATTTTCGAGTTCTTTCGGACCATAAATAGTTAGCTCTTTTTCTCTTCCTAATAAATTCATGGTACTTATCAGACCTATCAATCCGAAATAATGATCACCATGAAGGTGTGAAATGAATATGTGGCTAATTTTTTGAAAGTTAATCTTATATTTCCGAAGCTGAAGCTGGGTTCCTTCAGCACAATCAATTAAAAAATGACGGTTGTTGCAATTGACATATTGTGCTGTTGGCATTCTGTTTTTAGTGGGTAGTGCAGCACCACTTCCAAGAATGGTTACATAGAAATTCACTATTTCAAGGAGGCCAATGCACTGTCTAGATTTTCACTCAAATTGAGTACTTTATCTAGCTGAGCAATTTGAATCAGCTTAAAAACATCAGGTTGTAATCCAGCCAGATGAAAAGAACCACTCGTATCTTTACAAAGCCTATTCGCAATCAATATGGCGCTAAGCCCGGATGAGTCGCAATATTTGGTTTGGCTCATATCCAAAACAATAAGGTTATTGGCGCTTTTATTCAGATGAATAAATAAGCTTTTGAGTTCAGGTGCATTTGTTGAGTCTAATTTATCCACTTGTGAGTAAACCACTGCAACATTTCCTTTATGTTCAGATGAAAAGTTTTTCATTACCCTCAAAAATATAAAAATTAGCGTTCAATTTGAGAGGCAAGCAAATAAATTACTGCCATTCTCACCGCAACACCGTTTTCAACCTGTTGAAGAATGATACTTTGTTCGCTGTCTGCAACATCAGAGGTGATCTCAACACCCCTGTTTATAGGCCCAGGATGCATCACAACTATTTTTTTAGATAGTGAATCTAGAATTTCTTTGTTGAGTCCAAATAACATTGAATATTCTCGTAAGGAAGGAAAGTAAGTCTCATCCTGTCTTTCCAGCTGTATGCGTAGCATATTAGCCACATCACACCATTCCAGCGCTTCTTTGAGGTTTGTAGATACCTTGACCCCAAGATCCTTCATATTTTTAGGAATCAAGTTTAATGGACCACATACCATGACTTCGGCTCCAAGTTTTTGAAGACAATAAATGTTCGATAGTGCCACCCTTGAGTGCAAAATATCTCCTACGATCACGACTTTTTTCCCTTTTACACTGCCCAGCTTTTCTCTAATTGAATAAGCATCTAGAAGCGCTTGTGTCGGGTGTTCGTGCGTTCCGTCTCCCGCATTAATGACTTTTGCACCCACTTTTTTTGCTAAAAAAGATGCCGCTCCGGGGTTCGGATGTCGCATGACAACAAGGTCCACTTTCATGGAAAGGATATTATTTACTGTATCTACAAGAGATTCTCCTTTTTTGACTGAACTTCCAGATGCACTGAAGTTCACAATGTCCGCCGACAGTCTTTTTTCTGCTAGCTCAAAGGACAATTTGGTCCGAGTTGAATTTTCAAAAAATAAATTGGCGATGGTAATGTCTCTTAAGGATGGTACCTTTTTTATGGGACGATTGATTACTTCCTTAAAACTATCGGCTGTTTTGAATATTAAATTAATGTCCTCAGTCGACAGCTCTTTAATTCCAATAAGGTGCTCAACGCTTAAATTATTCATCATTTTCTTTACTATACAGTACTACTTTGTCTTGTCCTTCAATTTCTGTCCACTCTACTGATACTCTTTCTGACAACAACGTGTCTACCGCCTTACCAACGTAGTTTGCGTCAATTGGAAGGTCTCTTCTGAAGCGTCTGTCAACAAGCACTAGTAGCTCAACACTTTTGGGTCTTCCAAAAGAGAGCAGTGCATCTAGTCCTGATCGAATTGTTCTTCCAGTGAATAGTACGTCATCTACAAGGACAATGTTCTTATTTTCTATACTAAAGTCAATATTTGTGACACTTGGGATTAGTGGCGTCTCCCTTCTTCTAAAGTCATCTCTGTAAAAAGTAATGTCTAGGGAACCACAAGTAATTTCTTTGTCAAGAATGTTTTCAAGCTGTTCTTTTACCCGTTGGACTACGTGAATTCCTCTTGGTTGGAGGCCTATAATCACTGTTTCACTAAAGTCGTTGTGGGTTTCAATGAGCTCATGGCAAAGTCTTTTAAGAGTCAATTCAAGGTGCTTCGCGTTAAGGATGACCTGCTTTTCCATCGGGGCAAAGATAAAGCTATTTTGGGATTTACAAACGATTTGTTTACCAAAAGGACGGTTTGTAATCCGAAATTAAAAAGAAACTACCTGTAATGAGAAGCGTATCATCCTGAGCCATCAATGGTCGTATTCGTTCAAGAGCTTCGCCCAAATTTGAGAAAATTATCGGTTCTCGTTTAAAAAACCTTGTGGCTTGCTTCCAATCCTCTTTTGATTTCGACCGCGGGTTCGAAAATAGACAAAAGCTTGTCTGCGCTTGATTAAGCACTTCAAATGTTCGATCGCTATATTCTTTGTCTTTTGCACTACCCAAAATAATAAAGAGTTTTCCTTTTGATTGATCTTTGGCATATTCAATTGATCTTTGAATGCCCTCATCGTTGTGGGATACATCCAAATACAATGCAGGATTTTGAGCAATACATTCCAGTCTCTTACCATAGCCTGTGTTTTGCTCCAAATGTTGTAAAGCTTTTTCTAGATTATCGGGATGATTTTTACTTTTCGATATAAATGTAAATAAGTTAAGTGCAAGGTTGAAGTTCTCTTTTTGATGTTCAGGCAGTCCTTCAAATGGGTATTGATTTTGATTTATATGCAATACCGCATTATTTTTCTTCGATATGGAATCAAATATTGGAAAGCTGTGACCTTCTTTTTTTCCAATAAAAAGAGGTGTATTTTCCTTGATAATGCCTGCTTTTTCTTTTGAAATTTCTTCTAGCGTATTCCCTAAAAATTCTGTATGATCGAGGCTAATGTTTGTGATGGCTGTTGCGATTGGGTGTAGCACATTGGTTGCGTCTAATCTTCCGCCCATACCCGTCTCAAATATGCAGTAGTCACAACATTGATCCAAAAAATATTTTACCGCAAGTACAAAGGTGATTTCAAAAAAAGAAGGTTTAAAATCAAGCTGTAGGCTTTGAATTTCTTCAATGAAGTCCAAAACTTCTGTTTGAGTGATCATTACTCCGTTAACCCTTATGCGTTCTCTAAAGTCAAAAATATGTGGTGATGTGAAAAGACCGACTTTTTTATTTGATTCTGTCAGTAAAGAAGCCAAAAAGCTGCAGGTGCTGCCTTTTCCGTTGGTACCTGCTACATGAACTGCATTTAGTTTTGTAATATCGAGATTAAAATGATTTAGAAGCTTTTTTGTGTGGTTTAGGCCAGGTTTATAGGCCATTCCTCCTTGCTTTTGAAAGGCGGGAAATTGATGGAACAACCAGTCAATTTGGGCTTTATACTTATCCTGCGTCAATTTGAACTGTGTAATAAGCCGTTCGGATAGGTGCTCCAGGTTGCGCTTTGAATTTCACATTCTTTTTTACGTGATCAACAACGAGTTTGATGACATTTTGATC
>CAJXDT010000048.1:0-16129 GCA_913052055.1 uncultured Cryomorphaceae bacterium
AAAGGGAGGGCGCCAAAGCCAGGTTCGCCCAAAAACATTTGTGCATGACTGATTTTTTGATTTTCAACTTCTTTGAGAAGTTTATTCTTCAAATCATTTTGTCCGATAACATTTTCGAAACGCATATTTCAAATTTAAGAATGTTTTCAGTTCACTATTCAAAAAGAAGTTTAAATTAGTAGTAAAAAAATGAAGCCACTTTATCTTATTTTATTTCTCTTTTGCTCCATTGATTCTATGTCCCAATCTATTAAGGTTAAAGAATCAAAGTCAGACTTTTCTGTTGCTCAAAATGTCAATGCACTCGTTGTAGAAATCCCCTATGTTTCTCAGGATTTTGTTGAGGGAAAAATCAAAAAGCTATTTAAAGGTTTAGGCAAGCACAAAGAATCTAAAAAAGAACACATTGCGTTGATGGTCGAGCTAAAAGATCTTGGAAAGATACCTTTCAATGCATATGCTGTTAGTTCCTTATCCAGTGATGACGCTGTCTCTGTCCGCTTTGGTTTTGATCTTGGTGGAGCCTATCTAAATAGCAAGGACCATCCAGAAAAATATAAGGTAATTGAGAAAATTATTGAAGACTTCGCTTCGAAAACGGTTAAATCTTGGGTTGAGGATATCGTTCGTGATGAGAATAAGCGTTTAAATAGTCTTGAGAAAGAGCAAAAAGATTTGGTGAAAAGAAAGGAGCATCTTGAAAAAGAAATCAAAGACTTTGAAAAAAAGATCATTGATAATAAAAACTCAATTAAAGAAAATTTAGAAAATCAGTCGACCAAAAAGAATGAGATAGAAACGCAAAAGAAACAAGTTGAGCTCGTTGAAAAACAGCTCAAGTCCTTGCGTTAAGATTTTCCTTCCATTATCAAAACTAGCTCACCTTTGGGTTTGTTTTCCGTAAAGTAACTATGCAACTCAGAAAATGATCCATGGTGATAACTTTCATAAATCTTTGAAATTTCCCTCACTACGCACGCTTTTCGATCCTCGCCAAGTACCTTTTGTAATTGATTTAATGTTTTTACAATTCTATGAGGAGACTCATAATAGACAATAGTGCAGGTGAGTTCAGAAATACTTTTAATTCTCGTTTCTCTTCCTTTTTTATGAGGTAGAAATCCTTCAAAATGAAATCTTTCACATGAAAATCCTGAGCCAACGAGGGCCGGGATAATTGCCGTTGGTCCAGGAAGACATTCAATTTCAATACCTACTTTGATGCACGCATGCACAAGTAAATATCCGGGGTCGGAAATCCCAGGGGTACCCGCATCAGAGACTAAAACTGTCGTTTCATTTTCTTGGATGGTTTCAACACACTTATCTATGATTTTGTGTTCGTTGTGGGCGTGAAATGCCAAAATTCTATTGTCAATATTAAGGTGCGTCAACAGTCTCCTTGTCACTCTTGTATCTTCTGCATAGATTAAATTGCAATCTTTCAAATGCCTAATCGCTCGAAGCGTTATATCTTCGAGGTTACCAATAGGGGTAGGAACAATAATAAGTTTTCCCATTTTTTATTGCGTTTAAGAAAACACAGCTTTTACTACCTGATCGATTTTAGCGCACTGCACAATATCAATCTTGTAATTTGAGGCATCGAATCCTTTTATATTTTGTGAAATTATGATTTTTTTATAACCAAGCTTTTCGACCTCCGCAATGCGCTGATCGACGCGATTTACTGGCCTAATTTCTCCAGAAAGACCAACCTCAGCAGCAAAAGCTATACCTGCTGGAATGGGCAGGTTAGCATTGGAGGATAATACTGCCATAGCAACCGCTAGATCAACACCTGGATCATCTACCTTAATACCACCAGCAATATTTAAAAATACGTCTTTTGCGCCAAGCTTAAATCCGCATCTCTTTTCGAGAACAGCGAGCAGCATATTAAGTCTTTTTGCATCAAATCCGGTAGAGCTGCGCTGAGGTGTGCCATAGGCAGCTGAGCTGACTAGTGCTTGAATTTCAATTAGAAATGGTCTTACTCCCTCTATTGTTGACGATATGGCAATTCCACTTAATTCAGTATCAGAATTCGTTACAAGTATTTCAGATGGGTTTTCTACAGGGCGCAAACCGGCTCCTGACATTTCGTAAATACCAATCTCATTTGTTGAGCCAAAACGGTTTTTGCTCGTTCTCAGCAAGCGATAGACATAGTTTCGATCGCCTTCAAATTGTAAAACGGTATCCACCATATGTTCTAGCACCTTTGGACCAGCGATTCCGCCGTCTTTTGTGATATGACCAATTAAAAAGGTAGGGACATCAGATTCTTTTGCATACCTCAAAAGGGAGGCGGTACATTCTCTAACTTGTGAGACACTGCCTGCCGCACTCTCAATTTGGCTACTGTGTAATGTCTGAATTGAGTCAATAATTAGGATTTGAGGTTCAACATTACTAGCATGCGTCAGAATAGATTCTAGATTCGTTTCTGTTAAGATGTGACATTGCTCGTTTAAAATACCGATTCTCTCTGCCCGCATCTTAATTTGATTCTCACTTTCTTCCCCGGACACATATAAAACCTTTAAGTTTTCCTTAATTGCGAGCTGAAGCATGAGTGTTGATTTTCCTATTCCAGGATCACCTCCAACAAGTATGAGCGAGCCCAATACCATGCCTCCGCCTAAAACTCGGTTTAGCTCTTTGTCTTGAAGCTCGTTTTTTTGTTTTTCATTTTGGGAAATATCCTTAAGAACAACTGGTTTTGCATTTGTTGAGTTTTTAGAAAAAGGTGCGGTACTTCCTTTTTTTTGTTTGATCTCTTCAACAAAAGAATTCCAGCTAGAGCATGATGGGCATTTCCCCAACCATTTAGGGCTCTCATACCCACAGCTCTGACAGAAAAAGGCTGTTTTCGTTTTTGACATTACTTGAATGAGCTATAATTAAAATGCATAAGCCAGTTTGCAACCTATTCCAAAGTGCAAGAAATAATTAGAAACAGGAGAAGCATTCATTTGCTTGAATTCTTTTTCAAAACCCAAGCCAAGATTTACAGATAAGTCAATCAAAAAGTGCTGATCGAAAAACCTGTGGTATCCTAATCCAATTCTTGGAATAATTCGCTGGTTATACTCAATAGTTTCCTCTAAAGCTCCCGTTGCAGCGTACTGCTGGTAGGCTTCTCTGTATCTTCTATATTTAATAGCTGCCGCGCAGTATATGAGGTCCCCAGCCCTGTATGGGTAATAGCGTGCTGCAAGTGAAAATGCAGGACCCATTTTTTGAAGTCGCGTTTGAGCGCCAATCGATTCCTGCACAAAATTCATAAGATAATTGTCAGTTACAAATCCTACGCCTATTTCGGCACTTATTTTTTTATGAAAAAGGTATTCATAGTAGGGCATGAATTCCCCCACGAGTGTGGGTGCGACGTCAAACTTAAGGCTGTGTCTATTGTGATCAGATTTTTGGGCATGAAAATCCTCGGTCGAAAAAAGACCAAATAAAAACATCACTAAAAAGATAAAAAAACGCATAACAGTTCTTGCTTTCTTTGATTAAAGGTACTTAGTTTTCATCTAGATTCCTTGTTTGAAATTCTAAAATCTTATTATTGTACGAGAAATAATAAAAAATGATACTATTTCTTTTCCTTATCTTTGATTTGAATAGCATATATGATAGATAAATACGGTTTTCATAAAGTTCCATCTTCCCCGTCTATAGACAAGGTTGGTGTCGAAGAACGTGTCTCACGATTTCAATCAAGAAGTATTAAAACAACTGCCAAAATGCAGGGACTTAAGATGGTTCTTAGTATGATTGACCTTACGACACTGGAGGGCAAGGATACACCCGGTAAAGTAAAACAAATGTGTTTTAAGGCAGCTCATTTACATGATGGACATCCAGGGTTACCAACAGTAGCAGCGGTATGTGTATATCCTTCTATGGTTGGATTAGCAAAATCCATTGTTGGCGCTCACGGTATTAAGGTAGCTTCTGTTTCTACTGCTTTTCCATCTGGTCAGGCACCTTTAGAGGTAAAACTCGCTGATACAAAGTATGCTGTCGACCATGGTGCTGACGAAATCGATATGGTAATTTCAAGAGGTAAGTTTTTAGCTGGAGAACATTCGTTTGTTTTTGATGAAATTGCGGCAATTAAAGAGGTTTGTGGTGCTGCAAGGTTAAAAGTCATTTTAGAGACAGGTGAGCTTGCAACATTAGACAATGTCAGACGAGCAAGCGATATAGCTATTTATGCGGGTGCAGATTTTATAAAAACATCTACAGGTAAAATTCAACCAGCAGCAACATTACAGGTTACTTACACAATGCTTCAAGCAATTCGTGATTATTATGATGAAACAGGTGTAATGGTCGGAATGAAGCCCGCAGGAGGGATTTCTAACTCCAAACTTGCGCTACATAATTTAGTAATGGTTAAGGAGGTTTTAGGCCAGGAATGGCTTACAAATAAATGGTTCCGCTTTGGCGCAAGTAGTTTGGCAAATGATGTCTTAATGCAGATTCTAAAGACTGAATCTGGAGTTTATCAATCTGCTGATTATTTTACATTGGATTAAATATGAGTAAAAACAACAACAATTGGGAATATGCTACATCTGAAGAAAGCACTGGGCATGTGAATTTGAAGAAAGAATATGGATTGTATATTAATGGCGAATGGGTAAAGCCTTCATCGAAGAAATATTTTTCCTCCTCTAACCCTCATGATGAGAAACATATAGCCAATGTGGCACATGCCAATGCAGAGGATGTTGACCGAGCTGTTCAGTCGGCTGACAAGGCATTTAAAGAGGTGTGGTCTAAAATTAGTGCCGCAGAAAGAGGGAAGTATATTTTTAGAATTGCTAGATTAATGCAAGAGCAAGCCCGTGAGCTTGCAGTAATTGAATCTCTTGATTCTGGTAAACCAATACGCGAAGCTCGAGATATTGATATTCCCTTGGCATGCAATCATTTCTTTTACTATGCTGGATGGGCTGATAAATTAGAGTATGCATTTCCAAATCAACGTAATGAGCCTCTTGGTGTTGCGGGACAGATTATACCTTGGAATTTTCCATTACTCATGGCTGCATGGAAAATAGCGCCTGCACTTGCTGCGGGAAATACTGTCGTTCTTAAGCCAGCAGAGACCACTTCTTTAACAGCATTGAAATTGGCGGAAATTATTGATGCTTCCGGTATTCCTCCAGGAGTAGTAAATATTGTAACTGGTTTTGGTGACACCGGTGCTACAATTGTTTCGCATCCAAAAGTTTCTAAAATAGCTTTCACGGGTTCTACGGCTGTGGGTAAACTCATTCAAAAAACTATTGCTGGCTCTGATAAAAAGGCAACGCTAGAGTTGGGTGGTAAGTCTGCGAATATAATTTTTGACGATGCACCTATTGACCAGGCAGTAGAGGGAATCATTAATGGAATATTTTTTAATCAAGGTCACGTATGCTGTGCAGGGTCAAGGTTATTTGTACAAGAGAATGTTGCAGATAAGGTCATAAGAAAGCTCAAGCATAGAATGCAATCACTCGTCATCGGAAACCCTCTTGATAAGAATACGGACATTGGCGCAATTAATTCAAAGGATCAGCTAGAAATTATAAAAAAATACATCAGTATTGGAAAAAAAGAGGGGTCTGAATTTTTTCAAACCGACTGTACTTTGCCCTCTAAAGGCTATTACTGCCGTCCCACACTTTTTATCAATGTTGCTCAGTCTAGCGTTTTAGCGCAAGAGGAAATATTTGGCCCAGTATTGACGATTCAAACTTTTAGAACTGTTGATGAGGTGATTCAAAAAGCCAATAACTCTCCTTACGGCCTTGCAGCTGGGGTATGGACGGATAAAGGCTCCAAGATTTTTAACCTTACCACGAAGTTAAAGGCTGGTGTTGTTTGGGCAAACACCTATAATAAATTTGATCCTTCTTCTCCTTTTGGTGGATATAAAGAAAGTGGTTTTGGAAGGGAAGGTGGTTTACATGGCTTAGGAGCTTATCTTAAATAACAATGGATATGAAACGTTTAGAAGTATTAAAAACATACAAAATATATATTGGAGGAAAGTTTCCTAGAACCGAATCTGGAAGGTTTTACAAGGTGCTAAATAAAGCTAAAGAACCTATTGCAAATGTATGTCTAAGCTCAAGAAAAGATGTTAGAAATGCTGTTCAAGTAGCTAGAAAAGCACAAGGTCCTTGGCAAGAGAGAACAGCCTTTAACCGAGGTCAAGTGTTGTATAGAATCGCTGAAATGCTTGAGGGGAGAAGGGCTCAATTTGTTGAAGAATTAATGCTTGAAGATTATACCAAAAAGGAAGCGCAGACGGAGGTGGATAATTCTATAGATAGAATTGTTTATTACGCTGGTTGGTGCGATAAATTTAATCAGGTGGCTAGCTCTGTAAATCCTGTGAGCTCTTCTCATTTTAATTTTTCAAGTTATGAACCAATGGGGGTAATAGGGATTATGGCAATACAGTCCTCTGGTCTATTAGGATTAGTTTCAATGCTCATGCCCGTTATTGCAGGAGGAAATTCATGCGTAATTATTGCATCTGAAGATAAGCCACTTTGTGCTGTTACTCTAGCTGAGGTATTGAACTCATCTGATGTGCCGGGTGGAGTTGTGAATATTTTAACTGGTTCCATCGCTGAATTATGGTCCCCATTATCCTCTCATATGGATGTGAATGGTATTGGAATGGATAAGCTCAATAAATATGTTTCTGAAGTTCAATTGGCTTCCGTTGATAATTTAAAACGTGTTCGTATTTATTCAAATGATTTTAGTCTGGTGAGAGAACAAGGAATCCAATTTATCACGGACTTTCAAGAGCTTAAAACAACATGGCACCCTATTGAGAAAATTGGTGGAGCATCAAGTTCGTATTAAAAATAAGGTGCGTCTTTAATTTCTACTAGCCAATTCTCTCTTAGCTCATGTAAGCTTTCGATTCTTGGGTTAAAAACAAAATCACCTTTGTAGGCACCTATATCATGGTAGGAAATGAGTTGCGGAGCTTCATTTTTTAGAACAAGAACATTGAGTCTATTGAAGAAATCAACCTCCAAATTATTTTCGATTGTTTTTACAAAATGTACCGAAGAGTCAATGGAGCAACCGGAAATACGTTCTATTGACTCATCAACAGCCAAAACAATGTACCGATTATATAAAAGCTTACCATTCGCGGACAATTCTTTTTGGTGCGCTTTCCATGAGCGCGTAAAATGTTTGATTTGATCTTCAACTAGATTTGCTTCCTCATCATTTAGTAGTCTGTTGCAGAGGTAGGTCCAAACCCGACTTTCATCAGGCATTTCTGGAAATAGGGTTTTAAAGCTCTGCTGCATTGGCAATTAATTCAGCAATATCTAAAACTTTCACTGTTTCCTCTTTTTCTGCGTTTTTTATTCCGTCAGTCATCATTGTATTACAAAAAGGACACCCAGTTGCAATGACTTCCGCGGCAGTCTCAATAGCGTCCTCAGTTCTTTCAATATTAATTTCTTTATTCCCTTTTTCTGCCTCTTTGAACATTTGAGCTCCTCCGGCTCCACAGCACAGACCTTTGGTTTTGCACCTTTTCATTTCTACGAGCTCAGCATCTAATTTTTCTATAAGCTGTCGCGGTGCTTCATAGACATCATTTGCTCGACCTAAGTAGCACGGATCATGGAAGGTGATTTTTTTTCCTTTGAAAGAACCAGATTTTTCGAGCGCTAGTTTTCCTGTATTGATGAGGTCTTGAATCATTTGAGTGTGATGTACAACTTCGTATTCACCACCTAGCTCAGGATATTCGTTTTTCAGTGTATTAAAACAGTGGGGACAGGCGGTAACTATTTTTTTTATTTCATATGCGTTCAGTACCTCAATATTCATCATTGCCTGCATTTGATAGGTGAACTCATTTCCTGCTCTCTTTGCTGGGTCACCTGTGCAACTTTCCTCGCTACCAAGCACGGCAAAAGAAACCTGACAATTGTTTAATATTTTGACCAGTGCTTTCGTGATTTTTTTTGCACGATCATCAAAACTACCAGAGCATCCAACCCAAAATAAAATATCCGGGTTTTCACCTTTAGCCATCATGTCTGCCATTGTTGGTACTTGAATACTCATATTTTATTCTTTAAATACTTGAATGTTCGCACTTTTCTCTACAAGATTCGTGAACTTTCCAGTATACCTTGTTGCCCGTACGATATGGTTGTCTATCCAATGATAGTTTCCTCCTCTCGGCTTTCCCATAAGGAGGCCATGGTAATTGAAACCATTATTCTTTAACCATTGTTCAGTAACCTCACGATGTTCTTCAACTCTAGAGGTAAAAAAAGTTATGATATGGCCTTCCTCAAACCAAGTATTGATGGTTTCAAGTGCATCGTCAAATAATTCGGCTGTAGCCATCCTTTCAGGCTCTTCATTTGGTATATCATCACATATTGTACCATCAATATCGATCATATAATTCTTTACCTCATTTGGAAGTACAGGTGAAATTGACTTACCATCCTCTTCGGCGTCAATTAATTTAAAACCCTCTTTGTTATTCTTCATTTGCCCAATTTAATCTGTCGTTTTGTGAAAATTGCCAAGGCGCACCGTTGTTTTCAATATTGGTGAGCATGCCTGTGAGTTCATTTGGAATTTTTGATTCTTCCATTACCAAAAACCTTCTTAAGTCCACGATAATTGATAAAGGATCTATATTGACTGGGCATTCATCAACACAAGCATTGCAAGAGGTACATGCCCATAACTCTTCTTCTGAAATATAGTCTCCTAGTAGAGATTTTCCATCTTCAAACGCTTTTCCGTTTTTCCTTTTATTTTCACCTACCTCCACGAGACGATCTCTTGTGTCCATCATTATTTTTCTCGGTGAAAGAAGTTTTCCTGTAATGTTTGCTGGGCATGAGGATGTGCATCGACCACATTCTGTGCATGTATATGCATCCATTAAATTTTTCCAGGTCAAATCTGTAACATCTTTTGCTCCAAATCTCGAGGGTGGGGGAGCATTAGGGTCAGGAGCTGCATAAGGATCTGCTGTCGGATCCATCATAAGCTTCACTTCATTGGTAACGCTATCCATATTTGTGAACTTTCCTTTCTTTTCTAGATTGGAATAGTAGGTATTGGGAAAGGCCAAAAGAATGTGAAAATGCTTAGAGTAAGGGAGGTAGTTCAAGAATCCCAATACCATTAAAAGATGGCCCCACCAACCGATTCTTTCCGCTACATGTAACGCGTGTGTGCTCAATCCATCAAAAAATAGTGGCCCGATAAATGATGAAACGCTGAAACCAAAACTACCAACAGTTCCTTCGCTCACATGCGAGGCGCCTCTTTGAAATAGGACTTCATCTGTTCCATTCATTGTAAAAATACAGGCCAAAAGAATCAGTTCGAAAATTAGAATCAGGTTTGCATCTTTGGTTGGCCAACCAATCATTTCTTTCATGTTTAGACGCGGAAGTTTGAGTAAATTCCTTCTGGCAAGAAACGCAATTGTAGCAATAAACGCTAGGACCGATAGTATTTCTATAAAGCTAATGGTAAAAGTGTAAAATCCACCTAAACTAGATCTGAATAAGCGGTGCTCGTTCAGGATTCCGTCAGCAAAGATCTCTATTAATTCAACTTGAGTAATGACAAATGCCACATATAAACATAAATGAAGTATTGCTGGAATGAGCCGTGAAAACATTTTTTTTTGACCAAAAGCGACGAGTATCATTGTTTTGAGCCTTTTCCCTTTTTGATCCTTTCTTTCAAGAGAAAGCCCAAGATTTATATTATATCTTATTTTCCAAATGTTGTAGGAGAAAAAGGCAAGTCCAACGGAAGCGATAATGGCAAATAAAAGAATACTTAAATTCATTAGTCTTTATATGTGGCAAATATAGTTAAACTTATTATACTATGCATGCATAGTATTGTTAAAAATAAATTCAGTCTGTATTTTGCAATTCCTAATTAAAGATAATTATTGTTACCTAATTACTCGGCAACTTGAACAGAAAAAGTCAATAGATTTATATTGTTGTTTTGATCTCCGAAATTAATCTTGAATACTGTCCAGTACTTTTCTTAACTTCCTTTCCTCTTTAGGACTTAACGTTGTCCCTTTTGTTTTTGAACCTAACAAAGAAAAATGAATATATCTTTCAGGGTGGAGGGTAAGGTCTTCCACGAGGTCTTGAAGTTTTTTATTTGATTCTACAAGCTCTGTATATAACGACTCGTCATGTAGTAACTTACTCATTGTTCCAGTTCCATTCTGGACCTCTTCCAGAAGGGAATTTATCTTTTGAATAGAGGTATTTGCTTCTAGAATAATACCTTTGAAATCTGCAGAGACCAGATCATCCGATATTTTCTTTGTATTACCAATTATCTCGGTTACGGCAGAATTGCTCTTTTTTAAATTAACCGTAATACTCTCAACATTTGACATTATTCGAGCGAATTGAAGTTTCTCCTCAGCAACAAATAGTTCAATTTCTTCCGCAGCATTACCTAGCTTGTCTATAGTTGTTTTTACACGATTGAAACTGCCTTCAATTTCTGAGGTTGCTGTAGAGTCCCAAAAGGCAGACAGGGAGTTGACCATGTTGTCAACTGAAATCATCATACTTTGAAGCTTTTGGGTAATTGGATCTGCATATTCTTTCACCTGGTAGGCAATATCTAGACTAGATTTTATACCCGGGATTTCAGCCCCTTTCTTATATTCATTTTTATTTGAAGGATTTGTTTTGAGGATTAATCCTTTTGTAAAAAAGTCAGGTGAGCCAATCTCAACGGTACTTCCTTTGGTTATCTTGACCGTGCTATTTTGCACATTAAAGGTTATTTTTACTCTTCGGTTTGGTTCGTTCTCTGGAAAAATAGCAACACCGACGACTTTTCCAATAACAACACCGTTGAGTATCACGTCGCTGGAGACCATTAATTGATTAGAGTTCTCAAAATAAGCATGGTAAACATCATCGCCTCCAAAAAAGCTGTAGCCTTTCAGAAAGTTAATGCCAAACACTAAAATCAAAATGGCGAATATTGCTACTAATCCTGCCTTTATCTCTTTTTGAAATTTCAAACCTTATTTTTCTACTAATTTAATGGCTTTTTCTATACCAATGCGTTCTCCGTCCAAGAAAGCTACCACAAAAGCTCCTTTAAATCCTTTTTCTCGCATTTGAACCTTATACTTTACTGCTGACTTTACGTCCTCTCCAAACCCTTTGGTACAATATTTAAATAAACCGCCTTGCTTGTATTGATATGTGTTTTCTTCTCCTTTTAGTCTAGGGGAATCCTCGCTTATTCTTGCATTGAGGCTTAGAATCTGCACCCTGAACGTAAGTCCTGAGTTCTTTTGTGCGGATTCAATCACCTTGTCTGCAAAAGCTTTGTTTTGAGGATCTTGTTTTGTTTGAGTTTCTTCTTGAACAGTTTCTTCAGGTATTTCTTTGTCAATATTCTGCGATACGGTAGAGGATGACACATCCTTTCCTTCAATAGACCTCTTATATTTTTCAAAGGCAACAAGCATTGCATGCGCCATTTTATCTTGGCCAGCTTCTTTTCCAATAAAGCCTTCCTCACTTGGATTGGTTAAAAACCCTGTCTCGATCAATACACTTGGCATGGTTGTTCTATATAGCACCATGAACCCCGCTTGTTTGACTCCACGGTCGCGTCGACCGAGTTTTTTAAATTCAGCCTGCAGATACTGGGCAAACATTATGGCATGATCTAGAAAAACAGATAGTTGTAGTCGTTTAGCGATAATGGCATCTGGTGATAAATCGAAGTTTTTGTATTGCGCGCCGCCATCTTCTTCAAGCTCAATAATCGAGTTCTCTCTCGAGGCCACTTTTTGTTGAGACTCGGAACGGTGAAGTCCTAATACATAAGTCTCTGTGCCATAGGCGGCAGGTGATGCAGCATTTGCATGAATACATATAAATAAATCGGCTTTTGCCCTGTTTGCAATATTGGCACGTTCTCCAAGCTCAACGAAAACATCGGTATCTCGTGTGTAAATTACTTTTAATTCAGGATATTTTTTTTCAATGAGTGCGCCTAGTTTCAGGGCCATCGATAGGCATACATGTTTTTCCTTTGAAAATTTACCATGGCAACCCGGATCTTTACCTCCATGTCCCGCATCAATTACGATCGTTTCAATTGACTTTTGAGTGAGGCATGAATTACTTCCACTAAAAACGAGCAATACAAATAAAAAGGTTCGCATTACGTTACCCTTATACATTGGTAAAATTGGTAATTTTGTCCTATCTATTTGCATATAAACAAATTTAGTGCACTCCTATTGAGCAAACTTCATTCCATACTATATTTTATACCCCTTGCTTTGTTAATAATGCAATGCAGTAATAGGGTTACCGCTCAGGTGATTCCCGTGGATACAGTTGTTGTATATGAGTCTGATTTAGATGATGTTATTACCTACAGTGCTAAAGACTCTATATACAGTGATCTAAAAAATAAGCTGGTTTTTTTATATGGAGATGCAAAGGTGGATATGGGCACTGTTTCTCTGAAGGCAGGTTATATTGAGGTTGACCTTGACCTCAATGAAGTTACCGCAAAATATATTTTAGATTCAGCTGGAACGCCTACTGAGTATCCCGAATTTCAGGATGGTCAGGAAAAAATGCGTTGTGAAGAAATGCGCTACAATATGAATACGAAAAAAGGATTCATTAAGGAGCTTGCCTTGCAGCAGGATGAATTTTATTTCAAGATGGGAACCGCAAAACGCCAACCCTCTGAAGAAATTCATTTGTTAAAAGGAAGACTCACTACCTGTGATCAGGAACAACCTCATTATCATTTTCAGCTGTCTAAGGGTGTAATTGTTCCAGAAAAACGTATTGCTACAGGTCCCATGAACTTATGGATCAACGGTATTCCCACTCCGTTCGGTTTACCTTTTGCACTTATTCCAAATCAAAAGGAACGCTCTCACGGAATCCTATTCCCCGAGATAGTTCCTAGCTCTGCCTATGGTTTTGGGTTTCAAAACTTGGGTTACTATGTGCCAATCAATGACCGCCTTCAGACATCTGTTTATGCTAATTTATATAGCCGTGGAAGCTGGGGCTTGAGAAACGACCTAGATTATGCAAAAAGGTATGCCTATACCGGACGATTGTCTTTGGGGTTTCAGCAATATCGGACTGGTTTTCCCGACGATAATACAAATAACAAGACAACGGTCATTTGGACCCATAGAAAAGCACGGAAATCGAATCCAAATTGGTCTTTTTCTTCCAATGTTAATTTTATTTCAGACAACCAGACAAAAAATAATTTAGACCCTATAAATCCCGGTTATTTTAACAATTCATTCAATTCTGACATCAACTTGAATAAAAGTTTTCCCGGTAAACCGCTAAATATGGGATTGAAGATTTCATTGAGGCAAAATTCGCTTTCGGAATCAATTTCTCTTACTAGTCCAATTCTTACTGCCAATATGACGAGGATTTTCCCATTCAAAAAGTTGATCAAACGTTCGAATAAAGAATGGAAAAAGATGATTGAACGCATTGGTTTTGCGTATAATTTTGATGGACAAAATAAATCCACATTTGCCGATTCTCTGCTCAGCCAAGGAGATTTCAATCGCATTAGTGAACAGTTTATGTACGGTGCAAAGCAGTCGATGAGTATACAAACTACAGGAGGGCTTTTTAAAAATGTCTTGAAAATAACACCAAGTGCAAATTATGCCACTAAGCTGAATTTTCGAAAAATAGAAAAGTCGTACGATGCAATCAACAACGTCACCCAGGTCGATACAATATCAGCAGCTGATCTAGCACATGAATTTAATTTGAACCTTAGTGCAACAACGGTGCTGTATTCGTACTATAATTTTGTCGGTAAAAAGCAAGCTAAGATGAGGCACATTATGACACCGAAATTGAGCTACCGGTATGTACCTTTAATTAATCCTTTAGTGACGGGAAATTTTGGGGTTGACCAAAGTGAAATAAGCTATTCCTCATATGAACGCAGCTTATATTCTGTTGGGAATTCATCTGAGGCTTCTTTTCTTTCTTTCGCCTTAAACAATACATTCGAACTCAAACTAAAATCAGATAAAGATACGGTGACAGGATTCAAAAAGGTACGGCTTGTTGACCAACTTTCATTTGCTGGGAATTATGATTTTTTAAAAGATTCTATGAATCTGTCAAATATCACTATGAACATGCGAATTAGTCCCAAAAACTGGTTGAATGTTGTTACTAACGCTACTTTTAGTCCTTACGCTTGGGATAGCACTGGTTCTACGCAATCTGATTATGCTATTCGAAACAACCAAGGATTAGGCAGATTCTTAACTGTTAATTTTTCAACTACACTTGTGCTAGCTCCCAAAAAAGATCGAGAAAAAATTAAGGAAGAAACGGAACATCTGAACGACCAATGGAATGCAGATTTCAATTATTTTGCCCTGCATCCTGAGCATATGGTGTTTTTTGATATTCCTTGGAAAATGAATCTTTCACACATCTATAGTATAAGGGCGAATCAAAATGTAACAGAAACAAATCCTGACCCACTCATATTTGTTCAGTCTTTAAGTGTGAGAGGAGATGTAAGTTTTACAAAAAGATGGAACTTATCTGGTAATTTAAATTTTAATATCGTTGACAAGATGCTATCCAATGCGAATTTTTCACTAAACAGAAATATGCATTGCTGGGCCTTGTCCATTTTTTGGACACCAGTTGGAGGGAATAAGAGCTTTCTTTTGAGTATCAGAAATACATCAGCCATATTTAGCGATGCGAAAATCGAGTTTAGAAAACCTCCTGCATTTCTTTAACAATTGTTTTCAAATTCTTGCACCCTCATTGTTGCTTTATTGGAATCCAAATTTCCTCCTCTGAATTGGCATTTACATTATTATAATTTAATCCTAAAACCTCAAAATGAGGTCGATCGTCAATGTAATAATTCGAGCTGGGCAGCCATTTCTTAAAGATATATTCAAATATGGCAGGATCTAAACTTGCCCCTTTATAGTCAAATACAGCGTATTGTCCTGAACGGAGCTCGAGTGTATCAAGCCCTTTTGGTATGGTTTTTAAATGCTTTACTTCCACTGCAGCCCATTTTATAAAAATATTGGCCGGATTGAATTCTTGATGGTATCCTTGCGGATATATTTGAAGCGATATTTTGTCTTGAGAAACTCTGTTGCTGACTTCTTTAATTCTTGGTCCGAAGGCTTTCCATAATTGAACAGTTTTATCTTCCGAGAGACTCATTTCTTGATAGCAGCCGACAAGTTTTTTTTCTGATAATGCCTCAATTCTCGGTCTCATGTGCTATGAACTGCTTAATTGTATAGCAGTATTTTCGGGCCTAGAACCATACTTACACGACTTATTCTTCTTTCAGGACTATTCTTTTTTGCTTGTGCTGCGTTAATTTCGGGAGGAAGCATTTCTCCTCTTCCGTTGATTTCAACATCAATAATTAGCTCTGCATTAGATTTTTGTGCTTTGAACTGCTTCATTAGCTCATCGGAAACAGCTTGAGCACGTTTTTCAGACAATAGTTTATTGTTCTCTTTGCGCTCATTTTCATTTCCGGTACCCTGTTCATCTGCGTAGCCGTTTATTACGATCATAAGTCTAAAAACAGAGTCATTAAAAATGTTTGTGTTGTGGTCTGTGAGGTAATCGTCCCACATTACTTTATCATTTTGCATAGATAAGTCTATAAGACCTAAAAACTGTGGAAAATGTGCTAAATGCATAAGAACTAAAGTGGCTTTTATAGCCTGCAAGGCATCAAATGATATCTTGACAAAGATATTTATTAACCCGTTATTACCAAAAAACTGGTTCAGATCCATAAAAAGGTGGGTAGTGGGTTACGCCAGGACAAATAAGTGGTTTTTGAGCTTCTGTATCTTCTGTTAGGAATAATTCAAAAAACTTTTTTGCTGTGGCCAAATTTTTAGTATAAAGATCGTCACTTTTGTTATCTACTTTTTGGTTATTAACCTCACATGAAAAAGCAACTAATGCAATAAAAAAACAAAAGATTAAATTTTTTATATTCATAATTT
>CAJXDT010000049.1:0-15787 GCA_913052055.1 uncultured Cryomorphaceae bacterium
ATTACTTATTGGGTATTGATGGATGTTCAGATTTAATGGAGGCCAAATACCTAGGAGCAGATGTCCATCCCAAGGCGATAGAAGGGATTTGTCATTAAAATAAGTGTTTCAAGGGCCTCTTTCTTAAAGAAATCAAATAAGTTTTATTTTTTTTAATGGCACTCGAATATCTCTAAAGAATATTTGACTTTGGATAAATAATGGGTCATCTATTTAGATTATTTGACGACTGATTTATTTAATGAAAACATTGATCTTGAGAAATAATAAAATATTAAAGGGTCCCAGTTGGTATTCTGAAACCCTGTTGATTTTGTTATAATTGACAAATAAAGTTGTTAATCACATTTTGCTTTGCCATATTTAAATTCAGGTAGACCTTCTATTATTCTGATATCTTTTATATCCCATTTACATTTGCTTGAATTAAATTCAGCTACTTTTCCGGTAAAAAACCAAATTATTGGGGGGAAAATTGATGGAAATGTAACTATTGGATACCACAATCGAAAGCCAAAAAACCTCATTTTATTTACGTTATTAAAATATATATCTTGTCTCCCTTTAACGGATACATGATCCTCATAAACATCGGTTATTAGAGCCCCGAACTTGGTTCCATTTTTAAGATAAAAACGGGCTCTTGTTTTAGGAAGTACACTAAGCTTATATCCACCTGTCAATATCTGCAATGCTGGAAAACTGATAATATCATTCGCTCTAGAATTATTACTAGCATTTGTCGAAGTATTTGATGATGCCTCTTGATTTTCTTGATTGGATACTTGATTTGATGTGTTTTCTGGCTGCTGTACATTGTCGCTATTACCTTTTAAACTTAACAGTTCTACACTTATAGAATCAGTTTTAATATCAAATATTCCACCCGAAGAGTAATCTATAAATACAGGAATACCCATTCCCGGGAACACCCCGCCTATTATTGATATACCTGTCCATAGAGGATTTATTTTTCTTTTAATACCAGATTGTTCATTTAAGTATCCTTCTTTTTTGATTTGAACGCTTGCGGTTTTTCTACCAGTATGCGTATAGCTAAGAGGTGTTTTACCAACCACTTTATTATCCACGTAGATGTCTGCATTTGGTGGAACAGAGGTGATGTAAATTTCTGTTTTAGTATCTTTACTTTTTGGTTTCCTGAGGAGTGTTGCACAACTTTGTAGCAGCAATAAACTGGCTATTATTATTAAAATTTTCATATGATTTTATTATTAATGTACGTCATTTTAAAATTCAAGACAGATTAAATTAATAATGAACGCTCCTCGATTATTATTTAAGCTACCGCATCCTCTTTAATAGTCATTTCCGCAAATTATTTCATAGGATTTGTGTTTTTTCAAAGGTCGTTTTCGACATCTCCTCAAATGACTCAAATAAAAGTGTATTGAATATGAAATTATTGTTTTTGGCACGATTCTCGCGTAATCCCAATAAAAGTTTGATTCGAATATTACAGATTCCGAAGACTTAAAATTTATTATTTATTAAATCCATGCTTATTAAAACATCCATACTATTCTTTTCTTTTCTTTTCTATTTTGTCGCTTTCGGTCAGAAAAATAATATTCCGAGTAAACCTACGAGAACCGCTCCCTCTAGACCTGCAGTTCAAAAGGCTCCTAGGCCTACGAGTTCTCCTGTTTCTAGACCTTCTCAACCCGTCAGGCAACCTAGACCTGCTGTTTCAAGGCCTTCAAAACCCTCTTCATCAAGTTCGAAGCAGCAGTATATTACGAAGCATCCTGCCCGTTCTCCCATACAGCAGCATAGTACGAAGCATCCGGCACCTAATGTTACTTCATCCTCATCAAATTCAAACCACCAACCTTCTGAAGGTAACGTAAGTTCATCAAATGCGTGGCCACCTTCTTCGAATAATAATATTTCAAACTATTGGTACTATTCATCTCAGTTTTGCGGAACGAATCCAAGAACCGGATACTACAATTCCTCCGTTCCAATGGTAGGCGTTTCAGGAACGGGATTTGAGTATGGTCGCTTGGCCAGTCTTACAGGTGGTAAGTATCTCAATTACCCCTCTCATCAGTTAGTTCGTGCGCTTGAAGATGTAATTACTCAAAATGCAAATGACTCAACGGATGTTGTGATTTTAGTTGATATTTCAAGGAGTATGAAAAATAATGTAAAGGATATTTCAAAGAAAAGTCATCAAATTGTACAAGCCATGCCTTATGGCTCAAGACTAGGTGGAGCCGTCTTTAGGTATTCTAAATGGCCCAACTGGTTCAAGTATTCTGATCTAAATGAGGACCATTATTATGCATTAGAGTTGATTTCAGAAAAAAGGAAATATTTTAGCAGCGAATCCCACTATGATGCGGTGTTAAATGCAATGAATTCAAATACTTGGAAGAACAGAAAAAGAATGGTGATCACCATAACGGATGAATTCATTGAATCTGGAGAAAACTATCATCCTGAGAGCACGGTTGTTTCAGTGGCAAACGCCAAGAATATAGAGCTTTATACGATTAAGTTATTCAATGTTAGCATACCTTTTGGATTGATTCCTCTCCTCCTAGATCCAACACTTCGGTATTAATGAGAAATCAGGGGATAGAGATTCTCTTCGATTATCCTTACAGCGGCCGTTATGGATTCATTTCAAAGTCCTTCTTGTCTAAACCTATGAGGTTATTCAAGGACTCCATGTCCATATCATTTTATTGGGGTCTCGTCGGTGTAATACCCAGTAGTTGTCCATTTCCTCTACATCGATATCGGATGCACAGGTACAGAATTTGATTTGACCAGAAACTTGACACATGGCTACAGCTTCCAGATTTGTTTGGGGTTGTAAGTCTTGACTTGGGTATTGCTTTCTCGATACGAGACACGAATCATCTGCTTGGCCAAGAAGTCCACTGGCATAGGCATTTGAGAACGCAAAACCCCAAGCTTATTGACCATATTCAGGAATTTGATACCCGACTTTTCATTGCTGCGCAAAAATGATCCACGGTCCAAAAATGGCGGCTGAAAGATATGGACCTGCTTAAAATTCATTTTACTGACGGCATCTTCTAGCTGGCCTTTGATTTTTGCATAAAAGAAAGGTGACTTACTACTTGATCCTGTCGAGCTAACGAGCAGGAGGGAAGGCACCCCGTTTTCTGCTGCCGCTTTGGCAACATCGTGCTGATAGGTGAAGTCGATCTTGAATTGGGCATCTTTACTTCCCGCAAGCTTAAGTGTTGTGCCCATGGCAGAAAACAATACATCTCCCTTGAGCTGTGCTTTCCATTCATCAAGCGCGTTAAAGTCTACAACATGCCATATTAATTTAGCATGGGATAAGGACGCCTCCTTTCGCGCAAAAACATGCACATGGCCATAATGCTCGTTTTCGAGCAGCTGTTTGACGAGTGAGGTTCCCGTGGCACCTGTGGCACCAATGACAAGAGCCGTTTTTGTATTCATACTACCAAGCTACATATTTATTTAAAATCTTACTAACCCAAACCATATTTAGTTGGCCGCTACCAAAACCATCATTACGAGCATGATCAGAAAGATCCCTTGCGTTGTTTTCAGGAACTGATAATCTTTTTGAAGTGCCGTAGCATAAGGTTTATTATTTAATAGTCTATAGATGACGGCCACAATGCCCGCAAAAGTAAATGTTTCGAGTACGCGCATTGGTTGAATACTAATGCTGAGCAGGTCAGGGTAATATTTAATTTTGAAGGTTGCCGCCAATGAAAGAAGTGCTAAGCCCCCGAGTACTTTATAATGCTTACTTAGTGATGTATCCTTATTGCTTAAAGATTGACTTCTGTAAAAAAACACACCTGATAGCAGGGCAAGAAATCCAAAGTAGGAACCGTACAACAAGTAGGGAGGTCGGGGCCAATACAAGATTTTACACAGCGCCATAATCAGGGTTACCGAAAACAACAAGGAAAGCAGCGCATAATACCATTTACTCGTCTTAAGTGCCGACAAAACGAGAATGAGTCCTAAGGTAGCCATCGATACCACCAACATCATGTTTGCTCCTGGCCAGTGCATCACCTTGAACATTATGGCCGCAACATAAGTAGCGCCACTAACAATGGCAAGCTTATATAGCTGAGACAATAGGGATGTTCCTTTGACCTGCATAAGCGTCAATATTAGCATAAGGGCAGCGCAGGACAAACTCACAAAAATCGTTATTCCCGCACCGGGGAGGTGCATGAATTTTAAAACCATTCCGATAAGAAAAAGAATACCGACAAGGGGTTGGGCAATTTTATTGATCATTATTATTCGTTTAAGGGTTTATGCGCTTCATAATGAATGCACATTCATTCCGTTACATAAGATACAAAAAAAAAGTGCAGCATTATTTTTCTTGTCGTGGTAAAAAGATTTCGGCAAGCATACACCGGGCGCTTCCTCCTCCATAATTTTCTATGGTGGTGAGTGGTGCATGAATGATTTGCGAATATTGCTGGATTTGTGCGATTTGTGCTTGATTCATTGCTTTGTATGCCCTCGAAGACATAATCAAAAAGGATTCATTCGCTTTATTTTTTGCTTCAAGCATATTGCCCGCGAAATGATCAATCTGGTCAAGGCTCAGCTCAACAATTGTTTTATTGGTCTTTTTTAAGCTCTCCATTACCGCTTTTCTCTCTGTCAGTTCTTTGATACATTCCAAACATACCACGGCATAGTCTTGGGCCACACAAAGCATTACATTGGTGTGGTAAATCAGGACTTCCTTTTGTTTCGCATTGTGATAACTTCTAAAGACGACTAGTTCGTAGCCAATTTCTCGGGAGTATTGCTTGAGTAGCTCCTCACTAGTGCGTTCAGATAGTGCGGCATAGATTATTTTATTGGGACGGTCTAGGATCATACTTCCCGTTCCTTCCAAAAACAAACCTATATCTTCGTGTTTGGACCAATCCATGATTCTATCTATGCTAAAGCCGTATTCTTGCGTCAGTAGGTCAAAAACTTCTTGTCTGCGTTCCTTTCTTCTATTATTCGCAAACATCGGGTATAAATGAACCGTGCCGTCGTTATGCGTGGAAAACCAGTTGTTGGGAAAAACCGCATCCGGTGTTTCTTTGGTAATTAGATCATCATAAACGATTACTTCAATACCTTTGGCGTTTATTTCCTTCACAAAAACTTCAAATTCATCAAGAGCTTGGCGTGTGATCTCACTACTCGAAAGTGCGTTGCCGCCCGTTTGAAAATGATTGTCTTCAGCCGTTTCAGTGTTGTAATCAAATCCATACGGCTTGATCATGAGCAGGGTTGAGGTGGATTGCTGTAACATGATTCTTCGAAGATAGGTAAACTATCAATTACGGAAACATAATCATCCCATCTAGTCACTTCTGCTTTTGAATTATCTTACCCAACAAATACATTACCGACTAGGTGCAGCTTTAATTCAATCTCAAACTCGTCACATAAGCAAATCTTCAGCTCCATAGTATTCTGTTTGGGATCATAATAATACATGCTCAGGTCCCATCCTTTGTCTTTTCTTTCGTGACAATAGCTAGCTCCTGGGAAGCGCCAATCTACATAATGCTTTACGGCGTCTTCTAAAGCTACTCTTGAAGGTCTCTTAAATACGACTTGTTTTGGAGGTGTTTCCTTTTTGTTTTTTCCAAATAAGGGCAGAAATATTGATTTCATGTTTTTCTGTTTTAGTTGTTATTTTAAATCCTCTTGCTTGAAGTATTTCAGAAGGTATTCCTTGCCATCGTAGTCCTCGAAACTGAACAAGACCTTGTCCTCATTTTTTATCTCATTCAATGATAAGTCATACATACCGTCAAAGTGTATGGCGTATAGCACAATCATATGATTCTTTTTCTTGGAATCTATGCTCTTGAAGATAATTATCCTGGAATCGTGACTCACGATAAGATCAAGACTGTTTAGGCCATAGAACTCAAACACATCGCGGCACTCAGAGACCGCCTCCTTCTTTGTTTTTACGGTTTTGAAGTAACTCATGTAATCGCTGTCGTAATCAAACCCATCTGGAACGTCGAACTTCTGCGACATCAGGTTGGTGCTAATTATGAGTAGTGGAATTAAAATTTTGATTGTATTTTTCATAGTTTCCTGTATATTAAATCGTAAGTATACCCGTCATAGTCATCGTAGCTAAAAAAGTAGGTGTCTTTATCTTTTATCTCTCTTAGTACCACGTCATAGTCATCCTTGTATTCTACAGCAAACAGCACGTAAATGCGATTCCTTCTGTCACTCTTAAAGTATCTGAACATCAAAACCTTTGAGTTTTCCTCCACATCAAAATCATCCATCTTGACGTCATAAAAGTCATAGACCTTAAGACATATGTCTATGGCCTCGGTCTTGTTGTCTGCCCTGCAGAGATATTCTTCGTCACCCATGTATGTAAACCCTTTGGGTACATTAAATGGTTGACTGAAAGCTTTGTTGGATAGACATATTATAGAACATATACTTAAAATTTTAATTACGTTTTTCATGAGTTTGAGTTTAAAGGGTTCACCAATTCAATTTTTACAATGTCATTTATAAATCTTTCTAGATCTGTTCTTTTTCCTAGGAGATAGCTAGCTGATTCCAATATGACTTCTTTTGGAATGCTCAATAGCGTTTTACTTGATACTGCCATTTGAAATACATGTCTTGCGTCTCCATTGATCCAATTAACAGATTTGATTTTGTTCCGCGTATTGAATCCAATTAAGAATTGGTCTTTTAGTCCACTAACGTCGAAAATGGTTTGTACATTTTCATGCTGCACAGCAATTAGAACAGGTGAGTGATCCGAGGTTATGTGGTCTTTTAGTTTAACGATTGGATCATTCAACAATACGAGCTTTGGGCTGAGTAGCACGACTTCATGTTTTTTGCTTTCGGTATCCAAGATGAGCTGCGCTAAGACTTGTTTACCCAGCTTTTGAATTGGCAGGATATTCATGGCTACGAGTGCAGATTTGAATTCCTTTTTTAGATGAAACCCGCGCATGTGCATAATAGCGCCGGGATTTAGACCACGGTGGTACATTTCGGCACGTAGGGCGATGTGGAATTCGCCTCTGGAGGATACCCAGCCGTTGTGACCAAGGTCTTTGTTGTACGCCTTTACAAGCGCAAGGTCAGAGTAAGTTCTGAGCCTTTCTTTAAATTGATTTGACATAATGAAATGTTTTAAAAGGTTAAACAATTCATCATCAAGAGAAATATAAATGGGATTCGCTGTTTGTTTTTAGGTGCGAGCCTCTCATCTTTTTTCCACCGTGCCCTGCGAAGGATCGGTTGGCATCCGTGACTTTCACGGAACTCTTAATGATATTCTATTTTACTAACGCAAGAAGCTATAAAAGATTACATTTTGATAAATAGTGATTAAATTTTTTATGGTCAAAAGGACTGACAAATGGCTCAGCTCTTAATCATTCTCGAGTATGGACTCATGCCTTTTTTCAAGAATATCTAATTCAACTTGAGATATCGCTGTAAACGATTCTGCTCTGTTGTTTTTGCGTTTACGGTAACCGCAACCTGGGCAAAAGATATTCTTGTCTCGCCTACGCTGGCCGCCGCATTTGCAAGGATCAATACACGCAACTGCAATACCTTTCTGCTCCTCTTCTGAAAAGGATAATGCCCCACAACTTTGACATTGGTATTCGTCAACATTGTGATGTCTTTCTTTTGTTCTGTAAGACCAATAACCTGAAAAAGTGGTTGCTAAGTTGCATTCTGTACAAGTGGCTTTAATTGGAGAGTATTGACTAATAAAAGCCAATATATATATGCGAGGTTTTTTTCTGTCTTTTTTTGACCGTTCTATTTCTATCTGGCTATAGTACTCCTCTAACTCCTCATAATAATCTTCATTTTGACAGTAACCATAAAGCTTACTCATTTTATGAAATAATTCATCAGAGGGTTTACTTCTTAGTTTAAATACTTCAAGACATTTACCTCCTCTGAATCCACCTGCGCCAGACATAAGTACCCACTTACCTCTCAAGTTAAACATTTTTCCACGTTGCAATCGTGGCACTCTAAAAACGGTGAAAGAATTGTTTCCTTCAATCAATGCTGCCAATCCATCTTTCTTTGATTGAATTGAGATAGAATCAATCTTCCTGAAATAGTCATAAAGATTGTGCTTGCGCTCGTGTTTTTCAGTGCACCATCCGCCTATTTCTGAAAAGGGCGTATAAAGTTCAAGGAATTTTTCAAGATTGATTGTCTTTCTTTTCATATAGTAAATATAAATGTATAGGACGTAAATTTGTTACGTTTTAACAAAAGTGAACATGTATTCGAAAAACCTGTTTAAAACTCAATAATGCTATTGCATTTCACAAGCATAGAACTGCTAACTTTGTAGAACAAACGGAATAACATGACTAAGAAATCAGTAAAAGGGTTTTCAAAGCTTTCTAAGGAAGCTAAAATTGAATGGATTGCCAATGAGTACCTTGATGGAGACGAAGAATGTGTTGGACTCCTCAAAAGCTATTGGCACAATGATGCCAAGGTGCAGAAAATCCACGATGAATTTATTGAGAATACCATCTCCAATTTTTATGTTCCTTTTGGGATTGCACCAAACTTTTTGATCAATGACGAGATTTTTTGTGTGCCAATGGCTATTGAAGAGAGCTCTGTTGTGGCTGCGGCTGCAAAGAACGCCACATTTTGGATGAACCGAGGTGGATTTAAAGCAGAAGTGATTTCTACCACGAAGGTGGGGCATGTGCATTTTGCCTGGTACGGCGAATATGAGACGCTTTTGAGTTTCTTTGAATCCATCAAGCACAAGTTTATTGAACAAACCAATGACCTCACCGAAAACATGCGCAAGCGAGGAGGAGGTATACTCGATATACAGCTCGTCAACAAGACGGATGACGAACCGAATTACTATCAGCTTATGGCGAAGTTTGAAACCTGTGAGGCTATGGGTGCCAACTTCATTAATAGTATCCTGGAGGAATTTTCAAAAATCTTACAAGGGGAACTTGAAAACAGCGATCTAGCAGAGGCGGACAAAAAGGTGATGGTCATCATGTGTATCTTGAGTAACTATACACCGGAATGTTTGGTGCGCGCTGAAGTTTCTTGCCCAATAGAAAGCCTTACAGAGGGAACAGATCTTTCTCCTGAGGAATTTGCCAAAAAGTTCGAGCAAGCGATTCATGTGGCCAAGATTGAGCCTTATAGAGCAACGACGCACAACAAAGGAATTTTCAATGGTATCGATGCCGTAGTGATTGCGACTGGAAATGATTTTAGGGCCATTGAGGCTTGTGGGCACACCTATGCAGCGAAAGATGGGAGCTACAGCAGCTTAACACATGTAGATATTACGGATGGAAACTTTCGTTTCTGGATTGAGGTGCCTATGGCGCTCGGAACCATTGGTGGCTTGACGGCCTTGCATCCAATGGTAAAGTTTGCACACCAATTGCTTGGTAAACCGAACGCGGCACAGCTCATGAAAATCATCGCATGTGTTGGTTTGGCACAGAATTTTGGTGCAGTGCGCTCATTAGTCACAACCGGTATTCAGAAAGGACATATGAAGATGCATTTGCTGAACATCATCAACCAATTGGGTGGAACAGCAGAAGAGCGTAAAGTCATTAAAGACCATTTTGCAGACAAAGTGGTTTCTCATAAAGCCGTGGTAGATTATTTCTGCGCATTGCGCGGTATTACCCAAGAAGAGCTACAAAACCAAAACAAGTGAAAACCTTTCGGGCAAACGGAAAGCTTTTAATAAGTGGCGAATACACCATTCTTGATGGTAGCTTGTCAATGGCGCTTCCGACCAAGAGAGGCCAGGTCTTGCATTACAAAGAAGTCGATCATGACATACTATATTGGCGAAGTCTCGATATAAAGGGTGAAACGTGGTTTGAAGCTCATTTTAAAGGTGCTGAGCTAACAATTGTAGACAGTTCCGATGACCGCAAGGCGGAAACGCTTAAGGAAATATTATTGTCTGCAGCAGGGCTTTCTGATACGACGGATGGATTAAGAGGCGAGGTTACAACGGCTTTGGAGTTTCCAACGGACTGGGGACTCGGTTCTAGCTCAACTTTACTATGTTGTGTGGCACAATGTTTTGGTATTGACCCCATGCAATTGCATTTTAAGGTAAGCAATGGAAGTGGCTATGATGTAGCTTGTGGTATGACAGATTCGCCAATCACCTATCAACTAAGTGATGGTTTGGCGGAAGTCAACCAAATACAATGGAAACCCGCCTTTAGCGCTTCTCTGTTTTTTGTATATCTGAACACCAAGCAAAAGAGTAGTAGTGAGGTCAATAAATACCAAGACAGAAAATCTAGTATTGATTTGGCTGCAATTGTTGAGGAGATTTCAGCCTTAACCCGAACAATGATGAATGCAGCGTCTCTTGATGTTTTTAATGAAGCGCTTGACAAACATGAAGAAATAATGAGTTTAGTATTGGGTTATCCAACCGCTAAGCAGCTCTACTTCTCTGATTATAAAGGCGCTGTTAAGTCGCTGGGCGCTTGGGGTGGAGATTTTATCCTTGCCACAGGAGATGCTCAAGACCGTGTTTATTTCGCTGACAAAGGGTTTCCTGTAATCCACGAATTTGAGTCTTTAATTCTGTAGCGCAAAGATTTCATGAAAACCTTGTTGATAATTATTTCGCAACCCTTTTTACCCACCTTTCTTAAACCTTACATTTAAGCAATGATTCAAGAAGAATATACCGCAGAAGCAAACCTATCCGTCCCTGAATCAGGCACCGTAGCTTGGGAAAGCCCTTCAAATATTGCGCTAGTGAAGTATTGGGGAAAGAAACCTGTGCAGCTTCCTGCCAACGCTTCGATAAGCTTCACGCTCAAGAATTGCTACACGGCAACCAAGCTATCTTTTTCCAAAGCAGACAAACGCAGCGTAAAAGTCTTTGTTGGGGGTCAAGAGCAACCTTCTTTCTTGAAAAAGATTGAGACTTTCTTCGAGCGCATAGAAAGCTATTGCCCTTATGTCAATCATTATGCATTCAAAATTGAAACTGAAAACACCTTTCCACACAGTAGTGGCATCGCTTCTTCGGCTTCAGGTTTCAGTGCATTGGCATTGTGTGTGCTGAGTATTGAGCGCAAAGCAGCAGGACTTTCTGATGCTGACTTTTATAAGAAGGCTTCTTTTTTAAGCCGACTAGGGTCGGGGAGTGCATGTCGCTCAGTATATGGACCGATGGGTGTCTGGGGTGCGCATGCTGATTACGCAGAAAGTAGCAATGATTTTGCGGTTCCTTATGATAATGTACACGATGTTTTCAAAACGTATCAGGATACCATATTATTGGTAGACAAAGGAGAGAAGAAGGTGAGCTCAACCCTTGGGCATGACCTCATGAATGACCATCCCTTTGCTGCAAATCGATTTGAGCAAGCAAGGAATCACATGCTTGAGTTACAGAAAATCCTCAAATCTGGGAACATTTTGGACTTTAATCGGTTAGTAGAGAAGGAAGCACTAACGCTTCATGCGATGATGATGACCTCTGATCCTTACTTTATGCTCTTTAAACCAAATACCTTGAACATCATACACAAGGTTTGGGAAAAGCGTGAGTCAGACAACATTCCTTTTACGATTACTTTAGATGCAGGCGCAAATGTTCATTTGCTTTATCCTGCTGAATATAAACAGCTTGCCTTGAACTTCATCAAGGACGAATTAATTGCTTACTGTCAAAATGAGCAGTATATTTGTGATGAAGTTGGAAATGGGCCGCTACTAAAAATGGAGCATTATGCTTAAAGAATCCTTGTACTACAGTAAAATTCTTCTTTTCGGAGAATACGGAATCATCCACGATTCAATGGGTTTGTCTATTCCTTACAACGATTATAACGGAAAACTGCTTTTCAGTGCTGCGCCTGACGCGACCTCAAAAGACTCCAATCAAAAGCTAGAAAAATTCTTATCACATCTTGAAGGCCTCGAAGCGAAGGGTAAATTACCATGTGCTTTGGACTTAGAGAAGTTTCGTACAGACCTAAATAAGGGCATGCACTTTGATTCTAGTATTCCACAAGGCTTTGGCGTAGGAAGTTCTGGTGCCATTGTTGCCGCGATCTATGACAACTACAGCCAGGATAAAATCGCCTCAGATGCGAACATGAGCAATGAGAAATTTATTTCACTTAAAAAAATATTTGGAACCCTAGAGTCTTATTATCACGGTAAGAGCTCTGGTCTAGACCCGTTGATTTGTTATTTAAACTTGCCAGTACTCATCAAGTCAAAAAGTGAAGTAGGAACTGTAGGTCTTCCTGATACCTCCACAGGTAAAGGAGCGATCTTTCTAATGAATACAGGTACTACGGGAAAAACACAGCCACTTGTACAACACTTTATGGAGCGTTGTAAGGAAGAAGGATTCCGTAAAATGTTGAAAGGGCAATTCAAGAAATACAACGATGCGTGCATCGATGCCTTCCTGAACAAGAAATCGAAGCCGCTTTTGGCCAACATGAAAGGTCTGTCCAAAATTCTTTTGGAGCACTTCAAGCCAATGATTCCTCAAGTATATCATAAGTTATGGCAAGAAGGAATTGATTCTAACGCCTATTATCTCAAGCTCTGTGGATCTGGTGGTGGTGGATTTATTCTTGGTTTCACTGAGGACATTGAAAAAGCGAAGTCTAAACTTCAAGGGTATCCATTAAATGTCATCCACAGATTTTAATACCGAAAAGCCCTCTTTTAGGTCTAAAAGAGAACGTTTTGTAGTTAAAGCATTAGCCATGCTTTCCTTGGTACGTTGGTACAATGTCTTTGTGCTGACTTGCGCACTTTATTTAAGTGCAATGTATATGCTTAATTCAGGTGTATCAAAACTTTATATATTAAAAGATATATACCTGCATATGAATATTTTAGGTATTTCTTGTTTACTTATGGCAGGCTATATTATTAATGGATTTTATGACTTTGAAAAGGACATGATCAACCATCCAGAGCAGACCATATTTGGTCGGGTGGTCAGTAAATCCTTTTGTTTTAATAGCTATGTCTTTCTTCTGTTTGTTGGACTTATTTTGTCTTCTTTTTCAGGCTGGAAGGTTTTTGTTTTCAATGCCGTCTTTTCATTTGGTTTGTGGTTTTACTCTCATAAGCTTCGTAAAAAACCGTTGACAGGTGAGCTTGGTGCCACCTTGCTTACCGTCTCTCCCTTTGCTAGTATTAGTATTTACTACATGACTACTAACCTAACGATAGGTCTCTTCGTTGGATATATTGCAGCTTTAACAGTGACAAGGGAGGTCGTTAAAAGAATGGTTTCTTTAAAAGGGGATTTGATTGTAGGTGAGAAAAGCATTCCTATACTTTTCGGTATTCGCAACTGCAAGTATATTATACTTTCTTTTATGATTGCTTCGATGGTTATGATTATTGTGTTGTTTCCCAAGATTTTGACCCAGGACATCTCTTATTATTTTGGTGCGAGTTTCGTGATGATCTTTATATCCACTTTTATCTTGCGTGCCTCTAAGACGCCGACGCAATTTGACCGTATCAATAATATCTATAAAGGACTCATTGTTTTGGCCATCGGTTCTATTTTCTGGTATTAACGGCCGTAGTTGTGAAGTCCTGACTCAGAAGTTTCTTCAAGGTAGATTCTCTTTTTTTCATAAATAAGCGCTTCTTCCTCGCTCAGCCCCAATAGGGGTTTAACGATGTCGAATTCTGCAAGTATGGCATTTTTTGGGCTGCTGAAAGCATAGGTATAAAGGACATCGTTTTTGATCCCTTGTTTGATTTCTTTTAAAGCTTCAGAAAATAGATTAGAATGTGCAGTATATATAACAATGGCCGTAAGTAACCTGCTATGCAATCCAGAACCCAATGCGCTTTCTTGAGCACAATCGCAACAAATGTCATAGCAGTAGGTTGTATAATCATGTTTTATGGAGCTCCAAGCCTCAAAAATAATATCAAAGCCACCTTCGATCTTAAGGCGTGTTTCATCTGGTTCCCCTCTCAATAAGTGCTTTGAGGCATGGTCGAATAAGAACTGCATGTTTGCGTGTACATCGATGAGCTCAGGCTCCTCTTCTAGGTATTCAAATTCTTCAAGTTCAGCATCGGAATAAAGACTTATGTGAAATTCAAATCCTGGAAGCGAACGACTAAGTTGAATATGGGCTTCCTCTAAATCCTCATGAAGCGCTTTAGTGCCTTCTTTTTCATTGATTGAAAAGTTATCACCTAGGCGCTCGCTAAGCTTTTCTTGTTCAGTAAACAACCAATCTACAGTTGAGGTATCGCGCATTTGAGCTATTGAATCATAAAAGGCAATTACGTTGCTGTAAAGGGTTTTGTCACCAGGATAATAAACATTAAGCAATGTTTCGGTGTCGACGTCTATATCTATACTTTTTTGCCCAAATGAGCTTATGGATAGGGTGGTGATTAAGAGTAGGATGATTGTTTTCATAAATTAATTTTTTGGTTTTATTCATCGCAATACGAGAAATCTTCTCTTAAGATAGTAATGGAAACGGTATTTCGCAGATCTTTGTCAAAGTCATTGTAACGTTCTTTGTCATTTGGATAGGTAACGTTCACCTTCCATTCATCCTCATTTTTTGATGACCTCGTTTTTACAATTTTTTTTATGAGCACTTTGTTTTTGAAATAATAAAACGATTCTCGCTCAAATAAATAATCGTCATCATCTAAATCTCCTTCAGAACTAAAGATGTAGGCAAAACAGATTTTTCTACAGTCAGGTTCTAGGTAAATGTCTTCAGAAAAATACCAAGCACCTTCACTACCACTAATTGAGGCCTTGCTTAAACCGCCTTGGCGACCTGCTTTCAATTCGGTTGTCTCATGCGGCGTATAATAGAAAGAGAGATCTGTACTATTGCTGTCGGCATCCGTTTTAATGAAATCTATTTCCTTAATGATTTCGCTTAATGCAACTTGCTCTTGAGAAAATGCATTAACACAGAGCAGCAAAAAAAATGTGAAAAGTCTATTTTTCATCTTGAATTTTAATTCGTGTAACAAAATTTATACCAAATAAATTCATAATTCGTGAATAAACCTCATTCATCTTATCTAAAAAATGAGGTTTCGAAGTGTATCTCATTGATAATTAAAGTAGTTATTAAGTTATCAACTTTTGATGTTTAAAACAACTTAAATATTTTTTTCAAACGGCCTTAAATAAGAAGTAGATTCGTTAGTACGATCGTCGAGAACGGTTTTTGAAGAGTTAAATAAGATAAGAAGAGATATGTTTAAAGAAGTTAGAAAAAGAGATTACACGAAAGAAATCTTTGATTTAAATAAGATTACTGATGCTGTACATAACGCGATGCAGTCTTCCGGTAATGGGACCAAAGAGGATGCGACCAATATATCATTGGAAGTATTTGATGTTCTTTCGGAAAGAAATGGAAGAATCGTTAATTACATTCCGAGTATTGAAGAGATACAAGATGTTGTGGAACAAAGATTGATGCAAAGTCAATTTTTAGATGTTGCCAAATGTTACATCTTATACCGCAACGAGCAGGCGCAGAAAAGAAAGCCAAATATCTTTGAAAAGAGAATCAATTTAAAGCCATATGAGTATCCAGATCTTTATGAATACGTGGCAGCGATACGTCACTCATACTGGATTCACTCCGAATTCAATTTCACTAGTGACATACAAGATTTTAAGACTAAATTGACTGATAAAGAGCGCAGTGCAATT
>CAJXDT010000050.1:0-14972 GCA_913052055.1 uncultured Cryomorphaceae bacterium
AGTACCATAACCTCATTGGAAATGCCTTTGCTGACTTTGGAATAGAATTCGATGTATATGATCGAACTTCTAGTGATTTGCATCATGAAACCTCTTCAAATTTTTTCAAAGAGCTTAATCGTAAAAACCGATTCATTAAAAAGTCTTCTGAGCAATACTATGATGAAGATTTTAATCAGTTTTTAGCCGATCGATATATTACAGGAACTTGTCCTAAATGTCAAAGTCCTAATGCCTACGGCGATCAATGCGAAAAATGTGGAAGCGATTTGAGTCCGACAGAATTAATTGATCCAAGGTCTACATTGAGTGGTAAGCTTCCTGTTTTGCGGAAGACTTCTCATTGGTTTCTTCCCATGGATCAACACGAACAGTGGCTGAAAGAATGGATCACTCAGGGAACACTTGACGGGGTGCAGCAACACGACCCTAAAGCATGGCGAAATCAAGTTACAGGACAATGTATGTCTTGGATAGATGGAGGTCTTAAGCCAAGGGCGATGACACGAGATTTAGATTGGGGAGTAAAGGTGCCTTTGCCCGATGGCGAAGGAAAAGTTTTGTATGTATGGTTGGATGCTCCGATAGGTTATATTTCAGCTACAAAGAAATGGGCAAAGGAAAATAATAAGAACTGGGAGGATTATTGGTTAAAAGAAAAAGCGCAAGACCGAAAGCTGGTTCATTTTATAGGAAAGGACAATATTGTCTTCCATGCGATTATATTTCCAATATTGCTTAAGGACCATGGTGGCTATATCCTACCAGATAATGTGCCTGCATCTGAATTTTTAAACCTAGAAGGAGATAAGTTTTCTACATCAAGAAATTGGGCAGTTTGGCTTCATGAGTATCTCGAGGCTTATCCTGAAAAAACAGATGAGCTAAGGTATGTTTTAACCTCAATTGCTCCCGAAAGCAAAGATGCTGAATTCACGTGGAAAGATTTTCAAGCGAGAGTCAATTCGGAGCTTGCTGATGTGTTCGGTAATTTTGTAAATAGAACGGTTGTCTTGACCAATAAGTATTATGACGGTATCGTTCCTGCTCAGGGAACACGAAGCGATCAGGATAAAGCAATTATAGCACAGGTAGGTAATTCTGTTGCGCGTATCGGTGATTTAATCATGAAATACAAGCTTAGAGAAGCGCAAGCCGAGATGATGCGTATTGCACGTATAGGTAATAAGTATTTGGCGGATAATGAGCCATGGAAGCTCGTAAAAACGGATGAAAATCGAGTTGAAGCCATCATGAGTGTCGCACTAGAAATTACGCGTCAGCTATCCATCGCCTGCATGCCCTTTCTTCCAAAAACAGCCAAAAAACTGCAAGGATTTTTAAATATCAATTGTGACAAATGGCATGATTTAAAAGATTCTAATGAATTGACTGTAGGAACACAGATCAATAAAGCAGAGATATTATTTAAAAAGATTGAAGATGAGTTTGTTGAATTAGAGGTTCAAAAGCTCAAGGAGAAATCACAACAAACTTCTAAATTTCCTCCAATGAAAGAATTAATAGATTTTGAGACATTTCAGAAAATGGACCTGAGAATGGGTAAAATATTAAGTGCGGAAAAAGTTAAAAAAGCAGATAAATTACTCCAACTTAGCGTGGATACGGGAATCGATACGAGAACTGTCGTTTCGGGAATCGCGCAGCACTATGCTCCTGAGGATGTTGTAGGAAAGACAGTGCTCGTCTTACTCAATTTAGCGCCTAGAAAGATACGTGGTGTTGAATCTCAAGGAATGATACTTATGGCGGAGAACGCCGAAGGTGAATTGAGCTTTTTAGAGACTGAAAAAGAATTTTTACAAGGTCAATCTGTAAGTTAATTGAATTTTTGTTTGGTGGGATTAAAGCTTTGAGCTATCTTTGGTGTCCCAATTAAGAACAAGAATAACCCAAAAGATATATTGCGGGGTGGAGCAGTTGGGAGCTCGTCGGGCTCATAACCCGAAGGTCACAGGTTCGAGTCCTGTCCCCGCTACCATTGAAAAGCCAGTCTGAAAAGACTGGCTTTTTGATTTCTAAAAATTTTAAAGACTATATTTTTATCTGAAGGGTGAGGTAAAAGTTCCTAGGTGACCCAGGAATAATACCAGGTCCTGGATAAGCCACAGCGCGTCTTGTGAAATAGGAGCTATTGGTGAGATTATTGACGCCGGCTTCAAGCTGAAATCGTCCAAAGACTGCCTTTCCTGATAAGTCCATAATGGCATAGGAGGGAATTAATCCGTTTACTGCATTGGCTTGATAGTTGGAGTTTGTGGCATCGGAAAAATGCGCTTGGGTAAAGCTATATTGATAGGAGATTGAGAATCGATTTGTTCCAAGTGTAAGTCCTGTTTTTAGAACGATAGGAGGAACTAATTCTACAAGCTTCCCTTCAAATGCGGGTTCCTCCGAACGAACATATATGGCATTGTTATAGGAGAAATTCACAAAGGTACTCAAACGGATATCAGCCGTATCGCTGACAATTACTTTCCACCAATCGACTTCACTCATGCATTCAAACCCGAATGTTCTGGCTGCAGACACGTTTGTTCTATACTGATAGGTTGAAAACAAGACAGGATCCACTTCTAAAGTGGTTCCTATACGATTGTTATAATACATTGCATACACCGAAGCGTCAAAGAATAATTTATTACTGATCTGCCCTCGAATTCCTATGTCAGAGTTGAACCCAGTTTCATCTTGCAGGTCAGGATCAATTTTGAAATTGGGGTTCTGGATTTGCATTTCCGTGAAATGGATGCTGCGATAGTTTTGGGAAAAATTGGAGTACAACTCAATGTCCTTAGTAGCCTTGTATGTTATTCCAAGTCCTGCAATGACAAAGTCTCGGTTGCTTGTGCGATCAGAGTTAAAGAGTGTATCAAACACGATGTTTCCAGCCAAATCGAAATTGGTATAGCGATAGCTTCCTGTGGCGTTTGTGCTGATGTATTCATAACGAATACCTGGGGTAATGCTAAGCTTTTTTGAGACATTGAAAATGTGCTCGCCGAACAAGGCAAGGTTAAAGCTAGGGAATTGATAATCGGTATTCACATTGCTATTGGTTGCACTACCATCTAATCCTACAAAATAAAAGTCAGGGCCATATTCTTTGTTGGCCGAACCTTGACGGTTTTCACTATATCCTTTGTAAACTCTTATGCCACTCACAAAGGCCCAGGGTTGGTCAAAGGCCCGGTATTTTTGTATGAACCGTGTTTCATTTCCAATATTTTGGAACATCCCTGAAATCAAATTTCGTCCCGCTTGTTCGGGATCTAAATAGATGGGATCAGTTCGATTGATTTGGTCTAAATATCCTAGTGACTCTCTACTTGCAATAAGACCGAAGGTTTTAGAGCTTAAGCTGGCATTTGAGGAGAATACATGGTTGAAGTTTAGTGCTGCAAGGTTCCAATTTACCCTGAACCAATTCCTCTCTCGAACTGAAGTGTCTGGATTCGTATTAAAAAGATTGTCTGTGAGCCCACCTGGTTGTTGCGCTAAGTAATACATTTTTGTGAATTCGATGCCGAGTGTTGATTTTTGGGAAAGCTTTTTTGATATTGATATATGTCCTTGTGTTGATTGAAACCCTGAATTTGGACGCCATTCGTTTCCGAATTTATGGTTTCCATATGCGATATAGTTCCATGATTTTATGGTTCCGGAAACAGATAGAAATGAATTATTCAGTCCAAAAGAGCCAAGCGTATGTCTTGCAATGATCTCTGCTTTTTTATCCTTGACTCCTTTTTTAAGCTTGTAATTAATAAGTCCCCCAAACTGTGGTCCAAACTGCAATGATGCAGCGCCTCGGATCATCTGTATTTCCTCTACTGCCTCACTCGGTGGGGTATAGTAGCTTTCAGGATATCCAAGTGCATCAGCACTTATGTCATAACCGTTTTGACGTGTATTAAAGTTGACATTTCTACTTGGGTTCAGTCCCCTTCCTCCAAGACCGATTTGAATGCCGCTTCCATCACTTTCCCAAATATTGAGCCCCGGAACTCTTGCGAATATTTGCCTACTTGAATTTGTTGCTTTATTGGCATCGATTGTTTCCAGTGAAATCACCTCTGTTTTTTTACCTTGTGTGAGAATATCTCCCTCGATGGCTTTCATTCTCCGAATAAAAAAAGAATTGTTTTTGTTACGTGCAACCTGAATTTCGTCTAAAGTATATTCCTTACTTTTTTGAAGCTTTACCTTTAATGCAGGCATTTGGCTAGTGAATTCAATCGTGTCTTTAAATTCATAAAAACCATTTCCCTTTATGGCAATCACATAAGCTCCGTAGGGTATTTTGGGACTCATAAAGAAGCCTGTTTTATCAGAATAAAAGCTTTTATCTAGCTCAATAATACTTATTTGAGCGAAGGGAATTTCATCTCCACTTTCTGAATTTATCTGCCCGCTTATTTGGCCTTTTTGAGCCATTGAAGTAAAGCCTAAAAAGAAAATAAATAGTAAAAAAAGCTGGTTATTTCTCATTTTTTAAAATCCAATCTTTGTGGTGAAAACCTCGGTTTATTTTTGATAAGTTAACTTCAGGGTCTATAAATAATCTACTTCCTTTATTGAAAAGACTCACATAAACTTCTGCAGTGACTTTAGCTTCTTTGATGTCTATTTCAATTCCATTAGCCTCCACAATTACTGTATCGCTATATTCATCTCTAAGATGATGTGCAAATTGTAAAATCATATCAGGCTGTGTAGACATCATTTTTTCTTGTTGCGGCGTGAGATATTCTTTATTATCTATTAGTTTTTTCATTCCATTTTCTGGATGATGAACAAAGAACTGAGCGTACCCTGCTTTTTCAATGAGCATTACCCTCCAGCTGAAGCGATATCCTTGTTCTGTCCAAAACAAATCACCCGGATAGGCCAAATATCGAAGCGGCAAAAGCAGCTGTATTGAAATATAAAGACTTAGTATAATTCCTATACTTCGTTTAGGTAAAACTGGATTATTTGTTTGAGCTTGATTTGTGTTTTTTGATTTCAACGAGATTCGATCTTGGATCCAAGCTACTATATTTTTATGAAATTCTGGTGAGAAGAAAATAAGCGTACTTATAATCATGACGTATGGAAAAACGCCAATTGGGAACATGACTGCGGTTAGGCCATGAAATATAATAACCAGTGTATAGCCATATATTCTAAATCGATTATTGAGGAGAATAAACACAATAAATAAGTCAAATAAAGCTCCTCCCCAGCTGAAAAGGTAAGCAGTGAACTCGTATTGCATCAGCTCCCCAATTAGGGGTAAATCTGTTTGATGCTTGAGCCAATTTCTCAAAGGTTGTGCTTCAAAAAGCCAGTCGTAGTTTAGTTTTGAAATTCCCGCGAAAATATAGACTACTGCCATTTGAAATTTCAAGATATTTATGCTCCATGCTTGAACTTTTTCTTGTTTCGAGGTGAAGCCCAGATAGGCGTCCAATGAGCATCCCTTATTCGCAGGAAGAAACATAAGCAGAAACGACACCAGACTTATGAAGTAGTAATGGTTGAGATAGTTTGTCTTATCAATAAGCTCTATGTAGGTAAAGCAAATGAAAAAAACGATTGAACTGATGCGGTAAAAGAACCCTAGCGCAATAAAGATGGTACTTAAAAGTAATAAGCCGAAAAGCAAAGATATTCCATACAAGTCGAAAGGTTTTACCCAATCAAACCCCAAATAAGTAAAGAAATAAGAGGGTTGAATATATAGATCGTACACCCAGCCATTTAAAATGAACCTAAGGGTACTTAAAAACATCATTATTCCGAACAGTATTCGAAATACAACGAGTGGCGCAATAGATTTATCCGAAAAAGTAAGCTTATGCAGCCACCTTTTAATCTCCGTCATTATCTTGGTAAGTAATAATGACACCAAGAGCCGATGTCATATCTGCTTTCAGATAAGGTACAAGTTGTTGAAGTGCAGAATAAGCCTCTGTAACAGCAGGTTTATTCGTTATGATTTCGTTGCTCAATGGGTCGTTAAGTTGCTCCAATTTATTAATAATTTGGTCAATTTGATCATTTATGACTGAAGAAAGCGTGTTTGAATTTTGAGTTGCCCCAACGAAATTGATGTAATCATCAAGTCCTAATCTGTTTTCTGAAGAACTAAATGATTGTCCATTGATATATTTTTTCATTGAGTTTACCGACTCTATTGCAAACGGTAGTGATTCTTGACGATAATAGCACTCGACAAGATCTGGCTCTTCTTGTTGTGAGAAGCCGTTAAAGGCGCCAAGTGGCAGACCTATTTTTCCCTTACGAATGATGGATTCATAATGGTAACACAAACCATTGACAAGGTTACTTATCGAGCTTCCTTGTGCATTACTTTCGCTGCTGCTATTGTTTTTGAAGCTATCCTTGTAGGAACCCGTCCACTCTGTCAATATGTAATTCGACCAGTAGTTGATGTTATCAATAACATCTGTCAGGTAGGTCATAGCGTTGGCGTTACTCATAAAATAAGTAACATGATCTTCGTTAGTCATACCCGGCTGGTGTAATAAGTAATCTAGCGCTTGATACCCTTTAGCATCATTATTATCTGCTAGGTCCAAGTTATAAACACCAAGGTTAATATTGTTATTGATTTTATCCGTACCAACAGGATATATGTTGACTTGATTATTGAGAATCACAAAGGCAGCTGGGCCAAAGTCTAGGAAACAAACTTGCTGCCATGAAAGCAGTGCATCTTTCCAGGTTTGTTTTAGCGCTTCGAAAGCATCAACGGTTGGGTTCGATGAAAAACCGCTTACGCTATTCGACAAGGCTATATTTTTTTCATTGAAATTTGTGTATGCTGGAATAATATAATTGTCGCAAATATTGGTGAGCATTTGCGTCTTTTCAAAAGGTTCGTAGGTACATGTTGAATTATCAGCAACCTGTGCGTCAGCATCATAGTTGACAGCATTTTCATCCATACAACCTCTTTTCTTACAAGAAAAAGAAAGTAATACTATTATACTAAAAAAGAATACCTTAAGTATTCTCGAGTTAGACTGAATTCTAATTATATCATTCATTTGAGCAAGTTTAAAAATACCCGGGCAATGAAGCCCGGGTATGATATTTATATTCTATAAATCGTTTTTGAAGGCCTCAAGTCCAGAAGCTGCAGCAATCAAATCGATTGTTGCATTAATTGACTGAGTACTTTGCGTGAATCCTTCGAATCCACCGTCGATTTGAGCCAAAAGGCCATTGACAGTCTGAGAATCCATATCTGGATTTGCACAGAATTGAACTCCGTAGATGAACGCCCATGCTTCAGACATGTAGTGGTTCACTTTGTTTTGAGACTCACCGTCAGCAACTTTTTGCTTTGTTGAATTCAAGTAGTGAATTGCCATACCTGCAACCATTCTTCTCACTTCTTCTTGGATAATTGCAACCTGAGCAGGAACATCAGCAGTAACACCTGCAGCGATTGCAGCTCTACCTGTTCTAAATGCTTCGCTAATTGTTGTAGCAGACCCTAACAAAGTTTCCAATGTGTTGTTTGCATATTTACCCCAGAATCTGTTTGTACCATTTGTTGGGTAGTCAACAGCATCTGTAAAGTATCCGTAAGCTTCATCCCAGTGGTGCTCCATCTCAGTGTAGTATTTTCCGTTAGCAGGATCTACTGCTACTGAATTGTCATCACTTTCGATACCAGCAAGGTAGTTTCCAGTCAATTGACTTGCAAAACAAGCACTCATTAGACCTTTCTCAATTAACTGAGTCCATTCTTGACCTGTTTCAGCTTGAAGGTAGTAACCATCTTCTGTTGGAGGAGTTGCAGCAGCTGCTCCAGTCATCCACGCTTCGAATTGGTCTTGAACACCAGCATCACCAAGAGCAGTTTTGCTCTTCAATTGCTTTCCGTTTCCAACTAATGATTGATCAGACCATCCTGTGTAAGAATTGTCATACATAGCCAACAATGTAGCTCCATCTAATTGGTTACTTCCACCGCTTGTGTTTGCAGTTTTAAGGTATGAAGTCATTTCAGACAACATATCCATTCGTGCAGTTTGACCACCGTAAGATACAGTAGAGTTTCCATCAGCATCAGTAAATGCATAAGTTGTTGGTACTGTGTAAGCTGGGACAATTGGGTCCTCACAACTTCCATCATCTTTTTCTGCTTCAGAGTCGTAGTTAGGTGCAGCTGGATCAGTACATCCTTTTTTCTTGCAAGATCCTAGTGCAAACAAACCAACTACACTTAATAATAATACACTTTTTTTCATTGTTTTTAATTTTACTTATTTCGTAATAATATCCGACTGCAAAAGTACCGTCGTTATTTTTTTATCACAATACCATAAAAGTGGTATTATTTACAATGATTCTAAATAAGTGTTTCACTTCTAAATATTCCTAATTTAGGATTTCAAAAATTTATTTATTTGAGTTTGGTCTAATATTTGTTAATTTTCACAAAATTCTTTCATGAAGGTTGTACTCTTTTATTTTCAAGTCTTATTGCTAGGAACTTTCTTTAGCGGAGATTTACCTTACAATGAAATTGCTACTGCTTTCGAGGAAAATGATGCATCATCTGTTATATCATATTGTGAGAATCCAGTTCTACTTATTGTTGATGGCACTGAGGGAATATATAACCATGCTCAGGCCTCAATGGTATTGATGGAGTTTTTTAAGCATCATCCCGATGGAGATTTTGACTATGAATTCCAGGGGAAAGAGGAGGATGATGATATTTTTTCTGCGGCAAAGTATGTGACAGAGACAGAGCGCCTTTCGGTTCAATTGTCTTTTTCTACTGAACTATCCAATAAAATACAAAGTATCCAAATCCGGAATTGATTCTAGGTCTTAGAATTTATTTTTTCAATTCCATTTCTTCTATGAGGTGCCCCGCATTAGAGTACTTGTCTATCACCCATAATACATATCGGATATCGACAACAATATTTCTGCATCGATTCGGATCAAACATATAGTCGCTCATGGTACTCTCCCAGCTTCGGTCGAAATTGAGCCCCATAAGGTATCCGTCAGCATCAAGCACTGGGGAACCAGAATTTCCACCTGTCGTGTGATTAGACCCTGAAAAACAAACCCAAAGCTCGTCATCTTGGGCATACTTACCGTAGTTCTTTGCTTCAAATAGCTCGAGCATTCTAGGTTTTATTTTAAAGTCTGGGTTTCCTGAATTGTATTTAGCAATAATACCATCTAGTGTTGTATGCTCGGTGTAGACCTTTCCATCAGCAGGTGATGACCCTTCAAGTTGTCCAAAAGTAATTCTTAGGGTACTGTTTGCATCTGGCCAATGTTTTTTATTTGGAAACATTTCTAATTTCCCTGCCACGTAATTTTTTAGAAGCGCATCCATAGCTTTTGAAAAACTGCGGTAATTTGGTATAACGTTATCAATCCATTCTGCGTAATGTTTTGTGTAATGGCTATACCCTGGATCTTTAAGTAATTTTTTAGCTGATTTCTTATTGAACTTCTGGATGAACTGATCGAATCGTTCTTGGCATGTAAATACTGATTTTGCAGCGATATTCGAAAGCGCATTAAAAGACTTAGCGCCCTCTATTTTAGAAAAGTATTCTTGGGTTAATAGCGATAAGATTTCCATATCAATCTCTTGGTTGTAGTTTTTGAAAAAGCCTTCAGAAGTTTTGAGCATGTTTTCTTTGATTTCATCAATTTTCCCTTCCTCCACATATTTTGCATAATTAGAGATGAGGTCGTTGGTTGAACGAATCAATTTAAAGTATTCGGGCCCTACATAAAAGTATTCAATACCCATAGCGTATTGATACTCGTATTTAAAAAACTCATCGGATAAGGCATTCATTTTAGCTACAGTTTCTCCATAGTTATTTTTCCAATTGTCATTTGACATTGCTCTTTCAGTAAACTCTTGCTCTGTTTCTTTTTTAAGTCGCACGGCGTCTAATCGTTTCAGACCATCAATCTGTCCAATCCACTTTTTCCATGCATTAGAAATCCTAGCTTGCTTGGAGGCATATTGAATTCGGATAAGTTCAGAGTTCTTCATGGCCTTGTCAATGACCGAGAGAGAAAGGTCTCTCATTCTTATACGTGAGGGACGTTCTTGGGAGATAATTTGTTCTAAGTAGCTTGAACAAACATGCTGCTCTGTACTTCCAGGAAAGCCATAAACCATTGTAAAATCGCCATTTTTACGGTCTTTCATAGAAATAGGTAAGTAATGCAAAGGAGTATAGGGTTTGTTCTTAATGTTATATTCAGCAGGTTTATTGTCTTTTCCCGCATAAATTCGAAATACTGAAAAGTCTCCTGTATGACGAGGCCAAACCCAATTGTCTGTGTCTCCTCCAAATTTACCGATGGAGTTAGGTGGTGTACCAACGAATCGAACATCTAAAAAAGTTTCTTTTACCATGAGATAGTATTCGTTCCCATAATTAAAAGCCTTTACATTTGCCGTGTAGTGTGTTCCTTTTGTGGCATTCTCGATAATGGTTTCAATGTTGGTTTTTATTTCGTTTTGTGCGAAATCGGATTTAACACCACGTAAAACTTGATCTGTGACATTCTCGATACGTACAATTCTCATTGCAGTTAAACCTGGGTTTGTTAGCTCTTCACTAAGATCACTTGCCCAATAGCCGTTTTCGATATAGTTATTTTCAAGAGAAGAATGCGATTGAATTTGTGAGTAACCACAATGATGATTGGTGAGCAGCAGGCCCTGATTAGAAACCGTTTCTGCTGTACAACCACCTCCAAATTGAAAAATAGCATCTTTTAAACTCGATGAATTTACACTGTAGATATCTTCTGCACTCAGGCGCATACCTTTGGCTTTCATATCTGATTCAAAAGCTTTGATTAAAGAAGGGATGAGCATGCCTTCATCTGCAAGCACATTGTTAAGTAATGATATTCCGAGTAAAAGGCTAAGTATTTTTTTCATTATTCAAATTATTTGCGCTAAAAATAGAGTTAATCATTTGATTGGGAAAGTCAATATCCAACAAATGCGTAATTTTGTAGTCTAAAAAAAACCGTGAGGATCTTCAAAGGTATTGATGAATTGGGAGCATTTAAAAACTCCGTTGTGACCATAGGTACATTTGACGGTGCCCACAAAGGCCATCAAAAAATTCTTTCACGACTAAATGACCGGGCAAAGGAAACGCAAGGGGAGAGTATTTTATTTACTTTTTATCCGCATCCAAGAATGATTGTTTTCCCTGAAAATCATAATCTAAAGCTTCTTCAAACAATTGATGAGAAAATTGAAAGCCTTGCTTCTTTTGGCTTGGATAATTTAATAATTTATCCCTTCACAAAGGAGTTTTCTCGTTTGACGGCCTTTGAGTTTGTTAGAGATATTCTGGTTGAGAAACTAAAAGTTAAGACCCTAGTCATTGGATACGATCACCAGTTTGGAAGAAATAGGGAGGGGGACTTAGAGTTTTTAAAAGAAACAGCAAAAATTTTTGACTTTGATGTTGAAGAGATTTCTGCAGAGGAGGTACAAGAGGTAAATGTAAGTTCAACAAAAATCCGTCAGTCTTTAAATAATGGGAATATTGAGAGAGCCAATGAGTTCTTAGGTAGGCCTTTTTTGTGCACTGGTAAAGTTGTTGAGGGCAAAAGGTTGGGCAGAGAACTTGGTTTTCCTACACTGAATATAGAAGTGAATAATGAGCATAAAATTCTTCCGAAGGATGGAGTTTATGCCGTAAATGTTCAGATTAAAGATGAGCATTTTGAGGGAATGATGAATATTGGTCAAAATCCAACAGTGCAAAAAAATACTGAACAAGAAAAAAAATTAGAGGTGCATATATTTGATTTTGATAAGGAAGTTTATGGCGCTGAAGTAAAAGTCTTCTTTCAGAAATTTATACGTGACGAGAAAACTTTCTCTAATTTAGAGGAACTAAAATCGCAACTGATTCAAGATGAGAAAAACGTTCGTACCTATTTTAATACTGTTCGTACTTAATTCCTCTTTTTCTCTGATAGGCCAGAGGTATTACTCCTTGAAAGAAGCGCGAAATGCTCCACTAGATTCAGTTTTTTATTTAAAAATTTCTCGAAAAAAATTAACTGAAATCCCTCCTCAGGTATTTACATTCAAAAATTTAAAAGGTCTTGATCTCTCAAAGAATAGGCTTGTCAAAATTTCACCTAAGATTGAGGAATTGTCAATGCTCGAAAAGTTGAATTTAAGTAAAAATAGATTTGAGGTTTTCCCGAAAGAGATTGTTAGATTGGAAAACTTGCGTGAACTCATCCTTGGAAGTAATAAACTTGGGTATATTCCAAAGAGTATTGCTAATTATCCCAAATTGGAGGTATTGGATATGTATGATAACCCAATTGGAGAATTAGGCGACGGTATTTATTTACTTTCGACGCTGCGTAGGTTAGATTTACGCGGGTTAATGTATAACTCAAAAGCTCAGGCTGAAATACGAAGTAAGCTACCAAATGTTAAAGTGTTATTCGACCCTCCTTGTAATTGTATGGATTAAAAACCGTCATTTAATTTTGACATTCTCCTTGATTCTGTTATTTTTGTTTCGCTAAACTAAAACAAAACTAAACTCTTAATGAAACTCAAAGATCCATATTCTGTGGTACTCTGATTTGCACAATCATGCTGATGTGTTGCTTATGCACTTTGGTTGAGCTGATCGTTTTTTACTGCTTTTAGAGCAGTTTTCTTGTGGTTTTTTATTAGGGGTTTTCATTAACTCAACTATGAAAACGACTTTACTATTTTGTCTTTTCTGTTCGTCATTTATTTTGCACGCCCAGGAAAAGTACAGCGATATTCAAACAGGCTCCAAATATGCAATCGAGGAAATTCAATTGGCTGTTCAAAAGGCAAATTGGTGCGGATATTATCATGAGACTTCTAATTTTCAATTAAAATTCGATGATGGTGCAGTTGTTCTTTTAAAAAACAAAGCACAAGTATTATCATGCGGCATCGAAATAGATTCCAATTGCTTTCAAAATGAATTAATCAATTCCGATAATGTCTACGTTATTTCGTCTGAAGGCTGGTTATTGGTTCCTAAAAAAAGTCAGTCATTTAAATCTTTAAAGTCGAACTAAAATGAGGTTATTTCAAATTTTATTATTGGTTTTCACATCCGCTTCTTTCGGTTTATTTGCTCAAGGTGATGACTGTTCAAATGCTACCGATTTGGGTAGCTTGCCAACTCCGGCCTCATGTACAGGCTTGGGAAATGGCCTTGGTTCTGTAATTACAACGAGTGGTACATCCATTGGATCTACAGCTGGAAACCCATATGTCTATATGACAGATTGCGGCACTGGGACAACAGATATGGCGCAGGGGGCAAATGATGTTTGGTATTCTTTTATTGCTACAGGGACGATATTAGAGCTTAATTTATCCAGTGCGTTTGCCAATCCAAATGTCGGACTTTGGTCTGGTAATTGTTTAAATCTTGTGGGTCGGGGCTGCGTCATTGGGGATGCCGCAGGAAATATTAACGCAACTGTTTTTGAGCCTTTAACGCCAGGAGAAACATACTATGTACAAATAAGCGGGAACTTCCCATTTTCTCAAGGAACTTTTTCACTTGAATTAAATAACAACAACGATTGTAGTGATTGTCTTCAAGGCGGCGTTTTAACGGCTAATCCGCCACCTATAAATGGAACATATGCTGCTGATCAAACGGTTGAATTTTGTTATACGCTTACAGATTATGATGCAGTCAGCGCCAATTGGCTCCACGCTGTTCAGGTAGAATGGAGTGCTGGATGGGTCACAACGCCAGCAAATGTAGTTACCACAACACCTCCGGCATGCAATTCAGCAGGTAATTGGGCTTGGAATCCGAATGGCGTTGGTTTAGTAAATGGCGTAAATTGGCCGGCTGGATTTTACTTTAATAATTTGTTAACGGCAGGTTGGGGAGACTCAGACGCACAGGCATGCGACCCTCAATTTTGTTGGAGCTTAACAACGCTGCCTATTTCTCTTTGCTCATCGAGTACACCGCTCTCTGTGACAGTAAACACATCAGCTGATGGTGAATCCGGTAGTTGGACGAGCCCTGCATGTCAGGATGATCCCTCAACAGTATTTGAAAGTGTGCTTTCCTGTTGTTCTTCTCCTCCGACGATGTCATCTACAAACGTATCTTGTGGGTCGGGTGCATCAGATGGTACAGCAACAATTCAGACTACGGGTTTTGCATTACCTTGGACTTACCAATGGTATGACGATACTGGAGTACTCATTTCAACAACATCTTTCTCCTCTTCAAATACGAATACACTGTCTAATTTGGCAGCGGGTAGTTACACAGCAGTGGTTATTGACAACACAGGATGTTCAGTAGGAAATACCGTTGTTGTTAATGCGCCGACAGCAACCGAGCCCACTTTTTCATTAATTCCATACATATGCGCAGGTGAGCCTTTAAGTCTTCCCTCGGTTAGTAATGACGGTGTGTCTGGAACTTGGTCTCCGGCGATTGATAATACAATCACAACGTCATATACCTTTACTCCAGATCCAGGAGAATGTGCTTTACCCACAAGTACAACAGTTGTTGTTCGTCCGGCTCCGACGATTGATCCGTTAGCAGATATTACTCAATGTAACGGTTTACCAATTGACTTAACAGCAATTATTTCAGGATTAGGTCCATCAATTGCATGGTCCTCACCGGGAGGTAGTTTTTCTAATCCAAATTCAACTACAACAACTTTCACACCCAGTATTTCAAATGGTTCAGTAACCATAACTGCCGTTGTATCTAGTGTAATTTGTACGATTACGAATCAGGAGGAATTTATAGTTAATTTGACCGAGTCTATCATTCCAAGCTTTTCACCAATTGCAGACATCTGTAGTGGAGATGCATTGAGCTTGCCTGCTACGAGTACCAATAGCATTTCAG
>CAJXDT010000051.1:0-14450 GCA_913052055.1 uncultured Cryomorphaceae bacterium
GTATTAGTCTTCGTGTTTATCTTAACCTTTGCCGTTATCGGTTTATCCGTGTTTTTCTATCTTTAGAGGTATGAAAACAACACTACTATTTTTATCCGTCTTTTTATCTGCAAGTCTTTTTGGGCAGAATGTCTATATACCTGATGCTAACTTTAAGGCTTATTTGGTTGGGAATAGTGAGATTAATACGAATGGAGATAATGAGATACAATTGAGTGAGGCAAGCGTTTTTTATGGAGCTATAAATTGTTATACTCTACAAATTGAAAATCTTCAAGGCATTGAGGCTTTTACTGCTTTAACTGAATTATATTGTTATCATAATAACCTTACAAGTATTGATGTGAGTCAAAATACGGCTTTAGAGATATTACAATGTAATAATAATCAACTCTCAAGTCTTGATGTGAGTCAAAATCTTCTTTTGGAAACGCTTACCTGTTACGATAATCAACTCACAAATCTTGATGTGAGTCAGAATACGGCTTTAGAGCTATTACAATTTCAATATAACCAACTCTCAAGTCTTGATGTCAGTCAAAACACTGCTTTAACTTGTTTGAATTTCCATTACAATCAAATCACAAGTCTTGATGTTAGTCAGAATACTGCTTTGGCGTTTTTGGATTGCATTGGAAATCAACTTACAAGTCTTGATGTCAGTCAAAACACTGCTTTATATCATTTGCATTGTGGATGGAATCATCTTACTTGTTTGAATGTGGTAAATGGAAATAACACTGCTATTTACCAATTTCTCGCAATGGGTAACCCTAACCTAACTTGTGTAGAAGTTGATGATGCAGAGTGGTCATTTGAAAATTGGACGAATATAGATTCCCAAACATCTTTTAGTGAAGAATGTAATAATGACTGTCCCCCGTCAACCGTAGGAATAAACGATCTAACCACTTCCAAGAACCTCATCCAAATATTTGATATGATGGCTCGTGAGACTTCATTTAAACCCAATACAACTCTTATCTATGTCTATGATGACGGAAGTATAGAGAAGGTGTTTACAATTGAGTAACATCATTAAACATCCTATTCTTTTAACGAGCTCTGACTTATTCAGATATTACTAATTAAGAGAAAAGGGCAGATCCTTTGCTGATTGATATTTTTGTGCCAATGAACACAGTTCATTAATTCTTTTCAAAGCCATTTGCTTAGTTTCTGGCTTACGATACTGGTAAATGTGCATGGCGTTGCAAATGTTTATATAGGCTTTGTTCGATAATTCATCAAAATTTGCTTCTATGAAGTCTAGCAGTTCGTCTTTTGTTTGTATTGTCATTTGAATAGTTGTTGGTAATTATAGTTTAGACGGAGGAATTAATTGTCTAGTTGCATTCACAACTCTTATCTATGTCTATGGTGATGAAAGAACTGCGAAGGTGTTGAGCATGGAATATTAGTATGCTTGTTTTAGTAGTTCGTCTATTGTTTGTATTGGCATAATGTGTAAATTAAAGGGTGAAAATTTTTGTAAGAATTTTGTTCTTCGTCTTATTGACAAACCTATTTAGCTGTTCTTCATACAATTACAACCATCTTATGTCAGAATACCCCAATGACTTTCTATTTTCTCAAGAAAATATAGATGATATACCAGAGGATTGGAAATTTTTTATTCACGATGAATCTTCTTCCGTTCATACTTTATCGAAGCCCAATGTTAGGGAGGACTATCTTCTTTTACATGCACGTGAGAAAAGTACAAAAACAGTTCCGAAAACGTTGATTGGAAATCCACCATTTAGAAAAAAAGAGCTACATATTTTTATAAAGGAAAAAGACATCTCACCAAACTTGACCATAAAGATTGAAAAGAAAAACATTGATAAAATTGTTACAATTGGAACTCCTGAAATCGAAAGTATGGATAAGCCTAAAGGTGAAAGTATGGATAAGCGTAAAGGTATGAGTAGAATTCATCGGATCATACTAGTGAGTGCAATAATTTCATTGGGATTAGGCGCGTTAGTCTTGTATTGGATTTTTAATTTTTTTGAGAGCCTCTGGTCAGGTGGTTAGATTTATTCTTTTTTATTGGGTACGCTAACATATATGTACATCCAATTTTTCACTACATTCGACAATCAATTTTTTAACATACACCATGAAACTAAAACTATTCACATTCATTCTATTTATCGCAGGAAACACTTTTGGGCAATCACCTTTGTGGATGCGTTACCCGGCAATCTCTCCCGATGGAGCTCAGATTGCGTTCAACTATAAAGGAAATATTTACCTCGTTAGCTCAAAGGGAGGTAAAGCAAATGCAATTACCACACACGCCGCGCATGACTTTATGCCTACTTGGTCGCCGGATGGAAAGACGATTGCTTTCGCCTCGAATAGGTATGGGAACTATGATATTTTTACAATGCCTTCAATCGGTGGGAATGCATCGAGATTAACGCACCATTCCTCTGATGATTATCCGAGCTCAATCGATGGCTCTGGTCATGTTTACTTTAGCTCTTCTAGGTTAGACTCCTATTTAAATAGTCAATTCCCTTCAGGCGTTTTAAGTGAATTGTACTCCATTCATAAGGATGGCGAATTACATCAAGTTTTAACGACACCTGCAGAATCTGCCCTTTGGAACAAAGACAAGACAAAACTAATTTACCATGACAGAGTCGGTTATGAAAACGCTTGGAGAAAACACCATACCTCGGCGGTGACTAGAGATATTTGGGTTTACGATGCTGCAACCAAAGCGCATACACAATTGACTGATTTCGAGGGTGAAGATCGAAATCCTATTTGGAGCAAGGACGAGCAATCTTTTTACTACTTATCCGAGGAGTCAGGCAGCTTTAATATCTGGAAGAAAAACATTGCAGCTGGAACCAAAACGCAAATCACAAACTACAAAGACCACCCCGTAAGATTTCTAACGATGTCTGATGATGGGACATTGTCATTTGGCTTTGACGGCGAGCTGTATACCCTTATCGAATCAAAAGAACCCGTTAGACTTGCCATTCAAATCAACAGCGATGACGATTTCAATACGACAGAACTCATAGATGTGAAAGGGGATGTTTCTGAAATTGTGCTTTCGCCAAATGGCAAGGAATTGGCTTTTGTAGCAAGAGGAGAAATCTTCGTAACAGCATTAGACTATTCGAAGACGAAAAGAATTACAAATACAACGGAGCAGGAGCGAAGCATCAGCTTTAGTCCCGATGGGCGAAGCATCTTGTTCGCATCAGAAAGAAATGAAAGCTGGAATATCTACCAAATTAGTCTTGAACGTGAAGAAGAAAAATTGTTTTATGCTTCCACTGTTTTAAAGGAAGAAGTGCTTGTTGAGACGGCTCAGGAAACATTTCAGCCACAATTTTCTCCTGATGGTAAAGAGGTCGCATTCCTCGAGGAAAGAGTCGTACTTCGTGTAATGAACCTTGAATCCAAGAAGGTGAGGACGGTTTTAGAAAAGAAGTATAATTACTCATACTCAGATGGGGATCAGGCATATCAGTGGTCTCCTGATGGAAAGTGGTTTTTAGTTCAATATTTACCATTCGAAAGGTGGAACGGAGACGTAGGTTTGGTTTCTGCTGACGGAAAAGAGCTCATTAATTTAACAGAAAGTGGATACGAATGCTCTAGCCCAAAATGGGTGATGGGAGGTGAAGCCATCATTTGGTTCTCGGGTCGAAATGGAATGAAAAGCCACGGGAGCTGGGGGAGCCAGGGAGATGCCTATGCAATGTTTTTAACTCAAGGAGCCTATGATCAATTCAACCTTTCAGAGGCAGAGCTAAAGCAAATGAAAGCGGACAGCAAAACAGAGGACAAAAAGAAAGCGGACAAAACAAAGAATAAAAAATCTAAGAAGAAAAAGTCCGATGAGGATGAGGATGATGAGGAAGCATCAATAGAGCCGCTAGAGTTTGATATGGTTAAGGCCAAAGACCGTAAGAAGAGACTCACCATTCACTCTTCTAGATTGAGTGATGCTATATTGACCAAGGATGGGTCAAAGCTATTTTACTTGAGCTCATTTGAGAAAGGGTTTGATTTGTGGGTACAAGATTTCAAAAAGAATGAGACGAAATTGCTCGCGAAGCTCGGAACATCCTATGGATATTTGAAGTTTGATGAAGAAGAAGCAAACGTTATTGTCATTACAAATCGATCCATCAAGAAAATCAGTGTAAAAGGCGGTGCGCCAAAGCCAGTTGCCTATTCTGCGAAAGTAGAACTAAACCAGCAGGAGGAATTTGAATACATTTTCAACCATGCTTGGAGACAAACTTTGAAAAAATTCTACGTGGAAGATATGCATGGCGTAGATTGGGAATTTTATAAAAATGAATACGCAAAGTTTTTACCGCATATCAATAATGGTCCTGACTTTGCTGAAATGCTCAGCGAATTACTTGGTGAGCTTAATGCCTCTCATACAGGGTCTGGATATCGCTTCAGTATGAAGGGTGGTGACCGTACAGCTTCATTGGGAATTTATCCTGACTATGCGTATGATGGGACTGGTATTAAGGTAGCAGAGATCATTGACAAGAGTCCGCTACTCATTCATGAATCTAATGCCAAATCAGGTATGGTTATCACAAAAATTAATGGGGAGATAATTAAAAACATGCCGCATTACTATAGCTTACTCAAGAATCAAACAGGGGAGAATATTTTACTCACCTACACCGTTAAGGGAGAAGAATATAGTCAAGTGTTCAAGCCCATATCGAAAGGTGCAATGAATAACTTGGCATACGAGCGTTATGTAAAAAACAGAAACAAGCAAGTTGAAGTGCTTTCCGAAGGAAGATTGGGTTATGTTCATGTCCGGGGGATGAATGATGCGAGTTTCAGACAAGTGTATTCGGATGCTCTCGGTAAACACGCAGACAAGGAAGCATTGATTGTTGATACGCGCTTCAATGGTGGTGGATGGCTACATGATGATTTAGCGACCTTTTTGGGTGGGAAAATGTATGCAACATTTCTACCACGTGGACAAAAGATAGGACATGAGCCTCTTTCAAAGTGGTATAGACCTTCAGCGGTCCTCATTGGCGAAGGAAATTATTCTGATGCACATGGTTTTCCATTTGCCTACAGATCTTTAGATATAGGTAAAACGATAGGTATGCCAGTTCCAGGAACGATGACTGCAGTATGGTGGGAGACGCAAATGAACAGAAACATCTATTTTGGAATTCCTCAGGTAGGCATGGAGGACCTTGATGGTAAGCTTCAAGAGAATTATCAGTTTGAACCGGACATCAAAGTGAAAAATGATTATAAATCAGTTGCTGAAGGAAAGGACAAGCAAATAGAAGCTGCTGTTAAACATTTATTGGGAGAGTAAACGCTTGATGTTATAAGTTATTCTTGTTGCTTCATTGTTCGTTGTGAAAATCTTTTATAAAGGAGAAAAAAGGTTTAAGGTTCTTCATTTCTATTTGTGTGGTATGCAAAAAAGATCAATACAGTAAATCCATTCCAAAATAAGAATTCTCCATAAAATCATGGCCAACGTTCGGTAAGATATAGTGCTCCCAATTAAAAGTTGCGCCCAGATTGGTTGCACTATTTTGCGCTTGATCGTAAAAATGTTGTGCTCGGTCCAAACGGTTTAAACCTTGCAAGTCAACGATATCATTTCGTCTTAAACCTGCTGCGTTTTCGTCATTGTCATTGCTCCCAACAATAACATAGAGCTTTTTAGAGAATGTTGTAGTTAAATCAAGCTGCGCTCCCGGGCTTTCGGCTAGACCGTAAGGAAAAGTAATTTCATTGTCCAAAACAGTATACCAACCTGACGCCGCAGCGACAAATCTATTTACGCGTGCATTCGGGTTGAAAATCATAAAACGATGCGCCACCTGGGCACCTGCGGAAAAGCCCATGACATCATAAACAGAAACATTGCTTATGCAAGAGGCACGAATTTTATCAAACAGTGGTTCGAAAACGGCAAAAGTCCATTCGCTTTGTGGGTTTAAACTACTTGGTGAAGGATTGTCGCCATCTACAAAAACATTTCCTAGATTGTAACTATCTCCTCCTGGGTAATGATCAGCACTAAAAGTTGGACAAACTAAAATACAATTGTATTGATCTGCTTTATTTATGAGCTGGTCTCTATTTTGCATTCCATCTCTTCCTCCTCCGTGTAATACAAAGAGAATTGGGGAGTTGATTGTTGCCGACAAAGGAACATGATAAAAAACTTCAATAGGTTTATCAGAAAGCGGGGCATATGTATCAAAAACAAAAGAGTTCGTACCCAACATTTCGATATATGTCGAGTCTTCTATTTCTTCTGGCAAATCTGGACTCAAAATTTCATTTTTGTCACAAGATGGTAATATGTAGGTAATGAATATTAGTCCAAAAAAAACGGATCGAAATCGAAAGTGAAGCATATTTATTTTTTTGCGAAATTCATTTTAAAGTAGTTGAAAAGGGAAGGTTTTATTTTTAAAATTACCACATTTAATGGATTAAAACTATTTCTATCTATTCAAGGATGACGTAAGTTTTTACCTAACCTTGAACAATAAAATTTCAATTAACACAATCTATGTGTATATTTGACACTAATAACCAAGTTTTAGTAGAATTATGAAAAGGCCACCAAAGAATTCTTGTTTCATCATCTCAATTTTTGTGTTACTTTTTTTCTCTGGAAGAACTCAGCTAACTACTTTTTTTGATGCTTGGCAACCCAGAACTTTTACAATCCCGAGCCAAACCACAATATCTCCTACAATTAACGCCAATCCAACCGTCGGAATAAATGTGAATATTTCCAATGAAATCGCCGATGTTTTACCCACACATTTTGGAACCAACTTGACGCATTTTTTAGGAGAGTCCTCTCTTGCCGAACAGGACTTTATGGATAATTTAGATAACCTTGGAAATGTCTTTTTTCGCTATCCTGGAGGTAATGGCTCTAATCAGTTCTTTTGGGATGGAAATATACCATCCTCTATTTTAAATGATGCAGCCATTTCCGTTGATGACCTAATTGATGGTTCAGGATGGAGAATCAGTCCAGATGACTTTACGAATGTTTTGGCTCAGACCAATAGCAATGGGATTATTGCTGTGAATGCCTCCTATGCGATCTACGGGACTGATCAAAACGCACTTGAGGTTGCTGCCGGTTATGCCGCTGATTTTGTTCGGCACATGAACAATGATTTGAATGCAAATATTAAATACTGGGAGGTTGGTAATGAAAATTACGGCCCGTGGCAGGCAGGATATGAGGTCAACGGAAATCAAATTGACGGAACTGATTATGGAAGTATTTTTAATGTATTCGTAGATTCAATGAAGGCTGCGGACCCATCAATTAAGGTAGGCGCAGTGATTTTCCCACAGGACAATAATTACAACAATTGGACTCGAAAAGTCCTTCAGAAAGTGGAAAATTCTGCTGATTTTTTAATTATTCATGACTACTTCAAGCGAAAAAACAATCCAAATAATGTTACTTATCCTGAAATGATGATTGCTGTTTCGGAGGTTGAGGAGGATGTGGATAATGTTAATAATATGGTGACGTCCTATACTTCCAAACCATCTGGATATTTTCCCATTGCTATGACGGAGTTTAATTCCAAAACAGGCGAGAGAGAAATTGCGATGGCCAATGGGATTTTCATTGCGCGGGTGCTGGCGGAACAGATTAAACATAAAATCGGCTTGTCATTAATTTGGAGTTTTCAGAATGGACTGGATAGCCACGGTGGTGATCATGGAATTACGGCTCGCAACAGTGATGTAGTGCCGAAAGATACGCCAAGGCCCGTATACCATGTTTGTCGCTATATGAACCAATTCTTTGGGGATAAAATGATATGGTCATACTCAAATGATACATCTATCAATTCTTATGTCACTAAGTTTTCCAATGGTGATTTAGGTATGCTTCTCATTAATCATACATCAAATGCAGAAGTCGTTGAGTTCGACTTTGGAGCTGCATCATTGAAAGATAATTTTTATTGGTATGAGGTAAATGCTTTGTCTGAAACAGATAAGAAAGTTTTCATTAATGGTCAGACGACTACGCTGACGGAAGGTGGTCCCGAAAACTATGCTCAAGTTCCTGCCTATACAAGGGAGGTTGATGGGAATACAAAATTCGAAATAAAGCCGTATTCCGTAACTTTCATCGCCAACACGGACAACACTGCAGGTCAAATTACAGTGCCTAAGAAAAATGTTCATTTCAATAATCCGTTTGAAAACCAGCTGTCATTTTTAGGCGAACTTGTTCCGGATCGGGTCACTATATTTGACGTGAATGGCATCCCTGTTCTTACTTCAGCATCAAAGAATATTGATACCTCTAAGTTATCTCCGGGTGTTTATTTTCTTGTCGTTGAGATTAATGGCACCCAGGTTGTACATAAATCTATTAAACTATAATTATGATGAAGCATTCAGCAAAACATTTTTTAGCATTTCTTTTTTTGTGCAATGTCATGTCCTTTTTTAGTCAAGATCAAATCGATCTATTAATTGAAAAGATGACTATTGAGCAGAAAGTAGGTCAAATGACACAAATTAATTTGGGTTTTCTTTCTTCTAGTGTAGATCAACATGATGGTAAAGTCAAACAAATTGACAGCGAAAAACTAAAGAAGGCAATTGAAAATTACCATGTAGGTTCCATTTTGAATACTGCAGGCACAGCTTATTCGGTTGAAAAGTGGCACAGAATTTTAACGCAAATCCAGGATCTTGCTTTGGCAACTCCGCTTGAAATACCAATCTTGTATGGGATAGATGCCATTCATGGTGTCACATATACCAAAGGGTCAACATTATTTCCTCATAACATTGGATTGGCAGCAACAAGAAATCCCACCATCGCGAATCAGATTGCCGTTGCAACAGCAAAGGAAACTAGAGCTTCTGGTCTTCGATGGAATTTTGATCCTGTTTTAGATGTTGGCAGAAACCCATTGTGGCCAAGATTCTGTGAAACTTTTGGTGAAGATCCTTTTTTGGTTTCAGTGCTAGGAGCAGAACTTATCAAAGGATACGAGCAAGATGGTTTATCTGAAGAAACCGCTGTCGCCTCTTGTATGAAACATTTTATTGGTTATTCCGATCCTAAATCTGGAAAAGACAGAACGGAAGCTTACATTTCTGACATCACATTATGGCAAAAACATATCCCTTCATTCAAAGCCGCTATTGATGCTGGTGCATCAACTGTAATGATCAACTCTTCGATGATCAATGATGTGCCCGTTCACGGCAGCTACAAGCTATTAACCGAACTCCTCAGAAACAAATTAGGCTTCAAGGGAATGATTGTTACGGATTGGGAAGATATTATTCGACTACATTCTAGACATAAAATTGCGGCAACGCCAAGAGAAGCAGTGAAAATTGCAATTAATGCGGGAATAGACATGAGTATGGTTCCCAATAGCTTTTCATTCTGTGAGCACCTTATTGATTTGGTTAAAAATGGAGAGATTTCGGAAGATAGAATTGATGCTTCTGTAAAGAGGATCTTAGTTTTAAAGAAGGAACTCGGACTTTTTGACGCGCCATATCCTGAAAAAGATGCAGTACAGAATTTTGGATTACAAGAATATCAATCGCTGGCATTGAATTCAGCGAGAGAATCCATGGTTTTATTGAAAAACGAGGACGATGTACTTCCGCTTCCTAAAAACAAAAAGTATTTGCTCTTGGGTCCAGGGGCCAATTGTTTGAGTGCTTTAAATGGCTGCTGGTCATATTCTTGGCAGGGTGACAAAGAGGACGTATATCCAAAAACGAGTAAAACGATTTTAGATGTTTTTCAAGAAAGATTTGGCGATGAACAGGTGATGTGTGATGTCAAAAGAGACTACTCGGATGCGACAAATTTCAACATTAATTTTTCTGATGAAGAGATTAGCAATGTTGATTATGTCATTCTCTTTCTTGGTGAAAATGCCTACGCGGAATCTCCTGGTAACATCGATGATTTAACACTCGATCAAAATCAAATTGAGTTGGCTAATAGAGCGATATCCTTAGACAAAAAAATAATCCTTGTACTCATCCAAGGAAGACCAAGAATAATTAATGATTTTTCAGAAAACATAGATGGAATCGTCAACGCATTTTTACCGGGCAGCATGGGGGCTCAAGCAATAGTAGATGTGCTTTTTGGAGATTTTAATCCTTCCGGAACTTTACCATTTACTTATCCTGCGCATTCAGGCGATCTGCTGACTTACGACCATAAAAACTTATCTGCGATGGTAAGAACAGCACCAAATAAAAAAACATATGGAGGTTATCATCCAGCATTTAAATTTGGTGCTGGTTTGAGTTACTCTGATTTCGCTATCAGTAATTTTAAATTAAGTGCAGATACAATTAACGTTGATGAAAAAATTCAAATTTCCTTTCAGATAAAAAACAATAGTGAGCGGGATGGAACAAAAAACATTGATGTATTTATAAAAGATCATTATGCCTCACTTGCCCCTGATGTAAGGAATTTGAAATACTTTACCAAGGTTTTTCTTAAAGCTGGTGCTCAAAAAGAGGTGCGAATAGATTTAGACAAAAATGATTTGTTTTTCTTCAATTCAAGAGGGGAGAAGCTTCTAGAAGAAGGTAATTTTTCTGTATTTATAGAAGACCAAAATGCAGCGTTTTATCTCAAAGAGTAAAGCATGCTGCATGTGCTGAGCGATCTGTTTGAAAGAGCGAAAAACGAGCATCTTTGTGCAAATTAGCATGGATTTAGTAGTCAAATCTTTTTCATAATGTCATAAATACACTATCTTTCGTGTTTGAATTATATGAGCATTTTTTTAAATTTTAGCTTAGCGTATTTATGCGTACACAATCAGTGTTTGGCTATCAGAAAGATACACAATGCAACTATCAGGCTTTAAATACGTTTATGTATAGGAGTTTAAACCAAAGAAATAAAAATTTTAAGTTGATCAAAATCTAGGTTGTGCGTGAGCGTTTCAAACATATTCTAAAACCAAATTTTTTCGTTACACTATTTTTAGCGTTATCATTCGGCTTCGCTGAAGCACAAAGTACATACTCAATAAACGGCGGATTCAGTGGGGATGACGATTTAATGCAAGAGACCAACAACAGTAGCAGTGGTAGATGGGCGAAAAGGGTTATTACTTACGACAATTTTGAATTTTATTGCTCTCAATGGAAAGGGTCTACAACAACCGGATCAGTTGGTTGTATCCTTTTTCGATGGGGTAACGGCGGTTATTTTTGCTTAACCCAAGAAAAAGACACTGGTAAATTCCGCCTCAAAGAAAGAAATACTAATAGTGGCAATAGCACCAGACAATTGGCGTATTACGATGGGCCAAACAATGCACAACCTTCAGTTAAAATAATCTGCGTTGGTCAGAGTATAATCGTAGAAATTGATGGTGTCGAACAAATGAACGTTACACATGCGTACAATTACAGTGGGGATTTTGCTTTTTACAAGTCGGGTAGATATAACGACGGTAATAAATGGTACAACATTACCTATGAAGAGGTTCCGTCGGGCTCATGGACTGGTGCTGTGAGTACTGATTTTCATGATCCAGACAATTGGAGCGGTTCTATACTTCCTACTGCATCCGATGATATTATTATTCCCGATGTAACCAATCAGCCAATCGTTACCACGAATGCTTCCGTCAATGCCATAGATGTTTATTCGGGCGCTGAAATAACCATTAGCTCAGGGACATTAAGTATTGCAGATTCTACAGATATGGATGGCACGCTAACGATAGCATCTGGAGGTGTTTATGACGCTAATGGTGACTTTGATGCAACCGGAGGTAATGTAACTTTCTCAGGTTCAGGAACGCTGCAAGTCGCTCACCCTACAATCACTAGCTTTGGAACGCTCACTACCTCAGTGGGAACTGTAGAATTTGATGGCGCTGCGCAAGATGTACCAGAAGATACTTATTATAACATTGAAATTGACGGTTCAGGAACGAAATCACTTGCCGGAAATATCACTGTTAATGGTAATATTACCCTCACCAATGGTGAATTGGATTTTAACGGCAACAAAAACTTAAACCTCATTGGCGACGTTACGAGAACAAATGGCGCTTTAGTCAATAACGGTTCAAGTAATGGTTATTTGATTCTTAAAGCTACATCTTCGCAAAATGCGAGCCATTCTGTCTGCGGATTTACTGCTGATGCCATTAGCATTAAAAAGATGAACTCGTCGAGCGCTGTGATTACTGGAAATATTACCGCCAACTATTTGTGGTTACAATCTTCTAATTCTGGGACATTTACCATAGACAATGATTATACATTGGAAGTGGACGGGTATATTAAAGTCGCCGGTGGAACACTCAACGTAGTGTCAGGTTCTTTGACCACGACTCAAAATTCAAGTTCGAGTCATGAGCTTTCGGGCGGTATTTTAGACATTGATGGAGGCACTGTGTCTTTCGGTACACCCTCCAATAGCACTGCCGATTTAAATATTGTTGGAGGAACATTAGATATTTCTGGTGGTACATTAAATGTATCGGATTGTATTGATATTGTCTCAGGTATATTTACCCAGTCTGGTGGAGTAGTCAACGTTAAAACGTATGAAACAGGTGATGGAGACGGTGATCATAAGTTTAAGATGGCTGCTGGAACTTTAAATTTAACGGGTGGAACGATGAACTTATTAGGCGAGTCCGAAGTTGCTGACAAATACTCCATGTTTATTGATGCTGGAGTTACAACAACCTCAACTACGTCTCATACTATTGCTGTTTCTACAAATGATGCTACAAATGACGAGGATCGACACATTGATATGGGAGGTACTTCCAATGACATTGGAAATTTAACTTTTGACCTAGCAGGTCATGACCTAGATTTCATAACAAATACGGATATTTTAGGCAATTTGACGGCTACCAATGGAGATATAAATGTATCAAGTCTCACCGTAAATGTAGCTGGTAATGCAGAATTCACGAACGATGATTTGAAAATTTCTACTGGAATATTGGACGTTGAAGGTACTTTCAATTCACCTAACAATACTACATTCTCAGATGCTGGTAGATTACAGCTTTCAGGTACTGTTAGCGATCTTGGAACGATGACAACCACTGTTGGTACAGTAGAATATGACGGAGGAGCTCAAGATATTTTTGATGACACTTATTTCAATCTTGAAATCGATGGATCGGGAATAAAAACCTTACCGCAAGGTGATATCCAAATAAACGGTGATTTATCTTTGACTGCAGGGTCACTTAATTATAATAGCAACTCGACCAGTAAGTTTATAGACCTTAAAGGGAGTGTACTCGGAACAGGAACAATAACGGCAAGTACAACGGCCATATTTTTGATTAGTGGAACTGGTACCAACCAAGACATTAGAGGTATATCCTCAGATTATATTGGTGTTCGTCTTTCTGGAGACGCGAACGCTACAACTTCTGGAGATATTTCAATCAAGTACTTAGACCTATTGTCAACTAGTGACGACGGATCTTTCACTATAGATGGGGAAACCGTTACCATCAATCCTACAGGTGGTTACTTAGAGATGGATGGTGGTGATTTGACGGTTTCATCAGGTAGTTTAATTATCAACTCTACAAGTGAATCCACTAATGAGCTTGATGCTGGTACCTTGACGGTAAGCGGCGGAGCAGTAACTTTGACTGGTAACAATTCTACAAACACTGGTGGTGATTTTAACATTGATGGAGGTACGCTAACGGTGAGTTCTGGTAGCATTAGCATTAACGATGAATTGCGCGTAGGATCAGGAACGATTAATCAGACAGGTGGAGCCATTTACGTAGATGCAGCAACGAACAACCTCAATGGATCTGGTGCAAACAAATTTGACATGGCTACTGGTTCATTAAATCTTTCTGGTGGTACATTGTATTTGCAATCGCAGGCTTCGAGCTCCCATAATTGTATTAATATTGCCTCAGGAGTTAGTGCATCAATTGGATCGGGTCATACCTTTGATATAGGTACAAATTCAACTGCCAAAAACATGTATTTCAACTTTGGAGGTCACTCTATTGGTAACCTTACTGTAAATCTTCCTGCTAAGGGTGCTTACCTTTCAGAAGATTTGAACATCCAAGGAAATGTAAATATAATTGATGGAACATTGATTATTGATACGTACAATCCTAGCGTTGCTGGTTCAACTACGGTTTCGGGAACTTTGAAAATTGGCGCTGGGTCGTATGATGCTAATGGAACCTTTGACGCATCTGCTGGTACAATTGACTTTACCAATGGCGACGGACAGTTGTTGGTATCTAACCCGTCGGTGACAAGTTTTGGTGCACTCGATGCTGCGTCAGGTACTGTTGTGTATGACGGAACTAGTGCACAGACAATTGATGAGGCAGAGACGTTCTACAGTCTTAAAGTGGATAATTCCTCTG
>CAJXDT010000052.1:0-14311 GCA_913052055.1 uncultured Cryomorphaceae bacterium
TCAGAAATTCCTTTGCTGTACGCTCAAGGCCAAGATATGCATCCGACTGCTTTACAGAGGCAGGATGCTGCTTTACCTTTGTCAGTATTAATCTTGCGTTTTCCTCAAGTCCATCTGCGTCTAGGTCGTCCCAAAGAAGATTGCCAGCTTCTTCAATATAAGTATCACATTCTCTCGCACATGCCCAAACCTCCTGATAACTCTTCAGCATTCCCCCGGCAGAAGAAAGCAAATCCCTGGATGTAGCTACATCAGCTGGACATTCAAACATTTTTGAGAGGTGAATCATTTTTTTGCAGCGCTCTTCTTCTTCCTCATGAGCAGCAATCATCAAAGAAAGAAGCTCCATAGCCTTGAAAGTCCCTGTTTCATAGAGTACAAAAGGTGCAGACTCAACACTTTTTTGGAATTCACGCACCCGAGCTTCATAGTCTAGCAACTCGCCCTTTGTTCTAGTGCCTTCAGCCTTAACAAGTGGAGCTATTTTGAGAAATATGCTCGGGGCTGCACGCTGTGAGGCTTCCCAAGAAGTGCGGTACGATTCTACTAGTTTTTCTTGTGGCCCAATATTGATACCTTGCATTTTATGATGCGATAGAATGCATTCGAGACGGTCAAATAAAAGATCAATTTCTTGCTTCATTTCCTGGATCATATTTAGGTGCTCTTTTACAGATACTAATGCCGCTTGATTCTGTAAGTCTGTCCAGCCATTGTCACTAGGCTTTGCTTGGATACCAGTGGCAACTGACTTGCAGAACGCCGCTAGAGTTTGGATGTCCTGTTGCACGGCCAAGGAAACGAGCTTTCCTGTCATTGCATTATTCGATCTTGGGACAAATTCCTCAAAATGTACACTAACCTGACTCCCTCGTACCTGCCCCGGGGAGCCGCCAAACGTGCCTAAAAATTCAACCGCTACCATATAAGTTCCGGGAGAAGGAGCTGTAAAACCGACATAGTAGGTTCCATCATCATTGTCGCGTACTTCTACGCCGTTGCGAAGCTGCACATCTTCACCATTCTCACCACCGCCCAAAAGGTTGATACTCGCGATGAATTCATCGCCTCCTGTTGTACGATTGCAATTTAAGTTGTCCTTGGCCTGGATAATAAACATGGTCTCTTCGTTGCAAGCTCCGCCATTTAAAAGCCCTGGGCCAAATATGAGAGAACTCTGCGCACTAGTTACAGCAAAAAATGTATAAACTTGAGATGTCGTGGTAAAGCTGTCGCCATTTAGAGCAACCCGTACATCAACTGCACCTGCAGGGTAAGCACTGAAGTCTGGTGCTGTGCAGACCAATTGCGTGCTGCTGAGAAATTCTCCATGCACATCAACTGTGCCAAACTGAGAAGAAAAACGAACGACAACGTCTTTCGTGTTGACAAAGTCAATTCCGGTAATTTGCAAAGCGGTTGAGCCAGTAATTGGCCCAGTTTGAGGATAAAGATCCATGATTGCATATGGGGGACCTACTAAGTGTGCCACATCAAGCGTGAATATGTCTCCTAGCCACTCGTTTGCCCATCCACTCCTGCGTGACCATATTGATCATAACGAGCTTTTTTATTTGAATGACTGACAAGGTTCTTGAGTAACAGTGCCATATTTTGTTCTGCATTACAAGCCGGACCGCTGTATCTCGCTGAGTAAACACCGGGAGCACCATTTAGGGCTTCCACTTCAAGTCCAGTATCATCTGCAAAGCATGGACGATTAAACGACTTAAATACCACATCAGCTTTCAGCTTAGAGTTTCCTTCTAGGGTCGTTTCTGTTTCTTCGATCTCTTGTGTAAAAGATAAGTCCTTCAAACTCTGAATTTGAATAAATTCACCCATTAGCTCCTGGAGCTCAAGGGCCTTATTATCGTTCGCTGTTGCAAAAATTAATTTCATTTAAATAGATTGAGGTATTCTTGGGAATAAGCCAACACAGAATATTCACGCGTAACAGTATCTTTACCAGCAGCGCCGATACGCACTCGCTCACTTTTATCTTGTATTAATTTTTCTAAAGCATCTTCCCATTGCTGTTCACTTTCAACTAAAAGACCGTTTACATTATGATTAACGATTACATTGTTCACACCGACAGGAGAAACAACAGCTGGAATACCTAAAGACATATATTGCAAACATTTGAAACCGCATTTACCTTCTGACCAAATATCATGCTCTAAAGGCATCACACCAATTGAAATTTGATTAAGGTCAGAAATTTCTGTCTCTCTCTTCCATTGCATAAAATTCAATGAACGCAAATCATAATCTGGCTCCTTATTGGAGATAACCCGGAACTCAAAATCATATCTTACCTCAAGTTTTTTTATTATCGGAACAAGGAAGTCCAAAAAACGCATTGTTGAATGCGTCCCTGTCCAACCAATCACAATTTGTTGATCATAATCAGTATTGATATTGTGATAATGAAGTGTATCGATCGTGGTTGGTATAATAGTCACATTATCATTGATTTTTTTAGCATAATCCGACAGATAGGTATTCCCTACAGTTATTTGACCTGCCCATTTTATACAATACTTGACCTTCCAATAGGCTTTGAGCCGATGCACCTTTGCATTTGATTCACTATAATTTGCCAACCAAATCGCATCGTCAAAATCATAGATATACTTTTTTCTAAAAATCTTAGCAATAATAAATTCAAAAATTGGAGGACCTATATGAGATGCTTCCCTATGAATAAAAACAAAATCGTATTTATAAATTGTAAGAATCGTAATTAAACGCCTCACAAAACTTCGAATAATGCCGGTGATTTTTTTTAAAAAGCTACCTTCCTTGTATAATTTTGACCAAGTCTTCTTATCTAAAAAAGGAGCAAAATGAATTTGATAACCATTCTGCTCTAAAAGAGGTATATACTGTTCGAACCGAAAACGCTGAGATGGAGCCTCTCCATGTGGATATGGTACAACGAATATAATTGACTTCTTCTCTGGTGTCATTACGCGCTGATGGTTTTATAAATCTTAATATATGCATTCACACCAAAGTCAAGCCCGAAAAAAGCATTTGCCCCTTGTATTGCTCGATCGCGGTCAAAATTAAATTCCTTCAATATACATGTGTTAATTTCAGCAGCTGGTACAACAAATCCAGCAGTATACTTTTGAACTATATCCGCTGTATCTCCAACACCGTCATTACATATGATAGGAATACCCATTGACATTAACTCGCCCTGCTTGGTTGGAGAACTTGCTTTTTTGGAATAGGCTGGAAGAATAAAAAAGATAGAACAAGAAAATAAACTCATATAACTAGGGACCTCATGATGCATAGATGAAACCACACGAATAGATTCTCTATTTATTCCTTTTTTAGCGGCAGCTTCCAAAATATAAGAAGGTTTCTCCTTCGACACAAATAAGAAAATTGGCTTGTTTTTTTCTTTTGTATTTCGATGAAAGAAAGACAGCATCTCATCTAGCATATACCATGTACCTATTGAACCTATATAGCCCATCACATATGAGTCATTGTCAATATTTAATTTGGAACGAAGGTCATTTTTTAATGTATCTGAAATTAAGGTGGAGTCAAATTTTTGGGTGTCTACGCAACACGGGATTACACTTATTTTAGGCCCCAAATCACCCATTTCATCCCAACTCACAATCTCTTTTTTACCCGCTTTGGTTAACGAAACAACATGATCTGATTCACGAAAAAAATCAATCTCTTTTTTCTTGAAGTAATCATAAACCCACTTAAAAATTGGATTTTTAAGTCGCCAAATACCTCCATCTATTCGTTCATCCGCCCAAAAACCTCTCATGTCAAATAAAAATGGAATACCTTTTTTTCTTTTAAAGCTTAATCCAATTAATGCCGAAATATAGCTGCGACAATGAATCAATGACAATCCATACTTATTATGTAATTCATTGGATATACGGCGCATTTTCAAAACATCCCATACAGTTGATAATAAGGGTGGCCTTTTTGTGTATTTCAGCGGGTGCCAATCAATATTGTTCTCTCTGCAAATGGTATCAATAGTTTGACGGTTTTCATTGTAACGGTCTGGCTTCTCAAAGCTGACTAGATGAAAGGAGTAACCTGCTTTGGTTAATCCGATAATGTAGGGCAAAACTTGTGACTGACCGAGTGGATCCGTCATTCCATCATAAGAAAGGTATAGGACGTGTTTCACCATTTCAACAAAGATATCATTCTTAGAAATATGCCGTATATCCAAAATGGATTTTACTTGAACGAAAATCAATTGGATTAGAGAACTCACGACCCAAGGCATAGGTGATTGAAAAAACACCAATTTTAGACCCAAAAGATATTCCTCCTCCAAAACCCAAAGGATGGTCATTGTAATAATTTAAAGACGCGTTCTCATAAAAACACTGGTCATAAAAGAGAAATACATTGCTATTCTCATCCAACAAGAATCTATATTCAAAAGTAAGCTGCGCCTTGGTAGAAGCAAAAAGCTGTTCCTCATTAAACCCTCTTAGGGTATTTAAGCCACCAAAACGATAAAGCTCATTATCAAAAATAGTTGGACTCGTATAAAAGTCAAATAGCAATCCAAAAAGCAAAACATGTCTGGGAAAAATAGAGATGTATTCTCGATACAAGAATTGACCTGAATAAGTCGTATTTTTTTCCGTGACGGCATCCGTTGAATCTCCTAATAATGTTCTTTGACCAACATAAAGCTTCGCATTTAAAACACGACCTTTACTTGGGTTTACTAAATTGTCAAGTACTGACCTTTCTATAGATAAACCATAAGCATTGGTGCGGTACGAATTGAGACTGCTAAACTCAGAACTCGCTGCACCACCACTCAAGATACTTGACGACATAAAACGGTAATGCGCTCTAATTCGGAATCCATTCTTTAAAGCATAGGATAGGTTTAGCTCCGTATTTAAATCTAAAAATGTGGAGTCTCTTTTATAAAGCAGCAGCTGAGATTCAATTCCAAAAGGAGATTGAAACAAATAAGGATAATTAAAATTAAGATTCATCCGTTGTGTTTGCGGCTTTATACTTCTCCAATTGAACTTTAAAAGCTCTCCTTTCTTTAGGGCATTTTCCAACTTCAAGTTGAGTTCACCAGTCAAAGCCATCTTTTGACTTACAGGATTTGGTTGCAGACCAAGCGCCCCTCTAACGTAGCTTACTTTTGTTGATTTCAGATAGAGAAAGAGCTCAAAGCCCTCACTCGTATACATGATTTCAGAAGGTTTAATGGTCGATAAAAACGATGTTTGCTTTATCTTTCGATCAATCTCACCTATTTTTTTTTCAGCATAAACTTCATCTATGCTGTAATCAATAATTCCTTGTATCGTTTTATTTGAAATACTCGAATCTCCACGCAAATGGATTTTTTTTAAGCTAAAATAACGCCCTTTACTTAATTTCAATACGGCCCTTATCTTAAGATCTTCTATTTCGACCGAATCCAGAGATATATTTACAAAAGGGAATCCCTGATTTGCAAAAAGACTAATTTTGTCCGCTAAAAAAAGACTAAGCTCATTCGGTGAGAAGCTTCCTGATTTATTTTTTTTCTTGAAGATGCTTAGTTCTGCATCTTGTAAATTTCTAATCTCAATTTCATTAAATCGATTGCCCTCGCGCACCGAAAGCTGCTTCGAAGCTGAATCTGGCTCCAAAGCATACAAAAAATAACCTTTGTCGATGAGAGAACTACCAAGAGAACGAACACTCTTATTCGCTGAAAGCGCAATTGAGGTATCAATTAAAATAAATTTTGGAAATTTTTTCTTTAAGGTTGTATTGCTGAATTTAAGTTCGTATTTCTCCTGCGCTAGAAATGATGTACCTCCAAAAGAGGCTAATAATAACAAGAAAAATAATACACGTACTTTCACTTAGGATCTTCTCATATATAACGCATAAAATTCGATTATTTGTATCCTATATCCAATAAAAATTAAATAAAATTGTAACTTTATGTTATATAGGCTCGTTAGACTTAACACGAACAACAAAACATACTACCATGAAAACTAAAGCAACATTATTATTTTTACTAGCCTTTGTAACGACTATTTTAATTTCTTGTGGATCTGGAAGAACAGCGAGCTGCGATGCCTACGGAAGTATTGACACAGATAACCAAGAGTTAGTGACCAAATAAAGGATTAGTAAAATCCCAAGACTTTAATGAAAGCGTCTTAAATGCAGTTCCATTGCGGATTGAATTTTAGACGCTTCTTTTTTTGCACTAAGGGCAAAGTTTTCCGAAGAATCCGAATAGATAATTCCTCTGGACGAATTTACAAGTAGACCGCAATCAGAATTCATACCATACTTTACAACCTCATCAAGTGATCCCCCCTGTGCGCCTACTCCAGGGACTAAAAAGAAATGATCAGGGGCAAGCGCTCGAATCTTAGCAATATCCTGAGACCGCGTAGCACCGACAACAAACATTAAATTTCCCGAACTACCCCAATTCAAACACTTTCTCACGACCGATTCAAAGAGTGGCACCTGCCCTTCTGAGCTTAGAAATTGAAAATCTTTGGCCCCTTCATTTGAAGTTAAGGCAAGCACAACAGCCCATTTATTAGAATGCGTTAAAAAAGGTTCTACGCTATCGGATCCCATGTAGGGAGCAATCGTTAGGGCGTCACAATTATACGTTTCGAAAAATGTTTTGGCATAATACAATGATGTATTGCCTATATCACCTCTTTTTGCATCTGCAATTACCAAACATTCTTTTGGAATATAGTCTATAGTTTTCTGAAATGATTTCCATCCATCAATCCCGAGACATTCGAAAAACGCAAGATTTGGTTTGTAGGCAACTGCATATTGCTTTGTGGCATCAATAATTGCCTTGTTAAATTCAAATATAGGATCTTCTAATGCTAAAAAATGTTTTGGTATTTTGGCCAAATCAGGATCTAAACCAACACATAGAAATGATTTCTTAGCATGTATTTGTTCAATTAGTTGGGCTCTGTTCATTCTGTTTCCCCTTTTAATTTCTCAGCATTTTCTGCCATTTTTAATGCATCTATCATATCTTGAATGTCGCCATTCATGAACGAGCTCAAGTTATACATGGTTTTATTGATTCTATGGTCTGTGATTCTTCCTTGTGGATAATTATAAGTGCGAACCTTAGCAGATCTATCCCCTGAGGCAACAAGCGTTTTTCTCTGTGCGGCGCGCTCATCATTGATCCGGTCCAATTCTGCTTGATACAATCTTGACCTTAAAACTGATGTCGCTTTTTCAAGATTCTTATGCTGACTTCTCCCATCCTGACACTCGACAACAAACCCTGTCGGAATATGGGTTAAACGAATCGCGGATTCTGTTTTGTTTACATGCTGACCACCTGCTCCTGAAGCTCTAAATGTATCTCTTCTGACATCGGTCATATTTAGTTCAAAATCAACCTCTTCTGCCTCTGGAAGAACGGCAACAGTGATCGCTGACGTATGCACACGACCTTGAGACTCAGTCTCAGGAACGCGTTGAACACGATGCGCACCAGATTCAAATTTAAGTGTACCATAAATCCCATCACCCTCAACACTCATGGAGATTTCTTTATATCCTTTTACAGTGCCCTCAGATGAATTTATAATATCATGTTTCCAAGACTTTTCTTTAAAGTACATGGTATACATTCTAAATATATCTTCTACAAAAATACATGCCTCATCTCCGCCTGTTCCTGCGCGCAACTCAATAATTACATTTTTGTCGTCTTCGGGATCCTTCGGGATAAGCATGACCTTAATTTCTTCCTCTAATATGGGTCTCTTCTCGTCTAGCTCGCTGATCTCCATTTTTGCCATTTCACGCATTTCATCATCAGTCTCACTTTCAAGTAGCTCTCGGGCACTTTTCAAATTAGAAAGTAAATTGCTATACGTTTTATAGGTTTGGTCAAGAACCTCCAAATCACGATACTCCTTATTGAGCTTTACATAGCGTTTCATATCTGCTATAATGTCTGGATCTGTAATCAGATTTCCCACCTCGATAAATCGAAAATGAATCGCCTCTAGCTTCGTAAGTAAATCAGACATATAACTAATAATGATTGGACTGCTAAAATAATTATAATATCACGAAAGGACCGAAGCTCGACAAATAAAAAAACACACGAAAAAGGATAGTCAATTGAATAAAAATTTCAAACATAAAAAAAGCCACACCGAAAGGTGTGGCTTTATACATTTTAAGTTAGAATCAATCAATTGATCCTTGAACACGTTTCATAAAATCATTCAGCGCTGCTCTTTTCTCAGCACCATTTTTGATTGATTGATGCACTTCCAGGGCTCCTGACATATTTGACAGAAGCTCTCCTATGACATCAAGTTCTTCATCCTTGAGGGAGTCTAAATCTATAAGATCCTCCAGAGTCTCCATAGTCTCAACGACATAGTCCTCATCATTATTCTCTATAAAAGAGACGATATGCTTAATTACTGGCAACCGCATTTAATACCTGTTCTATGGTTTCTATTTTATTTCCTTGAGCTTCCTCAACGAGCTTGCCGTTTTTAAAACTGGCAAACGTTGGAAGGTTACTCACATTAGCTAACTGTCTTGATTCAGGATATTTCTCCGCATCTACATAAATAAATAAAATATCTTCATGTTCTCGGGAAAATCGCTTAAACTTTGGTTTGGTGATCTTACAATTCCCACACCAAGTCGCACCGTACTGCACCATCACCTTTTGATGCTCCTCGATTTTCGTTTTTAAATCATCTGCGTTAGCTTCAACAAACATTTTAGTGCTTTTTTAGATAGTCAGCAACACCATCTCTTGTTGCATCCATTGCGTCTTTTCCTTCCTCCCAATTCGCGGGACAAACTTCACCATGCTTTTGGTTGTGCGCATAGGCATCAATCAAACGAAGTACCTCTTGTACGTTTCTTCCAACTGGGAAAAAGTTAACTGCTTCATGAAATACAAAACCTTCCTCGTCTAGAAGATAAGTAGCTCTGTAAGGTACATTGTCTCCATCACCTGGCTCTTCGTCGAATAAATTAAAATCGAGAATATCAAGCTCCATCGCCAAAACTCTTGTTGAATCTGCAATTAAAGGAAATTGAACACCTTCAATTCCTCCATCGTCCTTGGAAGTGCTTAACCATGCAAAATGAACCTCTGCTGTATCACAAGAAGCTCCGATTAATATAGTGTTTCTTTTTTCAAACTCTTTTGCTGCTTCTTGAAACGCATGAATCTCAGTAGGACATACAAAAGTGAAATCTTTTGGATACCAAAAAAGACATACTTTCTTTTTGTTATCAACTGCTTGCTTTAATACATTGATTTGAAATGCATCTCCCATTTCGTCAATTGCCTTTACAGACATATCTGGGAATGTTTTACCAACTAGGGCCATAATTGTTATTTTAAGTTATTAATAATCGTATACCGTGAATGCAAAAATAATACTAATCGCGCTTTCAGGTACAAAGATGTTTTATTATTTAGCACACATTATCACCAACAAACGTTGAAATAATTTTGTTTTGTGTGTATGTGAAAAAGAATAACTTACTTCTTAGATGCTTTTTTTACAAAATCATCATAAGACAGCTTTTTTTCTTTCATCGGTACATTCGCTTGGAAATAATCTGAAAGCTTTTTCTCAGTAATTCGATCGTAGATTCCATTTACTTGCTCTTTATCCTTCAAGAGACGCATAGCAGTCTCTGTGAGCTCTTTGTCCTCTGGAGCTGGCATTCCATATTGCGCATAATTTGAAATCAATAAGGATTTAGTGAACTCCATTACCTCTTCATTTGAAATTTGGATGTCATTTTCCTTAAAGATTTTACCCTGTATCAATTGCCATTTCATTGACTTGAGATAACCATCAAACTCTTTGTTTAAGGTCTCATCGTCAATTGGTTTTTCATTCGAAAGCTTGATCCATCGCTTCAAAAAGGTTTCAGGTAAGGCCATTTTTGTTTTGTCCATCAAGAAATCATATACCGTTTGTGTGAACAATCGATCCGAGTCTGTCTTGAACATATTCTCTAAATCAGCCACAACCTTAGCTTTCATTTCTTCTTCAGAGCTTACATTTTGGTTTGGAAATAGCTTGTCGTACAAATCAGTGTTCAATTCTGCCAATTCCATTCTTTTGACATCATTAACAGTAAACTTGAATTTATTTGATAAATCAGCTAAAGCAGCCTCGTCAACACCTAGCATAGACGCCAAATCTTTATCATCCTTGGCTACCGTTTTCGGGTCTAAGACAAGTGAATCGTCCACTTTCATTCCCATAATTGACTTAATCGCTTTCTTATCCTTCAAAAACTCCATTGAAATGGTTGAATTATTCTCAACTCCATTTTCTTTCGGTTCTCCAGAAGCATCAAGCTCTCTAAATAAACCGAGCACCATATCTTTCTCTCCAACCTCAGCAGTACTCTCCATTTTACCATAGCGTCTTCTAAGGTCCTCAATTTGACTTGAAATAAGCTTATCATCAACCTTTACTGCAAAGTACTCAACACTTTTTCTTGAAGAAATTGGAATATCAAATTTAGGAGAAAAACCAATTTCATATGCGAACTCAAAATCTCCGGGGTTCTCCATATCTCCCTTGAACTTTTCATCTTCGGTAGGAATTGGATTTCCCAAAATCTCCAGTTTTTCTTCAGTGATATACTTGTATAGGCTATCGTTAGCGAGTTTATTCAACTCTTCAGCCAATACAGATTTACCATATTGCTTTTCAATCATACCAAAAGGTACTTTACCTGGTCTAAACCCTGGTACTTTTGCAGATTTACGGTACTTTTCTAAAGATGCCTTAACCTTATTTTTGTAGTCCTCAGATTTAATTTCAACCTTTAAAATTGCGTTTAATTTATCAACGCTTTGTTGTAATACCTTCATTTTTATACTTTTTTAAAATAAAAAAGGTCTCGTTTTATGAAACGAGACCTTAAATGGTGCGGATGGAGGGAGTCGAACCCACACACCTCACGGCACTAGATCCTAAGTCTAGCGTGTCTACCAATTTCACCACATCCGCATTTTATATCTTATTTGCTACGTTTTCACCTAGCTTCGCCTTAAACTTTTTCAAAGCGGGTTGCAAAGATAATTTTTTTTAATAACTATGGAAAATTAGTTCCTGGAATTTTGAATGTTTGCCCTAATTTCTTTCATAAATTCTGAAGCATAAACAAAATTAGTGATTTCTGGATTGTCAGCTGTTATGATAGATTTACGATCACCTTGCCACCAGCACTTACCTTGGTAGATAAATAGAACATTTTCGCCTATCTCAATTACAGAATTCATGTCATGTGTTATGACTACTGTGGTCATATTAAATTCTTCAGTAATGTCTTGTATTAATCCATCTATGACAATGGCTGTTTTTGGATCTAAGCCAGAGTTGGGCTCATCACAAAACAAATACTTTGGATTCATGGAAATCGCTCTTGCGATTCCGATTCGCTTCTGCATACCCCCACTACATTCCGAGGGTAAAAGCTTATTTTTTCCAACAAGATTCACACGCTCCAAACAAAAGTCTACTCTTTTTTGAATCTCTTTGGGTGTCATTTTGGTAAACATCTTCAGCGGAAATCCTATATTTTCCTCGACATTCATTGAGTCAAATAATGCTGAACCCTGAAAAAGCATGCCTATTTCTTGTCGGAGTTTACTTTTTTCTGCGCTCCGCATTTTTGTAAAATCCGAATCTCCGTACAAAATCTCACCTGAATCAACCTCATGCAATCCCACCATACATTTTGCAAGAACAGACTTACCTTGACCTGATTGACCGATAATTAGATTGACCTTTCCTTTTTCAAATACGGTATTGATATCAAATAATATTTGATCTTCCCCGAAAGATTTATTTACGCCCTTGATTTCAATCATTACAAGAGTAATAAATAAGTAAGCAAGAAATTCATGATTAAAATCGCAACTGTGCTGCTTACTACAGCCTGGGTTGATGCCTTACCCACATCCAGCGAACCACCCTTAACGTAATACCCATAATAAGAAGATATGGATACAATTAAAAAGCCAAAAAATACTGTTTTAATCAAGGCGTAAGTGATGTGAAAAGGATTAAAAAAAGAACGAATACCCAAGACGTATGTCTCTGTAGTTGTTAGGTCCGAAAAAATAAGCGCCAACCATCCTCCTATAAGAGATAAAGCCATGGAAAATATTACTAAAATCGGGAAAAACAATACTGCTCCAATGATTTTAGGAAGCACAAGAAAGTTCAAAGAATTAACACCCATTATTTCTAAAGCATCAATTTGTTCCGTGACCCTCATCGTACCGACCTCAGAAGCAATGTTTGAACCAACTTTTCCTGCCAGTATAAGTGAAATAATGGTAGGTGAAAATTCCAGAATTGTACTAGATTGGGTAATATATCCAACCGTATAATCTGGCAACAATGGGGTCGTCATATTCGATGCTGTTTGAAGCGCAATTACCCCTCCCATGAAAGAGGACATTAATGCAACAATCGGAAGAGAATTAATACCGATAATATGAAGCTCGGAGACGATTCGTTTCCATAGAATATTCCATTTCGATGGTACCGCAAACAAGGTGCGGAGCATCAAAAAATATCTTCCAACATGAAACAACAACTTCACGAATCTAAATTAAACATTATTTCCTTCGAATTTATTGGAACTCTTTCAGATTATTACTTTTGAGGTATAGGAATAATCATGGAGGCGAATAAAAGCAGTAATGAATTAAAAGAAAACTTGCGGGAATATATCCCGGAAGCATTCGTTTCATACGTGTATGACCTTCTTAGCGCGACAAATGTCACATTTAAGATTGTCAGGCCGCGCAAAACAAAGCTCGGAGATTTTAGCATGTCAACAAAGAAATTAAGTACTCCACAAATTACGATCAATAATAATTTAAATCCCTATGCGTTTTTAATAACGAGCTTACATGAGATTGCGCACTTACACACTTATCTAAAATATAATTTAGGCGTTAAGGCACACGGTAAAGAGTGGAAATTTGAGTTCCAGCGGTTACTGCTTCCATTGCTGTCAGCGCACGAGGTTCCGGAGGAGTTGAAAACATGCCTAAAAAACACCGTAAAAAACACAAAAGCAGCATCTTATTCAGATATCGCCTTAAGTCGCGTGCTTAGGCAGTTTGATGTTCAAAAAAATGGAGTGACCTTAGAACAAATTGAACCAGGAGCGCATTTTATGGTCAATAAAAAATCTTTCAAAAAAGGAAAATTGAGAAGAACCCGGTATCTTTGCTCTGAATTACGTTCAGGCAAGGCATATTTAATACACGCATTAGCGGAGGTAAATTCTATATAAATGGAGCAAAATTCTTTATATTGTTTAATTATGGCGGGTGGCGTTGGAAGTCGATTCTGGCCACTTTCTACAGAAGAAAACCCTAAACAATTTCTGGACTTTTTAGGGACCGGGCAAAGTCTTCTTCAAATGACATTTAATCGTTTCTTGAGTTCAGTACCAAAAGAAAATATTTTCATTCTTACCAATGAGGCTTATAAGTCAAAAGTGATTGATCAATTAAAAGTTGGGGAAAGTCAAGTTATTTGCGAACCTCAACGTAAAAATACGGCTCCCTGCATTGCCTTTGCTACCGCAAAAATCCTAGATAAAAATATAAATGCCACACTTGTTGTGACACCAGCTGATCACCTTATTACGAATGAGCAACAGTTTAATTCAGACCTCCAGGTAGGTATTTCCGAAGCAATAGAGACGGATAAACTCATTACGTTTGGGATAAAGCCAAATAGACCAGATACAGGTTATGGATACATTGAATTCAATGATGTGGACAATACGCAACAGGTCCAAAAAGTATTACAATTTCGGGAAAAGCCCGATGTAAATACGGCAGAATCATTTTTGAATGCGGGTAATTTTTATTGGAATTCAGGAATGTTTATCTGGCGAGGTTCTGTCTTGAAAAATAGCTTTGAAAAGTATTGTCCAGAATTATTTGATCTATTTTTCGCAAATGGTTCGGTCTATAATACATTGGAAGAGCAGGCGTTCTGTGAAGCCTCTTTTAAAAAGTGCTCAAGTATATCCATTGACTATGCAATCATGGAAAAAGATAAAAATGTTGCGGTGATTTTATCAAAGTTTGGATGGAGCGATTTAGGTACATGGGGCAGTATTCAGGAAATTCGTGAAAAGGATAGTAATGGAAATATCCAAAATCATGATGATATTCATTTTTTCGATAGTAAAGATTGCTTTGTTTATTCAAAAGAAAATAAAA
>CAJXDT010000053.1:0-14294 GCA_913052055.1 uncultured Cryomorphaceae bacterium
GTAGCCCGTAGGGGAATCGAACCCCTGTTACCAGGATGAAAACCTGGCGTCCTAACCACTAGACGAACGGGCCATTAAATTCTCAAAAACTTATTTTGAGAGTGCAAATATAGGATGAAAATCTCTAATAACAAGTGTCCGTATCAATTTTTTGATACTGATTTTAGCAGGCTTTCTCCTAAAAATTGTACAATTTTGAATCCAAAGCACATTCTCATTGACGAAACATACAGAAAAATCAGTCATTTGGTTCATTGTGAATCCGATTTCCGGAGGAAAAAATAAGCAATCAATCGCAAGAAAAATAGCTAAGTATCTTGATGAACAAATATTTACCTACAAAATCTTGATGACTGAACATAAAGGACATGCAAAAGAAATCACACTTAAGGCAATCAAAGAAAACGTAACATTCGTATGTGCTATTGGAGGTGATGGAACGATTCACGAGATTGGAAAAGAGCTCATAAATACGAATACAACACTTTGTATTATACCAAAAGGCTCTGGAAATGGTATTGCAAACCACCTAGGAATTTACAAGAAAACTAGAAAGGCAATTCAATGTATCAATGAACAAGTCATTACTCAAATCGATACTGTAGCTGTTAATTCCTCTTTCTTTCTGGGTACATCTGGATTTGGCATAGACGCTGTTATTGCAGAGCGGTTTGATAAAGATCCAAAAAGAGGCCTGAAAACATATATCAAACATTCGCTAAAAGAATTTATTAATCTCAAACCTATTAAGGTTCAAATTGAGGCAATAGAACAAAAAATAAAAGTAGAGGCCTTCATGTTGTGTATCGCAAACACCTCGGAATTTGGAAATAGATTCAAAATTTCACCTAAATCTAGTGTGAGAGATGGTATGCTAGAATTGATCATAGTGCGACCATTTCCAAAGTGGAAAGCAGCAATTGTTGCGGCCCGTTTTTTTGGGAAAAATGCACACAAATCAAAATATATCGAAACCATATCGACAACCGGAGGAAAAATAGAGTTGTCGGAAAATATAGCGCATTACGATGGAGAATTTGTCAAGGAGCATAAATCAATTGTTTTCAATGTTCTGCCTTCAAGTCTAAAAATAGTCGTTCCAAAAAACAGATTGAACAAGATTTAGTGGCATTCATTTTGAAACAAAAACATTAATTTTAAATATAAAATCAATGTCACACTAGCTATGTTTTTTATTTTATCAAAAACACTCTCAGCTTTGCTTTCGCCCTTTCTTTGGGTTGTCCTATGTTGGAGCTCATATGCCTGGGTGAAATCGCCGAAACCAAAAAAGGTATTACTATGGCTTTCGATCTGTCTAAGTATCCTGTTTTCTAATGGTTTTATTATTGGCAAATTTGTAGCATTATGGGAAGTTCCGGGAATTAAAATAGAAACCCTTAAAACCCATGATTATGGCATCGTACTTTCTGGTATGTTTGAGTATAATGGTTCATTAGATAGACTAAGCGCAAGGAGAGGTTCTGATCGTTTATGGCAAGCTATGCATTTATACCATAAAGGGAAAATTAAAAAAATCATTCTTTCAGGAGATTCAGGATATGTATTTAAAGAGGGGCTCCATGAGGCAGATCAACTTAAAAAGCTATTGATTGAACAAAATATACCGGCATCGGATATTTTAATTGAAAACAAATCGAGAAATACACATGAAAATGCGCAAGAAACCATGAGGTTCATAAAAAAAAGAGGACTTGTTTCCGATTCTTTTATTTTGATTACATCAGCTATTCATATGCATCGGGCAGAAGCGTGCTTTAAAAAAGAGGGGCTTGATTGTTCTACATTTTCCACGGACCACTATTATGACCCTTCTAGCACTTTATCGCTTAATTCATTCGTTCCCAGTGCCGAAGCATTTATAATGTGGAAAAGAATGATCAAGGAGTGGGTAGGCACACTAATGTATCGCTTATTCGGATATTTATGATAGACATAAAACTGCAAAATGGAATCCTCCAATACATTCCAGAATTTTATAAAACAAAAGATGCAAGCAGTCTTTATGACCAGCTTGCTAAAGGACTCAAACTCGATCAAAACGAGATTACGATATTTGGAAAGACATACAATACCCCGAGACTAGAGGCTTTTTACGCAAGAAATGGTGAGCAATACGGCTATTCTGGGAAAAAAATGAAAACGCACCGTTTTACTCCACTTATAGACTCAATTTGTCAAAAAATAGAAACTTTTACTGGTGAGTCATTTAATTCAGTTTTAGTAAATCTTTACAGAGACGGACAGGATAGTAACGGATGGCATTCCGATGACGAAAAAGAATTGGGTCCAACACCATTTATCGCATCTTTAAGCCTCGGAGAAACAAGAGATATTCAGTTCAAGCATAAAAATAGTGGAGAGCGCTGCGTTTATCCCTTAGAGAATGGGAGCCTCATGCTTATGTCCGGAGAGATTCAAAAATATTGGAAGCATCAAATTCCTAAAACAAAGCGGAAGAAAGAAGCACGACTAAACTTAACCTTCAGAAAAATTATATGTTAATCCAGTCCACACTTGCCTTGAGTAATGATTGCGTGTCGTGTTCTGGCGTACCAGGTTTTGGTACATAATTATATTCCCATTTTGCCATCGGAGGCATGCTCATGAGAATGGACTCTGTCCTACCTCCTGAATAAATCCCGAACTTTGTTCCACGGTCGTGCAAAAGATTAAATTCAACATATCTGCTCCGCCTTAAAAGCTGCCACTTGTTTGCCTTGTCATTTGCCTGAGTATCACTTGCATGATTCAATTGTCCTATATATAGTTTGGGGAAAAGCTGACCTAAATCGATACAAAACTGAAATATTTGTTCCTTTGACATTGATTCAGAGGCACGTAATTGGTCAAAAAAGATACCTCCTATCCCTCTTGTTTCCTTGCGATGGGGCAAGTAAAAATAGCTGTCTGCCCATTTTTTAAATTCGGGATACATAGAGGAATCATAACGGTCACAAACCTCTTTGAGCTGAATATGAAAATTTTTGGCAGAGGCTTTATCAATATATATAGGTGTAAGGTCAATGCCACCTCCAAACCAATACGTCTCACTATCGATTTCAAAATAGCGCACATTCATATGAATGATAGGATGATTTGCGCTCCTAGAGTGTAAAACAACAGAAACACCAGTGGCAAAAAAATCTGAGCCAGAAAGCTTAAGTTGCTCTGCCATTTTGTTTGTTACAGGTCCAAATACTTTTGAAAAAGCAACCCCTCCTTTTTCAATAAAAGAGCCTTCTTTTATTGTACGGGTTTTGCCGCCACCGCCTTCGGTACGTTGCCAATCATCTGAACTAAATGATGCATTTTGATCAAAATCACCAAGACTTTTACAAATATGATCTTGAAGTCCGGAAAAGCCTTTTGCTATTTGCTCTTTAGTCATTTGTCGATAAGCTTTTCTTCCAGATCTTTGAATTCAAGCATAAATGCATCAGTATTGATATGATTCTCACCCGAATTATTAAATTCAAATTTATGAACGAGCCCTTCTGTAATTCTTATATCATAAAGCGCGTACAAAAACATATTTAACGTCGCATCGAAACCTAAGCAAGCCATTTTAGTGAGGTCAGAATTATAGCTTTTTCTATATTTCTTGTGTATGAATTTTACATTAGGGTTATCATATGAAAGATAAGATGGGTTGGGGAATCGATAACCCTTTAGGTTCTCTGTAGTCTTCAAAAATGCAGAACATTTTTTCCATTCTTTCAAACCATAGACTTCTACATTTTCCGTTTCTGATGAGAATTTTAAGAGCTCATCTATTTTTGGAGAACATTTAGAAAGCAATACATAAACTGTCTTTAGTCCTTTCTTTTTTGAAAAATAGGTATAGTTGCTGAATGTCGCCTCTTGTATTTTTGTTGGAAGATTGAGATATTGAGTAAGCCTAAGGAACTCATTATATACAGCTATTTCAGCAGAATCCGCAGTCTTAATTAAAACAATTTGCACTGAATCTCTCGTACTGAGGTGTTTCGCCATGACTTCCAATAAAGAAGAAGTGTTAGGATTCATAAAATATGCTGTAGGTTTCTCCAGAACCAATGAGTCTCGCACAAGATTGAGTGCATGGTGACTCGCTAGAGGATAGATAATTTTAACCGATTTGCCTAAGGACCATTTCGCTAATTTTTCCGAAAGCTGAAAATCAAAAGGTGCATAAATAAGGTCTACGGAATCTAATTCTCCATTTTGTAGCAAGCTGTCAAAAGGCATAGATTTTGCCAAATAATCGATAAAACGAAAGCGCGCATTTACAGGATAGGATTTTAAAGAGTCAATTGCTAGAAGCGCACCCATATAATAATCCAAAGCATATGATCGATAACCTTTTGTATCAATTGTATCCAGGTTAAAAGGGAGGAAAACTATAGCCTGAAACTTTTTATCATCCATTAAACTATCCTGATTTGAAATTTGCTCTGTAGAATCGGGAATGCGTAAAATATGAGGTCTTGGCTTAATTTTCATCTCCCGCTTCAAAGGAATCGTAATAACCTGATTTGGTTTTAATGCGGTCGTACTTAAATTATTTCGAGTCAGCAATACCTCCATCGGCACCATAAAACGCTTAGAAATAGAATACAATGTTTCTCCTGACCGTACTTTATACTCGACAATTGAATCATTTGAAATCAATTGATCAACAACCGCATTTGAGACAGCGGAGGTATCTTGTCGCACATCGATTATTTTAGGTTTTAATTCAATGGATAAAATCAAGTTTTTAATAAGGAGCTCTTGGCCTTTCTTTAGACCTGCGCTTAAATCAGGATTATGTGCCTTTAAAGAATCAATTGGAACAGAATACTTTTTTGATATCCCATAAAGCGTTTCTTTATTTCTTACTGTATGTTTAATATCATGATATCGGATTGGAATATAGAGCCTTTGACCTATTTCTATGGTCTCTGATGCTTCATTGGCTTCCTGAATCTTCTCAATATCGACGCCATATAAAGTTTGAATACCGTACAAGGTCTCTCCATCAGAAACCTTGTGAATGTAATATTTTATGCCATCCCTCTCGCCCATTTTTGCATATCTCTGACTAAGGCTTTGAAAGCCTAGAATTAAGAAAAATACAAATAGAACTCTTTTCATTTTATTCCCATTCAATGGTTGCTGGCGGCTTAGAGCTAATATCGTAGGTCACTCTATTGATTCCCTTTACTTGGTTAATGATTTTGTTAGAAATCAATGCCAAGAAATCATATGGCAGATGACACCAATCTGCTGTCATTCCATCTGTTGAATAAACCGCGCGAAGTGCAACTGCATTTTCATATGTTCTTTCATCTCCCATCACTCCTACGGATTGAACGGGAAGAAAGATTGCTCCAGCTTGCCAAACATCATCATACAAGCCATGCTCTTTGAGACCTTGTATAAAGATATAATCAACCTCTTGCAAAATGCGTACCTTTTCTTTAGTTACATCACCCAATATACGAATTCCTAAGCCTGGACCAGGAAAAGGATGACGACCAAGAATTGAAGGATCAATCTCAAGAGAACGACCAATGCGTCTAACTTCATCCTTAAATAACTTACGCAATGGCTCTACAACCTGAAGAGACATATAGTCAGGTAAACCACCTACATTGTGATGTGATTTAATGGTTTGCGACGGTCCTCCTGTTGCTGATACTGACTCAATAACATCAGGATAAATAGTCCCTTGACCAAGCCATTTGGCATCTTTCACTTTCTTGGATTCTGCCTCGAAAACATCAATAAATACCTTTCCTATTGCTTTTCGTTTTAGCTCTGGGTCACTCACCCCATCAAGCTCCGCATAAAACAATTCAGAGGCATTCACACCCGTAACATTCAATCCCATTCCTTGATAGGATTCCAAAACTGATGCGTATTCGTTTTTGCGAAGTAAGCCGTTATCAACGAATATACAATGTAGATTACTCCCAATGGCTTTATGTAATAATACCGCAGCAACTGATGAATCTACTCCTCCAGATAGTCCAAGAATAACTTTATCCTCTCCAACCTTTTCTTTTAGCTGCCTACATGTTTCATCAACAAATGAATCTGGAGTCCAGTCTCCTGAACAACCGCAAATATCAACAACAAAGTTCTTGATCAATATTTTACCCTCCGTTGAATGGTATACCTCAGGGTGGAATTGAACACCAAAAGTTTGTTCCCCCTCAACCACATATCCTGCAACCTCTACCTTCTCTGTAGAGGCAAATATTTTATAGTGCTCTGGTACCTCTTTTATGGTGTCACCGTGAGACATCCAAACTTGAGAATCAACACTTAAATCTTTAGAAATAGCAAATTGATTGTCAACCTTTGATAATATCGCGCGACCGTATTCACGTGTACTAGAGGGGAGTACTTTTCCACCATGATTCTCAGCCAAAAACTGTGCTCCAAAGCAAACACCTAGTAGCGGAAGCTTTCCCTTTATATTTGATAAATCAGGTTTAGGAGATGCCTCATCGAGAACAGAAAATGGACTTCCCGAAAGAATTACACCTACGATATCGCTACCCATTTCGGGTGCTTTATTCCAAGGATGAATTTCACAATAAACATTTAGTTCACGTATTCTTCTCGCTATGAGCTGTGTATATTGTGAGCCAAAATCAAGAATAATTATTTTTTGATGCATAGCACAAAGATACTTCTAATAACAATTCCACTCTATTTCTTTGACAAGAATAATTTACTTTTTTTGAGCCACTTTTAAGGAATAGCGCAGCATTTTTATGAATTGTAGAATTGGTGTGCTTTTCGTTTCTTTTCATCCTTTAATTTCATTAAATTTGCCTTCCGCAAATTAGACACAAAATGATTGCAAATTTTTTAAAAAAGCTGGTCGGCGACAAAAACCTTAAAGATCAAAAGGAATATAATCCGTTTGTTAAAGCGACAAATGAGGTATATCCTCAAATTCAGAGTCTTTCAGACGAAGGTTTACGAGATAAAACGAAAAGCTTTATTGCCAAAATACAAGAAGAAAAAGCGCCGCTTGAAGCTGAGCTTATAAAGCTTAAGGAATCGGCTGAGGATTTTAAAATTTCAGTTCAAGATAAAATTGAGATTTTTGAAAAAATAGAGAAGCTAGAAAAAGAGATTGACCAGCAAATTGAAATTTCACTCAAAGAAATTTTGCCAAGCGCATTTTCTGTTGTAAAAGAAACAGCATCTAGATGGGCAACAAATGGCAAACTCACGGTCAAAGCGACCGACTTTGATAGAGATTTATCGGCGCAAAAAGACGGTATTACGATTGAAGGAGAGGATGCTATTTGGCATAATGAATGGACCGCAGCTGGAACGGCAGTTCAATGGAATATGACCCATTATGATGTTCAGCTAATGGGAGGAGCAGTATTGCACAAAGGAAACATTGCCGAAATGCAAACCGGTGAAGGAAAAACCCTTGTGGCAACACTACCTGTTTATTTAAATGCCTTAGCCAAAAAAGGAACTCATGTAGTTACTGTGAATGATTACCTGGCCAAGCGTGACTCTGAATGGATGGGGCCTTTATACCAATTTCACGGACTATCTGTTGATTGTATAGATAAGCACCGTCCCAATTCGGCAGAACGACGTGCTGCCTACATGGCAGATATTACTTTCGGAACCAATAATGAGTTTGGATTCGACTACCTTCGGGACAACATGGCTGGATCGGTAGAAGACCTGGTACAGCGCAAACATCACTTCGCTATTGTAGATGAAGTCGATTCAGTTTTGATTGATGACGCAAGGACACCACTGATTATTTCGGGACCTACGCCAAAGGGAGACGAACATGAATTTCATGTACTTAAACCTAGGATTGAGCGTGTGGTTCAAGCACAAAAAGCGTATATACAGCAATGTTTGGTTGAAGCAAAGAAAAAGCTCACCGTAATCAATGAACCTTCAAATGATAAAGCAAAAGATAAGAAAGACCTTGAAGAAGGTGGAATCGCATTACTTCGTGCTTTTAGAGGTTTGCCTAAAAACAGGCCGCTGATTAAATACCTTTCCGAGCCGGGAATAAAAGTAAACCTGCAGAAGACAGAAAACTTTTACATGCAGGAACAAGGCAAGCATATGAAAAAAATCGATGCTGAGCTCTTTTTTACGATAGATGAAAAAAACAATTCTATTCAGCTCACCGATAAAGGCATTGATTTGGTTTCTGGAAATGAGGAAAGAGATTTCTTTATTATGCCAGACATCGGTGCTGAAATTGCCAAACTAGAAAAAGAAAATTCAAACAAAGAGGAGCTCGTTGAAAAGAAGGACACACTCATTCGAGAATACTCCATCAAATCAGAACGGATACACTCCATAAACCAACTTTTGAAAGCATATACGCTATTCGAAAAGGAAGTGGAATATGTCGTAATGGACGGGAAGGTTAAAATTGTAGACGAATCTACAGGTCGTATTCTTGACGGAAGAAGGTACTCAGATGGTCTTCATCAAGCCATTGAGGCTAAAGAGGATGTTACTGTAGAGGCAGCAACCCAAACCTATGCGACGGTTACACTGCAGAATTACTTTAGAATGTACCATAAGCTCTCGGGCATGACTGGAACTGCTGAAACTGAAGCGAAGGAATTCTGGGACATTTATGAGCTTGATGTTGTTGTGGTGCCCACAAACAAGCCAGTTGTTAGAAAAGATGAAGACGATTGGGTCTTCAAAACAGCTAGAGAAAAATACAATGCAGTTACAGATGAAGTAGAAAAATTAGTCGCTGAAGGAAGACCAGTATTGGTGGGAACAACAACAGTGGAGATTTCTGAGCTCGTCAGCCGCTTGCTTCAAATGAAAAAAGTAAAGCACCAAGTACTAAATGCCAAATACCACCAAAAAGAGGCTGAGATTGTAGCAAATGCCGGTTTGGCTGGAGCTGTTACCATCGCAACAAACATGGCGGGACGTGGAACAGACATTAAACTCGGAGATGGGGTGAAACAATCTGGCGGTCTTGCAATTATAGGAACTGAGAGACATGATTCAAGACGTGTTGACCGTCAGCTTCGTGGACGCGCCGGAAGACAGGGTGATCCGGGTTCTTCTAGATTTTTTGTTTCGCTTGAGGACGACCTGATGCGTAAGTTTGGTTCTGAAAGAATCGCTAAGCTGATGGATAGAATGGGCTTAAAAGAAGGTGAGGTTATTTCAGCAGGATTGGTCTCTAAATCTATCGGAAATGCACAGAAAAAAGTAGAAGAAAATAACTTCGGTGTGCGTAAGAGACTTTTGGAATATGATGATGTTATGAACTCACAGCGTAAAGCAATTTACAAGAAACGTAAAAATGCTTTATTTGGTGACCGCCTGGACATTGATGTAGACAACATGTACTATGACCTTTGCGATAATACGGTCTTCAATAATGAAAACGCCAATTATCAAGATTTTGAAATGGACCTCATACGTTTATTGGGGGTTCAGTCTCCCGTAACTGAGGAAGAATTTACCAAAGTTCCGAAGCCCGAGCTTGTGGAAATGGTTTATGACAGAACCCGCTCGAAATACGAGAGAAAATGTGAAAGAATTGCCGAAAAGGGAATGCCGCAAATCAAGCATGTATATGAGACAATGTCTGAAAAATACAAGAATATTGTATTCCCTTTGTCAGATGGTAAAAGAGAGATGCGCCTCATTGTTAATTTGGAAGAGGCATATACCTCCGAAGGAAAAAATATAAGTAAGGCATTTGAGAAAAATGTAATTCTTTCCAAAATCGATGAAGAATGGAAGGAACACCTCAGAGAAATGGATGACCTTCGTTCGGCGGTAAACAACGCCAGCTACGAACAAAAAGATCCGCTTGTAATCTACAAACTCGAATCCTATGAGCTTTTCAGAAATATGCTTGGAAGGTTAAATGAAGAGGTTGTTGAGCTACTTATGAAATTGGATATTCCTGAACAGCAGGAGGTTGAAAGCACCAACAAAGAGGACAAGCAGAGCAACTATGGTGGGTCAAAATCCAACAGCAACCAAACACAAATTCCGTCTGGAAGAGAAGGGTTTGACGAAGCCATTAGAAACTCCGCACCGCAACCAGAAAAGCAACAACCAGTTTTCGCTGCACCTAAGGTCAATCGAAATGAAGTTGTCAAAATTTCGAACGGTAGAGAAACCAAAGAAATGAAATATAAAAAAGCCATGAGCCTTCTTGAGTCCGGAGCTTGGCGCATTGTAAAATAATGAACGTAAAGACATCACCAAGTATTGCCATTATAGGCTCTGGTCGGGTCGCAAATGCTATTGGTGTTCTTTTCAAGTCAAAAGGAATCCAAATTGAAGCTGTGCATAGTCGAAACAAAGACTCTGGACAAGCACTATCCTTAAAGCTAGATTGTTCTTTTGTTACAGAAATAGAGGCTGCCGTTGCCGACATCCTTTTAGTCTGTGTAAGCGATGATGCAATTCATCATGTAATTCAGAAAATTTCTCCGCATCAAAAAGTGCTTTATACTGCAGGAAGTGTGGAGCTAGATTCACTGGACCATAGAAAATGCGGCGTTTTCTACCCGCTTCAAACCTTTACAGACAAAGACCAAAGTATGGCTTATCATTTTCCTATGCTATTAGAGGCACATGAGGAGGAGTTAATGAATGAGATGATTCTTTTGTGTGTTCAAAGTGGATTGCACTTCGAAAAATGTTCCTCGAATAGAAGAAAACAATACCATCTTGTCGCTGTACTTTTGAATAATTTTGTCAACCATTTGGTTTATTTGAGTCAAGAAGAAGCCAATAAGAGAGGATTGAGTTGGGACGTTTTGGAGCCGCTCCTAGAAAAAACTTTGACATCAATAAAGCAATCAAAGGCAAAAGAAAACCAGACAGGACCAGCAAGAAGAGGAGACCTTAAAATCCTAGCAAAACATGAGGAGATGCTCGATGAATCCACAAAAAAGATTTATCGCCAGCTCAGTGAAAGCATACTAAACACCTACAGAAATGAATTATAAAGAAAAGCTCAAGGACATCACCACCTTTATTTTTGATGTCGATGGAGTGCTAACTGATGGAAAAGTCTACCTGCTCAAGGAAGAAGTCGTTCGCGCATTAAATTCAAAAGATGGATATGCCTTGCAATATGCAAGTAAAAACAACTACCAACTCTTTATCATCACAGGGGGGTATAGTGAAGACCTTAAAAAGCGACTAATAGATTTAGGTATTAATGATGTTTTTCTGCGTTCGAATAATAAAATTGACGTTTACAATGGTATAAAAGAGAAATACGGTATAGCGGATAAACAAGTGCTTTACATGGGTGATGACATTCCGGATATACCAGTTTTACAAGTTGCAGGTGTTTCATGCTGTCCACAAGATGCCGCCATTGATGTCAAACAAGTTGTTGACTACCACTCCCCTCTTGAAGGAGGAAAAGGCTGCGTCCGGGAGGTCATTGAACAAACACTAAGGGTCCAAGGAAAATGGCTCAATGCAAATGCCTTTCAGTGGTAATCAACTTATTCAAAATTAGCAAATTGGTCTAGTAACAATTTATTACTTTTACGACCTACAAAATTCAAATATAAACATGGGAAAAACAGAAGAATACATCATCAAGGAAGAAAAGTATGGAGCGCATAACTATCATCCACTTCCCGTGGTGCTATCAAAGGGTGAAGGAGTTCATGTTTGGGATGTTGATGGCAAACACTATTTTGACTTTTTATCAGCATACTCGGCTGTAAACCAAGGACATTGTCATCCAAAAATTATAAAAGCCCTGAATGACCAAGCGACGAAACTCACATTGACATCAAGAGCATTTCATAACGATATTCTTGGAGAGTACGAACGATTTATTACTGAACTTTTCGGATACGATAAAGTGCTTCCTATGAATACAGGTGTTGAAGGAGGAGAAACTGCCAATAAGCTCGCTAGAAAATGGGGATACATGAAGAAAGGTATTCCTGAAAATCAAGCTAAAATTATTTTTGCCAAAGGGAACTTTTGGGGTAGGACACTTGCCGCAATTTCTAGCTCAGATGACCCAGTATCTTTTGAAGGATTTGGACCATATATGCCTGGATACGAGTTAATTAATTACAATGACTTGGATGCACTCGCCGAGGCTTTAAAAGATCCAAACGTTGCTGCATTTATGGTTGAACCGATTCAGGGTGAAGCAGGCGTTGTTGTACCTCACGAAGGTTATTTAAAAGGGGTTCGGGACTTGTGTACTGAAAATAACGTACTCTTTATTGCTGACGAAGTACAAACTGGTATTGCCAGAACGGGAAAAATGCTTGCGACTGATTATGAAGACGCAAGACCTGACATCGTAATTCTTGGGAAAGCCATTTCCGGAGGTGTATTTCCAGTATCTGCTGTATTGGCAGATGATGAAATTATGCTGTGTATCAAACCAGGGGAGCATGGCTCAACATTTGGTGGAAATCCTCTAGCATGCGCCGTGGCGCGAAAAGCATTAGAGGTAATCATAGAGGAAGACCTTGCGAACAATGCACAAAAGCTTGGCGAAAGATTTAGAAACGGAATGAATGCCATTATCGATAAATACGATCTTGTAACTATGGTTCGCGGAAAAGGCTTACTCAATGCAATTATCATCAATGACTCACCTGATAGCTCCACAGCTTGGGACCTTTGCATGTCACTAAAAGAGAATGGTCTACTAGCGAAACCAACACATGGAAACATCATTCGTTTTGCTCCACCACTCGTAATCACGGAAGAAGAGCTTGATGCATGTTTAGCGATTATTGAAAAAACAATCAAAGAATTTAAGAAATAACTGATGGATAAAATCAAATTTGGTACGGACGGATGGCGCGCAATTATCGCCAAAGAATTCACTGTTGAGAATGTTGCTCGAGTTAGTGAAGCGACTGGTTTGTGGCTCCAAAAAAACTATGAAAAACCAACTGTTTTTGTGGGACATGACTGCCGATTTGCTGGGGAGTTGTTCATGGAAACTAGCGTAAAGGTTTTTCTTAAAATGGGCCTTAATGTACGTATGTCAAGAGGTTTTGTCTCAACACCGATGGTTTCATTGGCTGCGAATCGTTTCAATTGTCAAATTGGAGTTGTATTAACAGCGAGTCACAATCCTCCATCCTACAATGGATACAAGTTAAAAGCTGATTTTGGTGGCCCTTTGGCTCCTGAACATGTTCAGCAGGTAGAGGATTTAATTCCAGATGCATGTACGATTGATTATTCAAACATTGACCTTGATGCACACCTCGAAGGAGGTAAACTAGTTGTTGATGATATTGAAACGATGTACGTGGATCACGTAAAAACCAATTTTGATCTCGATGCGATACAATCATCTAGTTTAAAATTGATTTATGACGCCATGTATGGTGCAGGGCAGAGCGTTTTACCAAGAATTCTTCCAAATGTAGACCTCTTACATTGTGATTACAACCCTTCATTTATGGGTCAAGCACCTGAGCCAATTGGGAAAAACTTAAAAGAGCTTGAAGCATTAATAAAGTCAACCGGTTCGTTTGATTGCGCACTCGCAACGGATGGAGATGCAGACCGCATTGGCATGTTCAATGGTGCTGGTGAATTTATTGATTCTCACCACCTCATTCTTCTGTTGATACATTACTTGGTAAAGTATAAAGGACAATCTGGTAAAGTAGCCATTGCATTTAGTGTTACCCCACGGGTCAAAAAACTATGTGATCACTACGGACTTGAGGTTATCACTACGAAAATTGGATTCAAAGAAATTGCCTCTATTATGATAACTGACGATATTCTTGTTGGCGGTGAAGAATCCGGAGGAATAGCAGTTAAAGGACATATTCCTGAGCGTGATGGTATCTGGATGGGCCTCATTATTTGGGAATTCATGGCAAAATCAGGAAAAACATTGGATGAGCTCATCGAAGAAGTTTACCAAATCGTTAATCCCTTTAAGTTTGAGCGAAGCGACCTGCATATTACGGAGGAATTGAAACAAGGTATCATTGCCAATTGCAAAGCTGGGAAGTACGAAGGTTTCGGTGAATATACCATTCGAAATATTGAAACCATCGATGGTTTTAAATTTTTCTTAGATGACGAAAGATGGGTGATGATTAGACCTTCGGGAACAGAACCAGTACTGCGTGTTTATGCTGAGGCACCAACCCTTGAAGAGGTTCGAAAAATCCTTAAAATTACTGAGGAAACTATCTGCGCATAGACCACTCACCTTCTACATATAAGTAATAATGGGGCTTCACAATGGAAAAATAAAGACGTATCTTTAGCCCCACGTT
>CAJXDT010000054.1:0-13593 GCA_913052055.1 uncultured Cryomorphaceae bacterium
ACCATTGCTGACCCGTACGAAATCCGTTTATCGCGGATGGACTATTTACGTCGTTTACGTAAACAACGTAGTCGTCTCCCATTCCGTCGGGTAGGTTCACCCAAGCATACTGGTCAGGATCTGACTCCTTCAAAGCTTCCGCCTCTCCAACTGTTCTTGCGTTGTAAAACAAGTAAGGATCTTTTAATACAGGCTGATTCGCATCAAATACATCTACTCTCAAACCAACATTGAAAACAATATCTTTAAATGCAAACTTATCCATGATATATCCTGCCATATATATTGGCTGGAATGCACCTACAAATCTTTTGTAATTTCCATTCTCATCAAACTCATTGAAATATTTGTTGATGTCCGTAGCACCTTTGACCTTCTGGCCAGTATGGTCAAATCCCCAATAGGAAACAAAAGAATTCCCACTGTTTAATAATTCATCAGGCGAGAACATGTCAAACTGGAATAAGTTCGGATCATAGTTGTCAATATCTATAAAATCATTTCCTGCAACGTCCAGACCAAGCTTGTTTCTCAAGTTAAAATCAAAGAAAGATTGGTTATCGTCATTTAATTGACCCCCATACTGTCCTGTTCCAGACTGCGCTGCATACCCTGAATTTAATCTTTCATAGGTAATTGCTTTGAAAGAACCTGAATCTGAAATTACGCCAGAATTTAAGTCGAGCTCTGTTATGTGAAAGTTTGCAAGCTGTCTAGCAATAGTCCATATTCCCAAAGGCCCCTGTGTTCCTCCACCTGTCGTTGTACCTGAGGTCCAACCACGGTCAACACGCTGCTCATATTCAAACCCTAAAGAAATTGAATGGTCTCCTATGATAACGGAACCTGCGCCCGTTACCCTAAATTGATCATTTTCCGTTTTTCCAAAATAATTATATGGTGAACCGATATTGCTCCATATACTGTACACGCTTCCCGGTGCATCTCCGTTTCTGAGTGCATTACCCTGCTGAATTTGAAATAAGTTTTCGTAGTGTCCATCTGGATCATCTGCATAAATATCATAATACTGACTTGTAATTGCTGCCAAAGCCGCATTGGTCTCAGAGGGCGTAAACGCCACCTCTAAATCTCTAAATCCATTGTGGACGTATGTATTAGTGATTGGGTTAAACTCATAAGAAGGAGTTCTTGAGGTTTGAAAACGACCGACATGTCCATAATTAAAAATGTTGTACTGATGCTTTGGATCGTATACATCTCTTGTTGACTTAGAGTAATCAACCATTAAGTTGTAGTTGGCAGATTTAATTTTTGAACTACTTCCCTCTCTTTCATTGGTGAATCTTTGCGTAAATCGTCCGAAAACTCTGTAGTCAAGAGATTCAGAGACACCAAAGTTTCCAAAGTTCAATAATGAACCAGTGTAGGAATAGCTTGAACCGTTGCTGTAATTCAAAGAACCACCAAACTGAAGGTTGACACTAGGACCGGTGTTTACGTCAATCTTGGCTTGACCAGCTACTGACATTGCACGTGCGTTCATTCTCCAAGGAGTTTTCTCGAAGTCAGACTCTCTTAAAAACAAGGCATTATGAAAAGTACCGAAGCCTGTTGAGGTTGGACGCAATGGGTTCTGTAGAAGATCATCACGAACATCTTTCTTTATGCGGTATGTTCCACCTGCAAGAGGCCGCGCATCAAGACGATCAGAAAAGTTCGCCGAAATCAAAAACCCAAGAATTGGATTTGTTTTGTTACCTAATGAATCACGTCTCATGAGTAAAGGTCCTGACAACATACCTTCAAAGAGATTGTAACCAAATTTATCTAAACCATATACTTTTCCATCATACCCATCCGGATCTTCTCCGTTGACATAAAAACCTGAAGAAACTGCCTCGAAGCTTCCAAAATAAGTTTTTGAAGGACCTCGTGTTGTAATAGATATAATACCACCAGTAACGTCACCATAATTGGCAGGTACTCCACCTGTTATAACCGACACTTCTTGAAGTGCTGACTTTGGAAGGTTGGATGAACCACGAACCTTGATACCATCAATGTAGTAATAAGTCGCATCAGAACGCGAACCTCTAACAGATAATGCTCCCGAGCTTTCATTTGCATTTACACCACCGACAGTTCCGGCTACCCCGGCTGCCGATCTAACCGGTAATCGCGAAATATCCTCTCTTGTTACTGTTTTACCGGATGCACCACCATCTTTATCAATAAGGGGAACGACATATTTAATAACAGTAACTTCACCCAATTCCTGAACGTCCTTAGGTTTGCCCATTTCTAGATCATCCAAGAATGTGATTTTATCCGAGGAAATAACCACTCCTTCAACGGCTTGCGTTTGGTATCCAGTGGCACGAAGCTCAACGGTATAGGAACCAGGTTGAATGGCGTTGATTTGGAATTTACCATCTATGTCAGTGTTTTTACCACCCTTGATACTTCCATTCTGTTTAATTAAGACTTTGCTAAATGGCAAAGGCTCACCACTTTCACTGTCTTTAACCGAACCTTTCAAGGTACCAAGACCTCCTTGGGAAAATCCATAAAAACTTGTTAACAAGATACTTAAGGAAATAAAAAATATTTTACGAACCATAATGATTTAAATCAATTGTTTAAAATTCTGTAGTTTTAAGAGGGTAAATATAGAAAAAAACACGTTCATTAAAGAATTGTTAAAAAGAATTTAACGAAACAGGAGACTCTCTACATTTCTCTTAAATTTACAACATATTTTTGGTTAAAAAAAATAGGTTCTCATGATTTTTTTCAATCGTTCCGCAATACAGTTTGGATTGGTCTCAAAAGCTGATATTTCTGAGAATACGTTTTTATTTCCTGCCGAAATACTTGATTTAGAAAAACTTAAGCATCCGACACGACGATTTGAATTTATTGGTGTTCGGCAGCTTAGAAATAAAATGATCCCCGGACATGAGATTATTTATCTCCCTTCCGGTAAGCCCACTTTAAGAGAAAGCAATTGTCAAATATCAATTTCACATTCGGAACAAACAATTTGCCTGGGTATATCGAAATTAAATATTGGAGTAGACATCGAGGTGCCAAAAGATCGCATCTTGAGAATTACATCAAAATTTTGTTCAAAAGAAGAAGCCAATTATTTTAATAAACAATGCATTCATGATATGACACTTTTATGGACCTTGAAGGAGGCGGCTTATAAAAAATTCGATTCACCAGGATTGGACTTTACAAATAACATTAAAATCATCAAACGAGCAGAGAATAATCATGTGTGTAGAATCAATGTTAAAAATAAAATCTCTGAGCTCAATTTAACGCACGAAGAAATTCACGGACAGATATTAACCTATACAACATAGCCCAATGCATGTATTCGATTCTATAAAATCTCTTTCTAAAGGCATAGCCGTTTTAATTGATCCTGATAAATTCAAAAGCACTATCGCAATTGAGCAATATTTGGAAAAAATAAAATTGGCGCAACCTGACTTCCTATTTATCGGAGGGAGTTCTGTTGCAAAATCAGATTTTGATCGATGCGTTGATGCGGCAAAAAAAATGCTCTCTATACCAATTATAATATTTCCAGGTGCTTCACACCACCTTTCTAAAAATGCAGATGCATTGCTCTTTCTTTCGCTAATCTCAGGACGAAATCCAGACTTTTTAATCGGTCAGCACGTTGAAGCTATGGACGAGCTTGCACAAATAGATATTGAAACCATCCCCACATCATATCTTCTCATTGATGGAGGTAAAATGACCTCTGTGCAGTATTTTTCGAGAACACAACCTATACCTCAAAACGAAATTTCCATTGCTACAAAAACAGCACTTGCCGGCAAATATCTTGGTCAAAAATTGATCTACGCCGATGCCGGAAGCGGAGCGATTCAACCAATATCTTCTGCGATGATTAAAGCGCTTTCAAAAATTAATTCCCCTCTGATTATAGGTGGTGGTTTAAAAACTATAAAGGGCATACAAGAAGCGCACGAATCAGGCGCCAATCTAGTTGTGATTGGAAACAAATTAGAAGAAGATATCGATTTTTTATTGGACCTTAAAAACTATATGACAGCCTAAAAATAAGCCTTCAAGCTTAGGTCTAAGCTTTTTACTGAATGAGTGAGTGCTCCCATTGAAATAAAATCCACACCTGTTTCAGCAAATGCCCTTACAGAGGATTCTGTAATACCTCCTGAGGCTTCAGACTCTATTGAATCAGGGATTAAAGTAACCAATTCTTTCAGTACCTCTGGCGTAAAATTATCCAATAATATGCGCTGTATTCCTCCTGTAGATATTGCCTCCATTAGCTCTGCTTTTGTACGGATTTCTATCTCTATATCAATAGGGTTTTCCATGGCTTGAACATAGGCTGTTGTTTTCTCAATAGCATTGCGCACTCCTCCAACAAAATCAATATGATTGTCTTTTAGCATAATCATATCATATAATCCAAAACGATGATTCATTCCACCCCCTATTACCACAGCCATCTTTTCCAGCTGACGAATACCTGGCGTAGTTTTTCTTGTATCTAAAACGTGTGCACCAGTACCTTTAATTTGATTAACTATTTTTCGCGTCTTGGTGGCAATACCACTCATGCGTTGCATAATATTCAACACCAATCTTTCTGTGCTTAATATAGATTGAGCTTTACCTCTCACCTCGAGCGCAATATCCCCAACCTTGACCTCAGCACCGTCATGAATAAAAACCTCAATCTCTAAGTTTGAATCATACAATTCAAAAACGCGTTTTGCTATCTCTACTCCTGCTAGAACACCATTCTCTTTTACAAGCAACTTAGCGGTACCTTGATCCGTATCTTGCAAACATGATAGGGAAGAATGATCACCTTCTCCAATATCCTCTTTCAAGGCATTTAAAATAATATCATCAATCATAACTACAAAGATAAAGTATTGACTTATTCTAAAGATTAGTTTTTAAATTTAACTTATGAATCTGGAATCTGGAGCGCTTAAAAATTCTTTAAAGGTATTGCCCTCATCTCCCGGTATCTATAAGTTCTTAGACAAAGAAGGTATTATAATTTATATTGGGAAGGCAAAAAATTTAAAAAAAAGAGTATCCTCTTATTTTTCAAAAAACAGCAACAATTTTAAAACTAGAACACTCGTAAAAGCAATTCAGGGAATTGAGCATGTTGTAGTTAATTCAGAAAAAGATGCCTTGTTGCTAGAAAATAATCTAATAAAATCTCACCAACCAAAATACAATGTGCTACTCAAGGATGATAAAACATATCCATGGATTGTTGTGACGAACGAACCATTTCCTAGAATCTTTTCTACACGAAAAAAAATTAAAGATGGCTCCACCTATTATGGACCATATACGAGTGTTAGACACATGAATATATTGTTGAACCTCATTAGTGAAATCTACCCGATTAGGGGTTGTAAGCTTGACTTATCTGAGTCGAAAATCAAAGAAAAAAAGTATTCTATATGTCTAGATTTCCATATTGGAAAATGTAAAGGCCCATGTGAACAAAAACAATCTGAAGAGGCGTATCAAGCAATCATAACCGAAGCCAAGCTCTTGCTTTCAGGAAAAACAAAATCTTTGCTTGATTTATTGAAAAAGAGAATGGCATCGTTGGCTGAAAATTATGAATTTGAGGAAGCAGAGAAAATCAAGAAGAATATTGAAAGCATTAAAAAATACAAGGCTAAATCCATCATTGTATCCAACCTAAAGAATCTCGATGTTTTTACAATTTTAAAAAAAGAAAAAGCTTTTTACATCAATTTTATGGTCATCAATGAAGGAGCTGTTATTTATGCCTATAGCAATAAGATTAAAAATCTATTAGATAAAACATCCGAAGAGATTTGCGCTGTTCAAATTGATCTTCTTAAAGAGAAATTCAATAGCTCAAATCGCATTGTTTTGGTAAATGAAATGATCGATTTCGAGCATCCTAGATATAGCTTTGAATATCCAAAAAGAGGAGAGAAGAAACAGCTCATCGACTTGTCACTAAAAAATGTTCAGGCCTATATACTAAATCAAAGAAAAAAAGAAATTCTTCATACTGAAAACAGCAATGAAAAAAGAATTCTCGAGACCATCCAGAAAGACTTTAAGTTAACGGCGTTACCCATTCATATGGAATGTTTTGACAATTCTAATTTCCAGGGAAGCTTTCCCGTTTCAGCATGCGTTGTGTTTAGAAATGGTCGACCCTCTAAAAAAGATTACAGGCATTTTAATGTTAAAACCGTAGATGGACCCGATGATTTTGCGACAATGAAAGAGGTGGTATTTCGAAGGTATAAAAGGCTGCTAAATGAAAAAAAGAGCCTGCCTAACCTCGTTATTGTCGATGGAGGAAAAGGACAGTTGAGCGCTGCTGTTTCAGCCCTTGATGAGCTCAATTTGCGGGGTAAAATACCGATCGTCGGTATTGCAAAAAGATTGGAAGAAATCTTTTTCCCAGGAGACCGTTATCCCATTTATTTAGACAAACGAAGTGAGAGCCTCAAGGTTATTCAATTTATGCGAAATGAATCTCATCGATTTGGCATAGAGCATCACAGAAACAAAAGAAGTAAAGCCGCCATTCATTCTGAAATAGAAGATATCGAAGGTGTTGGTCCTAAAACAATTCAAGAGCTATTTCAGAACTTCAAAACACTAGAGCAAATCAAAAAAGCGGAAACAAGCGAGCTCGAAAAGTTACTAGGCAAACACAAAACCAGCCTCATTCGCAAATATTTCCAAAAGAATAGTTAGCGCTTTACAAAGGGCAAGGAAGACGAAATCGTCTCACCCTGCAACTTAAGAATATAGGTTCCGCTAGAAAGTGACTGCGTGTTCATCAGAACGCTATTTTTGCCTTCTTTTCCTTGTATTCCGTATATCCCAACTACTTTACCAAGAAGGTCAACTATTTCAATCTTAAGAAATTGGTTTGAATTCAAATCAAAATCTACAGAAAGTTCTGACTCAGCTGGATTAGGATACAAGACCAAACCTATTTCTTGGGTGTTATCATATAATCCGGTAACTAAATCATCTGAGGGGTCTCCCACGTAAAGGTTAATGTCATCCAAATAAAAATTATTTCCACCTTCTCCCTCAAACCTAAATTTCATTCTGAAATTCGGCGTATAATAAGACTCGTTTATATTCACCATATGCACAGTTTTCCAATCATTCAATGATGTTGGATACCAACTTGTGTTAGATGCAGTGGAGCCTAGCTGACTTCCTCCTAATGTCTTTTTCTGAGACCACGTATCTCCACAATTATTGGAAACAAATACCTTCAAAAGCTCATAATCTGAAGATGTTCTCTTACGATATGCATATCTAAAGCTCAAGGTAATGTCTTCTGTCTCGGGAACTGAGGAAACATCTATAGACTGAGAAATCAGCTCATCTACATTGGAACCTTGTTGACCAAAATTTGGCAGCCTAACGCATTTAGATCCAGAATGTCCAAAACTTGACTCTAGTGTAAATGCATTGTTGTTGTTTACATTCACTACCTCCCAATTGGTTAAGTTCTGCAAAGAGGAGTACTCCTCAAAACCTTCCCAAAATGGAAGACCTGCAGCAGATGGTAATACCCTAATGTAATTATTCTTCGTTTCCACATCAGTGCTGGAGCCATCAGAGGCGGTCAGCGTTATCGTGTACAATCCCTCATCCGAAAATACGATACTTGGGTTTTGAGAGGAAAGATTTGTTCCATTAGACAACGACCAACCTGTGGATGGCGATATAGACCAATCCCAACTGGAAACTGCATTGTAGGAATCGTCAGTAAATTGTATTTCATCACCAGCACAAAGTGTTGTTCTATCTGCTTCAAATTGAGCCTTACAAAGCACCAAAACACCGGTTGCACCCGTTGCATTAAGGTTACTTGTTTGCCATAAGTTTTTTCTTCCTGTGCTCTGCACTTGAAGTGCCGCGCGCATTCTTGTTTTTTGACCTTCAGTAAACATTTTTGAGCAATAGGAATAATCCATATAATTCTCGACATTGTCCCGAATATCAAAACCCCAATAGCCATTATCACCACTACATCCATTAGAATTCATATTACAAGAAGTAACTCCAATACATAAAGGCGTATCTTGAACACCATCATCCTGACCACAACTTGTAGAAACATTTGGATTATTATCGCCACCCCACGTATGACTTAAATTTAACCAGTGACCAACCTCGTGCGTCAATGTTCGGCTTGTACCTACAGAACTCGTTCCAATAGAACCTGTATAGTTGTGAAGAATCCATATACCGTTCCCCATACTATTGGAATTCCAGTTGCCAGGATTGTAGGTATAACCCGCAGCTCCTCCAATATCTCCACAAATAAAAACGTTGAGGTATCTATTACCAGCCCATGTCCCGTTATAGACGTTATTTCCAGAAACAATGGCATTGACTTGGTCTCCTCCATCCTCGCCTTGAACACTCAGAACGGAAGCCGTTCTCGTAATTCCTTTAAAACAAACACCATTCGGAGCCTTTGTTGCCAAAACAAATTCAATTTCTGAATTTGCCGGCATACCTTGAAAGTCAGGGTGAACATTGGCAGCATCCGCATTACCAAGACTAAAATCTCTATTTAGTACAAAAAGGGCATCATAAATTTGCTCATCTGAAATGTTTTCCGCCCCCTCATTGTGAAGCACGTGAAATACGATTGGAATCGTGTAAACCACATCCTTTTCCATAGGCTCTTTAAGCTTCTTTTGAAACTCTTCCTCTGCCTCAGCTTCTGCCTCCGAATTATGTAGCATAAAGTGCTCATCTTTTCTAAGCTCCTTCATTTTAATATGCTGGTGACAATATTCAACAGTCTCTCCGTCACGTGCATTGGTCGGGTCAAAAACTCTTTTGTTTTGAGCGCTAATCGAACCGAAAATAAAAAAGGAAAAAGAAAGGAGAAATAATGTAATCTTCATGGTTTGTTTTTTAGAATGACGATGGTATAGGTTTAAGGTTTGCTAAAATAACCATTTATTTCTTCTTTACATAACCTTCAGTTAAGCTTTAATGTTCAAAAAAGCACAGTTCCGAATGGAATATAAAAAGAACAATTCTAGAATTCAGGTAATAAGTTATGCTTAATTTTGATGTATGAAAAAAAGAAAAGCAATCGATACCCTTTCTATCGCTACAAAAGTAGTTTTGCCAAATGACACCAATACACTCGGGAACCTTTTTGGAGGAGAGCTACTTGCTTGGATGGACGTCATCGCCAGCGTTTCAGCACAGCGTCATTGCCGTCGTGTGGTTGTAACGGCCTCAGTAAATCATGTTTCTTTTAAAAAACCTATTAAAGAGGCGTCTATTGTTACCCTTGAAGCCAAAGTTTCAAGGTCTTTTTATTCGTCTATGGAAATAATTATTGATGTTTTCGTTGAAAATCAGGTAACAGGAGCACGTGAAAAATGCAATGATGCGATATACACATTTGTTGCTGTCGATCAAAATGGAGGGCCTATTCAGGTTCCGGAATTAGTTCCGGAATCTAAGGAAGAAAAAGAAAGATTCGAAGCCGCATTGCGCCGCAAACAGCTTTCATTAATTCTCGCCGAAAAAATGAAGCCTTCTGAGGCAAGTGAGCTCAAACGCCTTTTCGCCTAGAATTCTTTTTTAACAAGATTCAATCTATATTAGGGTATGAAAAAAACAAATCCCTTTTTAAATAATTTTATGATCATCCATTGTTATGATTTCTGGCTGAACTCTAGAATTTATTTAGCATTTCTTTTTCTCCTTATTTCGAATATAAGTTTTTGTCAATCCCCCTATGGAGACTGGTATGCAACGCTGAAAGCAGCAAATTTACCTTTGGTGTTTCATATTAACAAGGATGGGAAAAGAGACCAAATTACGGTTGATTCACCAGAGCAATTTGCATTTGATATGCCTGCGGAAATATCTATTTATAAAAACAATACACTTCAAGTTGAGATGCAAACATTAGGCGTTACTTATAATGGCACTTACTTCAAGGACTCGATTAGAGGCGTATTTAAACAAGGACCCATTGTTGAAACATTGACCTTTTACCCAAAAAAAATCGAGCCCAAAACAGCAAATAGACCCCAAAATCCAAAAGCTCCATACTCCTATGCACGTGAAGAAGTTAAGTTTAGAAACTTACAAGATTCTTTTTCTCTGGCCGGAACAATCACGCTACCGAAAGATAAAAACAATGTTCCAGCCATTGTATTGGTAAGCGGAAGCGGACCTCAAAATCGAGACGAGGAAATGATGGGACATCGACCATTTTGGGTACTCGCAGATTATCTAACTAACTTGGGTTATGCCGTACTGCGCTATGACGACCGAGGTACTTTTGATTCCGAAGGAGACTTTAGTGCTGCAACGACACTTGATTTTGCAGATGATGCATTGGCCGCAGTTGATTATCTTAAGAAGCGACCTGAAGTAGATTCAACTAAAATTGTAGTTATTGGGCATAGTGAGGGAGGTTTAATTGCAAATATATTAGGTGCAAGTATCCCAGGTCTTTCGGGTATTGTATCTCTTGCAGGCACGTCAATTAGAGGTGATTCCATCTTGAGGATTCAAACAAAATTAATAGCCGAAAGTACAGGAGAAAATGGTGCACAACAGGAACTAACGCATTCCTATAACAATGCCATTTGGGATGCCGCAATAGCATCTGCCAACATAAAGGAATTTGAAAAAGAGCTGAGCTCGATTTCAAAAGACTTCATAAAAAAATTCAGAAAGAAAAACCTAATTAAAAAGAGTGAGAAAACCGAAGTCATAAATGCAGTAAAAAATACTTGGCTAAACCCTTGGATGTATGAATTTATTCGATATTCACCGAGCATCGATATTCCGAGTATACAATGTGCTGTTTTGGTTTTAATTGGTTCGCGAGATATTCAAGTAACAAGCGAGGAAAACATTAAGGGATATAATAATTTACTTCCTGAAAACGGAAAACCTCACTTGGTTAAAGAGCTAAAAGGGCTTAATCATTTATTTCAGCGATGCAAAACCTGCACGATTAGTGAGTATGGACAGCTTGAAGAAACGTTTTCCACAATAGCACTAGAAGAAATACGTTCTTTTCTTAAGACAATATGGGAAGAATAAACCAAGAGAAAAGAAAAAAGGTTCTGGTCATCCGATTCAGCGCAATTGGAGATGTCGTCCTGACAAGTCCTGTAGTCAGAGGATTAAAAGCAGCAGGATTTCAGGTCCACTATGTCGTTAAAGGGAAATTCAAACATGCCATTGAAAACAACCAAAATGTTGACAAACTATTTATCCTTGAGCAAGAAAATTTAAAGGAGGAATTACTGACTCAAAAATATAGCTTAGTAGTTGATCTACAAAACAACCTCAAGTCATTGAGATTGAGAAAAGGATTGTCTCAAAAGATTCGAGTAGTCAATAAGGAAAATATCAAAAAGCTATTATTGGTTCGTTCTGGAATCGATGTACTGAAAAATCAGCATATCGTGGAAAGGTATTTCAAGGCACTAGATGATTTGGGTATCGAAAATGACGGAAAAGGGCTGGACTTTTATATCCCTGAAGATTTCGATATTGAACATAAAGCTATTTCATTGGACCTTTCCAAACCATATATCGCTTGGGTGATTGGAGCCTCTTATCCAAAAAAAATATTACCCATTGAGCACATCATAAAAACCTGTAGCAAAATAAAAGTCCCCATCGCTATTATCGGTGGTCCGACTGATACAGCAAATGGAAAGAGAATTATTGATGCGCTAGAGCATCCAAATGTCTACAATTTATGTGGGAAGCTAAGCCTTATGGAATCCGGTTTTGTACTTAAAAAAGCTACTCTTGTATTGTCTAATGATACTGGCCTCATGCATATCGCATCAGCATTTGATAAAAAAATAATCTCATTCTGGGGCTGCACAAAACCGAGTTTAGGCATGTCTCCGTACACGTCTGAAGAGGGCTCATTGGAAATAGTAAGCAAAACGCATCAATCACCCTGCTCAAAATTAGGAAATAGATGTAAATCAAAAAATAAAAATTGTATTGAAGACATTGATCCAGAAGCAATATTGGCCGCTGTAAATAGATTGTTAGAAACCTAAAAAAGCGCTAATTTGACTTAAGCTGCATCGTAACCGAGGTTCCTTGATTTTTAGATGATTCGAACCTTCCCTCTATTCCAGCCATATTCATTCGATATTGAATATTCTCTATACCCAAGCCTTTTTGAACCTCGTTTATTTGGAATCCAATTCCGTTGTCCATTGCCATAATCAGAATCCCTCCATTGTGCTTTTTCACCCTGATTGTAAATTCTGTTGCCTTTGCATGCTTCAAGGAATTATTAAATAGCTCTTGAATAATTCTGTAGAGATTAAACTTATCCATATGGTTTAAATCATCCTCTTGAATTTCATCTTCAATATCAATAATGAACTGAATTTGTCCTATCGAGCTAATTCGATGGGCAAACCTTTCTATAGCATTCAAAAAACCTTTCTCTAATTCTGGTGGCAAAAGATTGTAGGCAATTTCCTTAACCTCGCGAATACAATTTTGAAGTAAATTCTCTAGATCTTTGAAGTTAGCTTTTTGACCTTCCGTTGGATTGAAGTTTTGAAAAAGTAAATTCAGAAGCACCATCTGTTGTCCCAATCCATCATGAAGCTCTCGAGCAATTTTTTTCTTTTCCGACTCCTCAGCTTGTGAAATCAAATCAAACTTATGCTTCTCAAATTCTAGTTCTTTCGTCTTGTCAATAATCAATGCGATATACTCTGTTTCTTCAGTGTCGGACTCGATTTCATTGATAATGATATCTACAACAATTTCCTCATTATCTGAAGTGATCTGGGTATACCTTCCACCCTTCTTATCAATATTACGTTCTTTGCTTGCGTTGAAAGAGCTAAATGGCCGCTTCGTGAGCTCTAGATGGGAAACCTTATAAAGTCTTTGTGCAGCATCATTGATCAATCCCGTGATCATTTCATCACCGATTAACTGAACAATTGGCAATGGCGACTTATTAAAAACATCTTTAAACTTGCGCTCCGATTTTCGGATTTTCGAAGACAACTGCCTACGCAACAAACCGTATTTTATGGTTCTTTTAAGCACCTTTGCGTTCAGGTTACTTTTAATGACATAATCCTGACCACCTTTAGAGACAATTTCTAGAGCAATAGATTCATCATCCATTCCCGAAAGCACAATAACAGAAGCTAAAGGGAACATTTTAAATATCTTTTCATAGGTCTCTACACCATTAGAATCTTCAATATTTAAATCTAAAAGAATAACATCAGGCTCTTGAAACTTCCGAACCTCACGCGCTTCCTGAATCGAGGCAACAGAGATTATATTTTCAGTTGGAATTTCAGAGGTGCTCAGTTGGAATTTCACATTCTCAGCAAAGGACAAATCATCTTCAACAATAAGAATTTGCGCCGTTTCCATAACTAATCTATATTTCTGATAAGAACTTTATCCCGATCAATCATCTTTTGAACTTGCTCTTTAAAAACTGATATTTGATCTTCTTCAAGACAATCGGTAGGGAACAATAATTGTGGTTCTTTAATGTAGTCAAAATAA
>CAJXDT010000055.1:0-13517 GCA_913052055.1 uncultured Cryomorphaceae bacterium
TCCTGTACCAACTCTAGAAGCCTTCAGCGCCGCGGCGGCCTCAGGCGATTTCAGCGCAGCAAGTAAAGATGAGTTATTTCCAAGTCTTGCAGAAGCTTACAGTAAAATGGGTGAAGCCCAGGAGCATGCTTTTTATGAAGAGCTTATATATAATGGAGGCTTTGGCGGGGAAGAAGAGCTGCGTGTGATGTTCTCTTATTTGACTTATGTTCTTATGCAGGATGTAGATGTAATAAAAAATGTGCCAGAAGTAATGCAGTATTATCAAGAAAATGGAGGTTCTCTTGTGGTCATGTATTACGACCGTATTGTTGCTTATTTTATTGAGCAGTGTCAGGAATCAGTAGCTTCTTTAGAAGAGTCTTTAGCTCCAGATGAGGAAAAAAATGCAATACGTCAGGCGTATTCAGAGCTCATCGATGCATTGGAGTTGTTACAGAGTGAATAGTTTTAAAGAAGACTAAACTTTCTTTTTTTTTCTTTGTTTTTATAATGTCAAGTCATAATTATAATTATATTTGATTAAAATTACGTCAATCATAAAGATTAAAATATAAACAAAATGAAAACATTGACTATTGGTGATCAAGTTCCATCTTTTGATGGAGTTGATCAAAACAACAAAAAGATTTCTTCTAGTGATTTTGCAGGAAGTAAATGGGTAGTATATTTTTATCCAAAGGACAATACTCCTGGATGTACCGCACAAGCCTGTAGCTTGAAAGATGGATATGATGAGCTTCTTTCCCACGGAATTAAGGTACTTGGTGTTAGTGCTGACTCTGTTAAAAGCCATGATAAATTTGCTTCCAAATTTTCTCTTCCTTTTCCATTACTCTCTGATGAATCCAAAGAAGTTATTAATCTATTCGGTGTCTGGGGTCCAAAAAAATTTATGGGACGCGAATATGATGGAATTCATAGAATAACTTTTGTGATGAATGAAAACAATGAGGTCACCCATGTTGTACACAAGCCCAAGACGAAAGATCATGCAAATGAAATCCTAAAATTATTAGATTTAAAGTAGAACGTAATTTGTTTACGAACATACTACTCTACTTTTGATTTATTAAATAACTCAGGTCATAGGCCTAAAAAAACAAACGATATGCCAAATAAAGAACTAAACAAAGAAAAATTGAAAGCACTCCAACTTACCATGGAAAAGTTGGATAAAACATACGGAAAAGGTTCTGTGATGAAATTAGGAGATGCACCCGTAGAAAAGATTGACGTAATACCAACAGGTTCATTAACGTTAGATTTAGCCTTAGGTGTTCAGGGTTATCCTAAAGGTCGTGTAGTTGAGATTTATGGCCCCGAATCCTCCGGTAAGACCACGCTTGCAATTCATGCAATTGCAGAAGTGCAAAAGCAAGGAGGTATAGCAGCATTTATAGATGCTGAACATGCATTTGATCAATTTTACGCAAAGAGTTTGGGTGTCGATGTTGCAAATCTGCTGATTTCTCAACCTGATAATGGAGAGCAAGCATTGGAAATAGCGGATAACTTAATCCGCTCTGGTGCGATCGACTTAATTATTGTGGATTCTGTCGCAGCCCTAACACCTAAGGCGGAGATTGAAGGAGAAATGGGTGATTCTCAAATGGGTTTACAGGCAAGATTAATGTCTAAGGCACTGAGAAAACTTACTAGCTCAATAAATAAGGCCGGATGTTGTTGTATTTTCATTAATCAGCTTAGAGAAAAAATAGGTGTGATGTTCGGAAATCCTGAAACAACGACAGGTGGTAATGCCTTAAAGTTCTATTCTTCAATCCGTTTAGATATACGCAGATCAACTCAGCTGAAGGACGGCGATGAGGTCAAAGGTAACCGTGTTAAAGTCAAAGTGGTCAAAAATAAAGTTGCGCCCCCATTTAGAAGGGCTGAATTTGACGTCATGTATGGAAAAGGAATCTCAAAAATTGGCGAGATTTTAGATTTAGGGGTTGAATTGAATATTTTGAAGAAAAGTGGTTCTTGGTTTTCATATGGTGAAACGAGACTTGGTCAAGGAAGAGATTCGATTAAAAATCTCTTATTGGATAACCCAGAACTTACCGAAGAACTTGAGAAAAAAATAAAGGATGCTCTTGCGTCGCCCGAGGTCACAGCCGAGGTCGCACAAGATTAAGAGCAAATCGTTTGGAGATACGGCGCTTCGGCGCCGTTTTTTTTTAATAAGAATTTAATTAAATTTGAAAAAAACGATTTTATGAGAAGAACAAAATTTTATGCAATCTTTGCTTTGTTAATGTGTTTAACATTTTCTATTTCGTGTAGAAAGAAGGGTTGTACGGACCCAGCTGCTACCAATTACAATCCTGAAGCTAAAAAGGATGACGGGAGCTGTAACTATGATGTCGCTGGATGTATGGATACGCTTTCTGTAAACTATAATCCAAATGCCAATATTGATGACGGAAGTTGCGCCTACACGCCTTTTATAACCGTTAATGGTTCTACCGATACTACAATTAGTGTTGCCACCACTTGGACTGATCCATACGCTACTGCTGCTAATCTTGATGGTGCAGTTGTTATGGTTTCAGATGTAAGTGATGTTGACGCAAGTCAGGTAGGAGACTATTCAGTTAGTTATTCGGCAACAAATAATAATGGAACAACTACTGTGGTCAGAACGGTACATGTTGTGATTAATCAAGATACTTGGCTTGGTGATTGGAGTGTAAGTGACAACTGTGGTGGAGGCACGGGGCTTGCGCTCAACGGATCTCCCAACGTTATTGCAGGAGGAAGTGGTGAGCAAATTTTGATTACTGAATTTTTTAGTGGTATTACGGGTTCTTATGGAACTGCTATATGCCAAATCGATGGTGAAAATATAACAATAGCTCAGGCTTCTGATGGAGCTCCAGGCGGTTTAGGAGATATTATTTACGAAGGTTTCGGTTCAATGAACTCAGATGGAGTGAGTTTTACAATTACTTTTACGTGGCAGAATACAACCCCATTCACTGGTGGCTCTGGCACCTGTCAGGCTACTTACAGTAAATAAGCCAAACATACTTAATTAAGAAAGGAGTGAAGTTCACTCCTTTTTTTATGCTCAAGGTTTGCAAAGATTGATAGAATAACCTACTTTCGCGCCTTAAAATACTATTAATTAGAATTATGGAATCAATTGCAATTTACCTACCAATTATTTTAGCGATCGTAGGTTTGTTATACATGTTTGTAAAAAAGGCATGGGTCATGAAACAAGATGCTGGTGACGGCAAAATGAAAGAGATATCTGACCACATTTATGAGGGAGCTTTGGCTTTTCTTAAGGCAGAGTATAAGTTATTAACTTTCTTCGTATTAGGTGCGAGTCTGGTACTTGCTGGTGTGGCATACATGGTACCGACCACCGGTTATTTAATTATTGTTGCTTTTATCATTGGTGCGATCTTTTCTGCGCTCGCAGGAAATATGGGTATGAAGATTGCCACAAAAACGAATGTAAGAACAACCCAAGCCGCGAAAACAAGTTTGCCAAATGCTTTGAAAGTGTCATTTGGTGGAGGAACAGTTATGGGTCTTGGAGTAGCTGGTCTAGCTGTTCTAGGGTTGACAGCATTTTTCATATTCTTTTTCCATAATGTAATGGGCGGTGTTTGGACCAATACGGCGGATATGACAATTGTCCTCGAAACATTAGCAGGATTTTCTTTAGGTGCAGAGTCAATCGCCTTATTTGCTAGAGTTGGTGGTGGTATCTATACCAAAGCGGCAGATGTAGGAGCTGATTTAGTAGGGAAAGTAGAGGCTGGTATTCCTGAGGATGATCCTAGAAACCCAGCTACTATTGCAGACAACGTAGGTGATAATGTTGGTGATGTTGCAGGAATGGGAGCTGATTTGTTTGGTTCTTATGTTGCAACAGTTCTTGCTGCGATGGTTCTCGGAAACTACGTAATTGAAGATATGGGTGGAGTAATCAATGACGCCTTTGGAGGTATTGGACCGATTCTTTTACCAATGGCTATTGCCGGTTTTGGGATTATCATTTCAATTATTGGAACATTGTTGGTTAAAATTTCATCGAATGATGCAAAAGAAGCTCAGGTTCAAACAGCCCTAAATATTGGGAACTGGACATCAATTGCTTTGGTTGCAATATCTTGTTTCGTTCTTGTGAAATGGATGCTTCCTGCTGAAATGCAAATGACATTTTATGGAGAGGGATTACAAACAATTTCCTCTATGAATGTTTTCTATGCTACTTTAGTTGGATTGGTCGTTGGAGCGGCAATTTCATCCTTTACAGAATATTATACTGGTTTAGGTAAAAAACCAATATTAAAAATAGTTCAGCAGTCCTCCACGGGTGCTGGTACGAATATTATTGCAGGATTAGCTACGGGTATGATTTCTACTTTCTCATCTGTACTTTTATTTGCTGCAGCAATTTGGACCTCCTATGCTTTCGCAGGTTTTTATGGTGTTGCTTTGGCTGCATCAGCCATGATGGCAACAACAGCCATGCAGCTTGCAATTGATGCTTTTGGCCCAATTTCAGATAACGCAGGAGGAATTGCTGAAATGAGTGAACAAGATCCTATTGTTCGAGAGAGAACGGATATTTTAGATTCAGTTGGTAACACTACTGCTGCTACAGGTAAAGGTTTTGCAATTGCATCAGCGGCACTTACTTCTTTAGCCTTGTTTGCGGCTTATGTAACTTTCACTGGAATTGACGGAATCAATATTTTTAAAGCACCAGTGCTTGCAATGTTGTTTGTAGGAGGTATGATCCCTGTTGTATTTTCGGCACTTGCCATGAACTCTGTTGGAAAAGCGGCAATGGAAATGGTATATGAGGTCAGACGCCAGTTTAAAGAAATACCTGGTATTATGGAAGGTAAAGGAAAACCTGACTACGCAAAATGTGTAGATATTTCTACAAAAGCTTCCCTCAAAGAAATGATGCTTCCTGGAATCCTTACGATTGGTTTTCCAATTGCGATTGTTCTTTTGGGTAAGTTAGTATATCCAGACAACAACTTGATCATTGCTGAGATGTTAGGAGGCTATATGGCCGGTGTTACTGTTTCAGGTGTACTTTGGGCAATTTTCCAAAACAATGCTGGTGGTGCATGGGACAATGCGAAAAAATCTTTTGAGGCTGGTGTTGAGATTAATGGTGAGATGACCTATAAAGGTTCTGATGCGCATAAAGCGGCCGTAACTGGAGACACTGTTGGTGATCCATTTAAAGACACATCAGGACCGTCTATGAACATCCTGATTAAGCTAACATGTCTTATTGGTTTAGTGATTGCACCAATTCTTGGTAACGGTCATGGAGAAGAATCAAATGTGAAGAGTGGAGCTGCGACAGAATGTTGTACTGACGACAAAGAAAAAGATGCATGTTGCGAAACAGAGGGTGAAGCTAAAAAAAACGTCACGGCATCTGCAAAAATGTGTGACATGTCAGAATGTTCAAAAATGACTAAAGAAGAGTGTGCAGCTATGTGTGCAGATAAAGGATGTAGTGAGGAAGAAACTGCAGCTTGTTTAGCAAAGTATGATGACGAAGGAAATTGGAAAGGTACCTTAGAGGATTAATTCCAAATCCGAATATAATATGAAAAAGCCCTTTTAGAGGGCTTTTTTTATGCTTGAGAATTTCTTTAATTTTAGATATTAAACTGATAATTTCTGAAAAATTCTGATTTCTTTACAGATGTTTATGATGTGGTAAGACTCATTCCTCATGGGAGGGTGACCTCTTATGGAGCGATTGCGAAATATCTTGGATCGAAACAATCTTCGCGAATGGTTGGTTGGGCGATGAATGCCTCTCACACTAAAAAGGATGTACCTGCTCATCGAGTAGTAAATAGAAACGGTATGCTTACTGGGAAAAATCATTTTGACACCCCTGATCAGATGAAATCACTTCTAGAACAAGAGGGGGTAGTGATTCATGATGATAGGGTTGTAGACTTCGAAAGTTTATTTTGGGATCCTTCAGCAGAATTAGAGATACCTTAAAGGATTCTATTACTTTTAGTTCAAATATATATTATGAAATTTGGTACAAAAGTAATTCACGCAGGAGTAGAACCGGATCCATCAACGGGTGCAATTATGACCCCGATTTTTCAGACCTCCACATATGTTCAAGAGGATGCAGGCGTTCATAAGGGTTATCAATATTCTAGGACCCAAAATCCCACTCGAGATGCACTACAGAAAAATATAGCTGCGCTTGAAAATGCCAATCATGGAGCTTGTTTCGGTTCTGGTCTAGCAGCGATTGATTGTGTTATGAAAATGCTTAGTCCAGGAGACGAGGTGATTTCAACGAATGACCTTTACGGTGGGTCGTACCGTCTTTTTAAAACTATTTTCGAGAAGTATGGGGTTAAGTTTCATTTTGTAGAGATGAATAAGGTGGATAACGTGGAGGCGTTTATCAATGAAAAAACAAAACTTATTTGGGCAGAAACACCAACAAATCCAATGATTAATATTATTGATATTCGAGGCCTTGTAGCATTGGCGAAATCCTGCAATGCCTGGCTTTGTGTTGACAATACTTTTGCAACTCCATACCTACAGAATCCTATAGATATGGGAGCGGATATTGTGATGCACTCAGTTACGAAATACCTTGGGGGTCATTCTGATGTAATTATGGGAGCCTTGGTTACGTCAAATAATTTTATCGCTAAGGAAATGTATCATATTCAAAATTCCTCCGGAGCAGTGCCAGGTCCAATGGATTGCTTCCTTGTTTTAAGGGGGATTAAAACGCTTCATCTGCGTATGCAGCGGCATTGTGAGAATGGTGCCAAAATAGCTCATTTTCTTCAAGCTCATTCTGCAGTAGAGAAAGTATATTGGCCTGGATTCACATCCCATTCAAATCATTTAATCGCGAAGCGGCAAATGAAAGACTACGGAGGAATGCTTTCATTCACGCTCAAGGGAAATCAATTATCAGATGCTCAGGCCGTTTTTAGGCACCTTCAGTTGTTTTCTCTTGCTGAATCATTAGGTGGTGTCGAATCTTTAATTGGTCATCCCGCAACGATGACCCACGCTTCTATTCCCAAAAAAGATAGAGAAGCTAGCGGAATTGTTGACAGCTTAATTCGTTTAAGTGTTGGGGTCGAGGACGCTGAAGATCTTATAGATGACTTGCGTCAGGCATTAAAGGTTCTCTAATATTTGGAAAAACTGCTCTTTCTTGGCAGGCGATAAGGGAACAGAACTACCATCTTTCATAATAACAGCTCCTCCATCAGCTTTATCATATCGATTAATATGATCTAGATTAACTAAGTGAGACTGCTGAACCCTGAAAAAGGAATGACCTGAGAGCAATAAATCATATTCTTTTAGTGTCTTTGATACTAAAATTCGTTTACCAGACTCTAAATAAAATGAGGTATAGTTTTTATCTGCCTCACATCTTATGATTTCCTTTAGTTCAAGGACATATACACTTTCTTGAGTCTTTAATACAAGCTTCTTTTTTTCACCGCGTTCGATATTATTTGCCAAGGCATTGAACTGAACCTCGTTCTTCTTCTTTTGGAGTGTTGTTAAGGCTTTATCCACAGCATCCTCCAGTTCTTCCACATCGATCGGTTTCAATATGTATGCTAAGGCACTGAATTTAATCGCTTGAATTGCGTATTCCTGATACGCTGTAATAAATACAATTTCGAATTCTTTGTATTTAACACCTTTAAGCACATCAAAGCCGTTTCCGTCAGGCATTTGAATATCCAAAAAAACAAGGTCGGGTTTAATTTTATTAATGGCGCTAATTCCGCTTTCTACGTTAGAGCCGTCTGTGTAAATATCGAAGTTATGTCCAAAAGAAATAAGGAGTCTCTTTATGAATTCTTTCGTTTTATTTTCATCGTCTATTATGAGTACTTTTTTCATTCAGAATCAAAGTTAAGATTTTCGTTAAGTAATGGTAAGAATATTTGAACACGTGTTCCCGTGTATTTTTGGTCTGTAAGGTCTCCTATGGAAATATTGGCTTTTGATTTATATTTTTTATTAATGATTTCAACTCTTCTGTTCGTGATATCTAGGGCCATGCTTTTGTGCTCGTTCATAGAATTCTTTTTCTTTCCTGACTCTGCCCTCCCGACACCATTGTCAATTATTTCTATGAAAAGCATATTATCTTTCTCAGAAAAATCAATTGAAATATTCCCGTTTTCAATGATATTTAATTGACCATGCTCAATAGAATTTTCAACAAAAGGTTGGGTAATCATAGGTGGGATCAAAACTTTTTTAAAGATTAAATCTTCAGGAACATTGATTTGATAATCAAATCTATTTTCAAACCTTAATTTTTGTGTCTTTAGATATTTCTCTAAAATCTCAATCTCCGTTTCGAGGGTGATAAATTCTTTCGGGGAGTTTTCAAGAATAAGACGAATTAATCTTGAAAAGCTTACCAGGAATTTCGATGATTTTGAAGGGTTGTTCTCATAGAGTGAACTTTGAATGACCGACATTGCATTGAATATGAAGTGTGGATTCATTTGTGTCCTTAGTAAGGTCTGGGACATCTCAATCTCTTTCGTGTTCTGATTGATTTTCGCTTGCCTCAGATAGAATAGGACAATAACAATGGTTGAAATCAAAATAATGATAATCAATACAATTGTAGACATTTGTTTTTCTCCTTTGAGCGCAAGTAATTCCTTTTCTTTTTGTTGGTCTTTGATGACTCTTTCTTGCTCTTTGATTCTATACTCTCTAAGCTCCCTGGAGTACATTTGGGTCAGTTCATTAATTGCCTTACTTCCACTTAAATAAGAATTGTCCTCAATATACTTTTGAAAAATATTGAGGTTTTTAAATGCCTTTTGAAATTGATTTTGTTCTGCAAAAACCTGAGCGAGAAATTTATAGTTACCCATGCTATATTCTGAATAAGGGAGCTTGTCTAAAATTGACTTGGAGAGATTAAAGGATGTTTGTGCCTTGTTCCATTTTTTCTCATCGAAATACATTCTTCCAATCAAATGATGGGTTTTTCCGATACCAACAGAGGATTTTAGTTTTGCGTATTCTTCAAGATTATCGAAAAGAATAGTTTTTACCTCAACCAAGGAATCAAGTTCAATTAAATATTTCGAATGGATCAATTTAAAATCTAGATAAAATATACTTTCTCTCTGGGTATTGTGGTATGTATAACCCTTCTTGATGTTTAGTGAAGCAGCACCTAATTCATTGTTTGAAAGTTCAATTTCTGCTAGTCCACCATAGATCCTGACTTTAAATAGCCCCAAACCATTTTTTTCTGCAATATTTAAGGCTTTTCGGTAATAGGTTCTAGCTTCATTAAAAGAATTTACTTGAAATGATCTTTCAGCAATCATCATTGTTGACCAACAAAGTAGGTTGTAATCTTTAATACGCTCAGCTTCTTTATTCAGCTTCAATAGCGTTGATGTACTTTTTCCAATGATATCGAAATAAGCTTCAATTTCCGAAAGATCTTTAAAGGTGTTTGCTACGGCTTTTATTGCGTCAGATCTTTTGGCAAAATTTAAAGCTAAATTGGCATAAAACAGAGCAGAATCTTTTTGATTTAGGTGCATTTTTGATCTGGCCAAAAGACGGTAAGCATCACTTACATTTTGGTTGTCACCTGATGCTTGTGACTCCTGTAATAGTAATTCAGAGGTCTTAAACATCGCTTTGAACCGCTCATTATACTCCAATGAAATTGTTTCCCAATATCTGTAGAGAATCGAATTGTATTTAAGTAATGCTCCGTGTTGTTTAAAAGCTTTTTGAAAAGCAAAAAAGGAGCCGTTCTCTATGTAATAGGAAAAAAGGCTTCCTGTTAATTCGCTTTTCGTCTGTGTAGAGTAAACATCAGATTCAATGGCGTTTAAAAACCCGTCGTATAATGCTTTCTGTGGATTTGCACGCTTAATTGATTCAAGCTCGATTTCAGTGAAAATTTTATCATCGTTTGAAACCGCCTTTTCCTGACACATTACATTATGTACAACACTGAATATCAGAGCAAAAATAAGGAGTGAAGATTTCATTAGTTTAAAAATACAAATTCATGAGGAATTATAGTGGGTGATTTCTGAACAAGGCACAAGATTATTAGGTTGACATTCTTTGAATTGCGTATCTTTGGAAAAAAAAATTATGAGTCTTATAACGGTTGGTAGTGTAGCTTTTGATGCAATAGAAACGCCTTTTGGTAAAACTGATAAAATTGTCGGCGGAGCTGGAACATATATTTCTTTAGCGTCCTCTTTTTTTATAGAAAATCAAAAGATCATTTCTGTAGTGGGTTCAGATTTTCCTTCGGGTGTTCTTGACGATATGAATTCCAGAGGAATCGATACTTCCGGTTTACAAGTTAAGGAGGGTGAGAAGACTTTTTTTTGGTCGGGGAAATACCACAATGATATGAATAGCCGAGACACCTTGGTTACCGAGCTTAATGTTCTAGAGCATTTTGATCCAATCGTTCCCGACAGCTACCAGGGATCATCCTATATTATGTTAGGAAATCTAAGCCCATTGGTACAAAGTACGGTCATTGAAAGAATGGAACAACGTCCAAAGCTGATCGCTATGGATACCATGAATTTCTGGATGGATATTGCTATGGATGATTTGAAAAAAACAATATCGATGGTGGATGTTTTGATTGTAAATGATGAAGAGGCACGACAACTTACTGGAGAATATGCTTTGGTAACTGCTGCAAAAGAAATTTTGAAAATGGGTCCTACTTATGTCATTATCAAAAAGGGAGAACATGGTGCCTTACTTTTTTCTGCGAATCAAATGTTTTTTGCTCCGGCATTACCTTTAGCAGAGGTTTTTGACCCAACTGGTGCGGGTGATACATTTGCTGGAGGGTTTATGGGTTATATTGCTGCGAGCGACGACCAAAGCTTTGAGAATATGAAAAGGGCGGTTATTTATGGTTCTGCTATGGCTTCTTTTTGTGTGGAGAAGTTTGGGACAGAGCGCCTATTAGAAATTAACCAGACAGATATTAATGAACGTGTCAAAGCATTTAATGATTTGTCCTCGTTTGATCTAAAAAATTAAGGATGGAAAACGAATATATCAGTAAACTTGAGGCCTTCATTCTTGAAGAAGATATGCTCTCCATTTCAAGAGAAGTCTCTAAGCTAAAAACAGAATTTGATGATTGGCTATTGCATAGTGAAGGAAAACAGCAAGTTGCTGCGCTAAAAGCGAAAGAGTTAGGTGAAGATATTGAACAAATTGATTTTGTGGTTATCAAAGAATCTTTCTACACTTTGTTTTCGAAGTACAAGGATGCTAAAAAACAGCAGCTCGATATAAAAAACAAGCTTGAGGTAGAGAACTTGAAGCTCAAAACAAGTCTTATTTCGGACCTAAAAAACCTTGTAGAAAATGAGGAGAATATAGGCACTGCTTTTAATGGCTACAACACGATTCAGGAGACTTGGAAAAAAATCGGAGATATTCCAAGAGACAAAAGGGATAGCATTCAAAAAGAATATTCACGTTTAAGAGAGCTTTTTTTCCATAATATAACGATATACAAAGAGCTAAAAGAGCATGATTACAAGAGAAATACCCAGCTCAAACAAAAGGTGATTATGAAGCTTCAAACCCTGCGAAACGAATGTGAGCAGATTCGTGATCTTGAAAAAACCTTACGGATTTACCAGGATGAATGGGAAGATGTTGGTCCGGTTAACAAAGATGATTGGGAAGGACTAAAAACAAGCTATTGGGAGGTAGTGAGGTCTATTTATGATAAAATAAATAAACACTATGAGCAGCATAGAGCTTCTCAGCAAGAAAACCTCAAGAAGAAACAGGAAATCTTAGGTCAACTCAAAGAGTTTTTAGACCAAAAAGAAGATATTCAAGGCCAAAAAGAGTGGCAAAAAACAACTGATGAGGTACTTAAATTCCAGTCTGCTTGGAAGAAAATTGGTTTTGCCCCGAAGAAGGATAATGATGCAATCTGGAAAGAATTTAGAGCTTTATGTGATTCCTTCTTTAAAAGAAAAAAAGAGCATTATAAATTTCGAGACAATAAGGATAAAGAAGCAAGAGATGCTAAAAAGGCATTGATTGCTGAGGCAAATGAATTAAAGTCATCTGAAGATTGGAAGGAAGCTTCTCACGCCCTGATTCAGCTTCAAAAAAAATGGAAAACTTTAAAGGGTGCTGGTCGTTATGAAAAAAAGCTTTGGGAAGAATTCCGTGGTGCCTGTGATTATTTTTTCAATAAAAAAGATGAAACAAACAAGGCCAATGAGCAACAACTGCGACTAAATCTTGCTGCGAGAAAAGAATTCTTATTAACGATTCCAAAACTGAAGTTCTCCTCGGCCGGAGATATCAAGAAAGTAGCTGATGACTTTCAACAAATAGGTAGTGTTCCTGCCAATTCCCTTGGAGGGTTATTAAAAGAATTTAACAATGCATTAAAGCAGCAACTTGAGGCGTCCAAAATGAGCGCCAAAGATATAGATTTGCTGCTCTTCAGGGCTAAAATAGATGGTGCTGCATCGTCAGAAGGTTCGGCTGCTCAGTTTGCACGCGAGAAAAAGTCTTTGAGATTAAAAATTTCTGACCTTGAAAAAGAATTGATCAAAGCAGAAACCAATATGGGTTATTTTTCGGTATCGAAAGGTGCTGAAAAGCTCTTTGCTCAGGTTAATGAAAAGAATGACAAAATAAAAGAAGAGATTGAGCTATTAAAAAGAAAAATAAAATTGATTCCTAATGAATAGCTTTACCAATAGTGTTCTTTTGTTTTTCAGTATACTTTTGATTGGCTTCTGTATTTATGTTGGTTATGATGTTCAAATTGATTTTCTCCATACATCTGGGCGGAATTTACCGTTTCAGTCTTATGTTTATCTAGCTTTTGGCATCTTGTTTTTTGGCCTACTTGGTTGGAGGAGTGTCCGTAGATGGATGGGTATTTATATTGTAAACAAAACAAGTCGTTTTGTTTGGAATGTACCTATAAGTAATAAGAGAAAAAAACGAGTGGTGACCTATACCTTACTTGAAGTATTGGTAATGGGCTCATTGACATTTGCGTTTTATTTTTTGATGGAGTCATGGATTTTACCTGGCGCCATCTTATTGTTTTTTTGTCTGGAAAGCATCTTCTTTTTGGTTGTTGGTTATCGGAATAGGTTTCGCGTCGGTGTTTCATCAAAAGCAATAATTGCTGCAGATAGAGAGGTGGTTATTGTCTATTTTACTGGTCTTCAAAAAATCACTTTAGGAAAAGATTCCATTTATTTTGACTACATTCAAGAACTACAATTATTGTTCCCTACCGATTGTCTTGAAGAAGATCAAATTCCCATTTTTAAGCAGGAAGTTCAAAAGATAATTGATCGGGATAAAGTTCTTATCAGAAATATAGATTAGTTATGGAAACGGCACAAATTCTTATTGTGGAGGATGACTTGGCTTTTGCTGAAAATGTAAAATTCCAACTGAGC
>CAJXDT010000056.1:0-13190 GCA_913052055.1 uncultured Cryomorphaceae bacterium
GCAACATATACGATCACTGGTGGAGCGGCAAACGGTTGTGATTCCATTGTGACTTTAGATTTAATAGTATTTAACGTTAATAATGTAAACGCAGGGCAGGATATCTCAGCATGTGAAGGAGAAAATGTAACACTATCTGCCAACGGATCAAATTCCTATTCATGGGATGGTGGAATCATCAATGGGGTGTCATTTACGCCAAACGTCGGCATCACAGAGTATACGGTAACTGGAATAGATATAAACGGATGTCAAAGTACAGCCAGTTTATATGTAAACGTCTATCCTCAACCAATGCTTGAAATTACGAGTACAAACCCAATTTGTTCGGGGGATGATTCAGGTGAGATCAGCATTGAAATTAGTGGAGGTACAGAGCCTTATACAATACAATGGGCACAAAATGAATCCATTTCAATACTCCAAAACTTAGCGGCAGGTACTTATTCTGTTGTTGTAATCGATGATGCAGGTTGCGAAGCGACGGAGAGCACAACACTAATCAATCCAATTGAACCTTGCTATGAAATCACTGAGGTTAATCTATACGCACCGAATAGCTTTACCCCTGATGGTGATGAAAATAATCAAAACTGGTTTCTTGTACTGTCGGGTATTGACGAATTTAACTTTAGCTTGAAGCTATACAACCGATGGGGTGAAATTATTTGGGAATCCCATGATATCAGTGCTAAATGGGATGGAACGTTCAAAAATAAAACCGTCCAAAACGGAACATACACGTGGCAAGTTGAATATACCCGACTGAGCGATGGAAAGAAAATATTTGAAACAGGACACCTGAACGTTATAAGATAATGTGTAACCTCTCGAAAACATTTACGTATGATTTGTGCAGACATTGAAATAAATAACCTACCGTAAATATTTATCAAAAAAAGTGAGATTCGTCTCACTTTTTTACGTTATACTCAAAATTTGAATACTCTTTCCATTCATTTTTATTGAGGCCCCAATGCTTTCACTTTCCAGAATTTTTGCGGCAGGAGCATTACCAGAAATACATAATATATCCTCATCCTCAAACCGTATTCTTCCCAATGGTAAGCCGATAAAAAACCAACCAACATTAGTCAATACCAAACTTCCAAAGCTAACTTCATTGGAAACAACAACCTTCTTAAGCCTCAAGACTAAACTATCGAGTGATATTTGATTCCGAAGATTTTGAGCTACTTTGTTTTTTTCTTGTTGCATGAGCTCTCGAGAGGTATCGTGTTTGTCTCCCGCTGTGCTCTGTGTTTCAGAATCTATCGATTCCTGAATACCATCGAGAATAACTGAAGTCTCTGAGATGCCGCGCCTAATTCTTTCATGCATTTCATTCAGAAAACTAGCTTTATTAATATACTTCTCCATTTAAGCTCAATAAAAGAACACAGTCAATAGAATGAGTTTGGTACGAAAATAGTACTTTCAAATCATAATTAACATTATGAAGACGATTAGTATTTTATTCTTTTTATCAAGTTTTATATCCTTGAGTCAAAGCTCGATGTCACTAATTTTTTTAGGCGATATTATGGGGCATGGAGGACAAATTGAAGCAGCCCATAACCCAGTTAGTCAATCATATAACTACCGTGATGTCTTTTCTAACCTCAGCAAAATTATCGCTGAACCAGACTTCGCAATAGCAAATCTTGAAGTAACACTTGCTGGAGAACCATTCAGTGGTTATCCTCAATTTTCTTCTCCTGATGCGCTTGCAAAAGCATGTAAAAATAGTGGTATTGATGTTTTAGTGACTGCAAACAACCATACATGTGACCGCGGTGGAAAGGGAATAACAAGAACTATCGAAGTACTTGATCAAATGAATATTCCGCACAATGGCTCATACAAAAATAAAAATGACAGGGCACTGCGTAATCTTATGATTTTAAGAAAAGAAGACATAAGAATAGGAATGCTTAATTATACCTACGGCACAAATGGACTAAAAGCGCCGAAACCAACATTAGTAAATTATATTGATACCAATCAAATGTTAATAGATATTGAGCAAAGTAAAAATGAATCCATAGATGCTTTAATAGCTGTAGTCCATTGGGGAATAGAATACCAAACTAAACCCAATAAATTTCAAAAGCACATTACTGACTTTCTATTTCGAAATGGAGTAAATATTATTATTGGTGGCCATCCACATGTCCTTCAGAAAGTTGAATGGGATCAGGACAAAGACCAGCTTGTGGCCTATTCTTTGGGAAACTTTGTGTCTAATCAAGCAAGTGTTAATACAGATGGAGGAATGATGCTTGAAATTGAACTCGAAAAAAAGAATGGTCTATTAAAAATAAAAGATGCGGGCTATCACCTCGTCTGGGTAAACAAACCAACACGATCAAATAAAAAATTGTTCGAGGTCTTACCCTGCGCGAGCTACCCAGCGAAGGAGCAAATAAAAAATCCTGCACACCTCGCCAAAATGAAGTTATTTATCCAGAATGCAAGAAAAATAATGGGAGATAATAAAAATGTACAGGAAATAAACCCCGCGAAATTAATGAATTGAGTAATCTGCTTTTACACATCTTTGAACAATGGCTGCACTATTCAGTGCTAAAGGTATCCCTCCGCCTGGGTGAACCGTAACTCCAGAAAAATATAAACCTTTGAGACTCGGTGCATGGTTCGGGTGGCGATAAAATGACGAGAGCACAGAATTAGAGGCATTGCCATAAATAGATCCATTTTTTCCAGAATACATTTGCTCCATCCTTATTGGATCAAGGTCTTCTTCTACTTCAATTAAAGCTGCAATATCTTCGTGAAGCAGTTTGTCTAGTTTCCTAATCACGTTGGCTCTGACGTTTTGCTTCTGAACTTCCCAATCTTGACCTGTATCAATAGGTGCATTGACCATTACAAACCAATTCTCACAACCTTCTGGAGCATCTTCTTTTTCTATTTTCGAAGAAATATGAATATACACTGTCGGATCATTAGACAGTGTCTTATTGTGAAAAATAGATTTGAATTCGCCCTCATAATCTTCAGAAAAGAAAATATTGTGAACATCTAGCTGGTCGAATGATTTTCGGATACCCCAATAGAAAACAATCGCAGACGATGACTTTTCTTGGTTTAGTATTTTTCGAGGCCCCTTTAAGTTTGGTAAAAGTTTTTCATAAGTAAAATGAACATCCATGTTACTGATAACAATATCACATTCGTGATTTTTCCCAGCGCAAGAATACCCTTTTACATTTCCTTCGGAATACAAAATTTCATCAACACGCGAATTAAAGTGGAATTGAATCCCAATATCAATCGCCTTGTTATATATGGCGTCACTAATTGACACCATTCCACCTTTTGGCATAAATGGACCGATATTTAGCTCCAAGTGGGCGATAACATTAAACATACCATTGGTGCGATGTGGATCACTACCGTTGTATGTGGCGAATCGATTAAATATCTGAGTAGTTTTAGGATTCTTAAAAGTCTTAGCATTTACTTTATTCATGGAAGAGAAAAGTCCATAAAATGGGATACGATAAATAGCGTTGATTACATTGCGATTAAACCAGTGTTTAAGTCTGTGTAGAGATGCCTGAATAAAAACAGCATAGACTGCCTTATAATTCAATTCGAGGCGTTTTAAGAGCTTTTCTATATCCCTCTGGTCTTCACCTAATTCATCGGCTAAGGATTTAGCTACGGCATGGGTTCCTGTTGGAAGTGCAATTCGCGTACCATCCTCAAAAAAATAACAACAAGATACAGGAAGTTTTGTGTAGGCAAATTCATGATCCGATAGGTCATCCAAAGCGAGCAGTTCGTCTACAAGATGAGGCTCTGTAAATACGGAAGGACCACGATCAAAACGATATCCCTCCATGGATTTAGAATTTATTTTACCACCATAAAAAGTGTTTTGCTCAAAAACATGTGTTTCAAAGCCCATAGACGCCATTCTAATGGCACTTGCCATACCCCCAATTCCCGAACCAATAATGACTGCTTTCATATAATAAACAACAACAATTGTCAAATGATTTTAGTTCGCACAAGCAAAAATTAGAATAAAACAAATATAAAAACAGACATAACAATGCGTATAAATGACATTAACCCCTTATTTTACAAGGATTTTAGGTGGGTTTATTAACAAAATGGGTCAGTTATTAACATTTTTGGCAGATTTTACCCCCCAAACCTTGACTGACATTGATATTCGGATATATTTGTTGTGATAAATATTTATTAATTATTTAAAACAACTCATTATGAACAAAGCAGAATTAATTGACGCGATGGCAAGTGACGCTGGATTATCTAAAGCTGATGCTAAGAAAGCATTGGATGCTTTTGTAGGTGCAACAACTGGTGCATTGAAAAAAGGTGACCGTATTTCTTTAGTAGGATTTGGATCTTTTTCTATCACTAGAAGAGCAGCTCGTGCTGGACGTAACCCTAAAACGGGTGCGGTTATCCAAATTGCAGCTAAAAACACAGTTAAATTTAAAGCAGGTGCTGACTTATCGTCTAGCGTAAACTAAGAATTTACATTGATTTTAAAGGCCATCAGTAAATGATGGCTTTTTTTATGCCCAATTTTTTATGAAAAACTAGGTAGCTGATTGCTTTCGAATAATTTTCCAAAATAAGGCAGGAAAAAACCTTTTCAAGGTGACAGCTTTAATTTCTTTATTTCCAATAAGCACCTCGCGTTTTCGATGAGATACGGCCTGTAAAAGCTGAGCAGCACATTCCTCAACGGGCATCCCTGTTTTTTGATTGTGATCCATCTCTCCGTGTTTCTCTCCTTGCGAATCAAGAGCATTTGTTGAAATAGGCGTATTTATTTTACCTGGGCACGCAATCGTAACAGAAATTCCATTCTCCTCCTCCTCCAAGGCAAGTGACTCATAATATCCATGAAGAGCATGTTTAGATGCACTATAGCTCGATCTTAAAAAAAAGCCGAACTTACCAGCAATACTGCTGATCACTAAAACCTGGCCTTTGCTTTCTCGCAACTTCGGCAATACTTTTTTCATCAGGAATACATTGCCAAAAAAATTCACCTCCATAATACGTCTTACGACATCCTCCGATGATTCTGCTGCAGTGGCTCTTTGGCTGATACCACCATTTTGGATAAGCAGGTCAATTTTACCGTATCTAGCTTCGACCTGTCGCAATAAATCATCAAATTCCTGCGGTTTAGCCAAATCCAAGGGCAAAACCATATGCTCCTCCTTTCGAGGCAGATTTTGACACAATTCTATCAAAAGTTGTTCCTTTCTAGAAGAAAGAATGAGCGTTGCTCCGAGCTCAGAAAGCTGAATACTGAGTTCTTTTCCTATTCCAGAGCTCGCACCAGTAAGCCACACTACCTTTCCTTGAAAATAATTTCCTTTTGACATAAAACAAAGATACAAAACAAATAAATGTTGATTCAGTCGATAATCCTTACTTTTACGGAGAGAATATTACGATGAGCAAAGAAGCAATAAAAAAACATTTTGATGAAGCTGCAGAAGTATTGAGCACTTTCAACAATGCAACGAATATAGAAGCTATACATAGTGGACTTCTGGTTATGGTTGAGGCGTTGAGAAATGGAAATAAGCTTATTAGTTGTGGAAATGGCGGATCAATGAGCGATGCAATGCACTTTGCAGAAGAACTTACTGGTCGTTTTCGAAATGAACGTAAAGCACTAGCAGCAGTATCGATTTCCGATCCAACGCATATTTCGTGTGTAGCAAATGATTATGGTTACGAATTTATCTTTTCACGGTATGTAGAAGCCATGGGCAATCAGGGAGACATATTACTTGGTATTTCAACTTCCGGAAACTCTAAGAATGTTATCAATGCTGTAGAAGCTGCAAAACGTAAGGGTATGAAAACAGTTGTACTCACCGGGAAAACTGGAGGTATACTCTCAAATATTGCGGATATCGAAATACGCGCACCTCATAGCGAATTTGCGGACCGCGCTCAAGAAATACACATCAAGGTTATTCACGCATTCATTGACGGAATAGAAAGAGCACTTAAGCTTTCATAGAAGCTTGTGCCGATTTAATCGATTCCATTTCTTCTTTTGTGTATCTTTTGATACGAATGTTCAGAAAACCATAGAGCATTGTCATGATCGGACTGATCAGATTAAAGAAACAAAACATCCAATAGGTTCCGGTGGCAACTCCCAAGACACCGGCATGATAAGCACCACAAGTATTCCATGGAATTAAAGGTGAAGTTACTGTTCCTGAATCTTCTAAAGTTCTACTTAAGTTCTCAGGTTTTAAACCTCTGTCTTCGAATTCTTTAGAAAACATTCTTCCTGGAACTACAATGGCCAAATACTGGTCTGATGTAGTGGCATTAAAAAAGATACAAGTACCTGCGGTTTTTGCAATTAACGAGCCTGCAGATTCACGGGCATTTATGAAACTGGATGTAATTCTCTTGAGCATTCCTGTCACCTCCATCGCACCGCCGAAACACATGGAACAAATTACCAACCAAATCGTGTTCAGCATTCCACTCATACCACCAGTCGATAGGAGGTCATTTATAGCTATGTTACCAGTTTCAATATTTGATGCTCCAGCGATCGTATTAAAAAAGGTCATGTAGGACGACATAAAGTAATCATCAGTGATTCCTGAGAGCTGATTCACAATTGACGGCTGCGCAATAATGGCAGCAACACCTCCAGCAAGGGTTCCAAAAAACAAAGCCGGCAATGCATCCCATTTCATGATAATTAATCCGATGACGACTAAAGGAACGAGAAATAGCCATGGAGAGATATAAAAGGTTTGTTCAAGTGTTTGCTGCATTGACTCTATTCCCGCAAGGTCAGTCTTTGAATCTAGCGATAAACCAATAAATAAAAAGATGAATAAGGTAATCATTAATGTGGGCACGGTGGTATACATCATATACCTAATGTGTGTGAATAAGTCAGTTCCAGCCATAGCTGGTGCAAGGTTCGTGGTATCAGACAACGGAGACATTTTATCACCAAAATAAGCACCCGAAATAATAGCTCCTGCAATCATACCCTCACTAATACCCATTACACTGCCGATTCCTAAAAGGGCAATTCCAACAGTAGCTATAGTGCTCCATGAGCTACCAGTGGCCAATGCTACAATGGCACAAATCACAGTTGTAGCCACAAGGAAAAAACTAGGATTAAGGATATCAAGACCATAATAAATCATTGTTGGAACTACGCCAGATATCATCCAAGTACCGCTCAATGCACCAATAATTAATAAAATCAATACGGCACCCAGGGAAGACTTAATGCTATTAATCATTCCCTCTTGAATTACTTTCCAAGAAAATCCTTGTCTGATCCCTATACCTGCGGCAATTACCGCCCCAAACAATAAAGCTATTTGATTTGGCCCACCCGTTGCATTGTCTCCAAAAACATACACATTGAAAGCCAATAATGAAATTAAAACAACAATCGGAATTAATGATTCTACAAACTTTGGAGACCTAGTATTTTCGGACATATACAGATAGTTTTAATCAAAAATACATATAATAATTTAGCGACTAATGAACCGCATTGTCCCCCATCTGTTATTTTTGTAATATGAAGGATTCTATTGTGATTAAGGGAGCGAGGGTCCACAATCTAAAAAATATAGATGTGGAAATTCCGCATGGTTCATTTACCGTGATTACAGGCGTTTCTGGTTCAGGAAAGACGTCTCTTGCCTTTGACACATTATTTGCCGAGGGCCAAAGAAGATTCATCGAAAGTATGTCATCCTATGCCCGCCAATTCCTTGGAAAGCTTGATAAACCAGATATGGACTCAATGAAAGGGATTGCACCTTCCATCGCAATACAACAAAAAGTAAGTACCAATAATCCAAGGTCTACGATTGGCACAACAACAGAAATCTATGATTACCTCAAATTATTATTTGCACGAACCGGAACAACTTTTGATCCTACCACGAATGAGCCTGTAACCAAACAGACGACAAGTGATGTCATATCGTATCTAAAAACCCAAGGTAAGACTCAAAAAATGGCGATTTTATCGCCAGTAAATATTGTAGATAAATTAAATATACAATCATATGAAAAACAAGGTTTTAAACGAATATATATAAACAATAAGTTTATAAAATTATCAGACTATAAACCGACTAAAAATAGCAAGCCTTATTTGGTGATCGACAGAATCGTTTGCGACTTTTCTGAAGAAAGCAATTTAGGCCGATTTGCAGATTCGATAGACATGGCTTTTGATGAAGGAAATGGCTATTGCGTGTTATTAAACGCAGATTCAAAAGAGCTCACAAGCTTCTCTAAAAAGTTTGAATCCAATGGTGTTTCCTTTCAAGAACCAAACATACATTTCTTTGCATTCAACAATCCTTTTGGCGCCTGTAAAACCTGCGAGGGTTATGGACAAGTCTTGGGTATAGATGAAAAACTAGTTATTCCTGATACCTCTCTCAGCGTGTATGAGGGAGCTATTGCACCTTGGCGCGGAGAAGTTATGGGCAAATACCTAAATAAACTGATCTACAGTTCAGATGATTTTGACTTTCCAATACATCGCTCGATACAAGACCTAACAAAGGAACAATACGAATTGCTTTGGAATGGAAATAAATATTTTATGGGGCTTAATAAATTCTTTAAATATTTAGAAAGTAAAACCTATAAAATCCAATACAGAGTAATGCTTTCGAGATATAGAGGTAGAACGGATTGCCCTGAATGTAAGGGGACCCGACTTCGTGGGGATGCAGCTTATGTCAAAATTAATGGGAAATCAATTCAGGACCTAGTGCTAATGCCAGTAAGCCGCTGCCTTGATTTTTTTCAGCGCCTAGAGGATAATTTTAACGATACGAGCGTTACGCAAAGAATTCTTCCAGAAATCGTCAATCGACTCAACTATCTGTGCGAAGTAGGCCTAAATTACTTAACGCTGAATCGACAATCGAATACATTGTCAGGCGGCGAATCACAAAGGATACACCTCGCGACATCCTTAGGCAGTTCATTAGTAGGCTCCATATACATATTAGATGAACCTTCTATAGGCTTACATCCTAAAGACACAGAAAACCTAATAGGGGTGCTGAAAAACCTACAGAAGCTGGGTAATACAATCGTAGTTGTAGAGCACGAAGAAGAAATTATGCGGGCCGCAGATCGAATCATCGATATCGGACCAAAAGCGGGTGTTTTCGGTGGAGAAATCATTTTCAACGGAACGTTTAAGCAGCTTTATAAGTCTAAACATAGCTTAACTGCGGCCTATTTAACAGGTGCAGAAGAAATAAAAGCACCTCTAAAGCGAAGAAAATCCAAAAAAAAGATAACGATAACAGGTGCGAAACAGTTTAATTTAAAAAACATAAATGTAGATATCCCGCTTCATTGCCTGACGTGCGTAACAGGTGTATCTGGCTCAGGTAAATCATCATTAATCGGAGACATCCTCTACCCTGCCCTGCGCAAAACAAAGGGAATTAGCAATGATACCCAAGGAGATTATACAGCCTTAAAAGGCAATCTCGACGCTATTCAAAATATAGAATTTATTGATCAGAATCCCATTGGGAAATCTTCAAGAAGCAACCCAGTAACTTATGTTAAGGCGTTTGACGAGATCCGGGATCTATTTTCGAGGCAACCGCTATCAAAAGCAAGAGGTTACAAACCAGGATTTTTCTCTTTCAATGTCAAAGGCGGAAGATGTGAGGACTGCGAAGGTGAAGGCACTATCACAGTAGGAATGCAATTCATGGCGGACGTGCACCTTGAGTGCGAAACATGTAAAGGAAAACGGTATAAAAAAGAAACGCTAGACGTACTTTACCGAGGGAAATCAATACACGATGTGCTTGAGCTAAGTCTAGATGATGCCTTGGTATTTTTTGGAGAGAAACCAGATCGTCTAGAAACTAAAATTATACAAAAGATTCAGCCGCTTGTAGATGTCGGGCTGGGCTATCTAAAGCTAGGTCAAGCCTCAAGTACAATGAGTGGTGGTGAAGCACAACGAATTAAACTCGCGTCTTTTTTAGCCAAAGGAAATAAACTAGGATCTACACTTTTTATCTTTGACGAACCTACAACGGGACTTCATTTTTTCGATATAGAAAAGCTTATTCTTGCCTTTAATGCACTTATTAATCAAGGCCACAGCATTGTTGTCATAGAACACAATACCGAGGTTCTCAAATGCGCTGACCATATCATCGATCTTGGACCAGAGGGGGGAGAAAATGGAGGGAGTTTACTTTTTACGGGTACTCCTGAGGAATTAGTAAAAGAAAAAAAGAACGAAACTGCTCGATTTTTAAAGAAAGCTTTGGCTTGATGAATCGACTGCAATGCTTAAATTAGACGGATATGAGCACGAAAATCACAATAGCCATTGATGGATATTCCGCCTGCGGAAAAAGTACCTTAGCCAAAGGTTTGGCGAAAGCGCTTGATTATTCATTTATTGACTCAGGTGCCATGTATCGTGGCGCAGCACTATTTTTCTGCCGTCTGGCCTATGTGTCTGAAAAACATATTGATAAAGCAGCAATAGAAATGGCTATTCCAGACCTCGAGTTGTCCTTTAAAATCGACAATGCGAAGAACTGTTTGTATTTACATAATGAAAATATAGAAGATGAAATAAGACAGTCGCATGTCGCAAATATCGTTTCAAAAGTAGCCACCATAAAAGCAGTGCGAATTGCGCTCGTTAAACAGCAACAGAGGATGGGAGAAAATGGCGGAATTGTCATGGATGGCCGCGACATAGGATCCGTTGTATTCCCAAATGCGCAGCTCAAGCTATTCGTGACTGCAGATCCTGAAATACGTGCCCAAAGAAGGTTTGCCGAACTACAAGAGAAAGGGATTTCTGAAACGCTTGAAGAAGTGAAGTCGAATCTTACAAAAAGAGACCATATCGATTCAACACGTGAGGAAAGCCCTCTAATTCAGGTCAAGGATGCCATTGTTCTCGACAATAGTAACCTTACAAAAAAAGAACAGCTCGAATGGGTTTTGGAAAAAGCAAAGAAAATCATTAAGTCAAACCGTTAAAGCTGACCGCTTAGCTCAAAATAACGCTCTAAAACCTTAATAGATAGTAATCTTTCAAGGTCTTGATTTTGAAACTGAGCCACATGCTCATGTGCATTAGCGATAATTGTTTCGGCCTCTTCTATATGCGTCGAATAGTAGTCAATTTTCTCCTCCAAGTCACTATAATCTGACTTCAATTCTACGTAATGTATCCCTGGCTTTAAGAGGCCTTCCATGAACCATGTCTCATATCTTGGCTTTGGCATGAAACAAATAGAATTTGAGGACATGGCCCACTTTAGATTGGTAGAAACATCATTTCCTTCAGGGCAAAATATAAACTTATACTCTAGCTGCGCTTCTTTCGACATGAATTGCTTCTGCCATGAAACGTTCTCAGCGGGATTATTGGTCTGACCCACCTCGCATTTGGGGTGGTCATAAAATCGCTCAACAAAGTCTCTTCTAAGCTTTTGATATGCACCACCGCGCCAAACTAGAGCATTTTTCTTTTCAGAAAAAGACTTAGAATCATTCACCCAATGAAAATGTCTTTTTTTATTAAGCTTAAAAAGAATAGAATTTTCATTGATACCGCTAATCTTCCTGGCTTTAATGAGTGTAGGGATAGCTCTAAATACTGTATTGTCACCAAAATGATATAGGAAACACGCTTCATCAGGAAAATAATGCAGAAAATCCTTCAAATCAAGATAATAATCACTTCCCTTTGTGCGTCTAAATGTGCCTATTGACTGTGTGTCACCTTCTAGCTTAAAAGGCTCCTTTAATTTGATATAGTAACTGATTCGTGCATCTAGCTTTGCTGGATCACATTGCTTCTCAAACTCCATGAGCCGCTTATAGTTTCGGTCAAAAAAAGACTGAGGTAGTGCATTATATCCAAAGCGTTTGATATAGTAGAACAGTTTAAAGGACATTTATTAGTTAAGTATGTTGATGTATATCAGAATGTACGAAGGCACCCAAAATTTATAAATATGCTATTTTGATGTATAAAAAAAATTGACCAACCAAATACATGATGCAGGGAACAAAATATAAATCAAAATAAATAATGAAAAAAATAACAAATCTTTCATAATTATACTGAAAGCCATTAAAACGAGAATCGTGATTAATGAAAAAACGATAATCAAAACAAGAATTTTATTCCATTTAGAAGGAATTAATTCTCGCTTTTGAGAATTTGGTAATACCTCTTCAGATTGCTCGTGTCGCGTAAAATCATCATCTCGGAACAATTTGAAAAGAAACAAACAAAGCCATAAAGCCAAAGGCCAAGAAACGACATAGATTGTGTAATAAAAAAAGATTGAAATTGACGAATACATTAAACTAAAAATGGAAACACAACCGAAAGCTAAAATCAAAACAATTATGACCACCTTATAAACTGCATTAAATAATTCAAACTGTTTCTTGGTCAAGTGGGTAGTTTCAGGCTGAGAAATTATACTACTAACATCGGCTCTCATCAAAGCATCCGAATCATCCATATCGGCATTAACCTTAATCTTTTTACAAATAACATACCCCAAGGTTGCTGCAGTTCCAGTCGTACATAAGAGTGCAATTACAATTAATACAAGCGATAACCCATAAAAAAATGCAGGGCCCGAAACAAACAAAATATAACCTAATACCACTAGCCAAATTATCAAATTGACACTTAGGGAATATTTAAATGAAGTAAGCCTCAAAGATTGCTTATTCCTAAGATTCAAATGTGCTTTTCTTCCTGCAAATCTCAGTGAAAAATAGAAAGCAATAATTAAGAAGGGCAGCATAGGTAAAGCTACTTTCATAAATAATCCTGTAAGTAATCCGCCAATAAGTAATGCCCCAGAGACTAAAAGGATAAAAAAAAGACCAATCGGGAAACCAATATAAATGGATGTGGATATACTTTTTTTAATGTATTTATTGTTCATTACGGATGAAATAAGAAGTGACGACAAATATAAGCAATCATCTGAGTGATGTGTTGAACGAATACCTTCTCATCGAAGGAATTATTAGAAGAATTGAATCTTACTTAATGAGGTTAATATGACCTGTCAGCTCATAGGCTCTTTGGTCATACCACCTGAAGT
>CAJXDT010000057.1:0-12396 GCA_913052055.1 uncultured Cryomorphaceae bacterium
ATTCATTCCGGTAGTTCATCGCAAACCTAGGACATCCTGAAGAGCCTGCAAGTGCTGGGTTCAGATAGATAGGGTTTGAGAAGAACTGCGTGAACGTCGGGTCTTGTGAGCGCACCGAATTAAGGTTCGTTGTCGAGAGACAAGCGATCACAAAAACAAATAGAATTAATTGCTTTTTCTTCACACAATTGAGTTTAGTCACGAACAATCTTAACGTGATTATAGTTTGTAAGGTTACAAATATCGTATATTAATTGTAATAATTTGAATAATTTGGCGTTTTTTAGACTATCAATTCAATTGTTTCGTTCGGATTATGAATAAGATCTTATTTTTCTCTTTATCTCTTTTTTCTCTCACTTTTTCATTTTGTCAGGATTTTACAGAGCATATTAAATGGAACAATCCTATTTCCTTGGAGAATGGTGACAATTCATTTTTGGCTCCGAATTTTGAAAAAGTCCACTACGATAACGGTGTACCAAGATTTTATAGCAAGAAGGTTTTAAAAGAAAAAGGACTGAAGTTGCAATCTGTTCAATATATCACAGAAAATGCCACAAAATCAGACGAAAAGTACTTGAATGATCTTGAAATACAATTGACCAAGGAACAAAATCTAGACGTAAAGTTTACCTTCAGTGCGCACAAGCCTTACCTTGTTGTATCCGGAATTCCGTTTATTAAAGAAGCAGGTCAGCTCAAAAGAGTTACTTCGATTAAAATAAAGGCATACAAAGAAATCCTTGCCGTTAATAAAGATTTTGTGACTGAGTCAGTATTGAAAAATGGTTCGGGCGAGTGGTATAAGATTGCACTTCAAAATGACGGCATATATAAGCTTGATTATGATTTTCTTTCATCTATGGGTATTGATATGTCTAACCTTAATCCTAGGAATGTACATGTGTTCGGTAATGGAGATGGAAAACTGCCTGAGTTAAATAGTATACCTCGTACTGATGATTTGGCCCAGAACTCTGTTCAATATTTCGGTGCAGCGGATAATATTTTTAATCAAAACGATTTTATTCTCTTTTATGGTTGGGGCCCAAATAGGTGGCGCGCCAATGGAACAGCGGAATTTGATCAGATTAAAAATATTTACACGGATTATTCCTACTATTTCATCAATATTAATTCCGATAGACCATCAGCGGAAATCACGACTCATCAGACTATAACGGATGTACCAGATGAAACCATTACTGAATACGACTATCGCGCCTGTTACGAAAATGACTTGGTTTCACTAATCGGGGCTGGACAGCGCTGGTATGGTGAGCTATTTGATATTGATCTAGAGCAAACATTTAATTTTTCTATTCCCAATATAGCCAATAGTCCAATTAATTTTAAAACCTCAATTGCTACAAATGCAACGAGTGGAGGAGGAACATCACAAAGATACTCCGTAAATGGTTTAACGGTTGCTGAGGCTCCATTGCCGCATACTTCCGTTGACTTTATGAGGTCATCTCAAGTTTTTTCTTTGTCAAATCCGACTTCGAGTTCTATTCCTTTAAAAATTACGATTCAACGAAATAGCCCGAGTGTATTGACTTATTTGGATAGAATTCAATTAAATGCGAAAAGAGACCTTGTTTTTTACGGAAGCCAGCTTGGATTTAGAAATTTGACTGGAACTCAAAATGGCATTGGGAATTTTCAGTTGTCAAATTTCCCTAGTACAGGATTTATTTGGAGTCTTGCTGATAGACATCATCCCAAAATTATTTCTGGTGTTGCATCAGGTAGTAATTATGAGTTTATTGATTCATTGGGTTACAAAGAATATATCGCCAGCAATGGTGGAACATTTTTGAGTCCTGAATTTATTGCACCTGTTGACTATCAGAATTTACATGCCTTGCCGCAAGCGGACTATCTAATTGTTACTCACCCCAATTTTAAAACACAAGCCGACCGTTTAGCCGATCTGCACCGTGGTCAAGGTTTAATTGTCCATGTTGTCACTCCGGGTCAGATTTATAATGAATTTAGTTCGGGAGGGCCGGATGCAGTAGCCATAAGATCATTTGCTAAAATGTTTTACGAGCGTGCCCAAGCCAATCCTGAAACTACACCAAAATACCTTTTGCTATTTGGGGATGGGACATATGACCCGAAAAACAGAGTGCCGGATAACAATAATTTCGTATTAACCTATCAAGTTGTGAGTAGCGAAAATCATATTTCAGCTTTGGTAACAGATGACTTTTATGGTATGTTAGATGACGATGAAGCAATACAAGGTGGAGATTTACTCGATATTGGAATAGGTCGCATACTGGCCTCAACAATTACCCAAGCAGAACAGCAAGTCGATAAAATCGAACATTATATGAATAATGGTTCGGATTTGTTTGCTAATGCAGGAGCGTCCTGCTGCCTTGAAGATAATTCATTAAATACCTTTGGCGATTGGCGTCAGAAATATGTTCAGGTTGCTGACGACGAGGAATCAGGTTATTTCATTAATAATGATACGGAACCTCAATATCTCTATACCAAGGAAAACCACAATGAAATGAATTGTGACAAGCTATATCTTGATGCTTATCCACAGCAGACGAGTGCGGGAGGTCAAAGGTATCCTGAAATTGTTTCGGCCATATCAAATCGCATTCAGAGAGGCGCTTTGGTTTTCAATTATGTTGGACATGGAGGGGAAGTGGGCCTTGCTGAGGAGCGCGTTGTCACTATTCCTCAAATTAATTCATGGAACAATATCAATGCATTGACACTTTTTGTATCCGCAACTTGTGAATTCACTAAATACGATGATCCTGCGCGAATTTCTGCTGGAGAATGGGTTTCTCTGAATCCAAATGGTGGGGCAATCGCATTAATGACGACTACGCGTTCTGTATATTTTGGCGTAAATACAACAACTGGTAATAAATTTTTTCAAAATGTATTTGACCGCAATCCAGATGGAACCCCCTTGGCTTTTGGAGATATCGTAATGCGTACTAAAAATGAAACAGGTTCGAGTGATAACAAAAGAAGCTTTACGTTGATTGGGGATCCTGCGCTGAAAATTGCATTGCCTGACCTCAATGTTGTCACTGACAGCATCAATGGGATTTCTCCAGAACTGGCAATAGACACAATTCGAGCTTTAAGTAAAGTTGTGATGAAGGGACATATTGAGGACCATTTTGGGAATCCTATTACTGGATTGAATGGTGTTCTTACGCCTTCAATATTTGATAAAATCAAATTACAAACTACATTGGGGCAAGACCTCTACTCGCCAGAGATTGAATACGAATTGCAAAGAAATGTAATTTACAAAGGAAAAGTTTCTGTAACCAATGGTGCATTCGAGTTTTCTTTTGTTGTACCAAAGGATATTTCCCTAAATTATGGAAAGGGAAAGATAAGTTACTATGGTTTTGCAGATCAAATAGATGCAGGTGGTTATGACACCTCTGTTGTGATTGGCGGTATTGATCCAAACGGTATTTCAGATGCAGTTGGTCCAGAGGTTACATTATTTATGAACGACGAAAATTTCGTTGCGGGTGGTCAAACCGATTTTGAGCCGATTTTATTGGCGAAAATTTTCGATGAAAATGGAATAAATACAGTTGGGAACGGCATTGGCCATGATATTACCGCTATTTTAGATGGGAACTCCTCGGAACCCTTTATTTTGAATGATTTTTATGTAGCAGATCTTGATTCTTATCAATCTGGCGAAATCCGTTTCCAATTTGATGGTTTAACTCCAGGACCTCATACACTAGAATTTAAGGTTTGGGATGTCAACAATAATTCTTCTAAAAGTACCATAGATTTTGTTGTAGTTGACAATGAGAATATAGTACTTCAGAATGTATTGAATTATCCAAACCCTTTTACGACCTCAACTGAGTTCATGTTTGAGCATTCTTTTGCTTGTAATGAATTAGAGGTTCAAATTCAGATTTTTACTGTGTCAGGTCGATTGGTACAAACCCTCAACGAAATCATTCCTACTCAAGGATTCCGAGTAAGTCAAATATTTTGGGATGGAAAAGACAATTATGGTGACCAATTGGCAAAAGGAGTTTATATTTACCGCGTGAAAGTAAAAGACACAAGTGGTCAAACCGCAGAAAAAACAGAAAAATTAGTCATATTGAAATAAGCGCAACAATAAAACTTCCCCTTTTGCGTATATTTACTACCGATTTTATAGAATTTATGAAGAACCTATTTTTATCCATTATTTTGGTCTCCTTTTCTTTGACTGCGTTTGCTCAACCAACTGGTGGTAGCGGGGTTACAGATGAGGATTTACAATTGAATACCATTACTACTGCCTTGCCTTTCATGTCGATAACGCCTGATTCAAGAGCCGGTGGTATGGGAGATGCAGGCACAGCGTTAAGCCCGAACTCCACATCTGTCTATTGGAACACTTCAATTTTAAGTTTTTCTGAGCAAACTTCCGAAGTTAGTTTATCTTACACACCATGGTTGCGTCAGCTGACCAATGATATTCATCTTTCATATTTATCTGGATATTACAAAATAAATAAGTCTCATACGATTGGTGGTGCGCTCCGCTATTTCAGTTTAGGAGAGATTACCTTTACAGATGCCTCTGGTAATGTGATTCGTGATGATAAGCCCAGTGAGTTTGAAATTACAGGTGCTTATGCCTTTCGTCTTTCAAATAGATTAAGCCTAGGAATCAATGGGAAATTTGCATACTCTAATCTTACGGGAGGTCTTACTGTTGGAGGCGTGAATACGAAACCTGGAGTCGTTGGTGCTGCAGATCTTTCTTTCTCCTATTATAATGATAACGCGAAAATCGGTAATCTTGATGGGGTATATACCTTTGCGACGACGATTAACAATATCGGAAACAAGGTTGCCTATTCGGAGTTAGCCACTAGAGATTTCATTCCTATGAATTTAAAGATTGGGAATAGCTTCCTAGCTAATTTCGATGCTTATAATAAAGTTACTTTTTCTTTAGATCTTCAAAAATTATTGGTTCCTACACCTCCTAGTTATTATTTTGATGGTCAAGATTATATCATGACTTCCGGATTGAATCCCGATGTCGGTGTGATCAATGGTATGATTCAATCTTTCTACGACGCTCCAGGTAATGTGGTGGTCGACGAGGATGATGTTCCTGTTGCGGATGCTGATGGAAACTATGAAGTTGTTAAAGGCACAAGGTTTAGAGAGGAGTTGTCAGAAATAAACATTGCATTCGGAACAGAATGGTGGTACAATGATGTTTTTGCCGTTCGGGGTGGTGTTTTCTTTGAAAGTAAAAATAAAGGAAACCGTCAATTCATGAATCTTGGCGCAAGTCTTAAGTACAATATGTTTGCGATTGACTTTTCATATTTAGCCTCTTTGAATGGTCGTCAAAGTCCATTGGCAAATACCTTGCGATTTACCGTTCGTTTGTATTTGGACCAAGCCGGAGCGACAGGAGAATAATTACATTTTTCTGCGATAATTTTCTATCTTTCAGTGTTCATAAATTGTTAGTTTTACCTTACGCACTTTATTTATATTTGTAATATGAAATTTAATCCTGAATATTCTAGTAAAGAAACTTTATTGGCGCTATATCAAAAGCCATTATTGGAGCTTGTTTTTGAAGCGGCAACAATTCACCGTAAATATCATAACCCGCGAGAAGTCCAAATGTCTTCCTTGTTAAGTATTAAAACTGGTGGTTGTCCTGAAGATTGCGGTTATTGTCCTCAGGCCGCCCGATATCATACCGATGTTGATGCTGAGGGAATTATGAAGGTTGATGATGTGCTAGAACAAGCAAAGAATGCCAAAATAAATGGTTCATCAAGACTTTGTATGGGTGCGGCTTGGAGAGAAGTCAAAGACAATCGTGATTTCGACAAGGTTGTTGAGATGGTTCAAGGTGTAAACGATATGGGTATGGAGGTTTGCTGTACATTAGGAATGATGAATGAAAACCAAGCAAAGCGACTGAAAAATGCAGGTTTATTTGCCTACAATCATAATTTAGATAGCTCAAAAGAATTTTATTCTGATGTCATTTCAACCCGTGAATATGAGCAGCGATTAGACACAATAGACAATGCTAGAAAAGCGGGTATTTCTGTTTGTTCAGGAGGTATTATTGGGATGGGTGAAACAGAAGAGGACCGAATAGGTCTTTTGATGAGTTATATGGAAATGGAAAACCCACCCGAGTCTATTCCGATTAATGCGCTAGTTGCTGTTGAGGGTACACCTCTAGAAGATCAAAAACCTATTGAGCAGTGGGAACTTATCAGAATGGTAGCTACTACTAGAATAGCCTTTCCGGGGTCAATTGTCCGCCTGTCAGCAGGACGTACGAAAATGTCAATGGAGGCGCAAGCGCTATGCTTTATGGCTGGTGCGGGTTCTATCTTTGCCGGAGACAAGTTATTGACTACACCAAATCCTGAGTTTAATGAAGACAAAGAAATGTTTTCTATTCTTGGTCTAGTAGCAAAAGAATCATTTGCAGATGGGGAACAACCCACCACTAATCCAGATCCAATTCTTATAGAAAAGAAAAGAATAGCAGCGGAAAGAGAAGCGGCTTATGCTCAAGCCAAATTGAATAAATCAAACAAATCTTTCAAGCCAAGAATGGTTACTAAAGTTGAAACTTTAGATGAATGAGAGACTGCTAAAAAAGCTTCTCAAGCGTAAAGAATTAGGGAACTTCAGATCATTACACATACCTGAGGCAGGGATAGATTTTTTTTCAAACGATTATTTAGGACTTTCAAAAGTAGCAATCAGTAATGCTCAATTGGAATATAATGGTTCTACAGGTTCTAGATTACTTTCAGGGAATAGCGGTATTGCAGAGGAATGTGAATCAATATTGGCAGCTCATTTTAACGCTGAGTCAGCATTGGTATTTGGTTCAGGGTACGTCGCTAATTTGGGGCTTCTATCTGCCGTCCTACAGCGTGGCGATTTGGTGTTTTATGATCAGTATATACATGCGAGCTCCAGAGATGGTATTCGTTTATCGATGGCGGATTCAGTTTCATTTAAACACAATGATGTTTTAGATCTTACAAACAAACTTGCCAATAGTAAATCCAAATGTAATTATGTGCTTATCGAATCTTTGTATTCTATGGATGGTGATTTGGCTCCACTGATAGAGATCGCATCAATTTGTGATGAGCACGATGCATATTTAATCGTTGACGAAGCACACGCCTGCGGTGTATACGGATCAATGGGCAAAGGCTTATGTTATCAAAATAACGTTTTGTCCAAAATTTTTGCGCGCATTATTACCTTTGGTAAGGCTTATGGCTCACATGGAGCGGCAGTTTTAGGTGCTGAATCTTTGAAAGCGTATCTCGTCAATTTTTCTAGGTCGTTTATTTATTCAACAGCATTACCACCTTCGAATTATAGAGATATTTCTCAGCTTGTGAGGCTCCAAGAGTTAAATCAATTGCGATCTGATTTAAAAAGTAATGTATCCTATTTTAGAAAGTTATGCGATTCATTGTCATTTTTATCTGATACCACTTCACCAATTCAGATTTTAGAATATCCAAACGCTGTGGAACTGGAAGAGGTCGTAAGCAGACTAAAAGACCACGCGATATATACAAAAGGGATTTATCCTCCGACAGTACCTGAAGGAAAATCTAGATTAAGGCTTTGCATACATGCCTTCAATACCGAAGAAGAAATTGAGGTTTTGGCCACATGTCTTCAGTCATAGCTTTTTAATTGCTATCCTCCGAAGTCGTCGAACCTTACATTCTCATCTGGAATTCCCCAGTCATCACACATCTTGATAACAGCTTGATTCATGAGTGGAGGTCCACAAAAATATACCTCTAAATCTTCTGGAGCCTCATGCTTAGACAAATACTGATCCATTACCACTTGGTGTACGAAACCTGAGAACCCATCACCTTTTTCATCTTCACAACTTTCTTTGTTCACCCAATTGTCTTCTGGTAAAGCATCAGAAAGTACTAAGTAGAATTTAAAGTTTGGAAATTCTTTTTCTAGATCTCTAAAGTAATGTATGTAGAATAATTCAGCTCTAGATCTTCCTCCATACCAATAAGTTACTCTTCGACCTGTCTTTAATGTCTTAAATAATTCATAAAGGTGTGAACGCATTGGCGCCATTCCCGCACCTCCACCGATATAGAGCATTTCAGAATCAGAATCATTGATGAAGAATTCACCATAAGGTCCTGATATTGTTACTTCATCTCCTTCTTTGAGGCCGAATATATATGAAGAAGCAATACCTGGATTAATATCAGCCCATTTATCATTTGCTCTGTCCCATGGCGGGGCAGCAACCCGAACATTTAACATGATTTTTCTACCTTCTGCAGGATAGGAGGCCATTGAATAAGCACGAACGACCTCTTCTTTATTGTTCATTACTAGGTCACGCATGGCAAACTTACCTTCGGACCAATCTTTTTCAAATTTATTAGGTTCTCCCGGATGGTCTTGAGGATGCGCTGTAATATCCATATCTGCGAATTTTACTTGCGTTTCAGGTATATTGATTTGAATATATCCACCCGCCTTATAATTCATATCCTCAGGTATGTCCACTATAAATTCTTTGATATATGTGGCTACGTTATAATTTGATGAAACTTTTGCTTTCCACTCTTTAATACCTAATACTTCCTCTTCGATATGAATTTTCATATTTTCCTTCACCTTTACCTGGCAGCCGAGACGATGATTTGAGGCAATTTCCTTACGCGAGAAGTGAGGGGCTTCCGTTGGTAGGATTTCTCCTCCACCTTCGTTCACCTGACAAACACATTGCACACAAGTACCACCGCCACCACAGGCAGAAGGTAGAAAGATTCCAGCGCTACCAAGGGTTCCTAATAGTGTTCCCCCGCCATCTACTTCAAGTGTTTTTTCTCCGTCGTTAATGTCAATTACCAACTTCCCTTTTGGAGATATTTTTGCCTTTACAAACAATAGCATTGAGGTCAATAATAAAATGACCGATAAAAATGCGATTAATGTTATGATCAGAATTGTTCCCATAATGATTAGTTAATGTTATTTTCTTTTTTCGTATCAATGGCAGTCGTTACAGTTTCAACATCCTCTTTTGGTGCTTCTTTACCGTATTTAATACCCATAAAACTCATGAAAGCCATTCCCATTAAACCAGTTACGATAAATGTTATACCTAATCCTCTTAAAGGACCAGGCACGTTGGAATATCTTAGTTTTTCTCGGATGGCGGCAATTGCGACAATAGCAATAAACCAACCGATTCCTGATCCCAATGAAAATGCTGTAGCATCTAAAATTGTTGAGTATTGACGTTCCTGCATAAATAAAGCTCCTCCTAAAATAGAGCAGTTCACCGCAATCAGGGGTAAAAATATACCCAGTGCACCATATAGGGCCGGTGCGAATTTCTCTACAAGCATTTCAACCAATTGAACTATTGATGCAACCACGGCAATATACATGATGAAGGATAGAAAACTAAGGTTTAATTCCGCATATTCTGCTCCTAACCAAGATAAAGCTCCTGGTTTTAAAACATAATTCTCAAGCAAAAAGTTCACAGGTACTGTAACTGTTAGTACGAAAATAACTGCTGCTCCGAGGCCGACTGCCGTTTTTACTGTTTTTGAAACAGCTAGGTAAGAACACATTCCCAAGAAATATGCGAAAATCATATTCTCGGAAAAAATCGCTTTTACAAATATATCAAGAGTACTTTCCATAATTCTTTGTTTTAATGTTCTTCAATTAATGCTTTGTTTCTTGAGCGCTGCACCCAAATAATGATACCCACAATAATTAATGCCATAGGAGGTAAAATCATGAGATTGTTATTTTGGTAACCCATTGCATACAATCCAGATTCTTCTCCTGGTAGAGAATTTCCAAAAATGGGAATTCCCATTAATGTTCCAGAACCAAAGAGTTCTCGAAATACAGCAACGATAATTAAAATTGCACCATAGCCTATTCCATTTCCAAAGCCGTCGAGAATTGATGGCCACGGTTTATTCGCCATAGCAAATGCTTCAAGGCGTCCCATAATAATGCAGTTGGTAATGATTAATCCTACAAATACCGAAAGTTTCGCGGATATATCTGGTGAAAAGGCTGCTAAAACTTGGTCTACAATAATCACCAATGAAGCAACCACCAATAATTGAACAATGATTCGAATCCGAGAAGGAATTAAATTTCTCAACAAAGAAACAATAAGGTTTCCCATGATAATCACGAAAAGGACTGACAGGGACATTACAATAGCTTGGCTCACCTGAACTGTAATGGCAAGTGCAGAGCAAATACCCAGAACTTGAATGGTTACAGGGTTATTATCCGTCAATGGATCTGTGATCAACTTTTTGTTTTTCTTCGAAAATAATGGCTCGGTAGATTTCGTTTCAGCACTCATATTATTTTGAATTTAGATTCTTAAAATAGTTCGAATAAATTTTGAGACTTCGGTTGACCATTTCTTCCACACCTTTAGAAGTAATTGTTCCTCCTGTAATTCCATCCACTTTGCTAGGGTCAGTAGAACCTGAATTGTCCTTTACAACTTCATATTTTTGAAAATTTCCATCAGTATCACTAATTTCAGATTTCTTCCATCTGTCCATAAAGAATGGTTTATTTATTTCAGCTCCTAATCCAGGTGTCTCTGTTTTGTGGTCGAATGATACACCTAAAATCGTTCTCATGTCTTCCTCTAGACAAATGTAACCCCATATGGGTCCCCACAGGCCTTTTCCTACAACCGGAATAATAAATCGTGACGCACCTGATTTGTCTTGCGCCTTAAAAAGAGGAAACTTCTTGTCATTTTCAGCAAGGTTTTTATCTCGATATTCTTTTTTGATGTCTACCTCAAATGCTTCTTCTCCCATCGAAACCTCTTCTCCTGAATTGTTTAATATCACCGCTTGACTGAGGTCCACGTATTTTGTGAATTCAGCTTCAGCGTTTGTTCGATCAATTCCTTCTTTTTCAACATCCATCATTGCTGATAAAATATCGATTTGCTTTTTAATACGAACATTCCCTTCTTGTCGAGGTCTTAGACCTTCTGCAAGCGAAGCAAGAATAACACCGAGTACGACGACTAGTGCAATCGCAAATCCAAAAGTGAACCCATTTGATTCTTTGTTGAGTGCCATAATTATGCTGTTTTTAATCTTTTAAGTCTTCTATTGATATTTGCCTGAACAATATAGTGGTCAATGATTGGGGCCATAACATTCATGAAAAGTATAGCTAAAAATACACCTTCAGGATAAGCCGGATTGAGCACACGAATCATAATAGCTAAAAACCCACCAAAAAATCCATAAATAATTTTGCCGGTCGCAGTTTGTGATGCTGTTACAGGATCCGTAGCCATAAATACAGCTCCAAAAGCAAATCCACCAATAATTAAATGATAAAAAGCTGGTAGATCTAAATATGGATTTCCTCCTATTGCATTGAGTAATAATCCCATGATGAAACCACCTGCAAAGAAGGATAATATAATTCTCAAGGATCCAACACCAGTAAGTACAAGAAGAAGTCCTCCAATCAGACAAGCCATCGTAGAGGTTTCACCAATAGACCCAGGAATCATTCCCATAAAGGCCTCCCAAGCACCATACTCGTTAGAGAAGTTTTGAACAGCCATACTTGACTGCACTGCTTCACCTGCGACAGTTGCTTTGTCAGACATGAAAGAGGCTAAATCTCCCAGGGCAGTTGCTCCTGAAAATCCATCTAGATCTGCGGCATTGGTATTCATTTTTTCCCCTAATCCTGACATCCAAACTTTGTCACCCGACATGGAGGTAGGATAGGCAAAAAACAAAAATGCGCGAGCCGTTAATGCTATATTAACAACGTTCATTCCCGTTCCTCCAAAAATCTCTTTACCTATTATAACGGCAAATGCTGTCGCCAACCCAACCATCCACAAAGGAACATCTGCCGGCATCGTTAAAGGAATAAGCATTCCTGAAACTAAAAATCCTTCATGAAGTGAATGTCCTCTTAGCATTCCGAAAACAAACTCGATTGTTAAACCAACACCGTATGAGACAACTACTACGGGCAGAACAATGGTAAGACCCATTAAAAATTTAGCGCCCATTTCCGCAAAATAGGGTATATCTCTATTACCCTCAGCTACAGCCATTTCCCAATGCCCAGTATTATAAATACCGAAAATCAAACAGGGTATTAGGGCGATTACAACTGTAAACATCGTACGTTTGAGGTCAACCCCATCGCGAATGTGCGTTCCTTTTGTTGTTACGAGTTTTGGCGTAAATGCAAAAGTTGCCAGTGTTTCAAATAATGGATTCCATTTCTCGTATTTACCACCTTTGATAAAGTGGGGCTCCA
>CAJXDT010000058.1:0-11984 GCA_913052055.1 uncultured Cryomorphaceae bacterium
CTTTTTCGATGATGGAGAAGAAAATGGTTCCTCCTCTTCGCTGCTACTTCCAGGAAATTCAGCCCTTGGTCCTTTTGACTCCTCTAGAATACTTTCATATTCATCCCTTGCATTCTCGTACATGATTCCGTATTTGTTTAATATTTTACACGCCGCACAATCTTCATAACGAAGAATGGTCAATAAAATGTGTGCAGTCCCTATCAAAGAAGATTTAAACTGCTTTGCTTCTAGGTAGGATTGTTTTATAATGTTTTCAGTTTGCTTTAGTAATGGTAGATTCGCGTTCTCAAGTTGAGTTACAGAAGATTTTTCGAGCAACACATCAACCTCCGTTTTTATAGCCTTTAAGTCAAGCTGAAACTCATTTATAATACGCAAACCTGTTCCTTCGTTTAACTTAATTAGTCCTAACAAAAGATGCTCTGCACTTACAAATTCATTCTTTAATCGAAAAGCCTCCTGTCGGCTGTGCGATAATAAATCCTTTACCCTGGGTGAAAATTTAGCTTCCATTATTTATATTCAATTCTATACGGTACAAATATAATATGAATAATTTGCCAAATACGCCTATTTATCCACAATTTATACCCAAATTTTGTTAGTAAAATACCTAAAAAAGAATGTTTTTCAGACCTCTTATTTCGTAAATTTGATTCACGCAACATTTAAGTGTTCGAAACCAAATACATAGAGTAGAAAAAATATGGCAGACGGAGAGAAGATAATTCAAATTAACATTGAGGATGAAATGAAATCGGCCTACATCGATTATTCGATGTCGGTAATCGTTTCAAGAGCATTACCTGATGTTAGAGATGGTTTTAAACCTGTTCACAGAAGAGTACTTTACGGTATGCAAGATCTCGGGGTGTATTCCAATAGACCCTACAAGAAGTCGGCAAGAATCGTCGGTGAAGTACTTGGAAAGTATCACCCACATGGAGACAGTTCTGTTTATGACACTATGGTGCGTATGGCACAGGACTGGTCCCTGCGATACCCTCTAGTTGATGGACAAGGTAACTTTGGCTCTGTGGATGGCGATAGCCCAGCAGCCATGAGGTATACAGAAGCGCGTCTTAAAAAGATTTCGGAAGAGATGCTTGACGACCTAGACAAAGATACTGTTGATTTTCGACCGAACTTTGACGATAGTCTAAACGAACCTAGTGTACTTCCTACCAAAATACCAAACCTATTGGTAAATGGTGCATCAGGTATTGCAGTTGGTATGGCAACAAATATGGCGCCTCACAACCTCTCAGAAGTTATTGACGGAACAATCGCATACATTGGTGATAGTAATATTGAAGATGAAGAGCTACTTAAATACGTAAAAGCGCCTGATTTCCCAACAGGAGGTATTATCTATGGTTATGAAGGTGTGCGTAATGCTTTCCTTACAGGTAAGGGACGTATTGTCATGCGTGGAAAAGCAGAAATAGAAGAGAACAGCAGTGGCAAAGAACAAATCATTGTTACTGAGATACCTTATCAAGTAAATAAGGCGGATCTAATCAGGAAAACAGCTGATCTGGTCAATGATAAAAGAATCGAAGGCATATCAGATTTACGTGATGAATCGGATAGAAACGGAATGCGTATTGTTTTCGAAATTAAAAGAGATGCTATCGCGAATGTAGTATTAAATAAATTATTCAAATACACATCGCTACAAACCTCATTTTCAGTAAACAACATATGCTTAGTAAAAGGAAGACCAGAACTTCTGAACCTAAAAAGCATGATCTCCAACTTCGTCGAATTTAGACATGAGGTGGTTGTTCGGAGAACACAATATGAGCTTCGTAAAGCGGAAGAGAGGGCGCATATTTTAGAAGGGCTAATTATTGCCTCAGATAATATAGACGAGGTTATTGAAATCATTAAAGGTTCAGCCTCTCCTGATAAAGCAAAGGAGAACTTAGCCAAGCGCTTCGAGCTATCAGATATACAAACAAGGGCAATCGTTGACATGAGGCTACGTCAGCTGACAGGTTTGGAGCAAGACAAGCTGAGAGCGGAGTACGATGAATTAATGAAAACCATTGCAGATTTAAAGGATATCCTTGCGAATGAACCACGCAGAATGGAAATTATTAAAACCGAGCTTCTTGAAATCAAGGAGAAATACGGTGATGAGAGAAGATCTGTTATTGAATATAGCGCAAGCGAAATGCGTATTGAGGACCTTATCGCTGATGAAGAAGTGGTTGTTACGATTTCACATGCGGGATACATTAAAAGGACAAGTCTTGCTGAATACAAAGTTCAAAATAGAGGTGGAATGGGCTCTAAAGGCTCAACAACACGTGAAAAAGACTTTTTAGAGCACCTATTTGTGGCGACCAATCATAATTACCTTTTAATATTTACTGAAAAAGGTCGTTGTTTCTGGATGCGTGTATTTGAAATTCCAGAAGGAACTAAAATAGCAAAAGGAAGAGCAATACAAAACCTCATAAATATTCCTCAAGACGATAAGGTAAAGGCTTATGTCAAGGTGCAAGATATCACTGACGAAGACTACATCAACAACAACTTCATTGTGATGTGTACGAAAATGGGTGTGATTAAAAAGACATCTCTTGAAGCATATTCACGACCTCGAACCAATGGAATTAATGCCATCACCATTCGCGAGAATGATGAATTGCTTGAGGCGAAGCTTACCAATGGGGAGAACGAGATTGTATTGGCCTCTAGTTCGGGTCGAGCCATTAGATTCAATGAAGAAAATGTACGACCAATGGGACGTAATGCATCGGGAGTTCGAGGAATTAAAATAGATGAAAGCTCCGAAGAGGTCGTAGGTATGATTTGTGTTGAAGATGTCTACACGACCATATTGGTGGTTTCGAAAAGAGGTTACGGAAAACGCACCTATCTCAATGACCCAGAAGATAAGGAACCTGTATACAGAATTACAAATAGAGGCGGTAAAGGGGTGAAAACACTGAACATCACAAGCAAAACCGGAGATTTGCTTTCAATCAAAAACGTTGTGGATGAAGATGATTTAATGATCATCACAAAGAGTGGTGTAGCCATTAGAATGAATGTCGACAGCATAAGAACAATGGGCAGAGCAACTCAAGGTGTTCGGCTTATTAACCTTAAAGGAACATCAGAAATAGCAGCAATTGCAAGAGTACCTCGGGGTGATGAAGATGAAGCCGGCGAAGAAATAGAATTATCTGGAGAGGAAGACCAAGAAAACGGATCAGATAATACCGAAACAACGACAGACGAAAACACTGAAGAATAAACAAACAATAAAAATGGCACAGGATTTGAAAGTGCTACTGTAAATAAATAGTTATGAAAATGAAAACAAATATTTTATGTATCGTATTTCTTTTCGCTGCTGGATACAGCTTTGCTCAGAAGAAAAATGTGACGGATGCTGCCATGCTTATGAAAAAATATAGCCCAATGGCTGGAGCAGAAAAAGCAAAAGAAACAGCGACAAAAGCCAAAGCCTTTATTGACCTTGCAGCTGCGAATGAAGAAACCAAGGAAGAAGCTAAAATGCATCTCTATCGAGGGATGGTTTACTTCGCATTGATTGAGGTTGCTCAGTTTGAAGCCATGGCAGGGAAAGCACCAGATGAGGCATTGCTTGAAGAATACAAAGATGTTTCCATGGAAAGCTTTACAAAGGTACTTAATGATCCAAAAGGAAAATATATACCCGATGCAGAGCGTTTTATTGGAAGTCGTGTGACTCAATATTTCAATATGGGCCTCGGTATGTATGAGAAGAAGAACTTTGAAATGGCCTTTATGAGCTTTGCAGGCGCATACCAAGTTAAATTGTTTTTAGGTGAGGAGTACGAAGACGCTAAGGTGAATGCCATGGCAACCTATAGATACGTGGCAGACTCATTGATAAGAGCTGAGGAGCTGTCTAAGGCTGAAGAGCTGACAAACGTAGCCAATGATTTGTTTCCAAATGATATGACCGTTTTAACCAACTACATCAATATTGCTCTGAAGAGTGGAGATACAGAGCAATCTGAGAAATATATTAACGAGGCTTTAGCCTTAGACCCAAATAACAAACAGCTTTACTATATTCTGGGAACCTCGTTTATTGAGCTAAAGGAAAATGAAAAAGCTGAATCGAACCTATTAAAAGCCATTGAAATTGACCCAGAATATGTAAACGCACATTCGAACCTTGCCGCTTTATATATGGATTGGAGCATTGCAATTGGTGATGAAGCAAGGGATTTAGATTACAGAGACCCGAGAGTTAATCAGTTAGAAGACCAGAAAAAAGAGCTCTTAACTAAAGCTATTCCAAGCCTTGAAATGATGATCGTTGCCTTTCCAGACAACAAATCAGTCATGAAGAATTTAGCCATGGCCTACAGGGCAAGTGGCAATGAAGAGAAATTCAAAGAATGGTATGATAAATCAAAAAACTAAATTAAAATGTCCTTCGGGACATTTTTTTTTGATTCCTATTTTTTGCCTACCAATGAACTTTCACTACTTTTGTAGCCGATGAATTTTTTGTACCCCAATACACTTTGGTTCTTACTCCTACTCTCTGTTCCTATTCTGATTCATCTATTTCACTTCAGAAGACATAAAAAGATTTACTTTTCTTCGTTAAAGTTCATGCAGCAATTTCAAAAAGAAAAGAAGGCAGTAAAAAAGCTTCAAAACTTGCTGATTTTAATTTGTAGAATCATTGCCGTAATCTTTTTAGTTATTGCCTTTTCTCAGCCTTATATGAACCCGACGAAGGACGTCAATAAAGCAAAAGAAACGATCGTTAGTATATTCATAGACAATTCATTCTCAATGTCTGCAAAAGGGATAGAAGGTGAACTTCTATCTGAATCAAAAGAGGCCGCTAAAACACTCATCAATACTTATCCTAACAATCAACGCTACATATTAAGCACAAACGATCTAAGTGCGGTTCAGCAGCGAATCATTGATGCCAAGAGTGCACAAGAAGAAATTGACCTCATAAAGTACTCGCCGATTCAAAGAAATTTTAGTACTGTTTTCAATTGGCAGCAGGAAACAAAAGCAAAAATAGACAAGAGAGAGCAAAATTTAAAAAGGTATGAACTATTGTTTTTAAGCGACTTTCAAAGTGAATTCTTCAAAATAAAAGCCATCAAGTCAGATACTATTTCTGGCATAAGTCTTTGGCAATTTAAACCTCAAAAAGAAGAAAACTGTTATATTGACTCTCTTTGGTTCCGATCAAAAGCGCACAGAGCCTCTGAAGAAAATGAGGTCTTTTTTCGAGTGAACAATGAGAGCACAGAAGACATTGTCAACCTTGAGCTTAACCTAACCATAAATGATTTTTCTAAAGACATCTTCGTCAATATTTCGGCAGACAGCAATGTCATTAGTTCAATTAATATTCCCGTTCAACCAGAAGGTAATTCTAAAGGGAAAATAGAACTTCGCGACCAAATGATGTACTGGGATGACGAATTCTTTTTTAGCTACCAAACCGCCGCGAATCGTGAAGTCTTAATTGTCAATGGCGAAGAGGCAAACGAAAGTTTAGCAAAAGTGTATAAAACAGAGTCTTATTTCAAGGTCACGGAGAAGCCAATTAACAAGGTTAATCAGTCCTCCTTTGAAAAAAAGCAGCTAATTATACTCAATGGGATCAGAACAATTTCAACAGGATTAAGTGCTGATATTGTAAAATTTAAGCTGCAAGGTGGGAATGTTCTAATCCTGCCATCAAATGAAATTGAAAAGGATAAACTGAACCCTCTTTTAGGTCAATTGGGATTACCTGAAATCAAAACATCACAATATATCGACTTAAAAGCGAATAAGATTGAATTACAAGACCCTACCTTTGATGGTGTATTTGAGAAAAAAGAAGAATCAGGCTTGAACCTTCCTAATTTCCGTTTTATCCATAAAACAAATGCAAATAACACCTCAGCAATTGCACTTTTAAAACTTAGGGATCAAAGCCCCGTATTTTACAAATCACTTGATAAGCAGTCATTTGCGCTATACTCATGCCTAAAGGAAAACTGCTCAGACCTTGTACAAAACACACTGTTTCCTGTATTGTGCATACGTATTGCTGAAATGGCCGGAAGCAATAATTTACCCTATCACTATATTGGCCAAGATAGACTTATTTCCTTCGAGCGTGAACCGAGAAATCAAGGACCAGTTAAGCTCCAAAATAATACAACCGATTTTATTCCAAAGACCATTCAAAAAGACGCGTATAATTATATCGATTTATCAGGAATTGAGGCAATGGAATATCTAAGCCAAGGAAACTTCGTTTTGAAACAAAAAGACACCTTAAAAATGTTAGCCCTAAACTTTAACAGAAAAGAATCCTCAGTAGGGCTTATAGATGTAGCATTAATGAAGGAAAAACTGAAAGAAAAAGGGATTAAAAACCTTAGCACCCAAATATTTAACGAGAAAACAGACGTCTCAAAAATAAAATTGAATCACACAAAAGAGTATTGGCGTATTTGTATCTTTATTACAATTATGGCAATATTTTGTGAAATTTTAATTGCTAAATTCTGGAAAACATAAGTCATGAAAGTACTACTCAAGAAAGCTAAAATAATCGATCCAACTTCTGCTTTTCACAATACGCATAAGGATATTCTAATTGACAATGGCAAAATTATTGAAATCACAGGCCAAATAAAAGCAGATAAAAACTATAAGATTATTGAATCTAAAGACTTGCACGTTTCTAAAGGATGGATTGACTTAAAAGCGCATTTTTGCGATCCAGGTCATGAGTACAAAGAGACAATAGACTCAGGCCTAAATAAAGCAGCAAAAGGAGGATTTACGCAAGTGGGGGTACTTCCCTCTACCCAACCTGTTATGGATCAAAAAGCCTCCATAGATTCGCTATTCAGAAAAGCTTCGCTCAACACCACTGGAATTATTGCGATGGGTTGTTTGACCAAGCAAATGAAAGGTAAGGAGCTAGCAGAGCTTTATGATATGCAGAAATCCGGTGCTACGCTTTTTACAGATGATCGAATGTCTACAGATGCAGCTGTTCTTAGCAATGCACTCATGTATGCACAAAATTTTTCAGGTAAAATAGTAGTGAGCTTAGGGAACTCATCTTTATCTAAAAATACTCAGGTAAACGAAGGAGACGCTTCACTTAAAACAGGACTCAAAGGTGATCCAAATATTTCAGAAATCATTGAGATAGAGAGACATTTAAGGGTTTTAGAATACAGCGGAGGTAGCCTACACATTAGTGGAGTTTCTACTCAAGAAGGTGCTGAGCTAATCTCAAAGGCAAAGAAAAAAGGACTTCGAGTGACTGCCGATGCACACGTTATAAACTTGTGCTTTGACGAGTCAGAAGTTCTAGCATTCAATACGAGATTTAAAACACTACCTCCTCTACGAAACCCAAAAGACACAAAAGCCCTAGCCAAAGCACTGGCAGAAGGAGCAATTGATTGTGTTGTATCTAATCACAGACCGACCGACGAAGATGAAAAAGAAGTGGATTTCGAAAGTGCTTCATTTGGTGCTCCTCACATACAAACTGTTTTTGCCGCAATGAATACGCATACAAAGCTGAAATTAGTTGATCTCATTTCAATTCTTTCAGATAGACCATCGTCTACTTTAGGGATATCAACAGAATCAATTGAAAAAGAGCGCATTGCGAATATTACTATATTTGACCCTAGCGAAACATTTGACGCTAACCATCTCTCGAAAAAAGACAAATTATACTCTCCATTCGATGTATCAAAACTCAAAGGAAAAGTAATAGGCATTGCAAGAGATGGAAAATTTAATATGAACTGAATACTTGAAGACCTCCTCATTTCTTAAAGAATTTTTAAACAAAAACAATCAGGTTGGTGCGATTGCACCTAGTTCGAAATACCTCACCAAGAAGATGATGGGAAACCTGTCACTTTCAGAGGCAAACACAGTCGTTGAATTAGGTCCGGGAACGGGTGTTTTTACGAAAAAGCTGCTAGAATTAATCGGTCCAAAAACAAAGCTTTTAGTCATTGAAATCAATACAAGTTTTTACAACAACCTCAAGAGGCAATTTAGCGACCCAAGATTGACCTTGGTCAATGGATCTGCCACAGATTTATCACATTACCTCAAGCAACTTAGATTATCTCAAGCAGATATTATTATATCCTCCCTCCCATTGGCGGTTTTGCCCTCTTTTCTTAGAAATAGAATCGTGCTCTCTGCAAGCGATGCCCTATCAAAGGATGGAAAATATATTCAATTTCAATACACGCTTCAATCCCAAAAAATGCTCGAAAAAGTATTTTCTACAGTAAAGATAAAGTCGTGTCTTCTGAATATACCTCCAGCTTTCGTATATACCTGTTCAAAGGAATAAGAGAAATCCGTATCTTTGCAAAAAAACTTTAGATGCTTAGTGTACAAAACCTATCTCTTCAATTCGGAAAACGCGTCCTTTTCGATGATGTAAATTTAAAATTCGTAAATGGAAACTGCTATGGCGTTATTGGCGCTAATGGTGCAGGTAAATCTACCTTTCTAAAAATTCTAACCGGTGAACAGGATCCAACAACCGGACTTGTAAACCTTGAGCCTGGTAAAAGAATGGCCGTACTCAAACAAAATCATTTCGAATTTGACAAAGAAACAGTGCTCCAAACAGTCATTATGGGACACAAAAGGTTGTATGAAATCATGGTTGAAAAAGACGCCATATACGCGAAACCAGATTTTAGTGAAGAAGACGGAATGCGCACGGGTGAGCTTGAAGCCGAATTTGCAGATCTTGAAGGCTGGAATGCAGAAACTGATGCAGCAGCGCTTCTTAGTAATTTGGGCATTGACGAAAGCAAGCACTATCTGCTAATGGAAGAGCTCTCAAGCGACCTAAAAGTAAGGGTGCTATTGGCGCAAGCATTGTTCGGAAATCCTGATGTATTAATCTTAGATGAGCCAACCAACGACTTGGATATAAGAACTATTGCATGGCTAGAAGAATTTCTATTCGAATTTAAAAATACGGTTATTGTCGTTTCTCACGACAGGCACTTCCTAGATACTGTTTGTACACATGTTTGTGATATTGATTTTTCTAAAATCAATCTATTTACCGGGAATTATTCCTTTTGGTATCAATCTTCACAGCTAGCATTAAGACAACGAGCAGATAAGAACAAAAAAGCAGAAGAAAAGAAAAAAGAACTCATGGAATTCATTTCTAGGTTTGCTGCAAACGCTGCTAAATCCAAACAAGCAACGAGTAGAAGAAAAATGCTTGATAATCTCGATCTAGAAGAAATAAAACCTTCTTCAAGAAAATACCCTGGTATTACATTTCATCAGGAAAGAGATGCCGGAAATCAAATCCTTTCAATTTCTGGCCTAAGCAAAAGTTCATCAGATGGGGTTCTTTTCAAAGACATTAACTTAATTGTGAATAAAGGAGATAGAATCGCTTTTGTTTCTAAAAACTCAATGGCACTAACAAGCTTTTTCGAAATTCTCAATGGTACAGCAAAACCAGATGCAGGAGAATTTACGTTTGGCACCACTATAAAAAGCGCTTATTTGCCAAATGACAACTCAAGCTATTTTGAATCAAAAGAATCACTTATAGATTGGCTTAGACAATTTGCACAGACTGACGAAGAGAAAGAAGACGTTTATTTAAGAACATTCTTGGGCCGAATGCTATTCACAGGTGAAGAAGCAATGAAATCTGCAACAGTTTTATCAGGGGGTGAAAAAGTACGCTGCATGCTTTCAAAAATGATGCTCGCAAAAGGAAATTTGATTTTAATGGATGAGCCGACCAATCATTTAGACCTCGAATCTATAACAGCATTAAATAATGCTATGGCAGAATATAGAGGAACTTTATTATTCACTTCTCATGACCACGAGCTTATGAATACGGTTGCGAACCGAATCGTTGAGATCACACCTACCGGAACAATTGATAAAATGATGACCTATGATAACTACCTCAAGGATTCAAAGGTTATAAATTTGAGGGAAGATATGTATGTCTAAATCCAACCAAAAGGCAGGTATGAATTTTCATTTATCCATTCCAAAACCGAATGAACAGTATCTGCATGTGGATTGCAGCCTCTCTGTAAACCAGGAACAAATTGAAATATTTCTTCCTTCATGGAGACCGGGAAGATACGAGATTGCCAATTTCGCCAAAAACATACGAGGGTTTAAAGTTTTTAATGAAAAAAATCAATTGGTATCCTTTGTAAAAAACTCCAAGGACTCATGGATCATAAATACGGGTCAATCCAAAACATTAAATATAAAATATCAGTATTACAGCAATGAGCTCAATGCTGGATCAACGTATGTCAGTGAAGACATGCTGTATGTCAATCCTGTAAATTGTTTTATATATTCGAAGGAGTACTTGAATAACTCAATTGAAATTGAAATTGATATCCCGGAAGATTGGAAAATAGCTACTAGCCTCAATGTTTCTGACAGAAAACTAACTGCAGATTCGTTTGATGCACTCTTTGACGCTCCTTTCATATGCTCCAATTCACTTTTGAAAAAAAGCTATACCGTTCATGGAATTTCATTTAATATATGGTTTAATGGGCTCAAAGAAGTTCCATGGGAAAAGATACTTCATGACTTTGAAAAATTTACAAGTAAACAAATAGAGGATTTTGGAGAGTTTCCATCCAAAGAATTCCATTTTTTATTTCATACACCTCCATTTAAGGCATACCATGGTGTAGAACACCTCAACAGCACTGTAATCGCCTTAGGACCCACTTACGATGTCTTTAAAGGTCTATATTCGGAGCTTCTTGGCGTTTCATCTCATGAGCTCTATCACGTTTGGAATGTGAAGAGTATAAGACCAAGTGAAATGCGCCCTTATGACTTCAGAAATGAGAACTACTCAAAGCTAGGCTACATCTATGAAGGAATAACGACATATATGGGGGACCTTTACCTGCTTAAAAGTGGTGTCTTTACTATTACGGATTATTTGAAAGAGCTTCAAGTTCAATTTCAAAGGCATTTCGACAATCCGGCTCGGTTTTACACGTCTGTTGGTGATTCATCCTATGATACATGGCTGGATGGTTATGTTCAAGGGGCACCAGGAAGAAAGGTGTCGATATATGTTGAAGGATGTTTACTCGCTTTTGTTGCGGATTATTTAATTCGCAAAAACACCAAAAACAAGTACGGAATTGAGGAGGTCATGAGACGATTATACTACAGTCAGGAAATAAGCAAAAAAGGATATGATGAAAAAGATTATCAACAACTTCTTGAAACTATTTCAGGTGTATCCTTTCAAACTTTTTTTGATGACTATATCAATGGAATAAAATCTTATGAGCCAATACTTCAAGATGCATTGTCATTTTTTGGCCTTGAAATGACGCTTATTGATTCTAAGTTAATTTCTGAAAACACGATGGGTATAAAGCTAAAGCCATCAAAATCAAAATATATCATCCATAGTTTTTCCCCAGGATCACCTGCAGATATGTGTGGTCTATGTGCCGGAGACGAAATCATTGCTGTTAATAACATAAAACTAGAAGGTGACCTTCAGCAGTGGCTTGGTTATTTTAATGCTCGAGATATACACCTATCAATCGTGAGAGGGCAAAGAATCATTGAGAAGAAAATACCCGTAGTCCATCGTAGCTTTTATCCGAAGTATCAACTGAATGTTCTTAAAGAAAAGAGTCCAGCGCAAGACAAAGCACTTCAATCTTGGGCTTGTGATGGCTCCTTATAAAATGCTAGAATCAATAAAGGCAGTAATGTAAGGTCTAAGATTAGTGCAACGAATAAGGTAATACCTAAAAGGAATCCCATATTAAAGGTTCCCATAAAGGTTGAAAACAAAAGAAGAAGAAATCCGCTACAAAGAATAAGTGTGGTCAGCACCATAGCTTTACCAGTGACAATGAAAGAATGTTTTAATGCCTCGGGTACTG
>CAJXDT010000059.1:0-11805 GCA_913052055.1 uncultured Cryomorphaceae bacterium
CGCCATATCTCCCTTTTGAAGGTTCAAATCTTTCTGGTTCATATAGCTTTCCAAATCCATTATATTTTTCGGTTGCAGATATATCTGACTGTTTTTATTTGTACAGCTTAAATTAATTTTCAAGTAAACTTCATTTTTTCGAGTTAAGTTCTGCTCATTTAAAATAAGTGTCCTTTCAATCCTTTTAGGAATCAGCGTTGCTGAAATTGTTGAGTCATATATACCGACATTTTTGCATTCAAAAGTTGAGTCGTCTATATCTTGAATATAAAATTTCCATTTATCAGTATTTTTTGAAAAGCCATTTGGGTCGAAAAGAGCTGATTTAGCTCTTTTTCTTAAAATGAATTGATTTTTGGGAACCCGTCGACGTTGAAACTTATGAATTGAATCTATTTCACTTGTTTGTATTGTGATACTTTGATTATTACTCTGAGGGTTTACGTCTTTATTTAAAAAAAGATGAGTCTCGTCTTGTGATATATTTACAGGACGGTTGTTTCGAAGAGCAATTTTTTCTTGAAGTTTTTCTAATTTTTTAAAATTCATAAGTTTGAATACAGAGTCTTTTAAAATACCTTGCTCTACAATAAAATTTTTATTCTTCGTACCATGAATATAAATCTTAGTTTCTTTTGATACTAAATTACTTTCATCCAGATGAACATACGGAGGTTTATAGGACTCTTTTGGAATATCTATGGTTTTGTAATTGTACAGTGAACAGGAGCTGAGAATCCCACTCAAAAGGATAATACATAGCATGTATTTCATTGTTGAATAATTGTTATATTTTATGTAGGTAAACTCTACAACCAATTTATGTTATTATTATTTTTCCAAACGAAAAATCCAATTGTTAAAAGTACATTAATACACATGCATACGATTAGAACAATTTTTACTTTTTTCGTCAAAACTTTTTTTTGTCGAATCAAATTGTGGCTCTTTGGTTTAAGTACATCATTAGTTTCTAGATAAATTTTGCTGTTTTTATTGGTGCATCCCTTGTCAATGTTTATGTGAACTTCATTCTTTAGGTGGATATTTTTTCTAGTTAATGAATCTCTCGCTATATCACTTTGAGTTACTTCTAATTCACCGGCAAAAGTCGAATCATAAATTTGAATATTATTGTAATGAAACAAAGATTCATCAAGGTCGTGGATATAAAATTTCAATGTATTTTCACTTAAATTCCCTAACCCATCACTCATATCTACATAGTCGTAGGCTAAATCACTTTCGGTAAAAAGTGACTCTTTTGGTTCTGTTTTTAGTTCATAAATGGCTAGATCTTGGGTATAGGATTGATAATTGTAGGTTGAGCAAGATGCAAGTGCAATCGTAATAAAGAGAAATAGCAGATTATGTTTCATGCCAACGTAATTTTTAAATCATTTGAAAATATTCATTTTATTGCTTTTGACGTATTTTTTTTAGTCAAAATTATTTAATAAAAGGATGTTTTAATTTGTTTTTAAAACCCGAAATAACCTTTCATATAAGGTTTTATTCTCTTTAAAAAAGGATTTATTAAACTTTTAGGAATATTGAATTTATTGTTTCTCTAAAATTGGAATTCCGACGCTAAGGTTGGTAATAGTGGAATGTTTTGAATACCGATTCCTTAAGCTAATAGACCTCGATTATGTCAATTTCAAGCTTGAATGCTTCATCTTTTCCGTTGGCAATTAGTATGGCTACTTGTCCGATTTCGCTTTTGTCAAAGTTTGGAATTTCCAATTTTCTTCCACGGAAACTTGCGTAAAAGTCTTTGAGCTTTAATTCTATTACCTGCCATTCTCCGTTAGTTGAAAATGTTGTGATGTAGGAGAAATAATCTGATGTTTTATTTTTGATACGGAATTGGTAGTTTTTACCATCTCCTTTGACTTTAATTTTGATCCTGGTTGATGCTTTGATGTTCATTTCATCCATAACGTAACGAACAGAAGCAAAACCACCGTTATTTTCAGTGGAAACATTGCCTTGAAAGATGCCGTGCCCTGCCTTACTTAGTTTGAAGCTTGAAGAAGAGACTCCCCCCATCACATCGTCATTTACAATGCGCCAGTTCTTGATACTTTCTCCTTTTGAAAAGTTAAATAGTGTAATCGGCTTATTCTGCGGTGCTGGGTTGACAGTCATTGAAATGGATTGTAAAGCGAAAAGAATATTTAGTATAATCGGCATTGTCATGGTTTTCCGTTGAACAAACTGCTCGGTGAAAAGTTTTGAAACGAATATAGCCTAAAAAGAATTTATTAAAGCAAAAAAGGCCTTGAGCATCTAGTCAAGGCCTTTTATTGCGGTAGGTTATTGTAGCGAGAGGGAGATTTGAACTCCCGACCTCCGGGTTATGAATCCGGCGCTCTAACCAACTGAGCTACCTCGCCATTTCGGGTGCAAATATAAGCAGATTTTTAAAAAAGAATCTAATTATGCAGTAAGCTTTTCAAGCTCCGAGGCTATAAAATCTGCTAGCATGCAAATATGGTCTCCTGAAAATTTAAAGTCAATTCCTGCTTTCGCATATACCTCCGGCATAGATTTGGTATAACCTAGACTCAATGCGCTTCTATAATTTTCAATAGATTCCTTAAAATTAGTCTTACTGTTTTTCCAAACACCAATCGCCCCAAGCTGCGCAATTCCGTATTCAATGTAGTAAAATGGGACTTCAAATAAATGCATTTGTCTTTGCCAGGAGGATGCGAGTGTTTCTTCATGCCCTGTCCAGTCAACCAGTCCAGTTCCGAATCTTTTATTAAGCTCCATCCAGTAGGTGGTTCTCTCCGCCGCTGTATGGTTGTGGTTCTCATAGATCCAATGCTGAAAGGCATCAATTTGCGCAATCCAAGGAAGGATTGTAATGGTTCCCTGAAGCTGTTCTTTCTTTGCTCGGTTCAAATCGTCTGCCTTATGATAAAATTCATCCCAATGCTCCATAGTCAGTAATTCCATGGACATAGATGCGAGCTCGGCAATTTCAGATGGAAAGCTTTTGAACGCAGTGAGCTCCAATTTATGTGTTAAGAAGCTATGAATAGCATGACCGCCTTCATGAATCATCGTGGATACATCTCCTTGAGAACCAACTGCATTCATAAAAATAAATGGAGCGCCAGTTTCATAGAGTGGATAATTGTAACCGCCTGGTGCCTTTCCTGGTTTGGACTCTAGATCAAAATGCTTCATTTCCTCCATTGTTTTGAGAAATCCCGAAAATTCAGGATTTATTTTCTCAAAGACAGCAATGGTACCATCTAACATTTCTTTTCCCGTTTCAAAAGGCTTTAAAGGGGCTTTACCCTCAGCATTAACAGCAGTATCCCAGGGTCTGAAGATTTCTTTATTCATTTTGGCAAGCCGTTCTTGTTGTATTTTTTTAACCAACGGAACGATATGTTTTTCCACAGAGTCATGGAATTCAAAGCAGGATTCCTTTGTATAATCAAAACGCCCCATTTCTTTGAATTTGTAATCGCGATAGTTGTCAAACCCAGCATTTTTAGCCAATTCCGTTCGCTTTTCAATGAGTGTATCAAACAGTGTATCAAGATCAGCGATATCAGAAGAACGTCTAGCAGCCATTTTTTCAAATACGCTTTTTCTTAACCTTTCATCTTGTTCTTTAAGGTACAATCCAGCTTTTTGCATTGTGATTGATTCTCCGTCGTGCTCTATACTTTGTGCGCCGCTTATTGCACCAAACTCCTGTGTTTTTTCTGATAAAAAGGCTTGTATTTCGATATTTTCCTCTCTGTATAATTCAAGCTGGCTTTTTACGCTTCGAATGTGAATTGCAAATGCCTCTTCTTTTTCCAATGTAGTATGGAAGGGACAAGCAATAAATTTTTTGTTCAGTGCATCATCGATCGGTGCAAGCTTAGGTTGAATTTCAGTTACAAAAAAGGTATATGCTTTTTGATATTCCTCATTTGCTGTATCAATAGACATTCTGATATAACGCCAGGCCATATCTTCTTCCAAAACGGCTTCGAGCTCACTTTTATCTTTCAGCCACTGTCTTAAAGCTTCAATGGAATCTAGATTTCTTTCGAGTAAGAGTGTTAAATATTTTTCAACCGATTCAAATGAATCAATGACCAATTGGTCGTCTACAAATGAGCGACGATATTTATTCATGATGTATGCTAGATTTATTTACCCCGTTGCGAACCTGTTTTTGTAGGGCCTGATTTTTTTGCTGAAGAAGGTTTTCCTCCCTTAGATTTAGGTGCTGCTTTTTTCGGTGCTGCTTTTTTAGGCGCTGCTTTTTTTACCTCTTTTTCATCAGTGTCGCCATCTTTTGATGATGCTTTTTCAGCGATCTCTTTAATTGTGACCCCGGCTTTAATAAGGATGTTGTACCATTGGAAGATCTTACGTAAATCTGATTTGTACACACGCTCTTTATCGTAATTGGGAAGAATTTTTTCAAGTAAGCCTTCAAGCACTGTGAGCTCCTCTTTGTGAGACGGACAGGCCTTTCCTTCGTAATGATCATGAAAGGATGCCAATACATCAGTTAGCTTAGCATCTTCATCTGTCGTATAGATGCTGATATCACCAAGGGTAGAGATTCTATCAGAAGCATAGGCCGGAAATCTTTTTTTATCTACAATTGATTCTACGATCACATTGTTTTTTCCTTGGGCAACAACTTTGAATAGTCCCGGTCTCCCTGTTATTGAAATAATTTCTTTTAATTCCATTTAAAAAGTTTGTTCAAAAATAGAAAAACTTCACTTGACATGTGTACAATTCCTCCTCTAATATCTGTAATACAAGTAAATAAAGGTCGAATAATCGTCTAGGCACTCTTTTATACGTACCTTTGCACCCAATTTAAATAATTAAGGATGACATTTGAAGAGCTGGGATTGAGAGAAGAGGTGCTTAAGTCGTTAAAAGAATTGGGTTTTGAAGCACCGACTCCCATCCAGGAACAAGCAATTCCCCACCTAATGAAAGACGATTGTGATTTCGTTGGGTTAGCACAGACCGGAACGGGGAAAACGGCAGCATTTGGTTTGCCATTAATAAATTCTATCAACGCTAAGTCTAATCGACCGCAAGGACTTATTATTTGTCCAACCCGAGAGTTGTGCCTGCAAATCACCAGAGATTTAGAAATCTTTTCTAAATATGTCAAATGCCCTGTGGTTTCAGTATATGGAGGAGCAGACATTAGACGTCAAATGACACAGATCAAGAAGGGTGCTGCTATAATTGTTGCGACTCCTGGAAGACTCCTTGATTTAATAAAAAGAAAGGCCATTCAGCTTTCCGAAGTTCAAAATGTAGTTTTGGATGAAGCGGATGAAATGCTAAACATGGGCTTTAAAGAGGATATTGATGACATTCTAGAGACGACACCAGATTCTAAAAATGTTTGGTTGTTCTCAGCAACAATGCCAAAAGATGTTGCACGAATAGCACAAACCTACATGACGGATCCATTAGAAGTATCCATAGGTCATAAGAATCAAACGAATGAAAATATAGAGCATATTTATTATGTGGTCAAAGAAAGAGACCGTTATGAGGCAGTAAAACGTTTGATCGATTTTCATCCCAAGATATACGGTTTGATTTTCTGCAGAACAAAGCATGAAACAGGTACTGTTGCTGAAAAACTTGCCCGAGAAGGTTATAATGCAGAACCTTTGCATGGTGATTTAACGCAGCCAATGCGAGACCGAGTAATGGCGCGATTTAGAAGTAAAGAGCTTCAGATATTAGTCGCTACTGATGTTGCTGCACGTGGGATTGATGTAGATGACATAACGCATGTAATTAACTATAACCTTCCTGACGATAATGAGAATTATACCCATAGAAGTGGGCGTACTGCGCGTGCAGGTAAAAAAGGACAATCTTTGGTTTTAATTACGCCGAAAGAAGGATTTAAAATCAAATCAATTGAAAAGCAAATGCGCACTGAATTTAGCCAAGGCCAAATTCCAAATGCAGAGGAGATATGCGAAATCCAGCTCATGAAGTTAATTCAGAATACAATAGACATTAATGTAAAAGAAAAAGACATTGAAAAGTTTATGCCTCAGATTTTGGCTTCATTTGAATCCATGGACAAGACCGAGATTATCAAAAAGTTTGTTTCCGCTGAGTTCAACCGTTTCATTGAGTATTATGATCGTGCGGGCGATTTGAATCAGCGCGCAAAACAAGATACAGGCCGTGAACGCGGAGAACGTAAAGATAAAGGTCAGCGCGCTAGAGATGAAGGAAAAACACGTTTTTTCCTGAGTGCTGGACGTAGAGATGGACTTAATCCAGGCGCACTCTTACGTGTCGTTTGCGATGCTGCGGGTATTAAATCGGACGTTATTGGAAGAATTGATATCATGACCTCCTATGCATTCTTTGATGTTGATGAAGCACATACGGAAAGAATACTTAAAAGCGTAAACGGGACTGAATTCGAAGGGACAAAATTATCTGTAGAAGTTACCAATACTCAAAATGGTGGTTCTAAGGGATCAGGTGGTGGAGACCGCAGGTCTGGTGGAGGCCGTTCAGGAGGTAACCGTTCTGGAGGTGGTGGATTCCGCAGATCTGGTGGTAGTAATTTCAGAAGCAAGAGATCAGGCGGAGGTAGTAGAGATAGAGACAGAGACAGGGGGCGCGGAGGTTCTGACCGTAGCTCGAGAGATAGAAATGGTGGTTCTGATCGTCGCTCAGGTTCAGATAGATCAAGACATAGAGGTCGTTAATACAATACTTTTTTAATGGAGATAAGGAATATAGCTATTATAGCACACGTTGACCACGGCAAAACGACTTTGGTAGACAAAATGATTGAAGCAGGTGATTTTATCAATGAACGAGATCGTCCTACTGGCGAGCTCATCATGGATAACAACGACTTGGAAAAGGAAAGAGGAATAACCATCGTTTCAAAAAACGTTTCGGTTACCTACAAGAATACCAAAATAAATATTATTGATACACCAGGTCACGCGGATTTTGGCGGTGAGGTTGAACGTGTATTGAATATGGCTGATGGTGTTTGCTTACTAGTAGATGCTTTCGAAGGCCCTATGCCTCAAACAAGATTCGTATTGGGGAAAGCACTTTCAATGGGATTAAAACCGCTGGTTGTTGTAAACAAGGTGGATAAGGAAAACTGCACGCCAGAAGAGGTGCATGAAAAAGTGTTTGATTTGATGTTTGAGCTAGATGCGTCTGAAGAACAGCTTGATTTCCCGACTATTTATGGTTCTGCAAAGAATAATTGGATGTCTACGGACTGGAAGACGCCTTCTGGTACAATCACGCCTTTATTGGATGAGGTGCTCGATTACTTTCCACCTAAAGTAATTGCAGAAGGAAATACCCAAATGCTCATTACATCATTAGATTTTTCATCTTATGTTGGACGTATTGCTATCGGACGACTTACGCGAGGCGAGTTGAAAGAAAACATGCCAATTGTACTAACGAAAAGAGACGGGACCACTGAGCGTCATCGTGTGAAGGAGCTTTTTATTTTTGAAGGAATTCAGCGTGTAAAGGTTGCTTCGGTGACTCCCGGAGATATTTGTGCCGTAACTGGTATCGAAGGTTTTGAAATTGGAGATTCAATTTGTGATGCTGAGCACCCGGAAGCGCTTCCCACCATTAACATGGATGAGCCTACGATGTCGATGCTTTTTTCAATTAATGATTCTCCTTTTTTCGGAAAGGAGGGTAAGTTTGTTACCTCTAGACACATACAAGAACGTTTGACCAAAGAGCTTGAGAAGAATCTTGCTTTGCGCGTTCATGAAACGGACAAAGCGGATAAATGGTTGGTGTACGGAAGAGGTGTTTTGCATTTATCGGTCCTTATAGAAACGATGCGACGCGAAGGCTACGAGCTCCAAGTTGGACAGCCCCAAGTAATTCTAAAAGAGATTGATGGTAAAAAATGTGAACCTGTAGAGGAATTGACTATTGATTTACCCGAGGAATTTAGTGGTACTGCTGTAGAGGCGGTTACAAAACGAAGAGGTGAGATGCTCAATATGGAGCCTAAGGGCGCCAGAATGGTGATGCAATTTCAAATTCCTTCTCGCGGAATTATCGGATTGAGAAATTATTTGTTGACTCAAACCGCAGGAGAAGCGATTATGACGCACAGATATATTGAATATCAACCATTTAAGGGAGAAATCCCTGGCCGTCAGAATGGTTCTCTTATTTCATTGGAGCTTGGTAAGTCGATTCCATTTTCTTTGAATAACCTTCAGGAGAGAGGAACTTTCTTTATTGGTTCAAATCAAGACATCTATGAGGGTCAAGTGATTGGCGAAAATTCTCGAACTGGCGATTTGTGTGTCAATGTCACCAAGACGAAGAAAATGTCAAACATGCGTTCCTCAGGAGCAGATGATAAAGTGCGTATTGCACCTCCTAGAATTTTTAGCTTGGAGGAATGCTTGGAATACATCCAGCGCGATGAATATGTTGAGGTTACGCCTTCAACGCTTAGAATTCGTAAAATCCTTCTAAAGGAAATGGATAGGAAGCGCGCTCAAAAAAACTAAATTTGTGGGCTTAAAAGCGTAATAAAATAGCTTTAGAATCGTTTATGTATTGTGATTACTAGATGTCTCCTTATAATTCTTCTGCTTTTCTCGTATGCATTGCGGGCGCAGCAGCCTAATTTTTTTTCTCGATCAGAGCTTGGTCTTCATGTGGGCACCATGTTTTATATTGGTGACCTAAATCAGTTTAAACCTTTTTATAAAAGTAAATTGGCGGGAAGCTTGGTTTATCGTTTCAATGTACATTCTAGAATGACCCTGCGTTTTAATGCAACATATGGAAATGTTGAGGCAGATGACAGTGATGCACGTCAGGCACTTATGGTCAATCGAAATTTAAATTTCAAATCTCAGATTCAGGAGTTGGCTGGTGGACTTGAATTTCATTACATGCCTTTTCAATTTGGGAATCGACGGTATATTGGTACCGCCTATATGATTACTCAGATTGGGGTGTTTCACATGAATCCTAAAACTGAATACAACGGAGAGACGGTTGCCCTACAATCAATCGGAACAGAGGGGCAAAGTGCTAAGGGTGGTTCCAAGCCCTACAGTAGGTACCAGCTTTGTGTTCCTCTAGGTTTGGGGGTGAAATTATCTCTTGGGAAATTTTGTTCGTTTAATTTGGATATCGCCATACGCAAAACATTTACCGATTATATAGATGATGTTGGCGCGGATACCTATATGGATGCTGCTTCTTTAGAAGCAATTAATGGTTCAGATGCAGTTGCTTTATCTAACAGAAGCCTTGACGGTTCTTTTCAGGGGAGAAGAGGAAATTCTACAAACAAAGATTGGTATGTCTATGCAGGGGGAATGATCACGTTTCGACTTGGAAAAGGCAATAACTGTCCTGTAATTCGTTAAGCTTTTTTCTGTCTTCTGCAGCGCTCGCTACAGTATTTGACTTCATTCCAGCAAGACTTCCATTTTTTCCGCCACAAAAATTCTTTTTTACACACAGTGCAAATTTTGGCAGGAAAGTTCTCTTTTTTAATCGTTTTCACATTTAGCTAAACATTTTGATTTAATGTATTGTTTTTAACTCATGAACGAAAGAGACATAAATAGGATAATCGAAATGGCTTGGGAAGATCGAACACCATTTGATGCAATCGAGTTTCAGTTTGGTTTATCGGAAAAAGAGGTAATCGTTCTCATGCGTTCTGAATTAAAGAATAGTAGCTGGAAGCGTTGGAGAAAAAGAGTGCAGGGTAGAGGCACCAAACACCAAGCAAAACGAGTGTTTACAGTTGGTAGACATAAATGCTCAAGACAAAGAAGCATAAGCCACAACAGAGTTACCTAAATATCAGCGTAGCCTACTTTTTGGCGGACTCTATGTAAAACCAGCTTGGCTACTTTTTTTGCTTTTCCAGCGCCAATGGATAGCGCATCATCAATTTCGTTTTTATTCGACATGAGATATGTATATTGCGCTCGCTCTGCTTTGAATTTTTCTAAAATCAGCTCATAAAGTGCCTGCTTTGCGTGACCATATCCAAAGCCGCCCTTTTCATAGCTCGTTCTCATTTTGGAGACAGCATCCTTTTCAGCCAATAATGCGTATAGTGCAAAAATATTACAGCCATCAGGATCTTTCGGATCTTCCAAGGCTTCACTGTTAGATACGATGGACATGATTTGTTTTCTAAGCTTCTTTTCTGGAAGGAAGATGTCAATCAGATTGTTTCTTGATTTACTCATTTTATGACCATCCGTTCCTGGTATCAATTTTGTTTCTTCCGTTATGGCTTCTTCTGGAATCACGAAGGTTTCACCAAGCTGAAGATTGAATTTTGTCGCAACATCTCTTGTCATCTCTATGTGCTGTTTTTGGTCTTTTCCAACCGGAACAACTTGTGCATCATAAAGAAGAATGTCTGCAGCCATAAGCATGGGGTAGGTAAACAAACCTCCATTTACATCATCAAGGCGATCTGCCTTATCTTTAAATGAATGTGCTAATGTGAGTCGTTTATATGGATAAAAACACAGCAGGTGCCACATTAATTCAGTAACCTCGGGGATATCACTTTGTCTATAAAACGTAGTTTTCGATGGGTCTAAACCACAGGCTAGCCATGCGGCAGCAGTTTTATAGGTGTTTTCTTTTAGTAGAGCTGAATCTTTAACTTGTGTCAAGGAATGAAGGTCTGCAATAAATAAAAAGGATTCATTTTCACTACTTTTCGCAAGTTCAACTGCGGGTATAATTGCACCTAAAAGGTTTCCTAAATGCGTAGTGCCTGTGCTCTGTATTCCGGTTAAGATTCGTGCCATAAGATATAATGTAAAAGTAGAAAATATATTTCCTTTGATTTCCAAAACTTTTTCTTAATTTTCTTTAACATGAAATTTCTATTTGGATTCTTGCGAAATTTATGGAAGATCTACATCTTTTTGGTGTTTTCGATTTTTGCCATATTGCTTTATCCCTTTTTTCGCTTGGTTCTTTTTAAAAAGTCATGGAAGAAATATAGCTTTAAGCTATTTATGATTTGGAGCTGGCTGATGCGTATTTTTTGTTTTTATATTGTACGAAATGTACAAAGCGCGGAGCTACCAGACGGACCATATATTATCGTAGCGAACCACACCTCTTATTTAGATATATTCTTTATGTATTCTATGCTGCCCGAGCATCCTTTTGTTTTTTTAGGCAAAAGCGAGATTTTAACTTATCCAATTATTCGAACATACTTTAAAAATTTAAATATTCCAGTTTTTAGATTTGATCGAAAAAAAGTAGGTCTATCATTTACCCTAGCTGTTGATGCGATAAAAGAAGGTTGGTCATTGGTCATCTTTCCTGAAGGGACTATTCCTGCTGAAAACATCCCCAAGATGGTTCCTTTTAAAAATGGAGCTTTTAAAATTGCAAAGGAAGCACAGGTCCCAATTGTCCCCATTACTTTCACCACAAATCATTTGCTTTTTTCCGATCCCACAGATGTTTTCGGTCCTGCCAGACCTGGTGTTTCGCGCTTTTATATTGGTGAGTTCGTGTCAAAAGAGGATGTTGAGCGTATGAGTTTTTCAGAGCTTAATAAAATCTGCTTTGAGCGAGTAGAGGCTCCATTAAAAAAGGAATACCCTCATTTGTATTCAACCCAATGAAATGCTTAACTTTACCTCGTGAAAGTAACAGATGATATCGTAAAACACATTTCCCATTTAGCCCGTCTAGACTTTAAAGGCGATGAGTTAGATGCAATAAAAGGGGATATGGAAAAAATAA
>CAJXDT010000060.1:0-11642 GCA_913052055.1 uncultured Cryomorphaceae bacterium
TATTGAGTTTTTTAGAGTTCCAGATGAACAAATTGGTTATTTAATTTGCAATTTGAAGATTCTGCTACAAATACAAGTTTCAATTTTCCTACAACAGGAATACAACTCGTCGCCTTAACGTCAACAAGCGATCAAGGGTGTATCGTTGATACCACATTTACCGTCGATGTGAATGAAGAACTTAATGCGAATTTCAATGTTAACCCCGATATATTGGTTTCAGATGTTCCAATTTCTTTCATAAATACAAGCGTTGGTTCAGACAGCTCTTATTGGGACTTCGGTAATGCGGATGGACTGAACTACAATAACGATATTGAAAATAGTATAACATATTCTAGTCTTTTAAATGGGACTTATGTGGATATTACGCTTATAAGCATAAATGATTTCGGTTGTCGAGACACAATCAGTAAAACCTTATTGGTCAATGAGGCACTCTATGATATAAACCTAGAAACTTTATTTGCTCAAGATATTAACGGATATCTTACCGTTGGGGTTGAAATAGCAAACCTTGGTACAATTCCATTAGAAAGCCTGAATCTAACGCTTAAAACACCTGAAAACGGCCCTATACAGGAGAATTGGTCCGGATCAATCTTACAGGGTGAAAATGAAATCTATATTTTCAATGCGCAACCGTCAGCATTCATTTCTGATCAAGATGCAACAGAACGCTTTGTATGCGTTGAGGCTCAGAATGCGAATGCTTCTCCCTACCTTGACCTAAATCAAGAGAATAATACAAAGTGTAAAAATATTGAAGGAGAAGGATTGGTCCTACTGTCGATGTTTCCAAACCCAAGTGATCAAGACATTACTATATCTACTTTGCTTACGACAAGTGCATCGTTGGAAATTGAATTTTTTGACCAAACCGGTCGTATTGCTTACAAAGAGGTAACCCCTGAACTTCTTAAAGGTATTCATAGCTTCCAAATCCCTTTTTCTAAATTTGAAAAGGGAGTCTACACCGTTCGTATAAGCGACGGAGAAAGCAACCTGATCAACAAAATGATTCGCCACTAGGCCTATTCGTCTTCGATCCAAAAGACGCCTCCTTCTTAGTCCATCCCTTTTTTTGTACATTGACCATCCAAATCAACGACATGTCAAAATCATTGCTATCCTTATCTTTTCTATTTCTTGGTTCATTATTATTCGGTCAGAGTACAATTTGTGGTAAAAAAAACCGAATACATTCTCAGCTAAAAAGTAATTCTCTTAGTATTGTTCAGATTGCTCAAACAGAGCGATACGATGTTCATTTCTATCATCTAGACTTAAATATGACCAATATGAGTACTGCCTTGTCGGGAACTGTTCGAATGGATGCAAGCGCAAATGAATCATTAGATTCGGCACTTTATGAACTTTTTTCAGGGTATACGATTACAGAAATTAGAGTCAATGGCAATGCGGTTGATTATTCAAGGAACAATTCAGCCATTAAAGTTCCCGTCAATGCGTTACAAAATGAAATCTTCTCTATTGAAACGGATTATTCAGGCACACCGCCTACAGCGGCCACAAATCCACTTGGTGGTGCGGGGATGTCTCAAGATGACTCGCCCACTTGGGGAAATGAGGTCGTATGGTCTCTATCCGAACCTTTTTCAGCTTACGAGTGGTTTCCCTGTAAGCAAAGCCTTACAGATAAAGCAGATAGTAGCTTTTTCTTTATTACCGTGCCCTCAAATCTAAAAGCTGGGTCAAATGGCCTCCTTGAGCAGGTTGTAGATTTAGGAAATGGCTTTAGTAGATATGAATGGAAGCACCGCCACCCTATTGATTATTATTTGATTTCAGTATCTGTCTCAAGCTATGTAGAGTATAACGTTTACGCCAATCCAGCAGGTGCCCCCAACCCCATTTTGATCCAAAACTATATTTACGATAACCCTCAAACACTTATCAACTTTCAAGATGATATAGATGAAACGGTAGACTTTATGGAGCTGTTTTATGACTTATTTGGACCCTACCCTTTTGAAGATGAAAAATATGGCCACTGTATGGCTCCCTTTTCAGGAGGCATGGAGCATCAAACGATGACCACGCAAGGCTTCTTCACAAAAGGATTAACTACTCATGAATTGGGACATCAATGGTGGGGTGATAATGTGACTTGCGCATCATGGTGTGACATTTGGATCAATGAAGGTTTTGCATCCTACAGTGAATATTTAATGCTTGAAAACCTATATCCGAATGAAAGCGCTGGACATATGCAAGATGTGCATGACAATGTCATGAATCAGAACGGAGGTAGCGTCTGGGTATTGGATAGCCTAAATGAAAATAGAATATTCAGTGGAAGGCTCACTTATGATAAAGGTGCTGCAATCGTACATACCATGAGGTATATGGTGAATGATGATGCGCTATTCTTCGAAATACTCAGAGATTTTCAAGTAGCATTTAAAGATAGTACAGCTAATGGTATTGATTTTAAGGAAGCGCTAGAGAATGCAACAGGGATCGATTTTAATCCTGTCTTTGAAGAATGGTACTTTGGTGAGGGATATCCTACCTATTCTCTTCTGTGGCAGCAAAATGGAGAAGACGTACTTGTTGAAATAAACCATACATGCTCTAAGCCGAGTGTCACAGCTACATTTACAAATGATTTAGATATACGATTTATTAGACCTGGTATAGGGGATACAATCGTAAGATTTAATGTAACTTACAATTCGCAAACATTTACCATTAGCAATATAGGATCAATTGCATCTTCCATTTTAATTGATCCTGAAAATTGGATTATAAATCAAGTAGGAACCATTGTTGAAAGTGATGAGCTGAGTTTAATTGAAGCCGAAGACAATACTATGAATTTGAGTATCTATCCAAATCCTTCGCGTGGTACATTTCAAATTCATGGTTTGGCTGAAAAAGCAGAACTTACCATATATGATTTAAAAGGTAAAGAAAGAAAAAAAGCAAGTATTTCACCCAATCAAATTATCGATATTAAAAATTTAGGTGAGGGTTCTTATGTAATTGAAATTAAGATAAATAACAATAAAAAAAGATTCAAAATAATCACCATTTAGGCGAGTACACCTTCCTTTAAAGAAAAAGGAGAAATCAATATTCTTTTCGGCTTAATTTGTCTCAATACCCATCTCGTTTTTACCGCCGCAAAGGGCGCCATCTTTTTTCGAATGGGAATAATGAATTCATTTTCGTTGCGTTCAGCTAAACTAGAATAAATCAATTCATCTAGTATGGATATAAACGATTCAAGCTCTAGCTCAAGAATTTGATTGCCCTTTGGGAAGGGTTTTCGATACATCAATTCATAAAAGGTTTCGAACGTTCCTGAAGAACCTAAAAGCACTGGAATATCCATTTTTTCGAATAAGCCATTTGAATGCTCCTCTAAGAAGGACTCGATACGTTGAACATCCGCTTTTGAAAAAGGATCATTAACGGAAAAACCCTGATATAATCTAGAGACACCTATGTTGAGAGAAACCTCACTACAAATACCTTTATTATTGGCCTCTATGAATTCTGTGCTCCCGCCACCAATATCCATAATCATTGTATGCTCATTGAAATCGTAACACAGCCCTACTCCTTTATAGATGAGCTCGGCCTCTTTCATTCCAGAAACTACAGTTACCTCCCAAGCAAACCGTTCAAATACGGCAGTAATAAATGTGGATGCATTCTTCGCATCACGAACTGCTGAAGTAGCTATTAGTGTTGGTTGCACCAAAGGATAATTCAGAAGAATACCTTGAAAAGTTTCAAAGGCATCGAATGCGCGCTGAATGGCATCAGCTGCAAGAACACCTTCATTGATACCTCCCATACCTAAAGAAACGGCAACCTTATGCGACTCAATAATATTGAGCCCACTCTTTGAGCGATTTGCTATTAAAAGATTAAAAGTATTGGTGCCAATATCAATAACCGCACTTACGTTCTGTTCCTCCATCTAAAAAGCGATTTTAATGATAGTCGGTGACCGAAGGATAAAAGACTTGATTTGAAGACCTTTCCGGCAATCCAAAGTATTAAGAAGGTAGATAGTAGCAATATTAAAAAGCTCATCCATAACAAATACCCTTCACCAATCGCATAGCCCATAGAGAGCTTAACCATTACGGCCATTGGTGCTGTAAATGGAATATATTGACAAATAGAGGAAAATTCAGAAGATGGATTTAGAACCATGAAGTACCCTGAAAACAAAGAAAATAATAGCAGTAATACCAGAGGAAGAATTAAAACCTGACCATCCCCTTCAGAGCCCATTGCTGCCCCTATTAAACTGAAAAACGCACCATAAAAGACGTATGAAATCAAAAAGAACAAAAAGAAAAATGGCAATATCAAGGTCAAATTGATTCGATTGTAAAGTAAATGAATCACCTCATTATTGCGCACCCTTTGAAATTCATTTTGAAGCAATTCGTTGGCTCCTTCTGAGACTTGAACACCGGATAAGGATTGATTCAAGAAGAAATCAGAAAACAAAAACTCCTGAAATAGGTATAATCCGGACAAAATAAGCACCAAGGAAGCCACAAGCTGAAGTAAAGCAGCAGCGCCCACTCCAATAATTTTGCCCATCATAAGCTGCGGCGGAGAAACAATAGAAACCATGACCTCTACTACTCTATTTGCTTTTTCACGTGCAACGCCGCGAAGGATTGACATTCCATAGAATAAAGTGAATAAAATAATAATCGAACCAAAGAAATAGCCGACCCATCCCGCTTCACCTTCACTTGAATTTGTTGGATTCATTATGCTTCTGAAATCTAAATTTAATGGTTGCTTCAGTTGTCGGAAAGCATCCACAGTTAAATCCGAAAACTCCTCAATGAGTACCTCTTCTATCCTTCGCTCGAAAGTAAAGCGAATTGAATTCTGGACACGATTTGACAGGTAGTCTCGGTAAAAAATAAAAACCTTTTTGTTGTTTAATACTTTCTCATTAACCTCCAGTAAAGCATCAAAGTCTTGATATGGTTTTCCCTGCGAAAACTCATCAATTTCTAGGTAATCAGAAACAAAAGAATACTGCACATTCGGATCCTCTTTGGAGGAAATCACACCTTGTAAAATATCTCCAGGATCTGCAATTAAGACATGAACGTTTTTCTTACCTTCATCTGCGGCTTTGACCAATAGGTAAATACAGGTCAATATAAAAATGGGGCCTAATATGAGTGACAGTAAAAACGAACGATTCAAGACCCGTTGCTTGATTTCCTTCCAAGAAATTAATAAGATAGATTTCATTCGTTCTCCATTTTTTCAAGCAAACTCATAAAAATATCATCCATATTGGGCTGTTCCATGTGAACAGCTTCGATAGAAACTTGTCCTTGAAGATTTTTAATCAAGTCATCTACCGATTTTTCGCCGCGCTTCAGTAGACGAGCCTCCGTGATTCCTTCTGGAAGCTCAAGCTGGTTGACCAGCTCAAAGTCTGTCCAAAGTGCATTTGCAAAGGCAATTCCAGTTCCCTTGTAACGAACTACAAAGTGATTGGAAACATAGCCCTTAAATAAATCGCTTATCGACGACGCCGAAACAACTTCTCCTTTATTTAGTAAGATAATATGTGAGCACATATCCTGGACCCTTTGCATATTGTGCGTACTCAAAAGAATCGTTTTACCTGCATCTCTAAATTCGAATAACAGCTTCTTAATCAGATCAATGTTAATAGGATCAAAACCGGTTAAAGGTTCATCCAGGATTAGAAATTCTGGATCATGCACGACAGCAACTGCGAATTGAACTTTTTGTGCCATTCCTTTGGATAATGATTCAATATTTTTGTTTCTCCACGATTTCATTTGGAGCTTTTCAATCCAATAATTCGCACTTGATGCCGCCTCATTATTGGATAGCCCTCGAAGCTTTGCAAAAAAAGTAAGTTGTTCTTGCACTGACAAGTCCGGATACAAGCCTCTTTCCTCAGGGAGGTAACCAATATTTTTAAGGTGATCCTTTTTAAGTAGCTGTCCATTAAACTTTAAGAAACCGTCATCGGGGAAATACATCAGGTTCATTAGTCTAATCAAGGTAGTTTTACCCGCACCATTTGGACCAAGAAGACCTGTTATCTTTCCTCTCGGGATATTCAAGGAAACATTATTTAATGCAGACTTACGTCGAAAAGACTTTGAAACATGCGAAATCTCAATCATACAAATGTAAATCTAAAAAAAGTTGAGGAGTCTACTCCTGTCAGACCCAATATTCTTTTAGGGACTTCCAGCGGTAAATTTTCTTGAAAATAAACACTAAGACAAGAAGAAAAGCAATAGAAAGGAGTAACATATTTAGCGAAAATTCAGGCGTCGAGTAATCAAGAAACAAAGCGTCTGTCTGAAAGACTTGCCAGTCATTTGAAACAATTAAAGCTGCAAACATATTATTTGCTGCATGAAAGCCAATAGAGAGCTCCAGACCATTATCGAAGACAGCCAAACACCCCAGAAATATACCAATGATCATATAGTAAGATAATACATGGTAGCCAATTGCTTCTATTTCCGGATTTCCAATGTGCATTAGGCCAAAACAGCATCCTGAAATAAGCACGGCAAAGAGATTAGAACCAAATTTTTTCTTTAAACCCTGCATCAGATAGCCTCTAAACAATAATTCTTCTAATGTAGTTTGAAAAGGAATCATCACCAAGGAAATAACGACTAGTGGGATGAAGTCTTCCCATTGTAGATTCCAAATAATATCATCTGAAAAATAAATCTGAATACACGTGGTAATCAATAAAATAAGGAACACCAGAATAAAGCTCAAAAAGACCCTACGCCAATCAAATCGATCTCTTTTTGTAAAAACTGACAAAATAGGTCGGCGATGAATCCACTTTATTGCAGATAAAAAAACAATAAAATCAAGAAGAAAAGGGAACAATAACCAGAAAAACACACGATTACTGCCAAAAGCAGTAATATATTCCGAAACACCAATGCCTTCAGAGGAGACTGCATCTGAATTCAAAACATAATCAATGTGCAGTCCAAAACCTCCAAATAAATAAAAGAAAACAACTAACAATACGGTGGCTATAACCTGCACCATTGTTGAAGGATATTTTGAGCTCAGGTCTATAAACCGGGTCATGAGAACATATCCCTCATTTGTTTAAAAAATCCTTTGTCCTTGTCAACTGCTTTGGGCTTAAAGTTTTCAGATTTCTTTAAATTCTCAATCACATTTTTCTCTTCTTTGGATATTTTAGTTGGCGTCCAAACATTGATATGCGCAAATAAATCTCCTGAACCATAACCCTGAACATTAGGCAATCCCTTACCCCTTAAGCGAAGTACTTTTCCACTTTGGGTTCCTGCATCTATTTTAATCTTTACCTTACCAGAAAGCGTAGGTATTTCAATACTCTCGCCAAGGACAGCATCCATAAAGCTTACAAATGCCTCGTAGTGCACATTGTCCCCATCTCTTTTGAGCTCAGCATGTTCCACTTCCTCTATAACGACGATTAAATCACCAGGAACTCCATTAAACGGGCCAGCATTTCCTTTCCCCCGAACGTTGAGTTGCATTCCCTCTTCAACGCCAGCTGGAATTTCTATTTCAATTACTTCTTCTTTCCTTACGAGACCATTTTGGTCTGCTTCAGCAGGTTTCTTGTCAATCATCTTTCCTGCACCTTGACAAACATTACATGCAGATTGAGTTTGCATTGCACCGATAAACGTCTGAGCCATACGGGTGATACGTCCTGTACCGTTGCATGTGGAACAAGTTTTAAAACTTACACCATCCGCATTAACTAACTTATTGACTTTGATTTTTTTCTGAACACCATTGGCAATATCTTCCAATGTCATTTTCATTTTAACGCGAAGGTTAGAACCCTTCACAACACGTTCTCCTCCTCTACTTCTACTTCCACCAAAGCTTCCACCAAAAGCGCCACCAAAAATATCGCCGAATTGAGAGAATATATCATCCATGTTCATTCCGCCACCGCCAAATCCTTGACCCATACCGGCATGGCCATATTGGTCATAACGTGCCTTCTTGTCGCCATTACTAAGCACTTCATATGCTTCGGCCGCCTCTTTAAATTTTTCCTCTGCGCTAGCGTCATCAGGATTCTTGTCAGGATGGTACTTGAGCGCTAATTTTCTGTAGGCCTTTTTAATTTCTCCTTCGGACGCACCTTTTGACAATCCTAAAACTTCATAATAATCTCTTTTCTGACTCATCTATGTTCCTTATTATTGACCTACAACAACTTTGGCAAATCGCAAAACTTTATCATTTAGAAAATACCCTTTCTCAACATCATCAATGACTTTTCCTTTCATCTTCTTGTCCTCAGTGGGTAAATTTGCAATCGCTTCATGGAGTTCAGGGTCAAAAGCTTCTCCTTTGGCCTCCATAGCTTTCAAGCCTTTTGATTGCAACAATCCTTTGTATTTATTGTAAATTAGAGAAAAACCTTCTTTAATTCCTTCGATATCATCTGCATCTACATTATTGGCGATCGCTCTTTCAAAATCATCAATTACAGGAACAAGATCCTTCAGTAGATCTGAATTAGCATTCGTAATCAAATCCAATCGTTCCTTATTTGTTCTTTTTCGATAATTTTCGAATTCAGCGTACAGGCGCAAAAAACGGTTGTTTAATTCACTATATTTTTCTTCTGGAGTAGGTTCTTTTTTTACTTCAGTTTCCTCATTTGTGTTTTGCACATCTTGGCTTTCTTCAGCCACATTTTCAGCATTCTCTGCTTTTTTACTCTCTTTTTTCTTCTTAGTTGCCATATTGAAATAATTTCATCATTCCAATGACAAAGATACTGCCACAATTGTTTTTAAGACATGCTGTCATACTTTTTTTCAATTATGAGAAAAAGTGTCATATTTTAAATTACTTCAATACCTTAGCATTGTCGTATTATTGAGTAGAATGTACCAAAAAGAATTTCAGAAAATCGTAGAACTAAGAAGGAGCAATAGAAGCTTTGACCCAAACTATGAGATATCGGAGGAGGTCATGGAGCGCTGTTTGAAAAACGCAATACTCTCACCGAACAGCAGCAATCTTCAACTATGGGAATTTCAATGGATTCAGAGCCCTATGCTTTTACAAAAACTAATCCCGCTTTGTTTAAATCAATCAGCTGCAAAAACAGCGAAGCACATGGTCGTTTTTATTACCAGAAAAGATAAGTGGAGAGAACGGGCAAAATGGAATTATGAGCGTATAAAAGAAGGTATTAAAGGAGAACCAAAGAAGATACAAAAAAAAGGACTCGATTATTACACAAAACTTATTCCTATTGTGTACATGGATGACGGATTAGGGTTGTTTTCTCAGCTCCGAAGATTAGCAAGCTTTTTGCTTGGTATTCGAAAACCATTTTACCGCCTCGGAGGAAAGGCTGAGCAAAGAATTGTGGTCCATAAGTCTTGTGCATTGGCTGCACAAACTTTTATGCTATCTGTGGCAGCAGAAGGATTTCATTCCTGCCCGATGGAGGGGTTTGACAAAAAACGTGTCAAAAAACTGCTCGCTCTACCTAGAGGTGCTGAAATCAACATGATTGTTTCCGTAGGGAAAGGAACGGAAAAGGGAATCTGGGGTCCAAGATTCAGAGTTCCCTATAATGAGGTTGTCATTAAAAAATAAAGCTTACTCAGAATCTTTTTCTTTTGAATTCTCTTTAGGAGTCCCTTTAGATTTCTTTTTAATGACTGTTAAACCATCTTTCGCTTTATTGAGATCCATAGAGATTTTCTCGCCTTCCTTGAAGCTAGATTTAATAATCTCCTCGGCAAGCGGATCCTCGATATACTTTTGAATCGCTCTTTTCAACGGTCGTGCACCAAACTTCTCATCGTATCCTTGATCGACAATAAATTCTTTGGCTTTTTCAGTTAAAGAAATATCATAACCCAGAGACAATATTCTATCATATAGATTCGCTAACTCAATATCAATGATGCTATGAATTTCTTTTCTACCTAGTGATTTAAACATAATCATATCATCGATTCTGTTCAAAAACTCTGGAGAAAATGCCTTGCGCAATGCATTTTGTATGACAGACTTCACATTGTCTTCTTTGGACTCTTGCTGTGCCTGCGTTCCGAAACCAACTCCAGTACCAAAGTCAGCAAGCTGACGCGCTCCGATATTAGAGGTCATGATTAAAATGGTATTCTTGAAATCTATTTTACGCCCTAATCCATCCGTCATATGTCCATCATCCAATACCTGAAGTAGCAAATTGAAAACATCTGGATGCGCCTTTTCGATTTCATCAAGCAAAATTATTGCGTATGGCTTTCTTCTTACCTTCTCGGTAAGCTGACCACCCTCTTCATAACCAACGTATCCCGGAGGAGCTCCAACTAACCTAGAAAGCGAGAATTTCTCCATGTACTCTGACATGTCAATTCTAATCAATGCTTCTTCGGTATCAAAAAGCTTTTTTGCCAAGATTTTTGCCAACTGGGTTTTACCTACTCCGGTTGGTCCTAAGAAAAAGAAGGAACCTATAGGTTTATTCGGGTCTTTGAGCCCTGCCCTATTTCTTTGGATTGCCTTAACGACTTTATTAACAGCCTCGTCTTGACCAATAACCAAACTCTTGATTTCGTCAGACATCACCACTAGCTTTCCGGTTTCCGACTGTGATACCTTGGTGACTGGTATACCACACATCATCGAAACAACTTCCGCAACATGTTCTTCGGTAACTTCGATTTTATTATTCTTAGATTCCTCCTCCCATTTGAGTTTTGCGGATTCTAATTTTTCGAGAAGCTTCCTTTCGTCATCTCTGAGTTCAGCCGCTTTTTCGTATTGCTGAGAACGAATTACATTGGCTTTTTCTTCCTTTAATTCTTCTACTCTTGCTTCTATCTCCGTAATCTCTTTAGGTACATTAATATTGGTAATATGAACTCTTGAGCCCACCTCATCTAATGCATCTATTGCTTTGTCTGGTAAATGCCTATCTGTTATGTAACGCTCGGTTAGCTTCACACACGCCTTAATCGCATCCTCCGAATAGCTCACAGAATGATGGTCTTCATAGCGTTCTTTTATATTCATTAGTATCTGAAACGTTTCTTCTGAATTCGTAGGTTCAATAATTACTTTTTGGAACCTTCTTTCAAGTGCGCCATCCTTTTCAATATGTTGTCTATACTCATCCAAGGTAGTCGCACCAATCGCCTGGAGCTCACCTCTAGCCAATGCCGGCTTGAACATATTTGAAGCATCTAATGAACCACTTGCACCACCTGCACCAATAATTGTATGAATTTCATCTATGAATAGGATCACATCAGGGTTTTTTTCAATCTCCTGCATTACCGCCTTCATGCGTTCTTCAAACTGACCTCTATACTTCGTTCCTGCAACTAACGAGGCCAAATCCAATGACATAATACGTTTGTTGAAAAGCACTCGAGAAACCTTTCTTTGAACTATTCTTAGCGCTAAACCTTCAGCTATAGCACTTTTACCAACACCAGGTTCACCAATCAGGATAGGATTGTTCTTTTTCCTACGTGATAAAATCTGACTCACTCTTTCTATTTCCTTTTCTCTTCCTACAATGGGATCGAGTTTACCTAGATCTGCCATTTTAG
>CAJXDT010000061.1:0-11616 GCA_913052055.1 uncultured Cryomorphaceae bacterium
GCCCGAGAAAAAGTAGAACGCTTGTATTTAAAAACGTTTTAGCAATGCGCAGAAAGAAATTTAAAAAGTCGAAATTTATTACGGGAGCAATTCTTATTTGCATCTTCGGGGGCTTTTATTTGTTCTCATCCAAACCCGAAGCAGTAAAAAAGATTGTTAAAAAAACGATTAATTATACCAAGCTAAAAGTTTCAGGCTCTTATAGCGCTCAGCTTAAAGATAAAATGTCGGCATATATAAATACTGTCGAACGGACAGGAATCACGCCTTGCAGAGATGAGGAGGATATAAAGTCCCGCAGAAACCTTTATAAACTGGAATCCGGAAGCTACTATTCGATTGATCGCTTAGATTACAGCCATGCGTACCTCTCCAAAAAAGGCAAAGCGTTACTCGAGCGTATTGAAGCTAATTTTGCAGAACAAATATACACTACAGACCTTCGCGACTCACGCTTTATCGTAACCTCCTTAACTAGAACAAAAGAAAATGTGCGGCGACTGAGAAGGAATAACGGAAACGCTAGCGATAGAAGTGCCCATATGTATGGCGGATGTTTTGACATTACTTATGCACGTTTTGAAAATGACAAAAAGAAACTTACTGCCAACGATATTTATCGTCTAAAAGAAACCTTAGCACAGGTAATCTATGAATTGAAAGAAAAGAAAAAGTGCTGGGCAATCACTGAAAAAAGACAGCCTTGCTTTCATGTCGTAGCGCGCTAAAAACAGTTTTTTTACATTCTATAACCGTATAATTATTATTTTGATGTACCCAAAATAAATAAATCCATGCGCTACCCATTTTTATGTATCGTTTTTATTTCCGTTTGCACGCTTTCTTTATGGAGTCAAAATATACGCGTTGGTCCTTACCTACAAGATGCGAGTACGAACTCTATGACCGTCATGTGGGAGACCAATGCAATCGATGAAAGCATTATCAAATGGGGTCCAACAAGCGATTTAGGCAATACATCGCTAGGGACTTTTGTAACAGGCAGCGGTCTTTCTCGAGTACATACTGTTGTTGTAAATGGGCTCAGTCCTGATACGCGATATTATTATCGCATAGAAACAAATGATGTTCAAAGTGAAGTTTTTGACTTTGTAACTCCGCCTCTTCCGAATAGCGAAAAAAACTTCAATATCGTCTCTATGAGCGACATGCAACAAGACGGAAGCCATCCCGAAGTATTCAGTGATATCATAAACAATGAGCTTATCCCTTTTGTCAATGAAAAGTTTGGTAATGGACTCGCCACGGACATTGCCTATGCCTTCATACCTGGAGACCTGGTAACGACTGGGAGTAACTACCCTTCTTGGAAAAACACTTTTTTTGATCCAGCTCAAGCCTTGTTTCAGCATGTTCCGGTCTATCCCGTTGCCGGGAATCACGAACAAAATTCAGCCAATTATTTTAGGTATTTCACGCTGCCTGAAAACGGAACAAACCAAAGCGACTACCTAGAGCACTGGTACTACAAGGACTACTCCAACGTTCGATTGATCGGACTTGAATCAAACAGTGGTTACAGAATTCAAGAACAGCTAGACTGGCTGGAAAATGTACTAAATGATGCCGCAGAAAATCAAGATATTGACTTTGTTTTTGCACAATTGCACCACCCGCACCACTCTGAGCTTTGGATTGATGGAAATACAGATTATACGGGTCAAGTCATTGAAAAGCTCGAAGCGTTTTCGTCTACATCTGGAAAACCAAGTGTGCACTTTTTTGGCCATACACATGGGTACTCAAGAGGTCAAAGTAGAGACCACCAGCACTTAATGGTAAATGTCGCCTCTGCAGGGGGAGCTATCGACAATTGGGGGGAATATGACCAACAAGATTATAAAGAATACTCCATAAGCACGGACGATTACGGATTCGTACTTGTCGAGGTAGAAGCAGGAGAAAATCCACAGTTTTTATTATCACGCGTAAGTCATGGAAGCTTCGAAAACGGATTGGTCAATGCAGAAATTAGAGACACTATTCGGATCATGAAAAATAATACTCCGCCAAACCAACCTATAGGCTTGTTTCCAAATGAAGGTGCTGCTATCAGGCCAGATTGTATTGAATTCATGGGTTCAGACTTTTACGACAACAATGGCGGATTACAGGGCGCCGTGCATTGGCAAGTGGCCACCGATGCGAACTTTGAAAGCCTTGTATATGACGATTGGTTTCAACATGAAAACTGGTATTTCGACGAGGATCTAGAATCGGGAAACAGCATGAAGCAAAAAGAAATTTCTAGCCTTGATGAAAACACCAGCTATTTTTGGCGTGTGCGTTACCGGGATAGAAACCTATCTTGGAGTGAATGGTCAAATAATATTTCTTTTACCACAACAAGCTCGGCGCTATCTGAAAATTTATTGCTCAACCCAGGCGCAGAGAACGGAACAGAAAACTGGAACGAAATATCAGGGTCTTTTGAAGCTATTCTAAGTGGCGAATGTGCGGGTAATGATGCCCATTCTGGAAGCTATTTGTTCGCTGTTGGTGGGGTTTGTGACCCAAATGCATATGGCGAGGGATATCAAGAAGTGTCCATAGATGCTTTTGCTGGTGATATTGATAATAACGCTGCTTATGTAAAGTTTGGCGGCTACCTAAGTGACTATTCAGGCTCAGACATTCCTGCATTCAAGCTTGCCTTCTATGACAATTCGGGTGGACAACTATCTGAGACAAACACCTACGAAAACCAGAGCTCTAGCTGGACCCTAGTGGAGGATTTAAAAGCAATTCCCATTGGAGCACGAACGATCAGAATGGTACTCATGGGAACGAGAAATGCAGGTACAGACAATGACTCGTACTTCGATGATCTTTTTATTAAAATACAAACTACAATAGACGATTGTGAGTCTCTTGAGGTAGGGTTAAAAAACCCGAATGGCTTATCACCTATTAATGTCTTTCCCAACCCATCAAACGGAAAAATTTCAATAGAGGCGAGTGCCTCAATGGCAGGAAAGGCTTTTTTCATTTCAAATGTAAGTGGCGACACTACTTTTAACGGGAAACTAAAAGAAGGCGTACAAACTTTAGATTTAAGCCAATCGAAAGCCGGCGTATATTTCTTGAATATACCAAACCGAAGCCCAACAAAATTTGTTTTAAACTAAAAAAATATAAATGATAAAAAACTTGCTCCTCCTCCTCAGCCTAATCGTTGCTCAAGATGTCCTAAGCCAAAAAGTATTCTCTGTCGACTATGAATCAAGAGCAGATGTAAAGGTTTTTGTTGTCGATTATGAATCGAGGGCTGATCTTTTGGTGTATAAAGTAGACTATGAATCAAGGGCGGGGAAAAATGACGGGAATTGGTTCTTTGTCGATTATGCTTCACGAGCCGATAAGAAAGTTTTCTTTGTTGAGTATGAGTCAAGGGCGGATTTAAAAGTCTTCTTCGTAGAATATGAATCAAGGGCCGGCTGGAAAAACAGCAGTAAAAAGCACTTGTTATATTAACCCCTTGATTCACCAGATTATATTTAAAGATTATCGTTTGAACCTAAAGTTAAATTGATCAAGTTATGGCCGAAATAAAATCAATTAATCTAAAAGAAAAGTTTTCCAAATTTGATAAAACTTGGACACCGCATATCATAGGGGAACTAAACGAACAATACGTAAAGCTATGTAAGCTCAAAGATGAGTTTGTTTGGCATAGCCATAAGCATGAAGATGAGCTTTTTATGGTTTTTAAAGGCACGCTCTTTATGGACTTTAAAGATCAAGAAACAGTTGAGATTAAGGAGGGTGAAATTATCATTGTTCCCAGAGGAATAGAGCATCGCCCTCGAACAAATGGAGATCTCGTACTCAACCTATTGTTCGAGCCGAAAGAGACAAAACATACGGGCACTGTGAATAGTGCCAAAACCGTTCATTCCTTGGAGTGGATTTAAATAAAAACACAATATGAAAAAGCGAAATATTGCATTAATCCTCATGTTATTTATTCTACCTATTGTCTCTCGAGCACAAGAAAACGTAATTGAAGAACTAGAAAAAATTGCAGTAATAGACCAAAAAATAATGATGCCCATGCGAGATGGGATTCGATTGGCAACTGATATATATCGCCCTAAAACAAATGAAAAGGTGCCTATTATTTTTTCACGAACGCCTTACAATTTTAATTCTTGGGGGGATGGCAAACAAAAAACTAGAACCGCTAAAAGAGCTTTAGAAGCCGTTAAAAGAGGATATGCATACGTGGTTCAAAATGAACGAGGTCGTTATTTTTCAGAAGGAGAATGGGACATTTTAGGTGTGCCATTAACAGATGGTTATGATGCATTTTCTTGGATGAAAAATCAAACCTGGTCCAACGGAAAAATCGGAACTGTTGGCTGCTCATCCACTGCCGAGTGGCAGATGGCTGTTGCAGCATTAGACCACCCATCACACGCGGCAATGGTGCCTCAGGGGTATGGTGCAGGTGTCGGTCGAATAGGCAATATCAACGAACAAGGAAACTGGTATCGCGGGGGTGTAGAACAAATGCTTTTCTTTTCTTGGTTGTACGGTGTTGAGCATGATAAATTCAAACCTCGAATTCCTTCCGGAGCAACGCAAGAGGATTTGATCAGAATTTCTAGATTTTACGACTTGGCGCCCGAGAACCCGCCAGTAGATATGTCTGAAGCACTTAAGCATTTACCGATTCAGGATATTCTCAAAAACATAAATGGCAAACATGAGATTTTTGATAAAATGATCCGTCGCAAACCAAATGACGAAGCCTGGTTTCAAGGAGGAATTTACCATGATGATATGGAAATAGGAGTACCAAGCTTTTGGTTTACCTCTTGGTATGATGTTTCTATTACGCCAAATTTGGCCTTGTTCAATCACGTTAGAAACAATTCTAAAGACGAGGCAATTAGAGACAACCAATACCTTGTAATTGCGCCAACCCTGCATTGTGCGTATACCCGTGCAAGTAAAAACACCATTGTTGGCGAGCGAAGTGTAGGAGACGCAAGACTCAACTACGACGAGCAAATTTACGATTGGCTGGACCTTTGGTTAAAAGGAATAAAAAATGATTTTAAAACGAAAACACCGAGAGTTCAATACTACACAATGGGCAGCAATAAATGGCAGTCGTCAGAAACCTGGCCCCCTAAAAGCGCCCAACTAACAAACTACTATTTGACAAGTAATGGCAAAGCAAATGAATCTTTACGTGACGGAAGATTAAGTACGTCGAAAGCAAATTCTGACCAAGCAGATGGTTTTACATATGACCCCATGAAACCTGTTCCTTCCTACGGAGGAAATGTCTGCTGCACGGGAAATGCCGTCAAGGGCGGTGCTTTTGATCAACAAGAAATGGAAACTAGAGATGATATTTTAGTTTATACCACAGATGTATTAAAAGAAGGTATAGAGGTTTCAGGATTTATTGAATCTACACTATATGTTTCATCAGATGCGAAAGACACTGACTTCACCATTAAAATTATTGATGTATATCCTGATGGAAGAGCCTATAATTTAGATGAAACGATTCAAAGAGCCAGGTATCGAGAAGGCTACGATCAAGAGGTTTTTATGGAAAAAGACAAAGTGTACAAGGTAGATCTGACGCCTATGTCAACGAGTAATTATTTTAAAAAAGGCCATCGAATTCGCATTGAAATATCCAGTAGTAATTTCCCTCGTTTCGCACGTAATTTAAATACTGGAGGTAATAACTATGACGAAAAAGAAGGTGTTGTCGCACACAACAAAGTGCATCACTCTGCAATTTATAACTCGCAAATAAGGCTACCCATCGTTTCTAATAAAAGGGAGGATAAAAAATAGCGCACAAAGCCTACTTAAAATCTATACGAATCACTGCGTTCGGTGTAAATCCTAAATAATACTTATCTATCGCATACGCATCAATTAGCGGGTTGTCTGGGTCATCAATATCTACTTCAAGGTCATAGGTCCGATTCAGCACATTTACTTGATTATAAACATTAAAGAAAGAAACACCTATTTTCAGCTGCCAAGGGCGGTCTGGATTTTGAAAAACATTGTACATCACGGTTAAGTCGAGCTGATGAAATAACGGTAGTTTTCTGCTAAATAGAGAACCGTATACCAAGTTATACAGCTCATTTGGGTTTGGGTCTGGGCCGGGCTCTGGCTCCTCAGCTACATCAGCAAGTGGTGTATATGCCTTTCCTGATGCTATTTTGAAAGCGGAAGAAAATTCGAAGCCCCTCCATTTAAAAGAGTTCCCCCACTTTAAGGTGTGGGTTTGATTGAAAGGTGCAAAAAATGGCTCCTCAGATAAGTCTTCAAAGTTATACTGAACCTCACTCAGAGAATAGGAAACCCAGGTTCTATAGTTTTTCCATCGCTTTTTCACTAAAAGGTCAATACCTCGGGAAGTGCCATCTCCTCTTGCAAGTCCCGAGGACAAGGCAATATCATCGGAGAACATCACAATATTTGACATGTCTTTTCTATATGCCTCAAGCTCTACATACCAACCCTTTGCTTTAAATACAACGCCAAGGTCAAAGAGCCTGCTTCCAACAATAGGAATATCCGTGCCATCTACCATCACCCAAACCCGATTAGATAAGCCGAGCTGCTGTTCATCCAATTGGTCTATTTGGCTGATAAATTGATTTTGAAGACCAAAAGAGGTTTTAAAGGATAGTCGGGGGGAGACACTATATTGCAGATACGCGCGAGGTTCTAGCTTTAAGGCCGACGCTGCACTCATATAAACACCTCGAGCACCAAGCTTAGCCAACCATTTTCCCTTTTTGTGGGTGTAATTAAGGTGCAAAACATTTGAAACACCGGAATTGTCTCCCAAAGAAGAAAAAGTGTCTTCGTCTTCGCTTTCTTGTATGCCATAGTTCACGGAATTATACTTGAACTGGTACCCAAAATCAAAAGTATTGTGCGCATTGATTAGGAAACTATTTGACCAGTTCAAACCACTATGCAATACCACATTCGATTTTTCAGCATACTCCTCAATTTCCGTAATGTCCTCATAAACGGCTGAAACCTGAAAACTATATTCGTAATTATAACGGGCAAAGCTTGCTAGAAGGTCAGAGCTCCAACGCTCGTTCCACTTGTGCTTAAGGTGTGTACTAAACCCATAATTGGCCGTACTCAAGTCATTAGTCAGCTCTTCCTGATTTTCATAAACGTTCTGTGAGTAATTGAGCTGGTTATTGGTCAACATCCCGCTAAACGTAAAAAGGGTCTTATCGCTAGGCTTATATATAAACTTCCCATTTATATCGCTGTATATAAACTCATTATATACCTCAAACTCATTTAGGCTTTCTCCTTCAAAGTCTGGCTCATCGCCATATTCTCCTTCACTTAAAATAGCCGTTTCTTGATAAACCCTTTGGGCATAACGTTTATAGGTTGGAGATTTCCAAAAATCCATATAGGAACGCCTAAAAGAAAGTAATAATGCGGTTTTTTTACTTAGGGGGGTCTCAACGAACGCGTCTACTTGAAGCATATTTATGCTTGCGTTAGCTTTGAACTTATTGGGGATGAAATCAATTGAATGCAGATCCATCAGGCCAGAAACCTTTCCGCCATAATACGGGCTGTACGTCCCTCGGTGCAGATTGGCTTGGTGCACAATATTGGGATTAATGGAAGAGATCATTCCATTGAAATGACCAGGGTGATATATTGGAATTCCGTCCCAAAGGATCCTGTTTTGATCCGCGGTTCCTCCTCTAATTTGAATTTCATTCACCGTCGAGCTTGCAGAATTAATTCCAGGGACGCTCTGAACAAGCTGGAATACATCCGGCTCTGTAGTTCCCGGCAAAGCCCCTAGTTCCTTAGGTCGAATAGACAAGGCGCTGACCTCCTGGTCTGCATAAATCCCCTCTGTCAGATACTCAACTAGGACCTCGGGATAATCAACAATGTTCTGTCGCATCTTGATGTTCGGCGTTTTTTTTAAGACCGCGGCAGATACAGTTTTCTTATAGTGTCCAAACACCGTAATCTCAATTTCAGGTGCCATATCACTTACATAATCAAAGGAATAAAAACCCTTATCATTCGAATGCGTCCCAATATTTGTGTTGCGCACACGAAGTTTGGCAAAAGGTAGTGGAGCTCCCCTCGGGTCCATAATATAACCTGAAATCTTCCAATGTACCCTTGATGGCTGCAGCGAATAATAATTTGATTTTACCCTCAAGAAAGAAAGCTGGGTGTTTTTCAAAATAAGTTGCAAGCCTTCTTTCTTGGAAACATCCTTTAGTAATGCCGTACATTTCATTCCTTCAATAAGGGCGGGGTCATAAGAGATTTTTATACCATATTTCTTGTCCAATCGATCAAAAACCTCCGCTAAAGGAAGCGCAGAAAAGTCCTCTGTTATTTGACAATTGGCAGACCAGATATTTAAAAAAAGAAAAACGGTAAAAAGCTGCTTCATATTATTTTACAACGACAAGACCTTCACTTTCTTGTATATATTCTAACTGCATAGAACCAAAAACAAGCTGAAGCGCCTGTTCCAAGTTGTCATTCGGGTACGTGCCAAAATAAGTGCGTTTGCTAATATCACTTTTGACCTGTATTTCAATGTCAAACTGCCCTTTAAGCTCATAAATCACATCAGCTAAAGGAGCATTTTCAAAACGACTTATCCCTTGCTTCCAAAGAGGCATTTGCAATTGCTCCTCTTTACTGTTTAGGTCGAGATATCCATCTATAATTTTAGCGCTCATCCCCTTGGTAAGAATAGTGGCGTTGTGCTCGGAATCTGTTACACGTACTTTTCCTGTGAAACAATATACTTCGGTACCATAGCTTCGGTCTTTTATATTGAAAGAGGTGCCCAAAACTTCAATCATTCCGTTCTCCATAAGTACACGAAAAGGGCTTCCTTTTTCAACTTTAAAAAAGGCTTCACCCTTGAGCTGCACATCTCTACTTTCTTTCCATTGTTCAACATTATAGCTCAAAGCACTCAGGTTGTTCATCTCCACAACAGAATTGTCGGGAAGTGTTATTGTTTTGGTTTGTCCTTGAAGCGTTTTATGACGGGTAAGCGCTACCTCTTTGTTCAATAAGAAAAAAGAACCTATACCCAAAAGTACCAGTACACTTGCAGCTATGGACAACCTACGGTAAAAGCGCATTTGTACTAGCTTACTCTCTTTTTTATGCGAAATTGACTTTTTTAGTTTTGAATATTCGACCTCAACATTATATGGCTCAAGAACAAGGTTTTCTGTATGCTGAGAAATAGCTTCATAGGTCTTAAAAGCATCCGATGCCTCAAAAGCTATGCGCTCCTCCTCGCTCATTTCATTGACAAGCCAGCGTCCTAAAGCGTCATCTTCTATATCCTTATTTGGTGTCATTCAGTCCTATAACAGTTTGCTTCGGAGATCCCCTACCCCCTATTTAAATAATTTTATTTTCGAGCGCATATGTTTTAATGCTTTCCCCATACGTTTTTCAATTGCCTTGACACTCACCCCTAATCTTTCTGCGATTTCCGCATAGGTCAGCTTGTCTATCCGGTTCATTAAAAAAACTTCACGTTGTGTTTCAGGAAGCTCAGATATTGCTTGTTCAAGGCGCACCTTAAATTCACTTTCTTGCATTCTAAACTCTGGGGTTTCAATTGTGCGGTCCGATTGCTCATTAGAATTGGCATACTTTAAGCGCACCTTGAGATGGGCCATTTCATTTTTAAATGCATTGGAGGCCAAGGTGTATAGGTAGCTTTTTGCCTTTTCGGGAAGCACCTTCTTGCAATTCTCCCAAAGCTTTATAAAAGACTCTTGGACCAAATCATCAGCCTGTCCAGATTCACTTCCCTTATAAATCAAAAAGTTTCTAAGCGGTTTTGCGAGTCCAATAAACAGTTCCTGAAATGTGTGTTCGGCACATACGTTTTCAGCTTCTAAATCTTTCACTGTGCTAAATTTAATATAAGTAAATCAAAAAGAAAGCAGAAGGGGGTAGGGTATTTCAGAAGTGTCTTGTTTTAGAAGAAAGTAAAACCAAACCATTATGAAATCAAAACAGTCAAAAACAGGAATCAGAGTTGCTTCATTGCTTATGGTCACCTTAGCTTGTCTTTCAATAGGCTATAAATTAAATAATGGGTGGTTTCAAAAAGGAGCCCAAGAAGCAGAAAAGAATTTTCAGGTCACCTACAGCTTTGATTATAAATCCCCCAGTAATGAGGCTTTTCAGATTAAGGCATTTGTACCTACAAGCAATTCGAGACAGAAAATAAGCAATCATAATAATGATTTTCAACAAGGTCAATACACCAGAAATAATTTAGAAGAAAATACTTTAGGGGTTTGGTCAGGAAATAGCTTTCAGGCACAAAGCAAAATCGCTTACACATTCGATGTATTAGGCTCAACGACAGTCTATGAAATTGACGATTCATTGATGTATGCGGATATCCTTGATCCTTTCTCTAGCCATGTGCTACCATCCGAATACATCGAGTCAAACACAGGGCCTATTTATGATGTCGCAGAAGAGATCTTGAACAATCATTCAGGAGCCAATAATATGCTTAAGGCAATCTATGATTTTGTTGCTAAAATTCCTTCTACATCGCAAAAAGAGCTCACTACAGCACTAGAGGCACTCAAACAAAATCAAGCTTCTTGTAATGGCAAAAGTAGATTATTTGTTGCCATATGTAGAAACCTAAATATCCCAGCACGCGTCTGTGGTGGCCTCATACTCAACGAAGAAACCAAAAGAACCTCTCATCTTTGGGCTGAAGTTTTGATCTTAAATACTTGGGTCCCCTTTGATGCATTAAATGGGCATTTTTCAAGTATCCCTGGAAACTATTTGGAGGTATACAAGGGAGATGAATTCTTTGTAAAGCGTTCTGCAAATATTGAATTTGACTACAACTATATCATTGCTGAACAGCATCCCAACCTCGGCATATTCGAATCCTTTAATATGTTTCATATCGCCAAAGCGACAGGGCTGTCTGAACAAATGCTTTCCTTAATGATTCTCCTTCCTTTTGGAGCGTTGCTTGTGGCTATTTTCAGAAATGTTGTTGGCATGAAAACCTTCGGTGTCTTTCTTCCCATTCTCATCGCAATATCCTTTACCACCACTGGACTGGTCTTCGGAATGATTTCCTTTATCGCCGTATTGGTTGTCATCAGTTTGATGCACTATCCCATGCTCAAATGGGGTGTACTTCATGTTCCCAAACTTGTTGTCATGCTTTCTGGTGTTGTTTTTTTAATGATTGTATTGCTTTTTACAGGGATGCACTTAGACATATCGGATGCGAGTAACCTCACTTTTTTTCCCATTGTGATTCTAACGATAAGCGCAGAAAAATACGCTAGGATTGTTGTTGAAGAGGGAGTGGGTCAATCCACAAGGATTCTATTTCAGACCATGCTGGTAACGCTCTTTTGTTACGTTGTAGTGCAGTCGCAAATGATCTTTCTGCTCATTATGAACTTCCCAGAGTCCCTGCTTTTGATTGCCGTTGCAGCATTGGCATTAGGTAAATGGATTGGGCTGCGGATTGCCGAATATCGGAGGTTCGGTTGGATCTTAAGC
>CAJXDT010000062.1:0-10048 GCA_913052055.1 uncultured Cryomorphaceae bacterium
ATCTTAAATGCAGAAGAAAACCTAGAAACTTTAGAAAAATATCCTGTCCTTCTTTCTAAAACTGAAAAAACACAGGCAATACATTGACACTCTTTTCGAAATATGGGCTTCTTTTGTATATGAAATAAAGTTGCGCCCACTCAGATTCTCGAAATTCTTTATCGTCCTTCATTCTACTTTCATATGCCTCTCTTAAAGCAGGATCATTATTTAATATTCCCTCAATCTTGTCAATAAACACATAGCTCGAAAAGTATTCCTTTTGCTGAAGATAGCTATCGAAAAAATTCCAGCTGAAATAAGAATCCTCAGCCTCAGGTTGTAATACGGAATGAATAAAAGTTGCATTCTGCTGGTTTGAAGCAATTCTTACATCACCTGCTTTTAAGGCAACTAATCTTTCACCGAGATTGACCTTCACATTATTTAATTGAAAATGACCTTCATAAGGACGCTTTGAAACTTGAAAATCAGTTATCTCAAAAACACCGAGTCGCATGAGGGTATCATTTTTGAGCTTTTTCATTTTAACTTTATTGGCCTTTAACCTCTTGATTACATCCTTCTCCTGACGGCCAACAAAATAATATTTGGGAACACGCACATCCTTCTGAGCTTCGAAACTCTTGTAATGTGCAATATTTCGCTCATAAGGAGCTAGTGTATCATATTTTAGCCTTTCCAAACCTGTTATGTGGTGTTTTGGGAAAGAATGGTCATACCCCTTGAACATAATTGAATCCATCAATCCGTCAGATTTATAATCAAAACAAAAAGTTTTAGCCTGTGCTGTCGACTTACGCGCCTTTAATCTCGATTTTTCAATGAGTCTCTTATGCTGAGCAGTCCATGAAATAAGCGATTTCATGAAAGCCAATGTAGCCTGCACTCTTTGAGGAAAAGGCTTAAGCATGTGTGTTTCGACCGTAAAGCTTAAGGACTGAAAAAGAGCGGTGTAGCCCATCGAATACCTTGGTAGGTCATTGAAGGACACAATTCCTTCTTGGGGTGTCCGCCCCTTTAAATCTACATAGGGAAAGAGGTCAACTCCATAATTTTCATTTAAATCTTTCTCTAAATCTGGCAAAAGGCTTTCATGTGTAATTTTCCTAATTGAGGAAGGCATACGATTGCTTAAAGACGAAATATAGGTCAAGGTGTATTGATAATCCGCGCCATTAGAAACATGATTGTCTACAAATACATCCGGGTCAAGACCATGAAAGATCTTAGAAAATACAAAAGCGTTCTTTGAATCCATTTTGATAAAGTCTCGATTCAGATCTAAGTTTTGCGCATTCCCTCTAAAACCGTATTCGTCAGGTCCATTTTGATTTGCACGGCTATTTGACGACCTATTAATCATCCCTCCTACATTGTATGCTGGAATAAATGCAACCACTGGCATCTGTCCCATAACCATTCCTGAAGCTAGCAATTCATCAAGCCAAATAAGACAAGCATTAACACCATCCGGCTCTCCGGGATGAATTGCGTTATTGAAAAGAATTGTAGTTTCGTTTCGGGCTTTTTTAAAGGTCTGAAGTGAATCTTTGGCACCATTTACGATGCACACGTATATTGGCAGTCCGTAATCAGACTTCCCCATGTTGTATAGCTCGATGTCTTTGCTAGCCTTAGAGACGTTAACTAGATGCTCAGTTAACTCATGGTATGTAGGAGTTGAACTACCTGTCCACTTATTTTGCGCCTTGATATTATTGGCTGTAATAGATAAAAAAACTATTGCAACTATTTGAAAGAGATACTTCATCGCCTATTTTTTCACAAATCTGTAGTTACGATCTCCCACCCTTAATGTGTATGCTCCATTCTGAAGACCTTCAATCTCAATTTTATTTTGCTGCTTTGATACATTACCACTTTTTACGCATTTCCCGAATACATCGTATAACTGGTAACTTAAAAGCTCAGCCTTTATCAAATTGAGGGAAATACTACCGCTTGCTGGGTTGGGATGTAGCACAAGCATTTCTTTATAAGACGGTAGCAATAGCTCAAGTGATTCACACTCAATATTTGTTTCATAAGCCGATGAATTAGATGGGTTCTCGAGTAAAAAATCACAATAACAGGGGTCATCTAAAAGATATGTTTTTAGCCAAGAAAGCGCGTAAATACCGGTCTCTCCATCAGCCATATTTGGTTCATTCGCGGCTCCATGACCTCCATTTTCAATCTCAAAAAATAGCTTATCCGTACTACTTGGTGTATTGGTATAATGCATGTAACCATATTGAGCGGAGCCCGCAATATCATCGTTCTGACCTGTAAATATTAAAACAGGGACATCATGAATAAGGTCTGAGTTTTCAAACCCATTCAAATCCAACCAAGGACATAATCCAACAACCGCCTTTAATGAAGGATCTATAGATGCAGCCAATTGTGCTCCGCCTCCACCCATTGACCATCCAGAAACAGCAAAACTATTAACATCGACTTTCCCATTTAAAGGAGATCCTGCACGGGTATTTTCTGACTTAATGGTTTCAATAGCATCCAATAATGCCAGAGCGCGCGTAGCAGGCCAATCAGCACAAGGATCATTTGTCCCCAAAGTAATCGCAATAATGCCATGAGAGGCATAAAAGGGGCCCCAGTCTTGAATGTCCGATTCTACGCCACAATATCCAGGAATAATTGATATTCCGGCATATGGAGGTACTCCATTGTTGGGGTAATATATGGTTGCCCCCTCATAGTCGGGACCATTTCTAATATCGTCAACACCTTCAACAAGAACAGACACCGAATATGGACCTGGATTGGTAATAGATGCCAAGGTAACATCCTCACATTGCGCTCGGCAATTGGATATGAATAAAAAGAGGGAAATCGAACAAAACAAAAATTTAATCAAAGTACTTGGTGTTAATGAACTTCTAAAATACAGAATATTCTCTCAGTCCTATCAAGTGTATCAACAGTATATTTTATATTCAAGCCAAATAAATATGACTTTCAGGATTGACTTTTTTACTGATGAGACATAGAGATTTTAGAATGTTTGTAAATTTGCCTGTGCGCATTGATATTTTAACTTTACTCCCAGAATTACTGAACGGTCCTTTTGCGGCCTCAATCTTGCAGAGAGCGCAGGATAAGGGACTTGTTGAGATACGTATGCATAATATTCGCGACTACTCAACAGATAAACATAAAAACGTCGATGATTACCAATACGGTGGCGGAGCAGGAATGGTCATGAGTATTGAACCAATCGTAACAATTATTGAAAAACTACAAAAAGAAAGAAAGTACGACGATGTTATATACATGACACCTGACGGAACTTTGTTAGAGCAAAATACCTGCAATGACCTTTCCCTGAAAAAAAACTTAATCATTCTTTGTGGACATTATAAAGGCATAGACGAGCGTGTACGAGAACACTTTATCACAAGAGAAATATCGATAGGTTCATATGTCCTATCTGGGGGTGAGCTCGCAGCCGCAGTGCTCACCGATGCTATTGTTCGATTATTGCCAGGTGTGCTCAATGACGAAACATCAGCACTCACAGATAGCTTTCAAGATAAACTGCTTTCGCCACCCGTATATACTAGACCTCCTGAGTTTAGAGGCTGGGAAGTACCAAAAATTTTATTGTCGGGGAATTTCCCTGAAATTGAAAAATGGAGAGAGGAAAAAGCGATTGAAAGAACCCAAGAAAGACGTCCAGACCTTTTTGATGAATAAGATATTAAATTGTCATCCATAACATTCAGTTCAGACTTGAATTTGATTAAATTTGCGCCAAAATAAAATTTCTATGATCCAACTATCAGAACGCTTGCTAGCAATGGAAGAATCTGCAACGATTGCCATGTCCAGAAAAAGCCGTGAGCTTAAAGCGCAAGGAAAAGATGTAATCTCCTTATCTCTGGGGGAACCAGACTTTAATACACCGCAATTTATTAAAGATGCAGCTACTGAAGCAATGGATAATAATTTCACAAAATATATGCCTGTCCCAGGATATGACGATTTGAGAGAAAGTATTTCAAACAAATTCAAACGAGACAATAATCTCAATTATGATAAAGATCAAATTGTTGTTTCAACAGGCGCAAAACAATCCATCGCAAACGTAGTATTGACATTGATCAATCCAGGAGATGAGGTAATCATCCCTGCGCCATTCTGGGTTTCATATATTGAGATTGTAAAAGTAGCAGGTGGAATTCCAATACTTGTAAATGCCGGAATTGACAAAGATTTTAAAATTGACGGAAAGGATTTAGAAAAGGCCATTACCGCAAAAACGAAGCTCATGATCTTTTCTACTCCATGCAACCCAACCGGTTCAGTTTATAATCGATCAGAATTGAGGGATTTGGCAGATGTCATCAAAAAACACCCGTCGCTTATTGTTTTATGTGATGAAATATATGAGCATATCAACTTTGAAAGCAAACATGAGAGTCTTGCACAGTTTGATGATGTTTATGCGCAAGTCGTTACTGTAAATGGTGTGTCAAAAGCCTGGGCAATGACCGGATGGAGACTCGGGTATATTGGTGCGCCAAAAGCAATTGCTAATGCATGTTCTAAGGTACAGGGACAATTTACTTCAGGTACATCGAGCATTACCCAAAAAGCAGCAATTGCTGCCATGAATGCAGATCCTCAAATACTAAATGATATGATTTCAGCGTTTAAGTCAAGACGAGGACTTGTTCTTGATGCTTTAGCTGAAATGCCAGGAATCAAAACAAACCACCCTGGAGGTGCATTTTATGTTTTTCCAGACTGCAGCGCTTACTTCGGAAAAACAAACGGAAGCGTAACGATAAATGATGCAAATGACCTTTGTCTTTATTTATTGGAAGAAGCATTGGTTGCTTTGGTTACGGGAGATGCATTTGGTGATCCGAATTGCTTTAGGATTTCATATGCGGCATCAGAGGAAACCCTTAAAGAAGCAATGCATAGAATAAAAGCAGCTTTGTCAAAACTAAATTAAGTGAATTACGAAGATATTTTAAAGCAATTTAAAGGAAAACGGATCCTCGTTGTCGGTGATGTTATGCTCGACGCATATATCCTTGGCAAGGTTACTAGAGTTAGCCCTGAAGCTCCTGTTCCTGTTGTAGCACTTGACAAAAAAGAAAATAGAATTGGTGGAGCAGGCAATGTTGCATTGAATTTAAAAAACTTAGGAGCATCCCCTGTAATTGCCTCTGTCGTTGGAACTGACTCAGAAGGTGCAATTCTGGAGGATTTATTTCAAGAAAGAGGGATCTCCTCAGAAGGCTTAGTCAGAAGCGAATACCGTAAAACAACGGTAAAAACGAGAGTGATTTCATCTAAACAGCAACTTTTAAGAATTGATTCCGAAGACACCCACCCTTTAACAAGTGAACATGAACAGATGCTCTTCGAAAAAATAACGCATCTGATAGAAATTGGTATAGATGCGATTATTCTAGAAGATTACGATAAGGGTGTACTCAATGAAAACAATATACAGCGGATCATCAGTGAGGCTAGCAAACAAAATATTCCAGTTACCGCGGATCCCAAAAAAGACAATTTTCATCACTACGCTGGCTTAAGCCTATTTAAACCAAACCTCAAAGAACTCAAAGAAGGGTTAAATATTGATTTTAGCTTTGAAAATGAACGGAATGCTTTTGAGACAGCAGTTCAAACTCTCAGAAATGCTGTTCCACATGAAGTTTCATTAATTACCTTGTCTGAACGTGGCGTTTATATTTGTGACCACACAACAAATGCTCACATTGAGGCCCATAAAAGAGAAATTACAGATGTTTCTGGAGCAGGCGACACCGTGATTGCGGTAGCAACTTTATGCCTTCTTGCCGAGGCTCCATTAGCAGCAATTGCACAGATTTCGAATATTGCAGGTGGCATGGTATGCGAGAAGCCTGGGGTGGTCAGTATTTCTATCGAAGAATTAAAAAAAGAGGTACGCGAACTCCTTTAGCAATTAAGTGTTTAAGTAATATGTCAGATAAAACAGTTAAACCATATAATAGCGAAAAATCGAAGAAAGAAGAGGTTGAACAAATGTTCGACAATATATCTGCTAAATACGATTTTTTGAACCATTTCTTGTCCCTTGGAATAGATAAAATTTGGAGAAAAAAGGCTGTTAAAGCGCTTCGTTCGACTGAGCCGAAAAGAATATTAGATATTGCTACGGGTACTGGTGATTTTGCAATCGCAAACTTAAAACTCGACCCAGAAGAAGTTGTAGGTATTGATATATCGAATGGAATGCTTGAGGTAGGCAGACAAAAAATGATTAAAAGAAAGGTTGATCATATTGTAAGCATGAAACAAGCAGACTCTGAAATGCTCCCTTTTGAAGATGCTTATTTTGACGGTTTGACTGTCGGTTTCGGTGTTCGAAACTTTGAAAACCTAGAAAAAGGGCTTTCAGAAATGCTGAGAGTACTGAGGCCTGGTGGAAAAGCTGTGATTTTAGAATTCTCAAAACCAAAAATATTTCCAATTAAACAAGCCTTTGGATTCTATTCGAAGTACATCATTCCAACACTTGGAAAAAATATTTCCAAAGATGAAAAGGCGTACGCATACCTGCCAGAAAGTGTGGCGGCATTTCCGGAAGGCAAGGACTTTACGGATATCCTGAGTAAACTAAATTACAAGCAAGTTACCGCAACACCAGTTAGCGGCGGGATTGCCACAATTTATACAGGAATCAAATAATACTGCAACATTGAACGCTTCTTTCCGTTATCAGATTATGAAGTCGCTCCTTAGCACCACCTTTATATTTCTATTTCTGTTCAGCTACGGACAAAAATTAAAGCAGCAGCGCTTCAAGAATTTTGATAAAAAAGCCTTTCGGTTTGGCTTCATGTTAGGAATAAACAGCACAGATCTTACCGTATATCAGAACCCAAATGCCTACGAAGAGCATGGATTGGTATCTGTTCAAAATGAATCACAACCTGGCGGTCAGTTAGGTATACTAACAACGTTAAAACTGGGAACACCTGTTCTGCGCCTCCGATTCATGCCAGGACTATCATTTCAAGAGAAAACACTGACCTACAGAAGCTTAGATAGCACGAATTTTCCAAAGGGCATGAGCGAAGAAAGAATCAATGCGACATCTTTAGATTTTCCCTTGTCTTTTGTTTTCAGGACAAAAAGATTCAATAATTTTGCCGCCTATGCCCTATTCGGTGGTCAATACTCAATTGATTTGCAATCACAGCAGGACGCATCACAAAACTACATTGACCCATTTATTAAGCTCAATAGATATGACATTCATGGCCAGCTTGGTGGTGGTATAGATTTTTACGCCCCGTTTTTTAAGTTTTCCATTGAGGTTAAATATTCTCATGGGGTAAAAAGTACATTTATACAAGACTACTCGCCGGTTGCTAAACCAATAGACCAACTGTATAATAAAGGTTGGTGGTTCTCAATAATTTTCCAGTCATAATGAAAGAAATCTCATTTTATGTCAGCCCCGAGCAAGCAAAAGATGAATCTTATCTTAAGCAGGTTATCATTGATAAACTCAAACTTAATAAGTCGAATTCTTTTCAATATAAATGGCATAAAAGAAGCATTGATGCGCGAAAGAAGAATATTAGAATTCTATGTACGTTTCATGTTTATTTCGAAAATGATTCTCCTCCGGTTCATTATGAGCCGAAATTCAAGCCTTTAGACACTAAAAAAGAGGTGCACATTATAGGATTAGGTCCGGCAGGTATTTTTGCGGCATTAAGCGCCTTAGAGCAAGGAATGAAACCCATTGTTTACGAACGAGGTAAAGCGGTCAAAGAAAGGATTAAGGATATCGGAAAGCTAAATCGCAAAGGGATTGTGAACGGAAATAGTAATTACTGCTATGGCGAAGGCGGCGCAGGAACTTATTCTGACGGAAAGCTATATACAAGATCTAAGAAAAGAGGTGCGGTCAGACAGGTTTTAGAGACATTTGTTTATTTCGGTGCGAATGAAGACATTCTCGTTGAAGCACATCCTCATATTGGAACAAACAAACTTCCAAGAATTGTTTCAGCAATGAGCGATAAAATCATTGAAATGGGCGGAGAGATACACTTTGACCATCAATTAACGGATTTAGAAGTTAAAAATAACCGCATCCATTCAATCACTTTAAATAACGAAAAAAAAATCACCGTCAATAATGTAGTTCTAGCTACAGGTCATTCTGCACGTGATATTTTCGAGCTTCTTCATAAAAGAGGTGTTCACATTCAAGCAAAACCGTTTGCACTCGGCGTCCGCGTTGAGCATAGCCAGGAGTTTATTGACAAGGCCCAATATCATGGTAGAGTCAATGATGATTATGTACCTCCCGCATCCTATAGACTTGTGACTCAAGCCGAAAATAAAGGAGTATATTCCTTCTGTATGTGCCCAGGAGGTATTATTGCGCCTTGCGCGACATCAGCGGGAGAGGTCGTTACGAATGGCTGGTCTCCATCAAAAAGAAACAACCCTTACGCCAATTCAGGAATTGTTGTATCAGTTGAACCTGAGGACTTAGAAAACCCAAAAGATCCTTTTTGTGGAATTAAATTCCAAAAGAAAATTGAACAGAAAGCTTGGGAATTGGCAGGTAAAAATCAAAGCGTGCCCGCACAACGTTTAGAAGATTTCATTAATAGGAAAAAATCAACTGATTTTCCAAGAAGTTCATATCAGCCCGGGATTACCAGCATAGAAATGGATGACATTTTTCCTGAATTCATCATAAGAAGATTGCGGAATGCCTTTAAAGATTTTAATAAGAAAGTTCCAGGCTTCATCTCTAATGACGCTGTCCTTCATGCCCCAGAATCAAGAACATCCTCCCCTATTCTCATTCCAAGAAACAAAGAGAATTACCAACATATTAATATTAAAAACCTATACCCTTGTGCAGAAGGAGCTGGTTACGCTGGCGGAATTGTTTCTGCAGCAATTGATGGTATAAATTGTATTCAAGCATTATATCAAGAAATTGAAGCATAGTTCCTCTTCTGAATGAAGTATGTATAAATTTACTTTGTCTCGTCTAAAAAGCAATGGCGATAAAAGCATCCAGTAAATTATTTCAAAATACAGGCATCCCAATCTTAATTGAAGCGTCTTTTAACTAGACATTGGTTAGTTACTAATTGTTCTCTTAACGCATCTTATCTCCTTAGATTCGATATAGGGTTCATTAGTCTTAGTAAACACCTCATATATTGAATATATGAGGTGTTTTTATTAAAACCAGCAAAACTTATCGAAAATGCGCAATTGAGTTGAAAAAATAGAGTACTTTTGCGCCCGTAAATAACTCAAATCAGTAAATCGATTAAAATAAATCGCTTATGAAACACTTATTGTCACTCCTACTATTTAGCCTCACTACATTCTCAATATTGGGTCAGCAAATTAGTCAAATTGGTTCAGAATTTGACAATTGCGGCGGAACACCAGCCTATGGCTTATATGACTATTCTCAATCTGCAATGCTATATCTAGCCTCTGAACTTGAGGGAGTTGGAATCTCTGTAGGTAACTCGATTACGGCGATTCAATTTCAATTCAATAGCTGGGAGAGCGGCTATGAATTAAACAACCAAACGATTAAAATGGCACATGTCTCTGAATCTAGTCTTCCTGACCCGGGATTACCCGATTACAGCTCATTAACAATATCGAACAGCACAACCGTAAAAGAAGAATTTGATTTTAGAGGATTTAATGGAATAACATGGGGCCAATTTGATTTTGATACACCTTTTGTTTGGGATGGGACAAGTAATATTCTAATTACTTGGGAAAATAGAGATGGAAGCTGGGTTGGCGGATATGGATGGCTTGAAGGAAGCAGTGTGAGCAATCGATGTCACATATGGTATAAAGACAATAACTATCCCACGGCGAGCTCAAGTGAAAATAGAGACCTCCCAAATATTAGACTCCATAGCAGTTTTAATCCACTACCAATAACATTGAATTCGTTTTCAGGAAAATTACTTGCAGGTCTTGGAAATTCAATACAATTAGA
>CAJXDT010000063.1:0-9452 GCA_913052055.1 uncultured Cryomorphaceae bacterium
GAAAGATTTGAACCTTCAAAAAGGAGATGTAACGGGTAAAATAATTGGGACAGTCTTGATAACTATTGCTTCTTTATTTGCTGGGATAGTCCTTGCTATCTTCATCGCAATCATCAGTTTATTCGCTTAATAGCATCAGTAAGAAATTTCTAAATCCCATTTATTAGAATCGCAATGAATCTAATCAAATCAGATTAGTCAACTATTCAGTTATATAAACCTGCTTTCTTGAATTATCACTAAATACTACAATTTGCAGTTGATTTTTCAGTAACTCATTAATTTGCTGGCCTTGAAGATTGTATATCGCCTTAATGGTTAGTTCATCCTGATCCAAAATATTGTCAATAAGACCTGCAGATCCAATGATGGCATTCCAAGTGACCTCTTCAACTGTACCGCTATTATCTGTAATCTGCATGGTGATACTCCCCTCGCCTGCAATTTCGTTCGGATAAACATGACAATTTAAATAGTATTGTTGTCCAGAGGTAATATTCAAGACGCCTGAGGTTACTCCAATTTCGTAGCAATTTGGGAAGCAATTTGAAAAATCCCAGCCTTCAGGAATATCTGTATCAACAATTGACCAATTCAAAGTAGCATCTTCTAATGCATTCAGGTATGTATTGCTTGCAGGACCTGTACAAGCTGTACAAGCGTCAATATCAACTATGTTTTGATCGACACTAAAGCTTTGGGCATAAGCGTAGCTTTGAATAGTTAAAAGTATGAAGACAAAGAGTTTGAACTTTTTCATTTCACGAATTTTACAGCTAGGTTAGGTTGTAAAATTAATGAAAGTTCTGACAAAAAAAAAAGCGCCCCAAAGGGACGCTTTACAATTCTTAAAGAAGCATTTTAGTGCTCACCACAGTGAACAACATAAACTGTACTGTCAGGACCAACAAAACCTGCGTTTTCTAGATCTTCAGCTGCATCACCACAGTATTCTCCTTCTAGTTCTACTTCTTCTCCGTTAGGACCGTCATAATGACATTCGTAACATTCTTCTTTGTTGCAAGCTACACTCGCGATTAGCAGCGTCGCTGCAAAAAACAATTTAGTTTTCATAAGTTAAAATTTAATTGATTATTTATTTATTGATTATTGATTACTTATTTGATTGATTCTTCCCCTCAATACTCCACTTAAGATTGAAATAGAAGCTTCTTCCTGGTTCCATTAAACCAAGTGATTTTAAACTGGACATATGATTAATATAGCTTGTATTTAATGCATTTCTAACACCAAAAGACAGCTGAACAGGCCAGTTTCCGTCCCACTTCATTTGACACCCAAGTTGCAGTAGATGGTATGGGTCCGTTACCGTCTCTAAAGGACCAACACGGTCCTGGTTGAAAAAATAATTATGCTGAACGATTAGTGAAGCAAAACCGAAAGCCTTGTTTTTTGACAGTTCAATGCGCACATTCGAGCGTAAACGCGCTTGAGGCATGAAATAAAGGTCCTCGCCTTCAGAATCTAAATCACGTCCAAAGGTATTGGAATAACCCGTTTCAAAATGCAATCGGTGTGCAAAGTGAGGATGGTAGTGTACTCGCGTTTCGATACCATAAAGCAATACCGCATCTTTAGCAGTGTATTTGTAAACCTCCATTCCATCTATGACAGAATCGACTTGAGCCAGCTGGATATAACCCGTTGCATATGTAGTATATGGATTAAACATAAGTGAAAAATGCTCATTAGAAAACTCATAATTCACATCAAGCTGGATAAATCGTTCAGATTTCAAATTACGGTCTCCAAGCTCATAACGCACTGCCCCGTGATGAACACCATCACTTAATAATTCTGACAAATGAGGTGCTCTTGTACCTGATGACACATGTGCGGACAAATCTTTTACAGATTTCTCTTTCCATTGTTTCCGTATGCCGATTGCCGCATTAAAATTAGGATAGTCTCCGCTAAAATCAGCACTCCGGACAGCTCTATGATCAAAACGAAGGACACCATTTAGTTTCACACCTTTAAGATCATAAGATAGAGAGCTGTATAGTCCCAAATCGTATTGATCCGAATCTTCAATCAAACGCTCTTCTGCATCTGAACCATTTTCATTGCTTTCTAGAATTGTTTGCACTCCAGAAAGTATTTGAAGCCTCTTATTTGGATTCCAATGATGTCTGGCTTGAACAGAGCTAGAATTCAAATACATATCTATGGCAGGTGTAAATATTTTTTCACCAAATTCTGCTAGGTTATTATAACCATGATTTGCGAAAAACTCCAATTTATTTTTAGCATTTACAAAGTAAGTGGCTTTCAAGTTCCCAAAGTGATTCTGTATTTTCTGAAATGGCAATGATTGATCTCGGTCTTGGTAATTTATCATGAATGATTCTGGTTGTGGATCTACGTCATGCGTATGGCCCGGAATACCTACCCTAGAGTTAGAATACAAATAATTTAGTTCTAGATTCCACTTACCTGAATTGTAACCCAATTTGAATTTCCCTCCCATATCTTGCATACGCGAATCACTCAAATAACTACCATTAGGCAGCCTATAATCTGCGTAGCTTGAGAATATTCCTGCAGCACTCAAGCGTAACTTCTCGCCAGACTGCTTGTATATTACTGAATTTTGAGTTCCCATACTTACCGTTTCAAATTGTGAATTCACATCAACGGAATAAGAGTTCTGCGGTGCAAAAGAACCATCTTTTAGGTATAAAAGGCCACCTGTTGCATCACCGGTATAAATCAAAGACATAGGACCTTTGATCACTTCTGCACTTTCCATTCCTGCTTGTGAAATACCCAAACCATGGTCTCCACCCCATTGCTGATTGTTAATACGCATTCCATTCAAAAAAGTCACCACGCGCATACCTTGCATTCCACGTATGACAGGTTTAGAATTTAAAGGTCCGTAGGATGCCATTTGAACACCATCTATTTGCGTCAAAGCCTCTGTAATCGTAAGTGGTGAGATAACACTCAATCGATCCAGCTCAATGTAGTCTGTTTTTTGGGTAGCACTTCCTTGAAGCTCTCGACGCTCAACCCGAACCATAATCTCTTGCATATTATGCGGGTCTGGCTCCAGCGAAAGCTCTAGAAAGTCACAACAAGCTATGGAAACAGTTTTGGTTTCGTAGGTTGCCATACTTACTTCAAGTATCAGTTGCTGTGGCCAATCGCCGTCAAGAGAAAACTTTCCATCGACATCAGAAAAGGTGGCAAGATTGAGCTCTTTAAGTTCTATTTTCGCCCCTGGTATAGGCTGTTTATTTAATCCATCCGTAACCACTCCGGATAGCTGCTGTGCGAAGCACATATATCCTGATAAGAACAGGATGAAACAAGAAATTTTATTCATTATTTATTTTTATCGTTAACTAATTTTTAATTTAAATCGTAACGAACGCGGGCGGACCCCGCAATTTGGGATATTGAATAGCACCAATGGAAAAAGAAAGAGCGTTCATAGCCACGGGAGCATAGCCTCCGTTGGAGGACACAAATCTCAAGGGAAATACTGGTGTATCAATAGAATAAAAAGAATAGGCACACAAATCACAATCTGCCAGCTCAAATGTAAGTCCATTATTTTTTTCTTCGGAATCTGTATCTAGATGATCATGATGATTGCACTTATGTTCACTGTGGGCGCAACTGTGTAGCAGGGACTTTGGTGTGTATATTAACACCATACCTACCAAAATAGAAAACAGCAAAAAGTGTCTCATCGAGTGCAAAATTAATACCTATAATTTGATATTGCAAGTCAGTTGCATTAATAATAATTCGTAACAATATATTCATTAGGATTCCCCCGATATTAAACATTTTACCGACCTCTTGTTAAATACTGAATTTTACTTTAAATTGGATGAAAATTAAATCTGCATGAAGTCTCTACTCTTCGGACTGTTTGTTGTTGTAAACTTCTTTTTTTTCAGCCAAATTGAGCTTTCAAGAGAAGTAATGGGTTCTGCGGGACAATCGGTATCCAACGATCATCTTCAAATGAGCTATACCATTGGAGAATCCTTTACCGCTACGATTCAAAATGATATTATAAAAACACTTGGTTTTCAGCAACCCGATAGCAAACCAGTGACTGAGGTTCCCTTTGCAGTTCCTGGAGGTATTTCACCGAATGACGACAACATTAATGATACTTGGTTGCCGATAGGTTTTGAAAATTATCCAAATGCAACGGTTACCGTATTTAATCGTTGGGGACAGGAGGTTTTTTATGCAACCCCACAAATGGCACCATGGGATGGGACATTTGATGGTAAGGCGCTACCAACGGCAGATTATTACTACATCATCGAGCTCGATAATGGAGAAAAACACCACGGTGTGGTGACACTGAAAAAGTAAGAGACCATGACAAGTACTTTTCGTCTTCTGTTTATGTTATTCATTTTGGTTTTTGACTATACCAATGCACAGCAATTGCCAATGTACAGTCAATTCTTTTGGAATGATTTTGTAATTAACCCGGCCTATACAGGTGTTACGAATTCACCTCGAATTCAGCTGGGATACCGTAATCAGTGGGGCGGTTTTGACGGTGCACCTTCAACCTACACGCTGGGCGGACATACCCTACTCAAAAATAAGAAAATGGGCCTAGGCGGCATGCTATTTATGGATGATGCCGGTGGTGCTGTATCACAAATGGGACTCATGCTGAACTATAATTACATTCTTAAGCTCAATGACAAATCGAATTTATCTATGGCTGTTTCCGGTGTGCTGAATCAATATAGCTATGACGGCTCGGGAATTGAAAACATTGATCCAGATCCAAGTCTGAGTGGAAGTGTCAAGCAAATGTCTCCCGACATGAGCTTTGGACTTTTGTATTCCTTAAATGATAAATTAAGGGTTGGATTTGGTGTCAATCAATTGATCCAAAGCCGACTATCTAAGCTAGACGATTTAAATGCTTTAGCATTGGGCGAGAATCGATTGATTCGGCACTATAATTTAACGACATCCTATTCCTTTAAATTGTCAGAATCGTTTGATTTAGATCCTTACTTTTTGTTGCGCAGCACCTTTATTGCTCCTTCCCTCATAGAATTGGGTGCTAAGGGAACATTCAATGATTTACTATTCTTTGGATTGAGCTATAGACATTCAGAGTCTGCTATTGCTATGCTAGGCATCAACGTTAAAAATACAGTTTTGGCTTATAGCTATGACTACAACATTTCTGATATCACTGGTTATTCGAAAGGTTCTCATGAGGTTTTATTGGCCTATCAATTTAACAAACCCGAACTACCCCAAGAACCTCAAAAAGAGGAAAACCCTGACCGAGATGGAGACGGAATCCTTGATAAGGATGACCTATGTCCAGATACGCCGGGATTAGAGGAATTTAAAGGGTGTCCTGATACAGACGGGGATGGACTTTTTGACGCAGTAGATAATTGTCCTGAAGCTGCTGGTCCGATAGAGAATAACGGTTGCCCCTATCCAGATTCGGATGGAGATGGATTGCTTGACAATGAAGACGATTGCCCCAACATAGCAGGTCCCACAGAAAACAAAGGATGCCCCTATGAGGACACAGATGGTGACGGACTCCTAGATAAAGACGATGAATGTCCAAAAACAGCTGGACCTATCGAAAATGGGGGCTGTCCAATCATTGAGGAGAAAGAACAAGAGGTACTCAACACGGCATTTAATAATCTTGAATTTGAGACCAATTTAGACGTCATCAAGAATACATCTAAGCCATCACTTATACAATTAGCAAATACACTGAAGAAAAAACCAGATTGGAGAATTGCACTCGCTGGACATACCGACAACGTAGGTGATGCTGATGCCAACATGATCCTTTCAAAAAAGCGCGCAGAATCTGTGAAGAAATTTTTGACCGCACAGGGGATTGATGGAGGCCGAATCAAAACCCAATTCTTTGGTGAATCAAAACCTATTGATGACAACTCGACTGCGGCGGGACGTCAGAAAAACAGACGGGTAGAACTCAAGATAATCTTCGATTGATAATTAAAAAAACCTTGTTTTATAAATTACCAAGCAATATTTTGGTTAAATTGATTTTAAACTAAACTCAATTAAAATGAAAAAATTTGCTTTACTATTAACAGTGGCATTTGCATTGACACTTTTGCTAGACGCCTGCTCTGTTCAAAAACGCTACCACAGAAAGGGTTTCACTGTAAACTGGAACAATGCCTCCGTTAAGATGAACAAGCATAGTAAGGTTATTCATTCTGAATCAATTCAAGAGGAAATTGTTGTTCTCGATTCAAAAAAGATAGAAAAGCTGACAAAAAAATATCAGGCTCCTGCTAAGAATGATATGGTAAACAATAATACAAGTCATCCCTCAGCAATTGATTTGAGGTTAAATAGCTCAGAAGATAAAATCAGAGAATACAAGCTATCCAACAACGAGAGCCCGGTAAGAGAATTGAGCAAAAAAGACGTAAAATCAACGAAAAGAGAAGCCAAAGCAATTATAAAGGTGATAAAAAAAGAGCAGAAAAAACAAGGCTCAAATACCGACACATTATTGTTAGTGATATTATGTTTTTTTATGCCTATCGGAGCACCCCTAGCTGTATATTTATATGAAGGATATTGGACAGAGCGATGCACGATCAACGTAATTTTATCTTTGCTATGTGGACTTCCAGGACTCATTCATGCTTTAGTTGTAATTCTTGGAAATAGATAAAATATTTCATTACATCAAAAAAATGCTCCTTGTCATAATACTTGGAGCATTTCTTTTGTTATTCTTTTTACCTGCTGACTACTTTGACACTGGCCAAAGCATGTGTCTATCTGTTGTATTTTTTGATTTAGAATGTTTAGGTTGCGGTTTGACACGCGGTATCATGCACCTCATGCACCTCGATGTTCAAACAGCTTGGCAATTCAATAAGCTCTCTTTCATTATACTTCCTATCGGAATCCTTTTTTGGATACACCTGCTCGGGGTTTTAATTGACAAACCTTACCTCTCATTTTTTAAAAGACTATACTAAACCGAATATCTGTTCGCCTTTCTCGAAAGAATAAAATTCTTTTACGCTATTTTTCACTTTTAAGGCTTCCTTATTGAAATCTTTGCGTCATTAAAACACTCACCTTGCTACAAATAAAACAATGCGCTACTCAATTAAACTCTGTGCGTTATTGTTTATTGGTTTTTTTATTTTAACTGCAAACGCACAGAAACAGGCTTCAAAAGTTGGTCCAGACCTTAACCAGACCTTCTCACAAAGCAAACAAAAGAAGATTCGCTGCTACACCATGGAAATGGACGCACAACGAAGAAACCTCAACCCTGAGCTTCCTAGCCTAGCGGAAGAAGAAATCCTATTTAAAAAACAGCTCAAAGAATATAAGTCGGGTAAAAGTCCTGGCGCTGGGAAAGGAGGAAATATCAATAAAGCGACCTTGCTGACTATACCTTGTATCTTTCATATCATTACAGACGGAGCAGGAGCTGAAAACATTTCCGCAGCTCAGGTTCAAGCACAGGTAGATCAATTAAATATAGATTTTAGGAACCTAGCTGGTTCAATCGACCCAGTAGCTGCTGATATAGAAATTGAATTTTGCTTGGCCATTTTAGACCCGTCTGATAATGTATTGGCGGAAGCAGGCATCAATAGAGTAACAACCTATGGAGAGGGTCCATTTAATACAGGTTATATTGATGGAACAATCAAACCTGGAACCATATGGAATCCGGATGAATATATGAATGTATGGGTTGCAGATCTATCAGGCGGCTTGCTAGGTTATGCTCAATTTCCAAGTAATGCCGGGTTGGGCGGGTTAGGCGCCAATGGTGGTGGTGCGAATACAGACGGAGTGGTTCATTTATATTCTACAATAGGATCCGTCGCAAATCCTTTCCCTGGCGGAGCACCTTTTAATCTCGGGAGAACAATGACACATGAGGTTGGCCATTGGCTAGGTCTCAGGCATATCTGGGGAGATGCGAATTGTGGAAATGATTTTTGTAACGATACGCCACAATCTCAAACATCGAATTATGGCTGTCCTAATATAACAACTTGCGATGGTCAGGATGACATGGTAGAGAACTATATGGATTATACCAATGATGCTTGTATGAATATTTTTACAGCAGACCAAAAGGATCGCATACGGACTGTTATGCTCAACTCTCCGAGAAGAGCGCTTTTACCTCTTTCAGATAAATGTGGATTACCACAGCCTACAATTAGCTTCGTTAATACCAATGGCGGTGCTATTAATGAGGGTGAAAACTGCGACTTTATTGATATCCCTGTTGACCTTCAAATATCTCTCCCTCCTACCGAAACTGCTACCGTAAGCTTCACGTTGGGAGCAAGTACAACAGCAACACTCGGTGTAGATTTTGAAATTATCCCTTCAATTGTGACTTTTGACGCAAACGTTAGTAATAATCAAAGCTTTATTGTCAGGATATACAACGATGCAGTTATTGAAAATTCTGAAATTATTGAGCTTCAAATAGTGGTGACAACAACGGGGGACGCAATTGTGTCAACAACCACTGGAACATACACATTAACGGTATTAGATGCCAACTTTATCGCCTCAAATATTTTATATGAAAATTTTGAAAATGGTGGTATCGGTAACTTCAGTACACAAGGTCAAGCTGGTTCTGATTTATTTCAAAACGGAAATACGGCAACCGCTTCAAGCCAATTTTGGATTATCGAGCCTACCAATAATACCCAATTTGCGTATACCAATGACGACGCATGTGATTGTGATAAATCCAATGATATACTAACTTCACCCATTTTTAGTTTGGCAGGTATTACGGGAGATGTTTTCTTTGAATTTGACCATGCATTTTCAGCTGAGACCTATGAGATAGCGGAAGTCGAAATCAATATCGGTGGAGGCTGGGAAAATCTTGTTACATTAACAAATACTAGTCCGAACAACAACAATACCCTGACTACTCCTTGGGTAATCGGCAATCAAATATTACTTACACCGTATATTGGTCAAAACAATGTTCAAATACGCTTCACCTACAATGATGCCGGAAACTGGGCATATGGTTTGGCAGTAGACAATATCCGAGTATTTTCGGATGCACCAGTTAATGCAAGTGGATTAACAGGAACAGACATACAGGCCACTTGTGGAGCCTTTACCTGGATTGATGGGAATACCTATACTGAAAGCAATAGCATAGCGACATATACGATCACTGGTGGAGCGGCAAACGGTTGTGATTCCATTGTGACCTTAGATTTGACGATTAGCAATGCGGTGAACGGAACAGACACGCAAGCCACTTGTGGATCATATACTTGGATTGATGGGAACACCTATACTGAGAGCAACAGCTCTGCTGCTTTCACAATTATTGGTGGAGCAACAAACGGTTGTGATTCCATTGTGACCTTAGATTTGACGATTAGCAATGCGGTGAA
>CAJXDT010000064.1:0-9364 GCA_913052055.1 uncultured Cryomorphaceae bacterium
AATTACTTGATGAAACTGCAGACAGGTCAAAGCTATCATTGACACAGATGGGGCTAGTATTAGACGCCGTTACTGTGCAGCTGCAAGACGGGTCTGTTTCAGAAAGAACCTCTAATTCCGTTGTTGCTATGCATGTCAAACCATCCCCATCGACTGCTGAAACTTGTATCGTCCAAATCCCTGGAGCCAATGCCGACAGACCACTTAAGTTCTGTTCAGTCCCTAAAATGTTCCCATCAACGGACCACTCATAAGCTCCATTTGTAACTGAGGTTGCGGTTAGGTCATACGTCTGGTTGTAGCAAATAGGCCCTGAATTTAAGGCACTTATTATGCAGCTACACTGTGGATCTGTAGCCGGAATAATGATGAGTTGGGTCACATCAGTACATACAAATCCGTTCTCATCCACCGCAGTTACTTGAATAGGCCACGTACCTGGAGCTAGGGCAGGAAGATTTGTTAGGTTCTGTCCCGTTCCGATAACATCTCCGATAATATCCCATTCATAAGTTCCATTACTCACAGCCGTAGCACTCAAATCAAATGTAGCGTTAAAGCATATAGGACCATTGTTTGAGGCATCAACTGAACAACTACATTGAGGGTCATTCTCATCCAAAACGATTACTGTGGATTGTCCGAGACCAACTGTTTCGACTCCTGTCGGTAATGTTTCGGTCACTGTCACAGTGTATACCGATGTAATAGATGGCGATACAGTTATTGATGCACTCGTTTGGTTACCAGGACTCCACAAATATTCAAGTGTGCCGGTTGCTGCTGGTGCAGAGGCTGTCAATACTACCTCATCGCCTGGACAAATATTGGCGTCATTTACACTTACCTCAAGAGGGTTGCATGTGACTCCGGCAGTACCAAAAAAGGATAATGGTAAGTTTGTGACTGATGAGCTAAAGTTAGACATATGTAATAAATACTGCTCACCGGCAATAACATTAAAAGGAGGTTCGAAATTTGCGGCAGAGGCTCCTGCTGGTAGCGGATTGGCTACACCCGTGAAACCGGCAGACGGACCGTTCCAATTACATCTTATGGGAGGGAGGGTGTTATTGGCTATTTCATCACAAGCGGTTGGTGAGTAGGGCCACATAATCCAATCAAAAAAACCTGTCCCGCCTGCTGCACCGAATGAAAATTGTAACTCCCCACTATTGGCAATTGTAATAATCATCCACGTGCTATTCGTTTCACCAGCTCCTAAGATACATCCTGCATTTCCAGAGGCAGGGTTGGTTTGGGGATTGGAAACATTATTCCCTAAAAGCTCTTCAATACCCTCTCCATTTGCGGTTAACTGAAAGTCAGCATCCTCACAGATGAAGTTTCCGAGTGCATCAACACAATCTGGGGCATTTCCGATTTGGGCGTAGGCAGATAAACTAAGAACAGAAAAAAGTAGAAATTGTAAAAGTCCCTTCACGGTATTAAGTTAATATTAATTCAAACGAAAGGTAAAGGGGTAGGGTTGCCTAGGGCTTATTTGAGCCTTTGATTTTTCTCCTTATACCAACCTTTATTGTCTTTAACTTCAACGGGAACATTGGACAGTTTGTTCAGTCTTTTTTGAACAGTCATCCAGTAACAAAGACCACCAGAGATTACTAGGATCAAAAAGTAGTTAAAAGCGTTGCCAATGAGTTCGAAAATTTGAAATGTCCATTGAAAAATGTCACCCAATAAGAAGAAAAAATCTGTAGAATTCATTGTTGTTGTTTTAGAAAGTCAGCTACAAAGTAAGCAAATAAAATGGTTAAATCAAAATTCAAATTTCCCCTAATAATTCAAAGGTTTCCTTGGCAGCATTTTGCTCTGCAACTTTCTTTGACGGACCTTTTCCCATCCCATATTCTTGCTGGTTTATTTGCACCTGAATGTTGTATTCCCATTTCCCGTTTTTATGTTCCTCCGAGAGCAGATTAAACTTTAGGTCAAGCTTTTTCCTTTGACACCAGATAAATAGCTTTGATTTAAAGTCAATTTCTTCTTCTAAGAGTTGTGTGAAATTTAGATAGCGTTTAAATATGTACTGTTCAATGACTTTCTTGGTTTTGAGGTATCCCCCATCCAAATATATTGCGCCGATTAGTGCTTCAAAAGCATTTCCTTCGAGGGTTGCAATATTTATTGATCTATTATTATTGTAAAGCAATACCTCGCGGATCCCGATTTCTTCTCCTAGCTTACATAGGTTCTTTCGGTTTACGATTTTTGACTTTAGCTTTGTTAAGGTCCCTTCGTTGCTTTCAGGAAATTTCAAGAATAAAAATTCAGCGGTTATAGAATCTAATATAGCGTCTCCTAAAAACTCTAAACGCTCATTGGAGTAGTCGCTCTCAGAATGAGAAATAAAAGATTTATGCGTAATCGCCTTTTGAAAATAGAAAATCTTGTTTGGTCTGTAACCAAATTTACTGAGAATGAAACGAAAGAGTTTAAGTTCACCCTCTGTCTTTTTCTTTTTGAACAAAGGAAGCTTCAGAATTTAAGGCGTATGTTTTTTAACAATTATACTTGTGTTGTGTCCACCAAAACCAAAAGTATTGGAAAGTGCAATGTTAACCGTCCTTTTTTCTGCTTTATTGAATGTAAAATTTAGTTTTTCATCAAGCGCTGGATCTGGGATCGTGTTGTTGATTGTTGGCGGCACGATGTTTTCTTTAACCGATAGCACGCAGGCTATGGCTTCAATCGCCCCTGCAGCACCCAAAAGGTGTCCTGTCATTGATTTTGTAGAACTTATATTTAAGTTGTAGGCGTGTTCACCAAAAACCTCTTCAATGGCTTTTACTTCAGCCACATCACCTAAGGGAGTCGATGTTCCATGCACATTTACATAATCTATATTTTCCGGATGAATCTCTGCATCCTCAATTGCCGCAAGCATGGTGTTCTTTGCGCCTAGCCCGTCAGGATGAGGAGCTGTCATGTGATAGGCGTCTCCGGACATCCCTCCACCGATTACTTCGGCATAAATTTTTGCACCTCTTTTAATAGCGTGCTCATATTCTTCTAAAATCAGGGCTCCTGAACCCTCACCGAGCACGAATCCATCCCGTTCTGCGTCAAAAGGTCTTGAGGCCGTTTCGGGAGTCTCATTTCGAGTGGACAACGCACGAAGGGCGTTAAAACCTCCCATTCCCATTTCATTAACACAAGCTTCTGAACCTCCTGTTACGATTGCATCTGCCTTGCCTAGACGAATAATATTGAAAGAATCAATAATTGCATTTGTTGCTGAAGCACAAGCCGATACAGTAACATAATTAGGCCCCCTGAGATTGTTTTTGATTGAGATTTGACCTGCAGCCATATCTGCAATCATCTTAGGGATAAAGAACGGATTCAAACGAGGAGGGCCATCACTAGCAAAGTAGCTTTTAGCCTCCTCTTGAAATGTATTTAATCCGCCAATACCAGAACCCCATATGACGCCAATACGATCATGGTTTGGTTCTGATTTCAAAATTTCAGAATCTGCTAAAGCCTCATCACTCGAAACTATCGCATACTGAGTAAATAAGTCCATCTTTCGAGCTTCTTTACGGTCGATAAAATCAGTTACATTAAAACCCTTCACCTCGCAGGCGAATTGCGTTTTAAATAATGAAGCATCGAAATGAGTAATAGGTGCAGCACCGCTTTGACCTGCAATTAGGTTTTGCCAAAATTCTGACGTTGTGTTACCTATTGGGGTAAGTGCGCCAAGACCAGTTACAACTACTCGTTTTAACTCCATAAAGTCCCTTAAAAATGTATCTTACTATTTTGCGTTTTCAGTGATGTAATCAATTGCATCACCAACTGTTTGAATTCCTTCTGCTTTGTCGTCTGGAATAGAGATATTGAATTGTTTTTCAAATTCCATGATTAATTCAACAGTGTCTAAGGAGTCAGCCCCTAAGTCATTTGTAAAACTTGCTTCATTTGCAACCTCACTTTCTTCAACATTTAATTTGTCTACGATGATTGCTACAACTTTTTCTCTGATATCTGACATCTTTTAATATTTTTAATGTTTATGGTTGCAAAGAAAAACAAGATATAGCCAATTAACAACATAATCTTCAATTATTTATCAACTGAGAGGTCTTGATTAACCCAAAATAAGGAGACAAACTCTTACCTTTACGCCTGTACAGAATGAGTAAGGTTGCAATTTTTATTTCAGGAGAAGGCTCGAATGCCTCAAAAATGCTAAGAAACTTCAGTGAAAGAATAGGCATAGAGATTGCTTTGGTTTACAGTTCAAGACCTAATGAAACTTTAAAAGTACTTTGTGAAGACTTAGATGTAGAATTTCAATATCTACCGTGGAATCATTTGGAGCAAATAAATTTACTTCAGCTTTGTGAAAAAATTAGTATTGATTGGATAGTATTGGCTGGATTTTTAAAGCTTGTTCCGGCACCTTTCATTGCACATTTCCCAAATAAAATTATAAATATTCATCCGGCCTTACTCCCAAAGTTTGGCGGTAAAGGCATGTATGGAATGCATGTGCACAATGCTGTAATTCAAGAAAAAGAGCTTGAATCAGGAATCACGATCCATTATGTGAATGGTGTTTATGATGAAGGTCAAATAATCAAGCAGTTTCGGATATCAATTTCAGATAAAGAAACTCCAGAAACGCTTTCAAGAAAGGTGAGAGCATTAGAGCACGAGCATTTTTCAGATACCGTTGCGCAGCTTATAATGTCAAATAAAGTTTAAGAAACTTCCCTACCTAACACCTCTGCAAAATGCCAACAATCTTCAAAAGAGTTGTAGAGCGGAGCAGGGGCAATTCGGATTACATTAGGCTCCCTCCAATCTGCAATAATTCCTTGTTCAGTAAGAAGATCAAACTTCTTCCTTCCATCTTTTTCTAACACCAAAGAAAGCTGAGATCCTCTTTCGAAAATAGAGCTGGGCGTAATGATCTTTAGGAAATCTCCATTTTCAGATGAAACCTTAAGGATGAGGTATTCTAGATAGGCAGTAATCAAGTCTCGTTTTGATCCTATGCGCTCCATTCCAGCTTCTTTGAATATTTGAAGTGAGGCTAAGTGGGCCGCCATTCCTAATACTGGTGCGTTGCTCAATTGCCATCCTTCTGCACCTTTAATCGGAACAAATTGATCCTCCATTAAAAAACGTTGTTCCTTATCGTGTCCCCACCAACCGGCAAATCTTTTGAGCTCTTTGTTGTCGGCATGTCTTTCATGAACATAAATCCCAGAGACTCCGCCGGGCGAAGAATTGAGGTATTTATAGGAGCACCATGTCGCAAAGTCGATTCCCCATTCGTGTAGAGAGAGATTTACATTTCCTGCCGCATGCGCTAAGTCGAAACCAACAATGGCGCCTACCTCGTGGCCTGCTTTTGTAATTTCTTCTAGGTTAAAGAATTGTCCAGTGTAATAATTCACTCCGCCCATGAAGACGAGCGCTAGCTCATCTTTGTTTTCCTCGATGGCGCTCAATATATCCTCATGTCGAATGACTTCTTCTCCTTCTCGAGGACCAACTTCAATAAGGTGTTCCTTACTAAGGCCATGAAATTCAAGCTGCGACATTAACGCGTATTGGTCACTGGGAAACGCTTTTTTCTCGCAGAGAATTTTAGTTCTATTCCCTGTAGGTTGATAAAACGAAACCATTAGCAAGTGTATATTCGTTGTAAGAGAATGCATTACAACCGTTTCAATTGGCTTTGCACCAACGACGTATGCGCTAAGCTCTGTGAGCTGCTCATGGTAGCTATACCATGGACGTCTTGACATAAAGTGTCCTTCCACTCCGAATTTACCCCAGTCGTCAAGTTCCTCTAAAATCATTTGTCGGGTCGTGACTGGTTGAAGTCCTAGCGAGTTGCCTGTAAAGTAAATCACCTCATTTTTATGGAAGTCTGGAAAAAGGAATTTTTCACGGAATCCTTTTAAGGGGTCCTGCTCATCCATTTTTTTTGCAAAGCTTAGGCTTGATTCGAAGTTCATACGTTCTTATTATTGCTAATTTCGTGGTGCAAATATAAGATAATGAAAACGAATGCCATGTACACTTATACACGTTCTAGTAATTTATTCGCGTCTGCTAAAAAAGTTATTCCAGGGGGCGTAAATTCACCTGTTCGGGCATTTAAGTCTGTAGGCGGAGCGCCAATATTTATTGAAAAAGCGGCAGGTGCCTACTTGCATGATGTGGATGGTAATTCATACATTGATTATATCGCTTCTTGGGGACCAATGATTTTAGGACACGCGCACAAGCAGGTAATTGATGCTTTGACAGAACGCGCTAAAAAAGGAACATCATTTGGTATCCCAACAGCGCTTGAAACTCAAATTGCAGAACTAGCATGTTCTATGTCACCCAATGTAGACCAAATAAGATTTGTAAACTCTGGAACTGAGGCATGCATGAGTGCCGTGCGTTTGGCTAGAGGATTTACTGGTCGAGAAAAGATTATAAAGTTTTCAGGATGCTACCATGGCCACTCTGATGCTTTTTTAATTGAAGCGGGAAGCGGCGCCGTTACTTTTGGAAGTCCAAATAGTCCCGGTGTAACCAGTGGAACGGCAAAAGACACCTTACTTGCGCGTTATAATGACCTAGATAATGTAGCAGAGATATTTGACGCAAACTCAGATGAGATAGCGGCTGTAATAGTTGAGCCTGTTGCAGGAAACATGGGTTGTATCCCTCCTGAAAAAGGTTTTTTAGAAGGTTTAAGAACACTTTGCGACAGAAGCGGTGCACTTTTGATTTTCGACGAGGTAATGACTGGTTTTCGCTTGGCGCAAGGTGGCGCTCAAGAGCTTCTCGGAGTAAATGCCGACATTGCGACTTATGGAAAAGTAATTGGAGGCGGGCTACCTGTTGGCGCTTTTGGTGCAAGAAAAGAAATCATGTCTCACCTGGCACCAGATGGACCTGTTTATCAAGCCGGCACATTGAGTGGAAATCCCTTAGCAATGTCAGCTGGTCTTGCTACTTTATCGATTCTAAATTCTAGTCCCGAGCTATATAAAAGTCTTGAGGCTAAAACAAGGCACCTCAGTAATGAAATGGCTAAGATCCTTGATGAAAAAGGGATGCCTTATCAGCTCAATCAGCTGGGTTCAATGATGTCTCTGCATTTTACAGACGAGCCCGTTGTAGATTTTCAATCTGCTAGTAAAGGAAATAATCCCAAATTCAATGCCTATTTTCATGGAATGCTAAAACGAGGTGTCTATCTCCCTCCGAGTGCGTTTGAAAGCTATTTCTTGAATGATGCATTGAGCTATGAAGATCTCGCGCAAACATTAACTGCTTTTCAGGAGGTACTTAAAGAGGTCTAATCTTTAAAGTTATAGTTTCTAATATATTCCTGATCAAACAGGGGATAGCTTAGTTTTTCAGCTAAATCAATGTAACTCGCTATTAGCTTGTCTTTTTTGAAATTTTCAGCCACGTTATATTGTGTAATGAGGTAAAAAACATTGAGAAATTCTTTGTAGGATTCCGAAACTCCATTTGGGTTGAAATCCTCAATGATTTTGAGGCAACTTTTTTTACTGCCAGTAGCAGAAAGGAACAAGGCTTTCATCAACAAATATTGTTGCTTGTGTCTCAGCTGATATAAAAACACATCACTTTTCAAGCGGTCAATCTTATTGATGATAAAAGACATCGCATATTTGTTTTTAGTAATCATCGCTGTGACAATCAGTTCATAGAAGTGTTCTATTTTTAAGCTTGATGTTGAGATTTCTTGATAAAAAGACTCCAATATCAACGCTGTGTTTTTTGTTGTTTTTAGTAATTCTTGTGAGATGATTCTACTTTTTAGAATTGGGTGAAATTCATTTTTTACGCTAAACGTTTTGTGCTTGATCGGTTTGAGATTCAAATACAAATGTAGATTTTCAATACATTTAGAAAACACCATAGTCTCCTCCTCAACTTTCATGTTTTTGAGAATTTTTATTTGTTTTGAATAGTACCCATTTAAATGAGAGTAGTCGACAAAAACAGAAAAAACCAAGCTTCTATAATTGGCAACTTTTAGGAGCTTTATGAGTGTTTTTTCCTCTATGTTTTTGGTCCTAAGCAGGTTGCCAATACCATTTGCTATATTGATTGCTTCATCATAACTTATATTATTGATTTCAAGTTGCTTTATGGATAGGATACCGATTACATCATCGTATCTTTTTTCTAACAGGAGCTCTCTAACTACTTGGACAAGTATACTTACGAAGTCTGATGTTTTATTTATTTTTTTTTCTATTTCTTCAATGAAAATGCTAGTGTCTGAATGACTCATGATTTCATAGATATCATTCTGTAACTTCCATTGATTGTCATATTTAAACAAGATTGAAAAGTGCATGTAGTTTTTGTAGCCATTGAACCTAGAAAGAATGTCTAAGGTCAAGGCAGAAGGTTTTGTTTCGTTGGCTATGACGCCAAAAAACCGTCTCAAGGTATTGTAGCTTATAAACGCATCATGTTTTTCAAGGATGTAGTTCGATAGCTGTATACAATGACCTAAAGAAGTCATTGTTAATCCGGAGTTTTCGATGGTTCTTTTTCTGAGCATTTCAATCATAGGGGCAAATGTACTGTTCTTGTACTAATTATGAGAATAGAAAAAGCCTATTTTGAAAAAAAGAAACGATGAAAATATTATTAACTACAGTCTTAGTAATTACAATTAGCAATTACTTTGGGCAGGCACCACTGAAAATAATTCCAATTGAGACACTGAACATTAAAGAACTTATGCTTTGTAACAACCAAGACCCACTCAATGGAGTCATGGGCCGAAAGTATAGCTCAAAAAATTTCATCAAATATTCTTACACTGCTAATACTAATTTTAACAAAGATCAATTAGAATCATTATTAACCAATTGTTTTGACAGTCTAAGGTTTTTAAATCCAGTAAATAAAATATCGGGTAAAAAAATAACTTTAGACACAACCGCTACAACCGAACAATTTACTTTGGTTAAAGGGAGAACGGCAATAAAAGACTTAAAGGAGAGAGAAAAAGCAAGAAATGTCCAAATAAGGAGAAATTTTACATCTAAAAAGGATTACAACAGTGTTTATTTTATAAATATAGCGGGGTTAGGTGATGTGTTTTTAATCTCGACATGGGACGGTAATAGTGGCGGGTTTTCCTTGACTGCTGTTAAGAAAGAAAAGCTTATGTTAATTGACAAGTCAATAAAAGCTAAAATAAGGTTTGAGGATAGTCTCGAAGTAACAAAAGTTAATGAAGATCAAAGCCCTGATCTTTCCCCAGAAAGATATTCTGATTTAAGAAAAGCCGATGCGGATTTCAGAAATAATAAGATAAACTTGA
>CAJXDT010000065.1:0-9274 GCA_913052055.1 uncultured Cryomorphaceae bacterium
AATTCTGAAACAATTTGTGAAGGTGATTTCGTTACCCTAACGGGAAATCCTTCCATTACGGGTGGAACGTTTGTATGGAATACGGGTGAGACTTCAGCGTCTATAAATGTATCTCCCAATGCAACAACGAATTATTCTTGTGATTATGATTTAGATGGCTGTCTTGCAAGTGCAACGACTACTGTTAATGTTAATACAACGGAACCTGGAATTGATACTCAGATTGCCTGTGATTCATATACATGGATTGATGGTGTGACATATACTTCCAACAATGATATAGCGTCCTTTACCTTAGTCGGCGGTGCAGTGAATGGCTGTGATTCTTTGGTAACCTTGAACCTAACAATTGACCCTCTTGTCACACCAGAGTTTGAACAAATGGGTCCGTATTGTGAAGGGGTGGTTATTCCTGATTTGACTGCAAACTCAATAGAGGGCATAACGGGTTCATGGTCTCCAGCTATTGATAATTCTCAGACAACAACTTACACATTCACGCCTGATGCTGGTCAATGTGCCAATTCACAAACAATGCAAATCATAGTTGATTCTGAACTTTCCCCGAATTTCGTCCAGCAGGGTCCTTTTTGTGAAGATGATGCAATTGCCAATTTGCCTATTACTTCTACTGGAGGTATTACTGGTTCATGGTCTCCCGCAATAGATAATACTCAGTCGACGACGTATACCTTTACTCCTGATGCGGGTCAATGCGCTATCTCGGCGATTATGGAAATAACTATTGATCCATTATTGACAGCAACTTTTCCTCAGGTTGGGCCATATTGTCAAGGTAGTCCCGTTCCAGATTTGTTGACAACTTCGACAGAAGGTATCACAGGAAGCTGGTCACCAATAATAGATAATGTACAGACAACAATTTACACCTTTACTGCTGATGCAGGTCAATGCGTAAATCCGCAGACGATGGAGATTATAATTGATCCTATTCAAGCGACAACTTTTGAGCCATTCGGTCCGTATTGTCAAGATGACCCAGCTGACCCATTACTAAATGTTTCACCTGATGGAATAACGGGCGTTTGGGGTCCGCCCGGAATTAATACTAACGCTTTGGGGTCTACGATTTACACCTTTGTCTCTGATCCTAATCAATGTGCTTTGAATTATCAGGTGGAGGTGATTGTTAATCCGATACCTGATATAGAAATTACGGGGCCAAGTGAAATTTGTGAAGGCCAAGAGGCCGTTTTGACTGCTATTTCCGGATTAAGCAACGGAGCTTATTTATGGCAACCAGGAGGTGAGACGACAAACGAAATTGTGATTAACCCAATTGAAACAACGAACTATTCAGTTGTCTATACTGTCAGCGGATGCCCAAGTCCTTCAAGTGAATTCACCGTGACAGTCAATCCAAATATTCCTGTTTTTGCTGGTGATGACATTGAAATCTGTATCGGTGAAGCTGTCACATTAGAGGGGAGTAATGCTGTGACCTATTCTTGGTCTGATGGGATAGAAAACGGGAGCTCTTTTGTCCCGGATTCATCTGGAACCTATACCCTTACAGGTTTAAGTGCGAATGGATGTGAAACACAAGATGAAGTGTCAGTGTTTGTTAATCCCCTGCCAATTATTGATCCTGGCACTCCTTTTTCCGTTTGTGAAGGTAGTGAGGTTACTTTAACAGCCTCAGGAGCTGGTCTAGGCGCATCTTATACATGGGATAATGGTGTAATAAATGGCATCCCTTTTTCATTAGATGAAACTAATGAATATACGGTTATTGGCACTGATGCAAATGGTTGTGAAGGAACAGCTTCAATAATGGTAACGGGAGTTCTTAATCCTGATGCTTCTTTTACAGCAAGTCCGAGCTCAGGAGTGATTCCTTTAAATGTGGATTTTCAAAACCTTACTATGAATGCAACCGATTACGCCTGGGACTTTGGAAATGGAGATAGTTTGAATTACGCTGAACCTAACGATCCGGTTATATCTTCTATATACAATGAGGAAGGTATTTACGCTGTTATACTTACTGCTTTCAATCAGCTTTGCTCAGATACATATACGCTGGAAATCGATGCTAATTTAGTTGGAGACCCAAGTGTTTTTGTACCCAATGTATTTAGTCCAAATCAGGATGGTACAAATGAACAGTTTATTATCCAAACAGAAAATGTAGCCTCGATTGAGCTCATTATCCTGAACCGCTGGGGAAATGTAATGGCTACAATTGAATCTCTTGATCTAGGATGGGATGGTACATCGGCCAGTGGAAATGAAGCAACAGAAGGGGTTTATTTTTACAAGTATAATGCAGTTGGCATCAATGGTCAAGAGTTGTCAGGACATGGTTTTTTAACCTTAGTTCGTTAGGCCTTTTTTGAGGATTAAATAAACAACGAATGGAATCAAAATGAGAATCATATAGATATACCAGGGCCAATATAGTATTGTGCTTTCTTCTATTTCGACAGACGTTTTTAGTTTTCTACCTGCCCTTTCTTTTTTAATTATTTTAAGCTGTTTCTGCTTTAGTCGGGAAATTTCATCCGCATAATATTTAGACGAGTCATTTTCCATCTTCACCTCAAGGGCCTCAATTCTATGAGAAATTAATCCATGTTTTGTTGCTAAAATTAATGAGGAATCGATATACAATGATCCTTTTTCATTTTCTCCTAATTCGTTGTGGATTTGACCTAGGTTCAGAAATGCGTCACATATGTAGGCAATCAATCCTTGTTTTTTTCTATCTGCCAACACCTCTTTGAATAGAATTAGCGCAGCATCTTTTTTACCTTGATAAAATCTTGTTATCGCAAGATTGTTTTTCGCTCGAAGCAAAATATATGGCGATGAACTTTTTTGCGCATTTTTCATTTGTAGTTCGAAATAAATCAAAGCGTCATCTATATTTTGTTGATCTAATTCAATTTGTCCTAAAAATGAATATGCATTGGCAATAGATTCAAATTTATTTTCTTTTAGTGCCTGCTGAATATAATTTTGAGCATACATTTCTGCACGGCCAAGGTCTCCACTTTCATAATAGCATTGAGCTAAATTAATCGTTGAGAGAAAAGAAAAGGATATATCCTTACAAGATTGACCAAATTTATTCGAGGTAATAAAGTTCTTTTTTGCGCGTTCAAAGTCATTCATTAAGAGGTAACAAATGCCCGTCTCATTAAAGGCTTCGCAAATTAATTCATCGTTGCCTAAATTAACAAAGATTGATCTCGAAGATTTTAGCAGTTTTAAACCTTCTTCCATAAATCCCTTTCTGACATCATACATGCCGAAGATCCTTTCGGTTGTTGCTTTGATATAAGGATCTTTTAACGATAGATTGCTATTGTTTAACGCTATACCCAAAATATTTAAGGAATCGAGATGGTGTCTGTTGTAGTATTTTAATAATTCTAGTGCTATTGTAGCTTTGTTTTTCGGCTCGCTTTCATTCGAGAACTGAGAAAAATTATACACGGATTGGCCATAGCAGAAGCTACTTAGATGTAATAGAACAATCACAAGCGTAATTCTATTCATAGTAATGCAGACTTTAGTTGTAATGATAGTCAACTATTCTTAAGTTTGCAACAAAAATTATATTATGTCAAATGCCTTTTATTCAGTACCTGTAGCGATCAATGAACCTGTAAAGTCTTATGCTCCAGGAAGTATTGAACGCGAAACACTTCTTAACGAATATTCTAGAATGTACAATGGCCACGTTGATGTACCCATGTATATCGGAGATGAGCAGGTTTTTACTGATAATAAGAAAAAGCTAAGCCCTCCCCATGATCATGCCCATGCGATAGGAACCTCAAACTATGGAACTGAAAAAGAGGTTAGACAGGCGATAGATGCCGCAATGGAGGCAAGAAAAAAATGGGCAAATATGAGCTGGGAGCATAGAGCTTCAATATTTCTAAAGGCAGCTGACCTTCTTGCAGGTCCTTTTCGTGCAAAATTGAATGCCGCGACAATGCTTGCTCAAAGTAAAAATGTGATGCAGGCGGAAATTGATGCCGCATGTGAATTGATAGATTTTTTCAGATTCAATGTTCAATACATGAGTCAATTATATAAAGAGCAGCCAGAGTCTCTTCCAGGTATGTGGAATCGTTTAGAGCACAGGCCGCTCGAAGGTTTTATCTTTGCACTTACTCCTTTTAATTTTACTTCTATTTGCGCAAACCTTTGTGCCGCGCCTGCAATGATGGGTAATGTCGTTATATGGAAACCTGCTGAAACTCAAATATATTCTGCTCAGGTTATTATGGAACTTTTTGAAGCAGCTGGTTTACCTAAAGGTGTTATCAATATGGTCACCGTTAGTGGAAGAGAGATTTCAAATGTAGTATTTCAAGACAAAAATTTTGCAGGACTACATTTTACAGGAAGTACCGATGTATTTCGAACACTTTGGAAGGGTATTGGTAATAATATCGAAAAATATAGATCCTATCCGAGAATCGTAGGTGAAACTGGAGGAAAAGATTTTATTGTTGCCCATAAATCTGCAGTAGCTGCGGAGGTAGCCACGGCAATTTCACGTGGTGCATTTGAATTCCAAGGTCAAAAATGTTCTGCTGCATCAAGGGCTTACATACCGAGCAATATTTGGAGTGATGTAAAGGCTCAAATTATTTCAGATGCTAAAACTTTTAAAATGGGATCTCCTGAAGACCCAACTAACTTTATCAATGCGGTAATTTCAGAAAAAGCGTTTGATAGTATTGCGACATATATCGATTTTGCCAAAAATGCGTCTGATGCCGAAATAATTGCCGGAGGTAGTTATGATAAATCGAAAGGTTACTTTATTGAACCGACTATTATTGTTACTTCGGATCCAAAGTTCAAAACAATGGTAGAGGAGATTTTTGGTCCGGTTATGACCATATTTGTATATGAAGAAGATAAGTGGGAAGAGACCTTATCTCTTGTTGACGATACCTCGGAATATGCATTGACGGGAGCGATATTATCTGTTGATAGATATGCAGCTGAATATGCCACAAAAGCACTTGAAAATGCCGCGGGTAATTTCTACATAAATGATAAGCCAACTGGAGCAGTTGTGGGTCAGCAGCCTTTTGGTGGTGCACGCGGATCAGGCACGAATGATAAGGCAGGGTCTATTTTAAATCTGTTAAGATGGGTGTCTCCAAGAACCATTAAAGAAACCTTCGTTCCAGCCACTGATTACAGGTATCCATTTCTTGAAAAATAGAAACGTTTAAATTACTTATTACTATCAGCTAAAAATTCATTATTTTGGAGTCTAATTATGACTCAAGCTACATTGAATGATGGCACCAAAGTTTTCTGTCTTAGAAAACCTGAGGCCAAGATGTTGGACCACCATGTTGACGGATACCTCCAAAATGGAATAAAAATCAATGACGGAGACGTTGTCTTTGACGTCGGTGCTAATGTTGGTGTTTTCGGTATTAGAGCCATTCAAAAGGCAAAAGATGTTCACGCCTATTGTTTTGAACCCATACCAGATATATATGCGGTGCTTAGTAAGAACGCTTCGGAATATGGAAAAGGTATGATTCATACTTTCCGAATGGGGGTTTCTGATGCAGCCGCTAAAGCCACATTTACCTATTTCCCAAATACGCCCGCGCTATCTACCTTACATCCTGAGGAATGGGAGAAAGACCCAAAAGCATTTTCAAAAGCTGTAAAAGGGACGATGAAAAATCCACCTGAAGGTATGAAATGGATGAAGTTAATTCCCTCCTTTCTTTCAGGATTAATTGCCTTTGTATTGGTTCGTGGAAAGAGGAAAGTTGAATGTGATTTAAATACATTGTCTTCAATTATTGAAAAAGAGCGCATAGAGAAGATTGATTTATTGAAAATAGATTGTGAAGGTGCAGAATGGTCCGTTCTTAAAGGAATATCGGATGAGCATTGGCCATTGATTAAGTCCTTAGTGATTGAAGTCCATGATTTAGATGGCCGTCTAAATCAAATTCAAAAACTTTTAGGTGAAAAAGGTTTTTCAAAGCTTCATCATGAAAGGGAGGTTGGTTTAGAAGATTCAGTTATGTTTAATTTATTTGCATTGAGATGACAAGAGAATGGGTTGCGTTAGGGACAGTTTGTGTGCTATTAGGTTCAAATCTCTTTGGTTTAATCTACAGTATGCTTGTGCTGAAAACCAACATTTTTAAGTCTTTTCGTATTCAATCGAAAAGCTATCAAGCGTCAATATTCAGTAAGCGTATGCCGCTTTTCGTTTTTAATTTCATCATTCTCATTAGTGTCGCGGGAGTAGGTTCTTATTTAATTTATGATAGCATGGACACCTCATTGATTCCTATTTGGATGATTGGATTGCAAATTCTATTTGCGTTTATTATTGATGATATTTGGTTCTATTTTTTTCATCGTTGGTTACATGAAAATAAATTTATGCTCAAGAATATTCATTCTATTCATCATCGGGCGACAACTCCGTTTCCTCTCGAGTATCTTTACGCCCATCCTTTAGAATGGATGCTTGGTATGATAGGTGTTGTTATTGCATTTGCTTTAATTCTAGTCGTTATGCCGATTAATGTATATGCATTATGGGGTTTTGGTTTACTTAGGAACCTTCACGAAATTCATATTCATTCTGACCTTGAGCTACCTGGATTTAGCAAAATCCCATTTCTAAGCAAGACCAAGCATCATGATGATCACCACTCGAAGCTTGCCGGGAATTACGCGTCCACCTTTAACTGGATGGATAGAATTTTTAAAACGACCTTTAAGAAATGAAAGGGTTGGTGTTATTTTTAGGCTTGGCGTTTCCCATATTTTTCTTGGCACAATCAACCGTCGATTTACAAGTGAAAATAAGCAATATTGAAAACAATCGAGGCCTTGTTCAATTGGGTCTATACAACGATGCCTCTAGATTCCCAAAGGTAGGGAAGACCTATAAAATGGTTCGGGTCAGAACAAAAGGGAAGCATAAGCTTTACACCTTTAAAAACCTTCCCAAGGGTAGATATGCACTAGCAATCTATCATGATGAAAATGCAAATAAAATATGCGATACTAATTTTTTTGGTATTCCTAAAGAAGCATATGCATTTTCCAATGGAATTAGGCCAAGGTTTTCAGCTCCCAGCTTTCAGTCCTGCTCATTTATGGTAAATGCAGATAAAGCCATAACCATTAAATTGGTCTACTAAGCTGTTTTAAAAGCATAGAAATCCGGTCCTCAATCGGATGCTTTCCATCGTTCAAAATATGGTAAGGAGTATGTTTCATTTTTTCCTCATCTGTCCACTGTGCTTTCATTTTTTTTAAAACTTCCTCCTCAGAAACTCCATCTCTTTTCTTGATTCTATCTAGCTTTATCTCTAAAGGAGCATGGACCAAAATCACAGAATCATAATTTAAATATGCTCCTGTTTCAAAGAGTATGGCGGCCTCATTAAAAATGAATTTTTCATCTTGAAAACCTTCTTTCCAATGCTTAAAATCTTCACGAACGACAGGGTGAATCAATTGGTTTATTTTTTGTCTAAGCTTAGGGTCTGAAAAAAGTTTAGAAGAAACGAGTTCACGATTCAGTCCTTGTTTAGTATATGCGTCAGCTCCAATAAGCCGTTTTAATTCTTTTTGAATTCGGAAGTCTGAATTCATCAAAAGTTTTGCTCGGTCATCAGAGTAATAAACTGAATAGCCCATTTTTTCTAGAATTTTACAAACGAAGGTTTTTCCACTTCCGATACCGCCTGTAATTCCTATAACTTTCATTTGTTCAAATTTATAGTTTTTTGCCCACTCTCAGTTCCTATTATACTTGCTAAAAGTTGTAATTTTGCCATATGCCAAAAAAAGAATGGTTTGCGGAATGGTTCGATACGCCTTACTACCATATTCTTTATCAAAACAGAGGAGAAGAGGAAGCGAGAGGATTTATCAAGGCTTTACTTTCTAAGCTCAATTTACCATTGGGTGCTTCGTTACTTGATTTAGCGTGTGGAAAAGGAAGGCACTCGATAACTTTAAATTCATACGGATTCAAGGTGTTGGGTGTTGATCTATCATCAAAGAGCATCAATCATGCAAAATTGCATGAAAATCCGAATTTATCTTTTGATATTCAAGATATGCGTGAACCAGTTGAAGGGAGAACATTCGATGCAATATTTAATTTATTTACAAGTTTCGGGTATTTTGATTCTCATAAAGAAAATGAGCTGGTTTGCCGCTCTATGGCACAAATGTTAGCGCCTGGAGGTAGACTTGTTATTGATTTCATGAATGCTAAGAAAGTTGTTAGTGGTCTTGTTCCATTCGAAAAAAAACGAGTAAATGATATTGAATTTAATATTTCCAGAGAATATACGGGGACGCATATTATCAAGACCATTGCTTTTGATGACAAAAGTGAAAGCTACCGTTATCAGGAAAAAGTACAGGCAATAGAAAAAGAACAATTTATGGAATTATTGAGTCCTTATTTTGAGGTAGATTTTATATTCGGATCTTTCGATTTAGAAAATTATGCCCCTAGTGAATCAGAACGTTTGATTATTCTTGCAACGCGGAAATAATGAGCTTTATTTTACTACAGGTTTTTTTGATTTTATCAGTCCTATTAGGCGGGCTTTTGGTTTCTTATTTAAAGGCGAATTATAAAAGGCACACGATCAAGTTGACCTTGGCTTTTAGCGGCGGCTTTTTATTGGCAATCGTTTTTTGTCATTTATTGCCAGATTTATATCAGCATGACTTTGAAACCGCCGGCCTCTATATTTTAATAGGGTTTTTACTCCAGCTCATTCTAGAATACTTTTCAGGTGGAATTGAACATGGCCACACTGATTCCAAGGCTGGATTGAGTGTTCCTTTAACCTTATTTATTGCTTTGTCTATTCATTCGATCATCGAAGGATTTCCATTGGGAAATGTTGAGGGAGGTCACGCATCTCATATTGGACATGGTCATGGTTCCTTGTTTTGGGGTATTCTATTTCATCAAATACCTGTGGCAATAGCACTAATGTCTTTATTTGTTGATTCGAATATGGGCATGCGCAAGTCATGGCTATTTTTAATATTATTTGCCTTAACAACCCCACTTGGTGCAGTAATCGGTCTTTACGTCAATCCAGAAGACGTAGGGCTCGATGTTCATGTCATTTTAGCCATTGTCGTTGGTATGTTCTTACATATCTCTACAACAATTATTTTTGAAACTTCTGAAAACCATCGGATCAATCTATTAAAGCTGATCTGTATTCTTGTTGGCGGAGGTTTAGCTATGTTT
>CAJXDT010000066.1:0-9182 GCA_913052055.1 uncultured Cryomorphaceae bacterium
GATTTACATTGCCCCAATACGTTTCGGGCTGAGGATGAATTTCAGGATCACCATATACCTCTGAGGTAGATGCAATGAGTACTCGAGCTTTTTTTACCCGTGCCAATCCTAGGCAATTATGAATCCCCAATGAACCTACCTTTAGAGTTTGAATGGGTATCTTTAAATAATCAATTGGACTCGCAGGTGATGCAAAATGAAGGATATAATTTAATTTACCAGGAATATGAATATGTTTAGAAACATCATGGTGATGAAATTCAAAATTAGAATGTTTAACTAGATGCTCAAGGTTCTTCATTCTTCCTGTAATGAGATTATCCATACCAATAACATGAAAGCCATCATTGACAAAACGGTCACACAAATGTGAGCCTAGAAAACCTGCAGCACCAGTTATAAGGACTCTCTTCATAGTTAATCAATTGTTTTTCTGCCGATACTTGAATAATAAAACCCTTTTGCATTCATATCTTCAACATCAAATAAGTTTCTACCGTCAAAGATTACAGTATCATTCATGAGTTTTTTTACCTTCTCAAAATCAGGGTTCCTATATAAACTCCACTCCGTGCATATCATCAGAGCATCTGCTCCATTCAATGCATCATATTCATTTTCTGAAAAACTGATTTGCTGACCAATTGACGATACCCTAACATTCTCCATTGCCTCGGGGTCATGCGCAACAACTTCTGCACCACTTTCAATAAGTTTTTCAATCATGTAAAGCGCAGGAGCCTCTCTAATATCATCAGTATCAGGCTTGAAAGAAAGCCCCCAGACTGCGATTCTTTTACCTTTCAAATCGCCTTTGAAATAATTTTTAATCTTGGGGAAAAGAATTGTTTTTTGCTCGTGATTCACTTTGGTAACTGCATCAAGAATTTCAAAATTAAAGTCATGCTCTCGACCAGATTTTACAAGCGCTTGAACATCCTTAGGAAAACATGAACCGCCATAGCCTATACCTGGGAATAAAAACCTTTTACCAATTCGCGTATCCGAACCTATCCCAATGCGCACCTGATCAACATCCGCACCAACCAATTCACAAAAATTTGCTACTTCATTCATAAAAGTAATTTTTGTGGCTAAAAATGAATTTGCAGCATATTTAGTCAGCTCGGCAGACTTTTCATCCATAAAGTATATTGGATTACCTTGACGAACAAAAGGCTTGTATAGGCTTTGCATTATTTTTATTGCACGCTCATCTTTTGTTCCAACAACCACTCGATCGGGCTTCATAAAATCAGAAACCGCAAAACCCTCTCTTAAAAACTCTGGATTTGAAACAATCGCAAAATCAACATTGGCATTTTGAGCTACTGCTGCATGAACTTTTTCTGCTGTACCCACAGGAACGGTACTTTTATCGACAATTACCTTGTACTCCGTCATCATTCCTCCCAACTGATCAGCCACGTTCAAAATATAGGATAGATCAGCTGAACCATCCTCACCAGGAGGAGTGGGTAAAGCTAAAAAGATAATATCTCCATGCGCAACACCTTCTTCCAAAGAGGTTGTGAATTTCAACCTTCCTGCAGAAATATTTCTTTCAAAATATGTATCAAGATTTGGTTCATAAATAGGAACCTTTCCAGCCCTCATCATTTCAACTTTAGCTTTATCAATATCGACACACAAAACATCATTTCCTGTTTCTGCGAAACACGTTCCGGTGACTAGTCCAACATAGCCCGTTCCAACTACGGTAATCTTTTTCATTTAATTTAGTTTAATATATGTCTTTACTCCTTCAATTATAAAATTCAATTGATCAGTTTCCAGTTCTGTATGCATAGGCAATGAAATTACCTGTCGCGTTAGCTGATCAGTTACAGGAAGATTACATTTCAAATCAAAATGAGCAAACATCTTTTGCTTGTGTGCAGGTATTGGATAATAAATCATAGATGGAATAGCGTTTTCTGCAAGGTACTGATTCAATCCATCTCTGCTGACACCACTCAATTTAAGCGTATACTGATGAAACGCATGGCTTGAATTCGATGCTCTAAATGGAACATCTATGTGCGGATTATCATGAAAAGCATTGTCATAAGTAGCAGCAGCGCTTTGACGAGCCGCAATATATTCATCTAATTTTCTCAATTTTATCCTCAAGATACCTGCCTGTAAATTATCTAATCGAGAATTACATCCAACAACATCATGATGGTACTTTTTACTTTGTCCATGATTGGCAATCATTTTAATTTTCTCTGCCAACTCGTCGTTATTTGTACAGATCGCACCACCGTCACCAAAACAACCTAAATTCTTTGAAGGAAAGAAAGAAGTACATCCTATGTCACCTATTGTTCCTGTTTTTTGTTTGTTCCCTGAGCTGAAAATATAGTCTGCACCAATGGCTTGGGCATTGTCCTCTACCACAAATAGATTATTTGCTTTTGCAAAACTCATGATTGATTCCATATCAGCGGACTGACCATATAAATGCACAGGAACGACCGCTTTTGTTTTTGGTGTCAAAGCAGCTTCAAGCGCTGACGGATCGATACAGAATGTTTTCGGATCTACCTCCACAAAGATCGGTTTTAACCCGAGAAGGGCAATAACCTCAGTAGTGGCGATATATGTAAAAGAAGGAGTAATTACCTCATCCCCCGGCTTTAACCCCAGAGACATTAAAGAAATTTGAAGCGCATCTGTACCATTGGCGCATGGAATCACGTGCTTGACGCCTAAGTAATCTTGCAGCTCATTTTTAAATGCCGACACCTCAGGACCATTAATAAACTGGGCCTTAGACATAATATCCTCGAATAGAGGTAGTACGGCTGGTTTGATTTTTTCATATTGAGAAACCAAATCAACCATTTGAATTTTCTTCATCTCTGAGATTAACAGCCACAAATATAAACAATTCAAGGTGAAACATAAAGGCATTAAAGCCGTTGTTTGATTAAAAAAAGAAAACTTAAGATTACGAGAACCTCGTTTTCCAAAAGAAAAAAATAGAACGTATTTTTGTATTTCATGAAACACATCATAATTTTCATCTTTTTGGTCGCTTTCACTTTTGAATTGTGTGCGCAAACTCAAAAATCAGATAGCGCTGTTTCAAGGACTTGGATTGGGTTTGAATACGGCGCAAATGGCACCTCAAACGACCTTGCCGACCGTTACGGATTTTTAAATCATGTAGGCTTGATGACTGGATTCAAGACAAAAAAAAACTATTTCTTCGGTCTGAATTCGTACTTCTTATTTGGAAACGACGTGAGACTAACAGGGGTTTTTGACCATTTGACCGATGCGTATGGAAATATAACGGATATCAATGGGGACATTGCAGCCCTCGTTGTTTTTCCACGTGGGTTTAGTTCAAATCTAACCATAGGAAAAATACTCCCTTTCTTAAATGTAAATAAAAATTCAGGTGTTTTTATTCATGGTGGAGTTGGTTTCCTTCTGCACAAAATGAAAATAGAAACGAATGAACAGGTGGTTCCTCAACTCGAGTTAGATTATAAAAAAGGCTACGATAGACTTACCACAGGTATTAATTTTCACTATTTCATAGGTTATAATTTCATGGCCACAGGCAGAGGATTTCATTTCTATGGAGGACTATACGGTCAACATGGATATACAAAAAACAGACGAGATCTATTTTATGACCGACCCGACGAAGAAGTCTCTAAAGACACAAGACAGGATTTTCAATTGGGCCTAAAGCTAGGCTGGGTAATACCGATTTACAAGAGACAACCCAAAGAATTTTACTTTGACTGATGGGTATAATCTATCAAATAGGGATTCATTTTTTCATTCTTTCACTGAGGATTGCGTCAATATTTAACCTCAAAATACGCGCCGGTTTAGAGGGTCGAAAGAATTGGATTTCCATATTAGAAGATATCCCAAAAAACGCTCAGGTCATTTGGTTTCATTGCGCCTCATTAGGGGAGTTTGACCAGGGTTTACCTGTAATGCATGGGCTCAAAAACAAGACACCAAACGCTTTTATTCTTGTCACTTTTTTCTCGCCTTCAGGCATGGAGCACTATGAAAAAAGGACGCATCCTGTGGACAAAGCACTTTACCTACCTTTTGACACAAAAATAAACGCACTTACTTTTATTCAAAAAGCAAAACCAAAGCTTGCGGTTTTTGTGAAATATGAATTTTGGCCCAATTTTATATTAGAATGTAGAACGTCAAACGTCAAGCTGGTTTCGATTTCCACTCTATTACGTAAAAACCAAATCTATTTTAAAGGATATGGTGGGTTTTTTGCGCGCATTCTCAAAAACATAGACTACTTTTTTGTTCAAAATGAGGAGACCAAAACTTTACTCGAATCTATCGGGGTTCAGGACATAACCTTGTCAGGAGATACGAGATACGACCGAGTCTTACAGCATAAAGAAGCTGCGACGGAAACCGATTCTATTTTGTCAAACTTCTCTGCTAAGCGACCAGTTTTAATAGTAGGAAGCTCCTGGGAAACAGAAGAGAAAATCATTAAACAGTTCTTGGAATCCAATCCCGAAACCAAAGTAATTATCGCCCCTCACAATATCAAAAGAGCAAATATTGAGCGCATAGAAACTTTAATAGACCAACCTACTATGCGTTACACAGATTTCAATGAAGCGCATGTCCAGCGTGTCCTCATTTTGGATACCATCGGACATCTTTCAACTGCATATCAACATGCGGACTACGCCTTGATTGGAGGCGGATTCTCAGGTAGTCTGCATAACATTTTAGAGGCTGCAGCTTTCGGACTCCCTGTATTTTTTGGACCTCATCATCAGAAGTTCCCCGAAGCACAAAGCTTTATCGATACAGGTATTGGTTTTGTGGTTAAAAATGCTGAACAGCTGTCTGAAAAAATAAACGCTCTTGGCAATCAAGGCGAGCTGAAACAAAAAATTGAGGACTTTATACAAAGTCAAGCCGGTGCCACAGACAAAATTGTGAATCATTCATTTGTTACAAATACACTTAAACAGAAATGAAAAATAGCATTCTGACGTATTTATTACCATTTTTGATGGTAGCACTTTCTCCTCATTTTTATAGTCAGAATAGGCATCATGAGGATAAAACTAGTTTTTTCGAGCCAGGAGAATACCAAGAACATATTTATGACTCCTTCCATGATTTGTATGAATGGGTAGCTTACCCCATGGCAATTAGAACCTTAAACACCAACGGAAAGAAAGTTAATGGAATTGTATTTGATACATTGAGCAATGGCCAATTACAATATGAGGGGAATTTTAAAAATGGAAAGCAAGATGGCTTAGAAAGAACTTGGCACTTTAACGGTCGGCTGATTTCTGAGGCAAATTTCACAGAAGGTAACTTATTAAGCAAAAAATGCTGGGACGAGGAGGGTAATAAAATCGAATGTGATTAAATCAACTCTGACTAATAAGCCCTTTCGTTCCGATCTTCCTTCCAGTTGATAAAAGCTTTGTTTACAACCTTATTCCCTCCTGGTGTTGGATAGTTTCCAGTGAAGTACCAATCCCCAAGGTTATTCGGACAAGCTTTGTGCAAGTTCTCAATCGATTGAAACACAATCTCAACAGGTGCTTTCATATCTTTTGGCGTCAATAATTCAGATATTTTTGCTGAGATCTCTTCAGGTTTGAATGGCGAATAAATCTCTTTAACAAAATTAACGACCTCTTCTTTTGGAAGATCAACCTGCGACAAACATTTGTGATAAACCTCATCAATTACGTTTTCCATATTACGATCTTTGATCAATGCAATTGCCGCATTAAAGGCGATAAAATCACCAAGCTTCGCCATGTCAATGCCATAACAATCTGGGTAACGAATTTGAGGCGCTGAAGATACGATAACAATCTTTTTTGGTCTCAAGCGGTCTAATATTTTGAAAATACTTTTCCGAAGCGTCGTTCCACGAACAATACTGTCGTCAATAACTACGAGGTTGTCTTCATTAGCACGAATACCGCCGTAGGTAATATCATATATATGAGAGACCAAATCATCCCGTGAATCATCTTGTGTGATGAATGTTCTTAGCTTCGCATCTTTGATGGCAATTTTCTCGATACGCGCGCGTTGACGAATAATTTCTTGAATCTCTTCCTCAGTTGGATTCGGGCCTAAAGCCTGAATTTGTGCGATTTTCTTTTCGTTCAAATGCTGGTCTAACCCTTTCACCAAACCATAAAAAGAAATCTCTGCTGTATTCGGAATAAACGAGAATACGGTATTGTCTAAATCGTGATTTATCGTTTCCAAAACTGGAGGTACAATAAGCTTCCCTAATGCTTTTCTTTCTGTGTATATATCTTTATCTGAACCTCTTGAAAAATAAATACGCTCGAAAGAACATTTTCTTGGCTCGTTTGGTTCGTTGATCAATGTTTCCTTAACCGAGCCATCTTTTTTGATAATCAAGGCATGACCCGGCGTCAATTCATTAACGTCTTCTACCTGAATATTAAAGGCTGTCTGTAATGCTGGACGTTCGGAGGCGACCACACAAACCTCATCATTTTCAAACCAAAAAGCGGGACGAATACCCGAAGGATCTCTTAGGACAAAAGCATCACCATGACCTAATAAACCTGCCATCGTATAGCCACCATCCCAGTCTTCACTTGCTTTCTTTAAAATCTTTTCTATTCCTATTTCATCTGCAATTTTGGCATAGACCTCGTTATTCGAAAGTCCTTCAGTCTTAAAATTCTTGTAGAGCTCATCATTTTCAACATCTAAAAAATGACCTATTTTCTCAAGAACTGTAACCGTATCTGATTTCTCTTTGGGGTGCTGTCCAACCTTTAAAAGAACATCGAATAACTCATCCACATTCGTCAAGTTAAAATTACCTGCAACAACAAGATTTCTAGTAATCCAATTGTTTTGTCTTAGAAATGGATGACAGCTTTCTTTTGAATTTCTACCAAAAGTTCCATACCGAAGATGACCCAAAAACAATTCACCTGTAAAGCCTGCATTTCGCTTTAAAAAATCTACATCCTGAATAGAATCCGGATTGGCATCATATAGCGCTTTGAATTTTGAATTGATTTGGTCAAATATATCTTGGATAGGTGCTTTTTGAACTGAACGAACACGAGAGATATACCTTTCCCCTGGATTCATTCCAAGCTTTATATTTGCTACACCAGCACCATCTTGGCCACGGTTGTGCTGCTTTTCCATTAAGAGGTGCAGTTTATTAACACCATAAAAGGCAGAACCGTAATTATCAATATAGTACTGAATAGGTTTTTTTAAACGAATAAGGGCGATACCACATTCGTGCTGGATTGAATCACTCATTGCTTTTAACTAGGTGGCGAAGGTAAACATTTTTAATCGAAAGAAATGAAAAAAAACTAAAGGTGTGCACCTGGTTGGCAGCATTTAGGCAAATCATTCATTGCCTTCTCATTTGCCTTTACCTCTCCCGCTGAATAACCTAGTTTAGCAACTATATTTTTAATCGTTAATTCAGTATGAACCTTTGTTTTATACTTAACCGTGAGAAACATATTCTCCATATTTAGCTCGACAAATTGAATACCACGCTCATAGTTCATGGCTCCCTCAATCGTTTCTTTACACATTCCGCATTGTGCAGAGGTATGAAATTCTATCGTATTGGATTTTTGAGCATTCATTTTGTTTGAAAATGCACACAACGTCATCATGAGGATGAATACTAAAATGGATTTTACTTTATTAGTCATTTTCTTCTTTTGGTTTAGGTATTGCAAATCGGATACCAAAATACACATTATAGCCAATAATTGGTCCCCAAACCCGAGTGGCATCAAAATTTGGACCAAATGGATTTTCAGGTTCAACAATTGGATTTTGCTGCGTGTAGTTCGTCAAATTCTCACCTCCGATATACAAATCCCAACGTTTTAATTTATACGTTACCTGTGCATTAAGACGAGGAAAAACATCACTAAACTCTTGGCTTGACTGTTCTGTAGAGGCTAATCTAGACCTGCCAAACACAGATAAGGTAAGGTCGTAATCCCATCGTTTATTTCTTGTCGTGTAGGCCAAATTCAAGAAACCTCTATGCTTTGGAATCATCACTTTAGCTTGCAGTGAATCTCCAAAAAGCGAACGAACATCCAAGTATTTATATGCTCCTCTAATAACAAACCTTTGTATAGGTTCAATTGAAAGCTCCGCCTGAAAGCTATTGGAAACAGATTGATTTTCAAGATTGAAGAACCTTACTTGATTATTTTCTCTGTCGACCACCAATTGATTTTCAAACCAAGTTCTATAGAAATCTAAGGTTAATGTCGCTGGACTATGTTTCATGTCGAACTCCTGGAATAAAGATCCTCCGATATTCCATGAAACTTCTGGGCGAATAGTTTCCGGGGCTATCCAGGTAAAAGAATTGGCAAGTAAGGATACATTGTCAATAATATAGTTTGGAATTCTCCAACCTTTCCCCCCTGTAAACCGAAGATCTGTTCGCTCTGTGAGCTTATATTTTAGATGTGCTCTTGGAACGACTTGTTGTCCAAAAAGCAAATGATAATCATATCTCGCTCCTACAACAGAGGTTAGTCTCGAACCCGTATGTGTATACTCAAAAAATGCTCCGGGCACGTGTTCAATTCTATTGCTAGAAAGACTGTCTGAGGCAGCCTGAAATATGTCGATGTAATTGTAGCTCAGCCCTGTTTTAATTTTGTGGTCTGAATTCATGATGATATCATCATAAATAACGTTGATATAAGCCCTTTTCTCTTCGCCTGCAAAAAATCGATTTCCAAAATTACCATCAATCATTTCATATTTCCATTTGGTAATAATTCCTAGAGATTGCGAAGGGTGTTTACCGAAAAATCCTGTCTTTGAAAAAACATCAATATGATTACTATTAATTTGCAAACCAAACTTTGAAGGGTCAGTATCCCAATCCGTATTCCATCCAAAAGAATTAGGCTCCTCAACGTAACCTATTTGGCCTCCCAGTTTCGTATCCAGATGGATGTTCACCCCCAGCTTAGCTTCCATTTTTTCACCCTCGTAATCTAACCTACTCAAAAATGCAGCATAAGAGCCCAAGGGTATATCCATGAATTCATCTGAATTTTCATCTAATTGCCCCCACTGAGAACTGAGATAACCAAAAAATCCTGCCGACCACTTCTCATTTAGCTCAACTC
>CAJXDT010000067.1:0-9164 GCA_913052055.1 uncultured Cryomorphaceae bacterium
ATTTGCGTTCTGCATATTTTTGTTCATCCCAAGTTACTGGGTTTATTGTTGCTTTACCTTCGTACCAATTTTTAAATTTTTTCGTTTTATATCTTCGCTTAAAGGTATTCCAGCTTACGAATCCTCCTGTTTGTATCTCACTTTTTAAAAACGGGATTGATTCAAATTCATTTTCTTGAATTCCTATACCTGGTAGATAGGCACAAACCAGTTGTTCTTGAAGTTTTTTTCCATCAAAAAAATCTTTCAGTAAAAGCATTCCATGCGTAGACCCTTGACTATGCCCTGCTATAATAATGGGGCGGCCATTATTATAGTGCTCCATGTAATAGGTAAATGCTTGTTTTACGTCATTATATGCTTTTAATAAGGCTTTCCTACCTCCACTTTCAAGTTCTGTATAACTTCGAATATGAGCTTGCGTGTAATTGGGCGCGAACATCCTTCCAGATTCTGCCCAGGCAGAACTTTGGAGGCGTGTAACCCTGAGGGCGTTATTCTGCTGCTCCTCATCGTCAATTGATTCGTTCCAATTTTTGTTTTTTTTATCAGTAAAAACAGTTGGATAAATATAAAACACATCGGCATAGGAAATAAGTGACGAATCCGTAATGTAGGGTTCTAGTATATTCTTATTGTCTTCAGGTAAAATTAACCAATGTTCATTATTGGAATAATCGGCAATTATTTGTCCATTCAACGCAAATTGTTGAATAAATATCATTGAAATCAGAAGAATACGTACCACAAGAAACTATTTTTGTATCAAATTTAAATTATGTACCGCAAAAATAAATCATTTCTTGCCATCCTCTTTTTGTTTAACATTTTTTATATGTACGCACAGCATTTAGATTCATTGGATGTGGACTCAACCAAATTAGATACCTTGAAATCAAGCAATTGGAAATTGAAATCTCTTCATTCCCTGAATGGAACGCAAAGCTCATTTGTCAATTGGAATGCCGGTGGTAGAAATAATATTTCTCTAAATGCTTCAATTCTAGCTAGTGCAAATTTTAACAAAGAAATGTGGAGTTGGTCTAATGATTTGTCATTGGCCTTTGGAGGGATAAAATATTTGGACGAATCTGAAGTTTTTATGTATCAGAAAACCGATGATAAAATTGATTTATCATCAATGGCGGGTATTCGTATTTCTAAAAAGTTTTTGATAAGTCTCAATGCAGGGTTTAAAACCCAATTTGCCGATGGTTTTAATTATCCTAATGATTCCATTGCAATTTCGAAGTTTATGGCACCTGGTTATATGAATCTTGCCTTGGGGACCGATTATGTTAAGGATGCTAATTTCTCTGTTTTCGGTTCGCCTTTCGCAGCCAAAACAACTTTTGTAATGGATGATTCTTTATCTCAAATTGGTTCATTTGGAGTAGAGAAGGGAGAAAGAGTTCGTCATGAATTTGGTGCTTTTATAAAATTGAAATGGAATGCAGCACTTATGAAAAATATAGAGATGAAGTCAAAGCTTGAACTTTTCAGCAATTACTTGAACAATCCTCAAAATATCGATGTCAATGCGGAGCTGGTTTTTGTTTTTCGGGTAAATTCATTGTTCTCAGCAACTGCACAGTGGAATTTAATTTATGACGATGATATTCAAATTCGTGACATTGATGGGAATGTTGGTCCTCGAACTCAATTCAAATCCGTTTTGGGTATAGGTATCTCGTACAAGCTCGAAAATTAAAGTGTTATTACTTTCAATAGTATTTGACGTTTATTTTAAATAACTCCACGCAGCAAAACGGCTAGTTTTGTTGCCTTGTCCCATTTGAATGACCTTTATCGATGTTGGTTTTGTTTTTTGGATTTCTTTTTTGATCGAGCTAAGATGGTCCTCATTTGAGATCAATGTGGTGAACCATTCAATCTGATTTTTGAATTCAACTCCTTCTTTTACTAGTGTTTCAATGAATTTTTTTTCTCCTCCGGGACACCATAGTTCGTCCGGAATTCCGGAGAAATTCCGGGATTCTATTTTCTTGTTTTTTAGATTTTTATTTTTCCTAATATTTTGTCTATTTGCTTGTATCGCGTTTCTATAAAAGGGAGGATTACAGATGATTATGTCAAAAAAGTCGGATGGCTGAATGATGTTCTTTAAAATAGAATTTTTACATTCTTGTTTTCTGAGCTCGATGGATTGAAGCTTGCTATTTTTTCGAATAATTTCTGCGGCATTCTTTATCGATGAATCGGATATTTCACTTCCCGTACATTTCCAATTGAAATGACAGGTTGCCAGAATAGGATAAATCAAACTTGCTCCTGTACCTATATCGAGAATTTGAATTGCTTCCTTTCTCACTAGCTCCGATACATGTAATAGGTAATCGAGTCTTCCCGGAACCGGCGGACAAAGGTTTTTATCTGGGATGTCCCAGTCAATTCCATATTGATGCTTTAAAAGAGCGGTATTTAATGCTTTTACAGATTTTGCCTCCGAAAAATCTATGGTTGATTTCCCATATTTGTTTTGTATCACTCCTTTTTTTAAATCCGGACTGTATTCCGCTAATTTCAAAAAGTCGTATCCCTTTTTAAATGGGTTCTGGTCATGCATTTGACTCTGAGCTTTTCTGCTTTTCCTCTTTCTCTATCGCACGTGCCTCTGTGAGAGCAGATGAAATCATCCCAGATGGTATCGCGATAATGCCTAGTCCAATCATGAGAATAATAAATGTAAAGATTCTGCCACCAACAGTAATAGGAACAATATCACCATAGCCGACGGTCGTTAATGTCACTACCGACCACCATAGACTTGAAAAAATTGAAGAGAATGATTCAGGTTGAACACTGTTTTCAAAATAGTAGATACCTACAGCAGACAAGTAGAATAAAATTAAGGATACCACACTAAACATAATGAGCTCCTGTTTGATCATCATAAATGCGTTTTGAAATCGACGAATGGCTTTATTGTATCGTATAAGCTTTATTAAACGAAATAGTCTAAGAAACCTTAAAACTCTTGCGGAACGTAGGTCAAAACCTAAAGTCAAATAAAATGGAAGAATAGCCAAAAGATCTATGATTCCATAAAAACTAAAAATGAATTTTAACTTACTCTTGGCGATGTATAATCGAATAAGGTATTCTAATGAAAAAATAACGATGCAGATGAGCTCAAATGTTTCTAAATAGTTGATGGTTTCTGCTGCTAAATCGGGTAGCGTTTCAATTGTAAATGAGGCAACAGACAATAAAATTAAAACCTGTATTGTATAATCAAAATATAGACCAGCTTTAGAATCTCGTGTTTCAACGAGTTTGTCAATTTTATCTTTCATAGTGCGCTAAAATATTAAAGTTATAGAAATTGACACTTTTTCGAAGCTAAATTATTGGTTGAGGCCCATTGAATACCTTCTTTTCTCAAGGTTTAATTTTATACATTTGCTCCTTAACAATTTCTTAATATGAAATTAACAATAGCTGTTTATTTCTTGCTCGTAATACTTGGCTCATGTAAAACAGAGACTGCGCTAGATCAACATTTGCATGTTGAATGCGGTGGTGAAAATATTTCTGGGAACCAATTTCAAGAGGGCAATCAATATTTGTTTAATATTAAATGTAGAACGGATCTCTATAGTAGGTCAGGAAGCTATGGTTTTAAGTTAAATGATGCCCAGCAATTTGGCCCCTCATTACGTATTGATTCTGTAAAGCAGGGAGATGTAATTTATGCATCTGTTTACCGTAAAAGAGGAAGTGCTAGTGCTCAGCTTGTTATTGCTTCAAAGGATGAGGTTCAGTACGAAAGCAATCATATTTCTCTGGAAGAAAAAGTCGAGTGGGAGCTTGTAAAATTAAGCTTTGTAGCCCAACAAGATTATGACTATGTGACGGTGTACCTTTGGAATCCTTTAAAAGAAGTTGCGTACTTGGATGATCTTTCAATCGATTGTTTTCGACAAAATAAAAAGCCTGAAAATGTGGCAGAAAAGGATGTGCTGAGAATCGAAATCCCTCAAAGTGCTTTGGACAGCATCATCGAATTTAGGGACCGCGCACTCAGTCGGGAAGTAATCACTTCTGATTTAAAAACCTATTTTAAAGGTTCTGTTACTGTTGATGGTCGGCAAGTGCCAGTCTCATTGCGTTTAAAAGGAGACTGGGTGGACCACTTAGAAGGTGAAAAATGGTCTTTTCGAATCAAATTTAAGGGCAGTAATGCTTACCATGGGATGAAAAAATTCTCAATTCAAGATCCTCATACCCGTTCATTTATGATGGAGTGGTTCGGTCACAAACTTTTTGAGAAGGAAGACATTCTTACTACGCGGTACCAGTTTAAGGTGGTATACATAAATGGCGTGAATAGGGGGGTTTATGCACTCGAAGAACACTTTGATAAGCGTCTTTTGGAATATCGAAAACGCAGAGAGGGCCCAATTGTTAAGTTTGACGAAAACGGTGTCTGGCAAGGTTATTATGACCAACAAAAATATCAGCGTGGTTTTAAGAAATTCCCCTATTTGGAATCAGCAGAAATTTTGCCATTTAGTAAAAAAAGAACGAGAAAAAACCCTGTCCTTCTCAATCAGTTTCTTTTGGCCCAAAGCCACATGTCAAGGTTTAGGAATCTCGATACGACATTTCAAGAGTATTTAGATCTCGATAAGATGGCGCGCTTTATTGCGCTTTGTGATGTTATGAACGCAACACATGGTCTAATATGGCACAACCAGCGGAACTACCTAAATCCTGTAAATGGACTTCTTGAACCAGTGGCTTATGATTGTTTTTCGGGACAGCCATCGATACACTATGAGTTACTTGGGATGGCACCTAGATGGCGTGAGGAAAATGATTTTACAAGTTTTGATGCACTCTTTTTAAATCAAGAATTCAATAGTCTGTATATCAAGTACCTCAATGAGTTTTCTGCTGAAGGTTACATGAGAGCCTCCTTTTTGGCATTAGAAAATGAGATTCGATATTACGAGGCACTTTTAAAGCATGAATATCCGCTGTATTTTCTTGATAAGGACTATTTCCTTCTGAATCAGGTCAACGTTAAAGAAAAAGTAAAGAAATATGAAAGCTTACCTAAAAATGTCCGTAAGATTCACAAAAAAGAATTGTACCGGGAAACCGTCCAGAATGTAGTATTTGATGAGGTTGCATTGAATGTTTATACGGTAGTATCAGATTCGTTATCCGGTATTTTCCAGTTTGAAAACTACCTACTTTCACCGATAGAAGTTGTCGGATATTCCACAAAAGCCAACAAGAATCTTGTTTTTCCATTAGATAAAAAAATCTCCCTGGGGGCCTATGTTAATGAGGCGGCTAAAAAGGAAGTACCCTTTTCGTTCAGACCTCGAAAGATTTACTATAAAACCCAGATCACAGGGGATTCTTTACTTTCTGTCAAGGTTAGCCCATTTCCTCCAGTTACTTATAAGTCTATAATGGACTTTAAGAGCAGTAAATTTGGTTCAAATGATAATGAGGTACGCTTTAAAGCCAATGAGGTTCACACTTTTACGGAGACTGTTTTTATTCCAAGAGATAAACACTTAATTATCGAAGAAGGTGTCAGAATTTCTCTTGACAATGGTGCACGGTTTGTTTGCTATGGTCCAGTTGAAATGCTCGGTGTAAAAGCGAACCCAATTAGAATCAACGGAATTGGTGCAAAAGGAGGAGGCCTTGTATTATTCCCAAATAGAGATTCTGTTCAAATGAATCATGTCATATGCACCAACCTGACAGATGCGAATACGAAAACTTGGACCTTAACTGGTGGCGTGACAATTTATGAAGGCCAGGTAAGTCTTAAGAATTGTTCTTTTATCAATGCAAGAAGTGAAGATGCCTTAAATCTTATTCGCTGTAATTTTGAAATAGATGGGATTTTGGTCGATAAAACATACTCAGATGGTTTCGATGCGGATTTTTGTAAGGGAACGTTGAGAAATTCCATATTTCGAGCGACAGGAAATGACTGTATTGATTTTTCAGGAAGTGAAATTGATATTGAAGCTTGTGAAATATTTGATTCTGGAGATAAAGGCATCTCAGGTGGCGAAAACTCTATTTTAAATGTTCGTAATTGTAGCATATATAATGCTTCTATAGGTATTGCTGCCAAGGATAAATCTGTCATAATGGTGAAGCAAACAAATCTAGAGAATTGCGATTTTGCATTTGCTGCTTACCGCAAGAAAGCCGAGTTTGGACCAGCAAAGATTGATGTCGAATCTTCTAGTCTGAAAAATATTCAAAATACCTACCTTCTAGAAAGGGACTCTGAAATAAAGCATTTAGGAAAGACAAATATTGGAACTGAAATGTTTAATATTGATTCGATGTACCAGGAGTTCAATAAAGTAGGGCTTTAGGAGAACCACACATCGTTAATTACCTCTTTTTTCATGAATTGGTTGACTCGTTCAATGATGACTTGCTTTCCCGCATGAAGCTCCTCGCGCATTACTGATGAATCAATTTTAAGATGGAGCTTTTTGTTCTTAATCTTCAAGCTTTTCGTTCTGTGTGCAATGGCTTTTCCCATCAATTCTGGCCATGCATCATGAAGGTCAAATTCCTTCATTTTATCATCTAAACGATAAGCTTTCATAAGCTTTTCAATAACATCTCCCAAGGGTTGCTCTTTGCGTGCTCTGCGATTATCAGGATTGTAAGCCATATTGTAAATTTAGCTAGAAATTTCATTAACATCTCCCTCGGTAACCTCAAATAATTTCGAGGGGACTTTTAAAGACTTCAGCAATGCTTTCATTCGGTCCTCGTCGGTATCAGATACCATGACCTGTCCAAAATAATCTTGTGTAACAAGCGCAACTAATTTTTGAACACGTTGTGCATCGAGTTTATCAAAAATGTCGTCTAAAAGTAAAATGGGATTTGTTTTCTTTTGCGCTTTCAACCAATCAAATTGCGCTAAACGGAGTGCAATAACAAAAGACTTTTGCTGACCCTGAGATCCAAATTTTTTAATTGGGTGTCCCTTGATATTAAAAATTAAATCGTCTTTGTGTGTTCCAACATTCGAGTATTGTGCGTAGCTATCTTTTTTGTGTGACTCGATCAATAATGTGCCGAAATCTTCATTGCTTAGCTGGGATTTATATTCAATAGAAATCTCCTCTTTTTCTGCCCCTATTTGATGATAAAATTTCTGAAAAACAGGTATAAATGAGCTAAGAAATGTTTTTCTTTTTTCATGAATAAAGCTACCAAGCTTGACCATTTGAGTATCCCAAACCTCAATAGATTCAAGATCGAATAGTCGATGCTCGCCCATGTTCTTTAGCAATGCATTTCTCTGAGAAAGTACCTTTTGATAAGATTGAATGGTATGCAAGTATATCGGGTCTACTTGTGAAATTATTCCATCCATCCATTTTCTTCGGAGCTCACTGCCTTCGTTAATTAAATCGCCGTCATAGGGAGAGATAAAAACAACAGGGAACTTTCCAATATGATCAGCAAGCTTTTCATACTCTTTTTTATTGAGCTTGATCTTCTTTTTAGCTCCAAGCTTGTAAGAACAAGAAACTTGATTTGAATGATTATTTACGTTCCAGGTTCCGTTTATATGAAAAAATGAGCTATCAAACATTACATTTTGTTTATCAATAGGATTGAGATAGCTCTTGCACATGCTCATATAGTGAATAGCATCCAGCACATTTGTTTTTCCGCTTCCGTTGCTTCCAACAAAAGCATTCAGTCCGCTTATAAATTGAATTTCAGTACTTTGGTGATTCTTAAATTGAATCAAATGAATGCGTTCTAGGAACATGTTTTAAAATTAAGGAATCGATTCCATTCTGTAGGGCTTTAAAACGCTTTTTATCTTGAATTATAATCGTTACACTATCTCATTATATTATTTTATATTTGACTGTGAGGCTATTGCCATATTAACATCAAAAAAACATAATTAATGTTCTTTGAAAAAAGAGGTTAAATTGACGTTGAATAGATTTGAAGTTTTGAATGTAAATATAACCTGATATAGGCAACCAATAACCTGATTATTATGTCTAAGTACTGTATGTTCTGTAAACAAATTTTCTCGTATTTGATTATTTCATGCGTGTTATTCGTATCAAATTCCGTACGTGCGCAATTGGTAATTGAAAACCAAGGAGCTACTGCTGAGGTTGTCGTGAATAGTATTATAAGTGGAGGGCTTACAATTACCAATGCAACAATCAATTGTCCGACCAATGCCTATGGAACTTTTACAAATGGAGCAACGACATGCGCAAATATTGAGAGTGGATTAATATTGACAACAGGGAATGTCAATAATGTCGGCCAAGCGGCAGGAAATATAAATGGCACAAATTACAGTGAGTCTTCAGGGACCACATGCGCAGATCCGGAATTACTTTCATTAGAGTCTAATGCTACCTTTGATTGCTGTATTCTCGAGTTTGATGTAGTTCCCAGTTGTGATAATTTGCTCATAAGGTTTGTATTTGGTTCGGATGAATACCCAGAATATGCTCCACCACTTTGGACACTTTATAATGATGCTTTTGGCTTTTTTGTAACGGGAACTAATCCAAATGGTCCGAATTATAATAACACCAATGTAGCTACTTTACCGGACAACACAACAATCGTAAGCGTTAACAATGTTAATCCAAACAGTAATAATGCTTTTTACGTAGATAATGAGGGTTGCACAAGTATTGTTTTTGACGGTTTGACCACAACGTTAACCAGAGAATTAGAAGTGGTACCATGTGAATCGTACCATTTTAAATTGGCTATTTCAGATTCGGGTGATCCCTTTTGGGATTCCGGTGTATTTGTCGATTTTTTAGAATGCGAAGATCCTCTAGAAGCAAGTGTTTCTTCTTCTCCTGTCACATGTGCTGGCTCGGATGGAACAGCAACGGTAAATGTATCAGGTGGTTATCCCGGTTATACATATACATGGAATACTACCCCACCGCAAACAACGGCAACGGCAACAGGGCTTGATCCAGGTATTTATGAAGTTTCCGTCGATGATGCAGGAGCATGCACAGATCCAATTACTGAAACGATTGAGATAGTTTCAGATGCAATTGTGCCGACGCTGACCATTAATTCTGAAACAATTTGTGAAGGTGATTTCGTTACCCTAACGGGAAATCCTTCCA
>CAJXDT010000068.1:0-8550 GCA_913052055.1 uncultured Cryomorphaceae bacterium
CTTTTTGCTGGCCTATCTGGCTCAGCAGTCGCTGATACTTCAGCAATAGGTTCTAGATTGTTCTCTTTAACATACTTTTCGGATGCCAATACAACAAGACCAGCACATTCTCCTGCCAAAGTACCTTTCCGATTTGAATCAAACGGTTTACAACTCTTACCATCCTCCGTTTCAGGGATAACGCCAAGCTTACCAAAAGAAATCATAGCCAAAGTATTTACGATAGAATCAGTGCCGCCAGAAACTACGACTTCAGCATCGCCCCTTTTGATATGATCGACTCCAAATGCAATTGCCTGTGTTGATGAAACACAAGCCGTCAATATTGTTTTTTGAAAGGCTCCAGCTTGAAACTTGTCAGCAATATATAATGAATACAAGTCGTATGGGTTGTTCATTACATTTAATTTCGTGCCGTTCTCGTTCAAAGACAGAAAAAGTTCTACAATCGGATTTTTATCTTCTTTCAAAAATTCAATAATCTCTTTTTCAAAAAGCTCAAATGGCGCAACATCAGCTCCAATACCCAAAATAACTCCGGTTTTACCTTTACTGAGCGAACTCCTAAATTTATCAACCCTATCTTTCATCAATCCATAACAGGCCACAAGAAGTTCAAATTTCCTATCAAATGGACAGACTTTTCGGTACAAATCTTTTTCAATATCGACCCATTTACTAAGGCCACCCTTGATTTCTGCGGCTCTTGTGAATGGTAGTCCTAACGCGTTGACCCTCTCAATAGACCTTTCAGCATCAATATTTGAATGTATGTTATTGATAAGCTCATCCCTCCCAACTCCTATTGGGCTGACGATATCATAATCAATTATATATACTTTATTCTTTAGCATTTCTCAATTCTAATATGTGACTCCCTTCCGTATACATCTCTATCTACAATATCTACAAAAGGAATTTCTTTTAGCAAATTAATACCTTTGATCATTCCCATAATCAAGTTTGAAGAGCCCATATTACCTGCATCAGCAAATAAAGAAAGACTTTTCTTAAAAAACTTCTCACAATACAATCGGTCGAGTTTACTCGTCTGTTCACAGAATGCTCCAGAGTATATGACGCACTGAGCATCCGATGGAACTATAGTTGACCATGTGCGATGAATGGTTTGGTCTCCCAGATTTGGAATGTTTATACCCGTGGACATTTTGGTTATTTTACAAAAGGCATTTTCAGATTTTTTTGATAACACTAGGTTTCCAATAGCAGCGCTTTCCTTCCAACCTTTCTTGTATCCTACGACTGCTGAATTGGATAAAAATGAATAAACCCCACCTGCATTAGAGGCACATATTATAGCATTAGTATTTGAATCCTTTTTTAGGGTTTCAATCGCTTCTTGAACAGCATAGTAGGCAGACAAAGATGTATTTCCATAGGTTGTGTTATTCCCCTTTACTCCCGTATATTGAGCAATAAAGCTCATACTTGAATTGGTCAAGGTTTCCAATGCCAGTAGCGGAGGACTGGCGCGATAAATCTTATAAAGCTTCTCTTCCTCACTTATATCGTCAGGAAATGTTTTATATATGGAGATCCTTTTCATATATCGCTGAGTATCCGATATAAAAGCACCATTTGCAACGAATAGAGCCATTTTTTCAATTGACTCAGATGCATCAAGGCCAATATCTTTTAAAATTTTTCGAATTGAGACAACAGAAACTTTAATATCACTTCGCATTATTTTTTCGTCACTCCGGTGTGGCAAAAATTCGGCGTCAAGATCAAGGTCAATAGTACCAGAAATGAATTGGCTTTGAGATCGTTCAGATAATTTTTCGACATCAAATTTATTAGGAAATACACCGTCGAAACCAATAATAAATATGCTCATTTAATAAATTCCTTTGGAAGAATACTTCTGTAATACTGATCCATTTTTACAATATAAGGGTTGTCCTTCATATCTTTTTCCAAGCCAATTAGGAAATTGAGCGTGGTTTCACACATCAAATCGTCTTCGACATAAGTTTTTATTTCGGCAACTGCATGTCCCCGATCGATTGAAATCATTTTTGCTTTAATAATACATTGATCCCCTGGTTGAACAAATTTTCTAAATTTTGCCTTTCGGATGATGCTTAAAACCGGATAAACCTTGAAACCATCACCAAATTCTGCGTAGTAGCTGTGCTCTACTAATATTCCGGAAAGCTGTGCCATAGATTCTGTTAATAACACACCAGGTGTAGTCGGATATCCAGGGAAATGGTCTTGAAATATCTGATTGTCAAGACTCCAGCATTTAACCCCTACCGCTTTTTTGCCAGGTACAAGCTCTTTTATTTTATCCACAAGGTAAAATCTCACTTCCTCGTTTTATTTTAGTTAGGCTACGAATATAGTAAAAATGCAGACCTTTCAAGACGGAGATAAATGGACAAAAAGTTGAAATTTATATTTGAATGTCTTTCTATATTCATTTCCTCCACTTAATACTGCAACCCATGGATGGTTGCTGGTAATCAGTTATTGATTCTCCGGATAATAAGCTATTTAAGGCGCCTCTCAGGTCTTTTCCCGTAGGTTCAATAGGATTTCCTGGAGAAGCGTCATCCAATCTTCCACGATAGACTAAAACATTATGTGAATCATATAGATAAAATTCAGGGGTACATGCCGCTTTTAAAGCTTTTGCAAGCGCTTGCGTATGATCATAGAGATAAGGAAATCCTAAGCCAAGATTCTTGAATAATGCCTTCATTGGTTCTGGACCATCCTGTGGATAATGATCCACATCATTTGCACTAATCGCCACAATATCTATTGATTTTTGAAAATCACGTGCCAACCTTTGTAACTCTTCATGATATTGTATGACATAGGGACAATGATTACAAATAACCATAAGGAGACTCGGCTTACTATTTTTCAAGGAATCGGATGAAAACAAAACATCATCTGAAACATTGACAAGCTCAAAATCGGGTATGGTAGTTCCCAAATCAAGCATTGAAGAATATTTTAAGGCCATTTTTATTGGTTTTTTATTTCCTTAATTAGTTATTACTTGTAGTCTAAAGAAAATACCATCACAGAATTACCGCCTTTATTGCTTTTCCCTTGTGAGGTTACTATTAATTCGGAATCATCGGCAGAAATCGCCATTCCTACAGGATAAGAATCAGCTGGTATTTTTGCAACAACTTTCATATCAGCCGTACGCACTGCCACAATTTTAGATACGTTATTGGCACAAGCAAACAAATACTTCCCATCCGAGGTCAATACAATAGTTCTTGCCCCTGTTCCCACATAAACATTGTCAAAAGCAGTATAATTTACTTTCTTCTCTTGGCTATCCAAACGCGTTTTTACAAGCTCACGCCAGGAGCAACGTTGAACATAACCTGGGCGGTTGCAGCTGATATATAAATAATCCCCTTTTACCACCAAGTGCCGGACATTTGACATCATCCCAAATACGGTGCCCAAATAATCATAATTGACTGCATCAAATATAGCGATACCCCCGCCTCCCATTCTACCTACCAACAAGAATTGTCCATCTGGTGTATAAGCCGTACCACGAAGACAGAATCCGCAGCTCGCATCTCTATTTACATGCGAAGAAGAAAACTCCGTAGACATTTTATAATCTACAACAGAATGCTTGACAAATTGAAAGTCAAACGGATCCTCGGAATCAATATCTATAATGGCTACCGTATTGTCTCCCCAATGGGTTACGGCAATGCGCTTGTTGTCCGGTGAACAAGCAATCATTTTTGGTAAAGGTCCTGTGGGCATTACGCGAACAATTACATCACGCTCAGTATCAATGATTGCTACGGCCGAAGGAGACTGGGCAATGGGGTCAAAATCGCGGCGGTAATAAGTCACCCACAAGTACTTGCCTTTGTGCGAAAAGCATGACTCTACAGGTTTACCTAGAAATACATTCTTTTGTTTTCGATTCTGTTTATATGGATAATTGTAAATCGTCGTCTCCCCATTTTTAAACAAGCTGTCGTTTGCTGCAGTGAATCCATGAATTAAGGTTTTGATGAGCTTCTTTGATTCGGCATCATATATTGAGGTGGTATATCCCTCTAAAGATTGAACGTAGAATTTGGAACCATCCAAAGCATACTTGACAGACTTCGGTGAATTGATTGAGGTATCATAATGATCAAACTTATGCTTCGGTGTCCAGTTATAGCTTTGAAAACGATGTGCAAGCCGAAGCACGACCTCACTTGTTGTATCCGAAGAACGATCAATCTTTATACGCGTAATCTGCGCATTCGAAGAAAGCATTTGAAAAAACAAAACAAGTATGAATAATCTTTTTATCATATTAATTATTTTAAAAATCTCATGAAATAACCATTCCCAGTATTTACAGACCTAAGCTTTATGTCCCCATTGCTTTGATCCAAAGAAATTATTTTATGGTTTCCCGAATTAGCTTCAGGCCCCACCCAAAATGAGTGGTACCCTAAATTATAGAAATTTCCATTTGCATTGCGTTCTATCATTAACAAAGAGTCATAATCGCTTATTTGATCAGGTTTCGCTTGCATATTATTTTCAAAACCTTGATAAATAGAATCAGCTAATAAAATATCTTGGAACGCTTTATTATTGAGACAATAACCATTGTACAGAACCCCTAATTTGTTCGAGGAGTCAACATAGCACCATGCGCCTATTTTGTTTTTTGCGGCTAAAATCCATTTGGCTTTTGACTGTGCTTGAGGGATTGATTTTAAACCATCTAATTGGTTTTTTTCATACAACCCTGCAAAAGAAACCACATCAACATCCAAGAGACCAATACCTAATTTTACAGGTATTATTTTATTTTTAACAATTTGTTTTTTAGATGATTCAGTATTGTTACATGAAGTTACAATACATATTAAAATAGAGAGAAATGCAAAACATCGCATGCACAAATGTAAACATTTGTAGCTTGCTATTTATCCAACATAAATTCGGAAGTCTTGTGAAAGGTAATGTCGGGATAATCGCGCTCAGCCATCTGCAACAAGAAGGTCGTTTCCGCAAGAAAAACTAAATTATCATCTTTATCGGTAGCCAATAAATTATGCTTGGCTTTTTTAAAGGTTTCCAGCTGTTCCTCATTCTCCGTTGTAATCCAACAAGCTTTAAAGTAATTTCGAGGTACGAAGCGACACTTTGCTCCATATTCATTAATTAAGCGATAATTAATAACCTCAAATTGAAGCTGTCCAACAGTACCAACAATCTTTCGGTTACCCGGTTGCTGAATAAATAGCTGAGCCACTCCCTCATCAATGAGCTGACGCACCCCTTTGTCCAATTGCTTAGATTTCATGGGATCAAGATTTTCAAGTTCCTGGAAAATCTCAGGTGAAAAGCTAGGAATCCCTTTAAACATCATCTTCTCTCCTTCTGTTAACGTATCACCAATTTTAAAATTACCTGTATCGTATAGACCTATGACATCGCCAGGGTAAGCGTGTTCAATCACGCTTTTATCCTGCGCCATAAAGGAAGTCGGATTTGGGAACTTCATTTTCTTGTTTAAACGAATATGCTGATAAAACTTATTGCGCTCGAAGGTTCCGGAAACAACACGCAAGAATGCTATTCTATCTCTGTGCTTGGGGTCTAGATTGGCATGAATCTTAAATACAAAGCCACTGAACTTATTTTCATAAGGATCAATCGGTCTCAAATCCGTGACACGACCTCTCGGAGAAGGAGAAATTTCACAGAAGGTATCTAATAGCTCCTTGACACCAAAGTTATTAACAGCAGAACCAAAAAAGACAGGAGCTACCTCACCTGAGAGATATGCCTCACGGTCAAAAGCATCATAAACGCCCTCAACCATTTCAAGCTCCTCCCTGAGCTCCTTCGCAGGTTCTTCGCCTATAATCTCATCTAGTTCTTTATCATTTATATCCTTTACTTCGTATACGTCTTCAGCAATTTTGGTCTTATTCGCAGAAAATAGATTTAGTCCTTTTTGGTATATGTTATAGACTCCTTGAAATCGATCACCCATACCAATAGGCCAAGTCAATGGACGAACCTTTATATCTAAAGATTGCTCGAGCTCATCCAATAAATCGAATGCCTCTTTACCATCACGATCCATTTTATTAATAAAAATGATGACAGGTGTTTTTCTCATACGACAAACCTCCATGAGTTTCTCCGTCTGTGACTCCACCCCACTTGCTACATCAATAACTAGGATAACACTATCTACAGCGGTTAAGGTTCGGAAGGTATCCTCAGCAAAATCCTTATGCCCAGGTGTATCTAAAATATTTATTTGCTTGTTTTTATAACCGAAGGCCATCACCGACGTTGCAACAGAAATCCCTCTTTGCTTCTCTATTTCCATGAAATCTGAAGTAGCCGTCTTCTTGATCTTATTATTTTTAACAGCACCAGCAGATTGAATCGCACCACCGAAAAGCAATAGCTTTTCAGTAAGCGTTGTCTTACCCGCATCAGGATGGGAAATTATCCCAAAAGTCCTTCTTTTTTCTATGGATTCGTTAAAGTTCATTGCCAAAAAAAGGGCCTAAAAAAGCCCTTCTTTAATATTTTTTAGGTTAGTGTACCTCTTCAGCTGAGAAATGGAATTTCCCTTCAAGCTCTGCATTTTCGTCAGAATCAGAACCGTGTACGGCATTTCTACCTTTACTTTCTGCATATGCCTTACGGATGGTTCCCTCTGCCGCCTCTGCTGGATCAGTTGAACCAATTAATGCTCTAAAATCTGCCATGGCATTCTCTTTTTCAAGGATTGCTGCAACTATAGGTCCTGAAGTCATATACGACACCAATTCACCATAAAACGGTCTCTCAGCGTGCACTTCATAAAATGCTTTGGCCTGAGCTTCAGTCAAACGCGTATATTTCATCGCCTTAATTGAAAACCCAGCTTGAGTAATCATATTTAAAATATTACCAATATGTCCGTTCTCAACAGCATCTGGTTTAATCATCGTAAAAGTTCTGTTCGTTGCCATGTATCTAATTTTGGGTGCGAAGATACGAAATTGCTAGATATCTCATACCAATAGAATGAAATAATGAATCACTACCTTTCAAAATGTCTTACTTTTGATTGTATCTAGGCAAAAATGAATTTCACAAAACAATTTACAGGGCGCTCTTTAAGCATCCTTTTCTTCGTTGTCATTGGTATATCTTATGCTATTTTAACTAGTGTAAACCCACTTCCCATATCAAATATCCTTCTTTGGCTATTGGTTTTATGGCTATTTCGAAGCACAATACATGAGACTAATAAACTAACTTGTAAAATCGTTTTAATCATTTTCTTTACGCTGTTATTGGGTTATATCATAACAGGTGTGAAAAGCGCTTTCTATATCGCAGAATTCAATCAAGTTCAATTAGGTTCTGATGAGATGGGTTTATTCCCAAATAATTGGACTAGCGACACGATCAGTGTTCTGTTATCATATACTGCATGGTATAAGAAAGTATCTTTTGCATTCAATCAAGAATATTTTTACTACAGCTTTGGAACTGCTTCAATGTCACTAGGGATAATTTTCACGAAAACCATCAAAATCATTGAAATATTGGTCTACTGCTTCATGGGCTTTTGCGTTGCACTGGGTGGTTTGATTATGATTGCAAGAATTGACTCAACCCAAGCTACCATAGGGACATCCATGGAAATCCATGTGATTGCTGCAGTCATCATAGGTGGAACAAGCCTCTTTGGTGGCAAAGGAACAATTTTTGGTACTTTATTGGGAGCTATACTACTTTCAATGATGACCAACGCTCTTGTAATTGCTGGTGTTGATTACTTCTGGCAATTATTCATTATGGGTATAATTGTTTTAATTGCAGTTACTATTAATAATTTTAGAGACAGGAAACTATCCTTTAATGTATGAAGAATGAAATAAAAGATTATATGTTGAATTGGAAATCAATAAACAACAATAATTATAATTCAACTTAAACACGTAGAATATATATTAAATTTACATATTTATCAATTTTCTAGAAACCAATGACCTGCCCTTCCTTACGGGGCTCTGAGGCACCGCAATAGCCATCTTTCATTCGATAGATCAATTGGTTGAATCGGATTTAAACATGAGAATGTTTAACTTTTCAACAGACTCATAGGCTTCTAGCTGTCTAGTGGTTAAATCCCTGCCTTCCATACTAATTATGGTTTTAGGAATATCCAAAGTGATGAAATCATCTTGTTCCTGGTGATCTACAAAATAGAGATCTAAATCAGACGATTGACAGCCGAGGAATACACCTACGGCAATTAGCATCATCAATCGTCTTAGTGGGGTTAATAATCTATTATGGTTCATTGTAGTGATTAACTTATAAATTAAATACGTTTTTTACCGGCTTTTTCCAACTGCTTGCCACCTGGCACATTCATATTACTGGTAAGCTTTGAGATTTGAGATAAATCGAAGTTATCTCCAGTAAGTGACAGTAAAACCGTTTCAAAATCACGCTGCTCGCCATTGATTGTTATATCTCCGGAAGTTAAGTCTGATAGACCCG
>CAJXDT010000069.1:0-7900 GCA_913052055.1 uncultured Cryomorphaceae bacterium
GACTTTCGGCTTCTTCTTTATAGGATTTTAGTTTCCCCATTTTTTTAATTAGCTACAACGAGGGAATAAACGTAGTACGTTTATTTCTGAGTTTAATACTCAAATATAAATAGAATGCTTGAGACCCTGATAAGGAAAGAGTTTAAATATGTAAACTGCTGCATATGAGATTTTTATAAATACCGGTTGTATTCTTCAGATTAGTGGTGAAGTCGGATATTGGGATGTAGAAATAAACGTAATACGTTTATTTCGCTTATATTTTTTAGCTGAGATCCATGTCATCAAATGGATTTTTGATGCTATTCAGGTGCGCTGATGTGACGTGAGTATAAATCTGTGTGGTTTTGATATCGTTATGCCCTAAAATACTTTGAATGCATCGCAAGTCCGTTCCGTTTTCTAAAAGATGTGTAGCAAAACTATGTCGAAGTGTATGTGGAGTGACATGCTTTTGAATAGACGCTTTTTTACAGGCGGCTTTAACGATCTTTTGTACGCTCCCTGCTGAGTATTTTAAGCCATATTGTCCATTGATAAGGAATACTTGGGGCCTATAAGATTTATAGTAGCGCTCCAGTAGCGCGAGTAACTTTGGCGAAATGGGTATTTGACGGTCTTTATTTCCCTTTCCTTTTCTAACCCATAGGCACATGCGTTCCCGATCTACATCACTCATTTGCAGGTTGATCAGCTCTGAAATGCGCAGTCCGCAACCATAGATGGTATATAGAATTGTTCTGTGCTTTAGGTTGTCAACAGCCTGAAATAGTCTTTGGGTTTCTGCTTTGCTGAGCACCACAGGAATCCTTTGATCTTTAAAAGGCCGTTCGATAAAATAGAAAGTACGTTTGTGTCCAAGGTGTTTTTCATAATAGAACTTTATCGCATTGATATGCTGGTTTTGTGCGCTCTTGGAATAGCCCTTTTTTACTAAATGTTCTAGATAGGACATGACCTCTTCTTTGCCGAGTTCTTTTGTGCCTGCTTGCTTGAAATAGTTAAAGAATTGCTTTAGGCATGACACATAGGTGTTAATTGTATTTGCACTGTAGCGCTTGATGCGCATTTTTTGAATGACTTGTTCGAGGATGTTCATGGTACAAACGTCTAGAAATTAGATCAAGTATTCGCGCCTTAATCAATTACAAACGACTAAATATCGACACTAAACGACAAGCAACCGTTTATGGCTTTTCATTGCCCTCAATTTTGTCCTGTCGAATTTAGCGACAAGCAATTTTTTTAAACTTTTAAATTTTTACATTATGAATGCATTACGAAACAAAGTCAGTTTGATTGGGCGATTAGGAAGAGATCCGGAAACGGTCTCCTTTGACTCAGGAAAGTCAATTACAAAATTCAGCATGGCTACCCACCAGCGTTACAAACAAAAAAACGGTGACTGGAACGAACAGGTACAATGGCACAACGTGAACGCTTGGGGCCCATTGGGCGACAAGATGCGAGAAGCACTCGAAAAGGGAAGCAAGGTCATGGTAGAAGGCCGTCTTTTACACCAAACCTATGAAACCAAAGCCGGCGAGCGCAAGAACAGAACCGTGGTTGAGGCCAATGAGTTTTTGGTGTTGTCTTCTCCATACAAAGGGGAGGCAGCCGAGTAATGAACCTGGTACACCTTATTGGTGAAATTCATTCGAGTCCAGAGCTTCACCTGCTGTCTAATGGCAGGCGTCAGGTGAAGTTTACCCTTACCACACAAGAAAGCTATTTAGATGTCCAAGGCGCAAAAAAAACACGCAAAAATTGGCATACGCTGTCGGCTTGGGGTAGATGGGTTCAGGTCCTAAATGAATATGGTACAAAAGGCACCTCTGTAGCCATTGAAGGTCGAATCGTGAGTCGTTTTTACCACGATCGGGGTAGCCGCAAAATGTTCTCGGAAATAGAGATCAATGACCTCATCATTTTGTGATGAGGTCTTTTATTTTGGTCTAGTGATTATTAATTCTGGTCGTTGATGAACTCGTTCATTTCCTCTTTGTCAGAGCTGAAGTCAAAAGCACCATTTACTTGATAATAATCATCTGGATTGTAGCATCTTTTATATGCGTATTTAGCGAAGTTTAGCTTGTTTTTGCTGAAACTAAACTCATCCATGATTTGTTTGATTTGATCCACGGTCAAACACTTTTTTGATGTCGCTTGCTTTGCGACAATAATTTTCCCATCATCAAAGCTTTCATCATCAATGGCAGCCATAATACTTCCCATATCCTGAACCGGATTTACACAACCTCCTAAAGAAACAGGAGCAGCAGCTACAGGTGCTGCAGCAACAGGCACTTCGTTTATAGTGGTGGTCGTTGTGGTCGTCGTTACGGTTTCATTGACAGCCATATTGGTTGTATTCGACGTATTGTTGTTGCTTGTGGTTGTTTCATTCACGTTCATGTTCACGCCCATATTGCTGTTCGCTTGGTTCATGGCATTGTTCATTGAGGCATCATTTATGTTCATATTTACATTCATGTTGCCATTCATAGGGTTGGAAGCATTTACATTACCCTCATTGACATTCATGTTTATAGACATATTGCCATTATTTGGGGGATTTACTGCATTCATATTTCCATCATTCATATTGACATTCATGTTCATATTCATGTTGTCGCTACCTGTATTCATGTTTGTCCCATCATTCATATTGATGTTCATGCTAATGGAACCTCCAACCATATCAGACGTGTTATTTACGGCGCCACCTGTGTTCATGTCTACGCCTGAATTCACATTCATATTCACACCAGCATTGATATTTCCATTGACATTCGCATTGCCATTGGTAACCGCATTATTCATGTTCACGTTACCACCGTTTGCGTTTCCGTTATTGTTTACCCTTGTGGTTTCAGTGACAACTGTTGTTGTTGTGGATTGTACATTTTGTGTTGTCTGAGGCGCTGCTGCCACTGGAGCGGGTGGAGGCGGTGGTGTTGAAGTTGCTTTATTTGGCACAGTGCTGAAAAAGCGAAGCTTGTAGCCTTTTTTTACGGGTACGATGCGAAAGGTAACTTCATCATTTTTATGTTCCTCATCCCACCAAATGTTTTTGCTGATTGGAGCTATGCTTTCATCCTTGAAAAAAATCTGCACATTGCTATTCGTTTGTCTGATGCCAGGAACGACAACACGTGTTTCTGGGACTTCATTCTTTTTGACACCGTCTAGAACGATGTAAAATGGTGTCGGGTCTTGCGAGAATACCACAAGCGTATTTGATTGTGAAAAATTAAAAAATGAAAGAAATAAAAAAGAAAATGCGATTGTAAGCTTTAAACTTTTCATGTTTTGTTTTTAGGTTATGTTTTAAATGTAGTTAATTAATTAATGAAATGCACTAAAGCAACGACCGTGCCAATACGTAATGAATTTAAATAATGGAAAGGAAACAATGCTATTGTTTTAGGACCTTAAAGGTCTGATTGTTCACTTTAAGGATGTACGCTCCAGCCTCCAAATTACTTATCTGCATGCTTGCGGATGCGCCCCAGAAGTCTTTTTCAAGTACCTTTTTTCCCATCATTGAGTAAAGTTCACAGTGTAGCTTTTGTGCTTCTGTACCGCTGATATTTAATATCGAGCTGGCAGGGTTTGGATAAATACGAAGGTCCTCATCATAGACTTGGTCTTCTAGGCTTGTAGTCGGATCGTAGATAAAAAATTCATATTCTGCGCGCTCTGGTAGCAAGCGCATATTTGAAGAATTTTGAGCACGAATGTAAAACTTTACGGCATCACCTGAAACCACATATGGAAGATAAGCTGTGTAGGTATTGTCATTTGCCACGAGATCACCATTCGTACCATCGTCGTACATCGCAAAAGGCTCAAATTTAGAATTGAATTCACTCGTGGTGGCCATGATATCAACTTCATCCGCCAAATCAACATCGACAGTAAGTACTCCGGCGTTGAGGTTCATATTTGAAATCTCTGGTGTCGGCATGAACATTGTTTGAAGACCAGATAGGTAGGCATTTCGTCCATTAATCATGGACATAATACCTCCAAAGCCCCAACCTGTCCAGAGGTTTTCTTCCACGTTCGAACTATACTGCCCCATTGAAAAAAGCTTGTTTTCATCTTGCACGACAGCTGCGTAGGCTGTAGCCTGTAGCTGGTTAATGGACGCTCGAACCGCGTCTGTATCGATTAGTGATTCTGTATATACTGTTTTAAGATGGGCATTATATAACTTTTTGTAATACGGATCGTCTAGCAGCTTTTCTAGTAAAGGACGCTCGTTGGGTGCGTATTGATTTCCGTAGGTGTCATAATTGTAGACAACCATTGGGTCAAAGAAATCCCAACCCAATATGGCGCCAGCAAATGAATTGTCAAAATCCCATGGAATCATTTGAAAAAGACCATCTTCAGTTCTGTATAAATAATAATTATGCACGTAATATCCGTTGTAGGTGTCTAGATTTAAGATTGCGGAATTCACTGCGAAAGCCCACAATACACGGTCTATATTGAGCACGTCACCTAAATTATCGAAGTCAAAGTTTATCTTTTCTATGAGCTCCATAAGCTCGCCCCACCCATGATCAGATTTTACATCATAGCTGTTATAATAGTTGGCACTATCCGCACCCATCCATTTTAAATCAGGGTTTCCATTGGCTGTATTGTTACCACAAAAAACTTGCACAGGATCACACTTTACGAGCACTCCGTCTTTCTCATTAAATTGTTTTTGTAAGAATTGCTTATCAATAGCCTCAGTGTTTACATACAAGCCAAGATAGTTTCCTTGGACATTTAGGCGCAATAAGCTGGCTTCTGGCGTCGGTAGGTATTTACGGTAAATATTTGCAGCTGTGATTTCTTTTGCAAAAGTAGGATCTAACCAAGCATTGGCAAGCTTAATTTTTTTTAGGTTCTCAAGTTTTTGTGCCTGAATAAAATGATTCATCTCAATATTATAAGGGACTTTTGGATTACCTTCATCGGTGGGTAGACAAAAAGTTGAGTTCCCTTTGTAGCGAACCCCAACGCTGTCATAGCTTTCTCCGTTGTAGCTAAGTGTAGCCGGAATCCTGTAGCTAGGCGCATTAAAAAAGGAGTTTACTAGAACACTGTGGTAGTTAGGGTCCTCAAAAACGAGATCCATGTCGCGCACAAAGTTGATATCAAACACCCCTCCAGGTGCATCATAAAGCGTCTGAGGATTATAGAGCTCTTGACCTTTCAGCCCAAAGCCGATGAAAAATAAAGTACCAAATAAGAGCTTGTTTTTCATAGTGTTTCTTGTTTCCACTTGCCTAAAGCGATCAAAGATTGCATTCAAATGCTGAGCCTCGTTTCAACCCAACGTTCAGGTGATGTAATGATTTATTCTCGTGAATTTACGACAAAGTCTTGATTTCAGTAATAATTAGATAGTATAACTTTAATAAAAAATTAATTTAAGGTATTAAAACCACTGAATAAAAAAAGGTGAATATGACTGAAGCTTTAATGTCACAACCTTTATCATTGGTAAGATTGGGATTACATATTATCTGATTTTTTGGCGATCGCCATAGCATCCTTTTATTGAAAATCTCATTCCCATGGAGCATTCTCCTATAAAATAGCTGCGTAGTGTTCTATTGGTTTCTAGGTCTGAATTTGAAACTCTTCTTGTGCATCCAAATTGCGCGAATGCTTGCAGCCGATCTGAAAAAGAATAGCTTGCATTACCACGAAGCTTGATATAATCATAGCGTAAGAGCGCGGCTGTTCCTGATGCTGATAGCGTTGTATAGGTCCTGCCGAGATGATTGATGCCTCCAGACAGCTTAAGCTTTTTGTGGCTATACTGTATATCTAAATCTATGATACTTTGTCGGTACCCGAGTCTATCATCTAGAATATCATTTCGTAGGACAAAGCCTGCCGCAACAATCGCTTTGAATTTTTTTCCTAAAGGAACTTTTATTCCGAGATCTGCAGAATAGTATCTCCACATTCTATTTAAGTTGTCGTCGTTCCCGTTGACAATAAACACCTCGTTTGAGTCTAGAAAATCGGGATCATTTTCTGCTGTGTTTGTTTGCTTTTGTATAGAATAGTTTCTTTGGCCAAGGTTTGTGCTTAAGCGGTATCCTACTTTATTTTTTAGACTGTAGCGGTAAGTAAGTACAGTGCTGATATCATTATGTAAATACTTGAATTGATTGAAGCCTCTTCTTTTATAGAATTTACCAATCGTTCGTGGAGTAATGGAAAGCCCCCAGTATCTTTTTAATTTTATGCTGTAGCCGTTTTCTAGGATGATTCTTTTATAGCTGAGTGGCGCCCCGATGAGGTTATCTTGGTCTTGACCACCGGTTTTTACATAGTCGCGATACATCAGCTTTGAGACCAAAAGGTTTCCTTTTTTTGTTTTTAAATGGTACTTGATACCACCTTCGTGAATGGCGGACCGAATGCTATCCTTGCTACTATTTATGCTGTTTCTATGATTGCTGTAAAAGTCGAAACGGTGCTTTTTTGTCTTTGAGCTACTTGAATAGAAGATTCCTCCTCCGACAAAAGGGAGGTTGTTGTAGAGTGCTGATTTATTAATAAAAACACCGTTTCTGTCAATGAAACTAGATGGAGACCTCAAAGGATTAATTTCATAACCCAGCATTGTTTTGACTTTCAATTTGTAGGTGCCGTTTTGGCTGAATGTACTCGAGGCGCATAGGCTAATCATAAGGAGAAGTGTTATTTTATTCATGGTTTAAGTTTTTAATTGCTTTCAATTCAATGGGATTTACCTTTGCGCTTAGCTTTGTTATTGTTTTTTCTTGCATTGAGATTATTTTGGTTTGTCGCTTAGGAAGCTCAATAAGGGAAACGCAAAGCACAATAAGTAATAAGGCGATATATGGGGATGATGGTTTTGTACAATTCATGGTTTATATTTTTAAAGGTTATCTATTTCATTGAGTATTGGTTTGAGTCCTTTTTTGTTGACCATTTGTATTCCCAATCCAGGTCGAACATTGACCTCCATAATGAGCGGCCCTTTGTATTTGTCAATGACGATGTCTACACCCAGATATTTTAAGGGGAATTTAGATGCCGTGAGCAAAGAGAGGCTCAATATTTCATTCCAAAATGGGATGTTGGTTCCTGAGATTTGGGCCTTACTGTCAGGATGAACCTCATGGTAGCTTTTACCGTCGAAACCATGGGTCATTTTACCACTTTCAATATCGATGCCTATACCAATTCCTCCTTGATGCAGGTTCGCTTTTCCGTCTGATTGCTCTGTAGGCAAGCGCAGCATGGCAAGTGCAATTTTTTCTTGATATAGAATGACCCGAATATCAGCGACACCTCTTTGATAAATTGAATGGAAACAGTCGTGAGGAACGATGCACTCTTCTACCAAAGCGCGGTCTGTTGCGCCTCCTGAAAAGAAGCCCATGATGATGCTTGCAAGATGAAGTACAACCGCGTCTGTCGTGATCTTATCTTCACCATTGAACCACATACCTTCTTGAGACTTTTTTAAGATTAAAATCCCTTCTCCACCGCTTCCATTTGAGGGCTTTATAGCGAGTGTTTCATGCTTTTGGAGGCTATTCCAAGCTGCAGGAATACCGCCAACCTTATCTATGATGGCATATGTTTTCGCACAAGGAATGCCGTAAGTTTCCATTCGTTTTTTTGCCAATATTTTATCGTCGGCAAGTTTATAATCCTTCCTATTGTTTGAAGGGAAAACGAAGCCCACATTTCTTTGATTGATTCCTAAAAAAGCTTCTCTGATTTCATTTATTTTCCTCATATCGCTTGTATTGTGGTGTTACTTTTATTTAAAACAGGTCTGTTTGAGATTACCCTACCCCCGTAGGGTATTTTCGTTAATTAAGGACTTAGCTTAAGATCCAAC
>CAJXDT010000070.1:0-7225 GCA_913052055.1 uncultured Cryomorphaceae bacterium
GACTTATTTAAATCTGCACTACCGGGATCAAAGCTTATATCACCACCTATTTTTCGAACTTCTTTATTGGACTCAATCATTTTTTTCAATGGCTCGATATAATTTTGGAGAAGGTTATTGAGCTCCTCTGCCAGCTCAAGGGTTCTTTTGTGTCCACTCATAGAATATGGTGAGGTCTCATTCAACTCGGCAATAATATCCTCAGTTCGTTCGTAAATTTTTACAAGTGCCAATTCGATATCTTCAACCCTTTCTGTGGTATCTATTTTGTCCATTTCTGCTTTTTGCTGCTCAACAATTCTTTGCGCGGCATCGGCTTTTTCCATTGCTAGAAATAAGGCTTTTTCTCGTTCAGCTCTATTTTTATTTGAATTGGTTACTTCTTTTTCACCTGTTTGACCTTTGTAGGTAGTTGTTTCAAAGACTGGTTTTCGTAGGCTGTTATTTGTCGCACAGCTGCATACTAGAAAAACTATTGAAACATATAGCATTGATTTATTTGAAACTCTCATGTGAAACATTTTACATAAATGTACCGAATAGTATCTAAAAAATTAAATCTGACGGATATATTTTATACATAGATCTTAAGGGATCAACCTTCTCTAATTACTTTTTATACCTGCTGTCGATGCTTATTTTGAGGTTTTTTGAAAAGGGTTCGGTACTCGAAAGAATAATTGTTCCCATTGCCGGGTCAAAGAAGTAATTTAGAAATAGTGCACCAAGAAATACCGTATAATCATATTGCAAGCTCAGATTTCCTTTTGATGATATTTGGTATTCATCTGGCCTAAATCTTATTTTCTCTCCATCAATATTGGTTTGATTTACAATACCCAGTAACATTGCATTACCTAGGTGCCCAAGCTGATAATAGGCATTCAATGGTGTTTTTCTAGGACTCAACTTTCCCTTATTCAAAAAGTAGATAGCATCTGATAGTCCAAGCACATCTTGACCTTCGTGAGAAACAAGTATAATTGTAAGATTTTCCTTTTCTCTAAGCTTTAAAATATATTTGAAGAGCATTGCCCTTAGGTGAGCGTCTAAATTTGAGAAAGGTTCATCCAATAGTAGTACCTCAGGTTTTAGCACGATAGCTCTGGCAATAGACAGCCTTTGTTGTTCTCCGCCTGAAGTTTCATTTGCCTTTACATTTCGAATTGTGTCAAGCTTCAGAAGTTTTATGAGCTGCTCTACACGTCGGACCTTCTCTTTTTCTGGAAGGGAAATTGCTGCTTCTCGAATATTTTCTTCAACCGTATGATAAGGATCAAGATTGTAATCTTGAGATACTAGTTTAATTTCTTGAAATCCTGGGATAAGTAAATCTGAGGCACTGGGTAAAGCTTCTCCATTCAGAAAAAGCATACCATTTTTTGGGGCCAATTGCCCTGAAATCACATTTAATAAGGTAGATTTTCCTGCACCTGATTTACCAACTAATCCAATTATCTGCCCCTGCTTTGCCTTGAAGCTAATATTTTTTAAAATTGGCCTATCGAAGTCGACAGAGATGTTTTTTATTTCAAGCATATTTATTCTTTTTCATCCTTTTTGTCATCAATGATATTTTCTTTAAACGCTGAAGGGAGAAGGTCAGGGAACAGTTTGATCACGATAGGGAGTAATATGGCACCGCCAGGGAGTAAAAAGATGGCCAGGGATGGCATGGATTTCAGAATGTCATAAAATTGATTCTTGAATTGGTCTTTTTCTTCAGTGCTGAGCTCCCGAATAGCAGACTTTCCAATAAGGTCCATGAGCTCTTTACTTTCCTTTATTTCACTAAACAGTTTTTCTTTATTTCTTCCTAGAATCAATAACCACTTTTTTTGTATCGCTTTGAGTAATACACCAGACGATTTATCTTCGTTTAAAATAGCAAGAGCACGTTTATTCTTGAAGACAAAAGTTCTTCCTACTAGAAATGCCTCCTCTATTTCAAGGTTAGTCAGGTTCAGTGCTTTTCCGATTTTTTTCAAATTTCTCTCCTCATTAGGGTGCACAGTGTGGGTTCCGCATGCGACAAAAACACAAAGCTCAAAAATCAGCTTATAATCGAGGTTTGAACCTTTAAAAAGATTTATTTGCTCCAATTGATTTGGAGCTGAAATCCAATTTGCCAATTTTTGCTTTAGGTCTTCTTTCAGATGGCTTGATGAGAGTAAATAACCAAGCAGCCTTTTTTCCTTTTCTTCAATTTTTCCATCACTATACGCTGCTTTCGTTAGGAAGTATAAAAGATTAAAAACAAAAGTGTCATATCTCTTAACTAGATCAATTTCCCTATCTTTTAAAAAGGCTGAAAAAAGTAAAACATCGACAAACACTAACCCATTTGTACTTTGGTTAAGCCAGTAATTCCCTTTAGTGATATTTGACTTTATTTTTACGCGCTCACTGAGTATTTTTTCAATCTTGAGACTTATTTCCTTGTCAGAATCAAAATCCCAAAGCGATATTTTTTTTTGAAATTTGCCGTAAAATCGTTCTAATAAGTTCAGAAAGTCATTGTAATCGATTTGCTCCTTTGTATTGTTGCATTGATAAACGAAGAATAAATTTTCAAATAAGAGCAGCTTTAGTTTTTCCTCTTTGGTTAGATGCGAAACAAATTTATGACTCGTGTAAAGGTTTGATAAAGCGGAGCCATAAAGAATTCCGGTCTTATTAAAGATGTAATGAATCATCTCTCCAAATGAATCAGACTTGAATTTGAATCCAATTGTTAGGACTCCTTTCTCGTGCAGATGAAAGAAATAACGAATCCAGTTTTTAGACCCTGTAGAAATTCTATTTTTATCTAATTGCATAGCGAATGGACAAACCTCCTCCCCAATTAAACCTTACTTCGGGACTTATAAAAATTAAGGGCCCCATATTAAGGGAGCAATTGATGGGGACCTCTTCAAAGGTATATTCTATACCAACAGTTGAGTTGATTCCTAATTGAAGTGTTGTTGTTCCCGCATTATTTGTCGTAAATCCTAACAGCCCTCCTCCTCCATAGAACCATGAAAAAGAAGATTCAAGACTATTTTGAATTTCATAATCTAAGATAGCAAAAGCACCATTTCCATAGTTTTCTCTTGATATTCCTCCGAAGGTGGCTTCTAATGCCGAGTTTTCTGAAATAAAATGTTTGGCATTCAGGCTTCCAAAACCTGGGTACCCGCCTTTGAGTCCTATTGCAGTTTTATAATCCTGGCTAAAAACCAATGTGTTCATTAAAATAAAGGAAAGTAATATGGTTATTTTCATGTAGGTAAATTTAGATTTTACCTGCTAATGTAAATGCCTTTACTTTTGTAAAGAATACACTTCCGTCTGTTGAAAAAGCTTCAAAAACCATTACATATGCGCCAATAGGGCTTTTTTGTCCGCTATTATTCATACCGTCCCATGTAAATGTTCCTGTCGACCCTAATAATTGATTTTGAAATAAGTCTTTTATAGGCCGTCCCATATTATCAAATATTTGTACATGCCCTAATAATCCCGCTTTTTCTAGCATGTAATTAACCTGCAGTACGTCTTCGAATCCATCATTATCTGGAGAAAAAGTAGGACTCGTGAAAGAGAAATCCCCTGAGTAAACCGCAGCAATAAATTGAGAATTTTGAATTCCTGGGGTGCCAAATCCAATATCCTGTGCAGCAGAATGCCAATTAAAGGCATCATTTGAATTTCCATTGGGGTCTATTCTTTCTAAAGACACGCCATTTAGGTCATCGATTACGCTCAAATGCCAATCATCATTATATGAGACCTTGTCCATGATATTAAAACCTTGAAGTAAAACAACAGATCCGGAATCATTAGGGTAGGAGGGCAAATCATTTTGTAAAAATACCGTTGAATTATGACTGGGGTAATTTTCAATTGCGAATTGTGGGTCTTCTCCAATCACAACAAATGAGCTAGGTGCAACAACATAATGAAAAGGGATTGTTTCCAAATTACTCAAGGTGTCATCTTGATAGTTTCCAAATTGCCATTGGTACAGATCAATATATTTATTTGAATTGTTATAGAGCTCAATCCAGTCCTCTCCATCCGTATATGGATTACTCAAAATTTCGTTGATCACTAGTTCTCCAGAATTTGCGATTTCTGGAAGTGCAAATGTTCCGCTCAGCGAAGCAGGGTTTAACCAGCAGTCTTTAATGTTAGTCAAAGAGAATGTGTAGGTTTGACTCGGAATTAGGTTTTCGTTAAAGGAAAAGATTAATCCATTTGCGTAGGTACTTTCAATGTAAGTATTGGCGATCGTTAAACTTGGTTCAGTATTAAAGACCAAGTCTATTAAGGAGCTTGAATCGATTCCCTCATTAAATTCAACTTGTAAATAATTGGGATTTAGTGCGATTGTATTTAATAGCTGAGGAGGTTCGATGTCTTCTGTGTTATCAAAAATGGAATTTTGATTTCCCGGTGTCCCTCCATTTCCTGCATTCGAGGCACTCCAATTGAGTGCATCTGAGCAAGGATCAATAAGGTTTACTCTTTCTATGGTATAACCGCCAGATGCTTTTGATTCATCTTGGTACCAATCATCTGTGTAATTAACCTCATCGAGTAAAATGCCATTTAAGCCATATAATTTCAAAGAGTCTCCGGCATTATTTAGGCTCGGAAAGCTTGTTACGGGATATGTAGACTGAAAGGAATCAATATTTGCGGTAGCTGTCAGAACGCCGTAGCTGTTTGGTAGCAGCCAGCCATTTTGTATTGTACCATCTGATGAAGCATCTTCTATTTTCCATTCAGAGAGATCAAATATTTTGTTGGAGGTATTAAATATTTCAATAAACTCAACAGGCGGAAGTCCTACAGAAGGACTTGGGTCAGGGAAAACCTCAGTAATAATAACATCTCCTATTTCTGGAGCTTCGCCAATGAGAAAGCTTATGTCAAAGCTTTGGGGAAGAGATGAATTTCCTTCCAAATCTTCAATGTTTTCAGTACTTAGGGTGTAGGCTGATCCATTTATCATAGGTTCCGCCAGGCTTAAATGAACAATACTCGAATTGGTTTCGTCAAGATTCGCTTGAAAAATACTCAGTGCTGGAGCAATTGTATAATTCGATACATTTTGGGCGGATATCGCTTCAAGAGGCTCATTAAACTGTAGGTCAATTTCTGTTGCAGAAAGCACCGTGACGTCGAGACAAGATGGAGGTGTTTCGTCTATTTCTTCTATTCCGATATAGATATCGTCATAGTAAAACTTATTGGCATTACTGACGGTATAAGTACCTAGTATGCCGGAGTAATTATTGCTTAATGGGCTTGTATCATTCGCGGTTGAAAGAAGAACAAAGTTGGTTCCGCCTGTCAGGTCACAAAACAGCTTCCAATCTCCGTTGATGGCTCGCGTTATTTTAATATTGACCTCAAAACTCGTTGCTATTTGTCCATCAACACCTGTACACAAAAGGGTCGAAATACCATTGCTCATTTTGAAAAGTCGAATCGCATCGATTGAGCCTGATTCTCCGAGTTGAACGTAAAATCCATTTTGGCAATTGCTGAGGTCCTCACTATCCGAGCTTAAAAATAATCGTCCAAAATTAGCCGATGATGGAGAAAAGGATTGTTTTACCCAGAACCTCCATTCATTGTCATTTGAGCCGTTTAGATTGTTTTCGATACTCAGGTATGAGGTGGTAGCTATCGAGTTATTTGATTGAAGTACTAGGTCTGAATTGACAACATAATCCGACATTGTGCCGCTCCAAGAGGGATTATTAGTGAAGTCTCCATCGGAGAAATCTTCAGTGATTTGAGAAAGCACTGAATGACAGGATAATAAAAGAACAAATGCTATTTTGTGGCGCATAATAAGATTGTATTCAAATATATTAATTTTACACCCACAGATTATGATTCAATGAAAGTTTTAACAGAGAGATGATAGTAGCAGTTGTAGGTGCCACCGGAATGGTAGGTCAAGTAGTGTTAAAAGTATTAATTGAGGAAGGCTTTCCTGTAACGAAGCTCATACCCGTTGCCTCTTCTAAGTCCATTGGTTCCACGATTAACTTTAATGGAAAGGATTTCAGCATTGTTGGTATAAATGAAGCTTTGCAGCAAAAGCCTGATATTGCTATTTTTTCAGCTGGAGGCGCGTTATCATTGGAGTGGGCAACCAAGTTTGCAGAAATAGGAACTTATGTAATTGATAATTCTTCGGCATGGAGAATGGATCCTACAAAAAAATTAATTGTGCCTGAGGTGAATGGTAAAACACTCACGAAAATGGATAAAATTATTCCAAACCCCAATTGCAGTACCATTCAACTAGTTTTGGTATTAAAACCTTTGCACGATATGTATCGTGTGAAAAGAGTTCTAATATCAACATATCAGTCTATTACGGGAACAGGTGTTAAAGCAGTTCAGCAAATGGAGAATGAACGTTCGGGGAATGAGACCGAAATGGCTTATCCTTATGAGATAGATAAGAATTGCATTCCTCAGTGTGATGTCTTTGAAGAGAACGGCTATACAAAAGAGGAAATGAAGCTTACCAATGAAACGAAAAAAATCTTAGATCCAAAAATTAATGTTTCGGCTACAGCTGTTCGTATTCCTGTTGTTGGGGGGCACTCAGAGGCTGTGAATATAGAATTCGAAGATGAGTATAAGCTTGATGAGTTGAGAAAGGTTTTGGCTTCTATGCCGGGAGTAATTATTTTAGATGATCCGGATAATCAGATTTATCCCATGCCGATTCATGCGGAAGGTAAAAATGATGTTTTTGTTGGACGTATTCGTCGAGATGAGACGCAAGCCAAAACAGTTAATCTCTGGATTGTAACCGATAACCTTAGAAAAGGAGCTGCGACTAATGCTGTTCAAATTGCAAAGCAAGTGGCAAGCTTCATATAATTACGTTTTTTCTTTTCGACAATGTTTATCTGTGTCAAAAAATTGAAAATCAGAGTATTAATCCAAATAAAATCCGTTTGAATATAGCTTAAGGTTTTAAGTTTTTAACCTTTCATTTGAATCTACTTTTTTTTTAATCAAGATTTCAAGTATCACTCTGATCAAAACTTCCACGTTTTGAGACCTATGCAGGTTTCCTAAAATTAATCTGGTTTTACCAAAAAATTATAATTGTTGTTTAAGCCATTACATTTTTATATTGTTTTCAACAAAATCTAACTATTCGATGCGTTTGTATTCTTCCATAAGAATTTCATAAGCATCT
>CAJXDT010000071.1:0-6642 GCA_913052055.1 uncultured Cryomorphaceae bacterium
TTTTAGGCATTAGCACCAATGATATCAATCCTAAAAGTATTAAAAATATAGTTTGCGTGGCCCAAATCACCATTCCTAACGCATTACCAATCGCGAGTGAATCGGATACACCCATTTCATTGAGGTAATACGCAGCTGTAATTCCAATGAGCAGAGGATAAGCGCCCATTCCACCGTTCGTAAAAGAGATCCCGATTGCCCCAAAAATAAAAGCAAGGAGCATTCCCGATATAGGAATACTAGCCGTTTCTTCAAGCGCCCAAAAAGGCAGCGCGAACATAAGCAGGTAAGAACCCCAAATTAATAGTGTGTGAAGAATGTATGCGCTAAGTCTTTGCATCTTGAAGATGGACAGAACGCCATCTTTGAGTGAGCGTAAAAACCCCGATACCTTATTCCGAAGCTTTTTGTTTAAAATTAAAACGACCACAACACCCCCTAAAACACCTAGAATCCAATATGAAATATGGCTTTCTTCTGTATTTGTTTCCCCTAGAAATCCCTTTTTTAGATTTGACATTATCGCATAAGCCTCTGACTTGTTAAAAAAGATAGTTCCAAAAGCGATGCTAAGTAGGATCAGCATATCAATGATTCTTTCGGTTACAATTGTGCCAAAAGACCCCGCAACAGGGATATTATCCGATCGCTTTAGCATCAGTGCACGCGTGAACTCTCCAGCTCTTGGAATCGTCATATTTACGAGATAACCAATCATTAGCGAATGGTATTGATTTTTAAAGGAACTTTTAAAGCCCAATGGATGTAACGTATATTTCCAACGGTAGGCTCTTGAAAGATAAGTAACGAAAGCCAATACAAGTGATAAGCTAATCAACCAAGGGTTTGAATCAAATATGGCGGCTTTGAATACAGCGATGTCATTTTCTGACATATTATCAAAAATATACCAAGTCAGGTATACCCCCAATGCAATTGAGATAAGGATTTTAAACAGAGAAAAGAAGCTAGACTTGGTCATTTTTCTTTTATGATATTTTACAATAAAATATTATCGATTAGCCTTACACCGTCGCAGTATGCGGCAATACAACAAGCGCCATCATCATCCCCCGTTTCGTATGGCTCGAAGGAGTTTTGGTTTATAAACTCTAGGTACTCTAGTTGTAAGGAACCTGAATTGAATAGCTCTATGGCTTTCTTCTTGACATCTTCAGGCCGTTCCTCTTTTATTTTTTGTCGTACGAAGTCTAATGTTTTGAAAATTATAGTGGCATCTCTATAATCATCCTGAGATAAAAGCAAGTTGCGGCTGCTTAGTGCCATTCCGCTTTTGTCTCTCACGGTCTCGCATGGAACCACTTTTACAGGAAGTTGTGTCTCACTTACCATGCGCTTGATCACAGATAGCTGCTGTATATCTTTTAGTCCGAAATAGGCACTTTGCGCTTTGATAAAATAAATTAGGTTGTGGACCACATGTGCCACCCCTGCGAAATGACCTGGCCGAAATTTACCCTCAAGGACAGTATCAAGAAGCCCGAGAGAAACCTTTTTATAAGGGTCGTCAGACGGGTAAACGTCTTTTTCTTCGGGCATACACACAGCAACACGCTTATATTTTCTCAAAAGCGATAAGTCACTTTCTGGCACTCTAGGATAGTTTTCTAGGTCTTTAGGGTTATTGAACTGTTTTGGGTTCACAAAAATTGTAACGACGACTAGGTCATTCTCATTTAGTGCTTTGTCTATTAAAGAAAGGTGGCCTACATGTAACGCTCCCATTGTGGGAACAACACCCACCGACGGTTTTTTTTTGAAGCTTGAAATAAACCTTTGCAAGCTTTTAAAATCGTAAAATGTTTGAAAACCAGTCATTTTGCACCTTTTTTCAGTTGGTAAAGCTAGGTTTTTTTATGAAAGTTTGATAAAAATTCGTATTTTTGCACTCCGAATCAAACTTATGGAAAAGAAGAAAATCCTATATATTTCACAAGAAATCGCCCCATTTTTACCAAAAACAGAAATTTCCAGTACAGCAAGAAAGCTTCCTCAAGTCATCCAAGAGAATGGAAAGGAAATCCGTGTTTTTATGCCTCGTTTTGGTGTAATAAATGAAAGAAGACACCAGCTTCACGAAGTTATACGTCTCTCAGGACTCAACATTTGTATTGATGACAAGGACCATCCGCTAATTATAAAGGTGGCCTCTGTTTCTGCGGCAAGAATGCAGGTTTATTTTATTGACAACGATGAGTATTTCCGAAGAAAATATACGCTTACTGATGATAAAGGCGAAGACTTTGACGACAATGATGAACGCTCAATGTTCTTTTGTAGAGGCGTCTTAGAAACGGTTAAAAAACTTGGCTGGCAACCTGATGTCATTCACTGTCATGGATACATGACTGGAATCATGGGATTATACATTAAAGAGATGTACGGCAAAGACCCTCATTTTAAGGAAACAAAGGTTGTATATAGTCTTTACAATGAAGGCTTCAATAAGAACTGGGATAAGCGTTTTTCTGAAAAGCTAAAATTTGAAGGTTTCAGCGATGAGGTATGTAATAATTTCAAAGAAACAACGTTTGAAAACTTTACAACAAAGGCCTTAAACTATTTTGATGGCATTAATGTTTCTTCCGAAGAATTAAGCTCGGAATTAAAGCAAGCTTTCGATAGTAGCACTGGCCACAAGCTAGGCTTTGTAGAAGAAGAACATTTGGCAAAAGAATTGTCTTCTTTCTATGACAAAGTCATTGAGGAAAGCGCAATGGTCTAATCAGAAAATATGATTCGAACCATATCGTTATTTTTTCTATGCTGTTTTGCAGTTCTTTCATGCAAAAAAAAAGAATATCAACTAGGTGCGGATATTGTAGATTCATCGAATATTCTTGGCGGAACGTCAATTGATACGTTTTCATTATATACCTACACCATAAGCGAAGATTCTGTTATTTCGGATAACCCAGCAAATGTTGTTTTGGGTTCTTATGAGGATCCGATATTTGGAAATTACGAGGCATCAATCTACACACAGCTCAGGTTAGCTGGTGTAGACCCAAACTTTGGAGATCCAAGCTTGATTGTAATAGATTCTTTCGTTTTGGCCTTAGAATATGTTGGTTACTACGGAGATTTGGACCCACAAACTTTTGAGGTATACGAGCTTGAAGAGGCTATGTCGTTGGACTCTACGTATTACTCCTTTTCTTCGCTTAATCACAGTTCCAACAATCTTGTACCCTTCGAAAACTCAACGATTACACCCAACACATCCTCTCCGACAATTGTTGATGGAGATTCTTTGGCTCCTCAATTAAGAATTCACCTTGACACAAACCTGGCTTGGAGCTTAATTACAGAGGCGACTAGTGGAAGCACAACTTTTTCAAGTAATGATGAGTTTTTAGAATTTTTTAAGGGCCTTCACATAAAAACCAACAATGCTTTTCAAGCTGTAGGCGAAGGGGCGGCTCTTTATTTAGATATTAATGATCCTTCCTCTAAGGCTACGATTTATTTTCGTCAGGAAGGAGAACCTACCTCTTATGATTTATTGATGAATTCGGACTGTGCCGATTTCACAACCGTATCGATTGATCAAACAGGAACTGATGTTGAACAGGTATTAGTTGATTCAACAGAAGGCCAAGACACTTATTATGCTCAGGCATTTGGCGCACGGGCAGCGATGTCGATGCCAGGGCTTTTAAATCTGCCCCCAAATAGCGTTATTCATCGGGCTGATCTGTCATTACCAATTCAGTTTCAGACAGGGTATAAATACCAGCCAGGAAGTAATGTGAGTTTGGCAACTCGGGTTGATTCTTTGTCCCAAGGATTAATAAACGTTGGGGTAATAGGGGTTTATAACCCTATAGAAAAAAGCTTTGATATTAATATTAGGGACTATGTTCAGTCAATTGTAAACAAAGAATTACCTTTAACTGAGCTTATGGTGTCACCTTTGTATTTTATTAACTCAGCGGAGAGAATTGTTTTTAATGGGCGTAATACCATCAATAAGAAGAAACCAAAATTAACCATTACCTATACAAGCTATTAATATGTGTGGAATTGTTGCTTATATTGGAAAAAAAGAGGCCTATCCGATAGTTTTAAAAGGGCTGAAAAGATTGGAGTACAGGGGATACGATAGCTCGGGAATAGCTTTATTGAAGGACGGTGAGATAAAACTATTTAAAAAAGAAGGAAAGGTTGCGAATCTTGAGGAACATGTTGTATCGAAAGACAATAGCGGAACAAGAGGTATAGGGCACACACGTTGGGCAACCCATGGCCCGCCAAATGACAAAAACGCCCACCCACACCTGTCAGAGGATGGAGATATAGCTTTAGTTCATAATGGAATCATTGAAAATTATGATGTATTACGTCAAGAACTAGAGTCCAAAGGTTATCAATTCAATAGCGATACAGATACCGAAGTTTTGTGTTATTTAATTGCGGATATAAAGAAAAATACGGGACACAAGCTCGGAAAATCAGTTCGTTTAGCACTTCAGCAAGTTGTCGGTGCTTATGCTATCGTGGTGATGTGCAAAGACGAACCGAATAAGCTAATCGCTGCTAGAAAAAGTAGCCCTTTAGTTCTAGGTATAGGAAAGGATAATGATTTTTATGTTGCTTCAGATGCTACGCCTATTGTTGAGTATACGAAGCAAGTTGTTTACTTGAATGACGGAGAGATAGCGATTTTAAATCAGGAAAAAGGCTTGAAGCTTTATAATATTGATGAGGTTAAAAAAGATCCTTATGTTGAAGAGCTAGAGCTTCATTTAGAAGCTTTAGAGAAGGGAGGATACGATCACTTTATGCTGAAAGAAATCCATGAACAACCTCACTCTATAGAGGATTGCTTTAGAGGCCGATTGAATGCTAAAGAAGGTTGGGTGTCTCTTGGTGGGATCAAATATTATGAAAACGATATTATTAATGCCAATAGAATTGTGATGGTGGCTTGTGGTACGAGCTGGCATGCCTGCTTGGTTGGGGAATATTTGTTTGAAGATTTAGCTCGAATCAACGTAGAAGTTGAATATGCAAGTGAATTTAGATATCGAAACCCAATCATAAATGAAGGTGATATTGTCCTAGCGATTTCTCAATCTGGAGAAACAGCGGATACTATGGCAGCTTTGGAGCTCGCCAAAAGTAAAGGCGCTACAATTCTTGGGATTTGTAATGTTGTAGGCTCGTCCATTTCAAGAGTTACAGACGCTGGATCTTACACCCATGCTGGCCCTGAAATAGGGGTCGCCTCCACTAAGGCTTTTACTGCTCAAGTGACAGTTCTAACCCTCATGGCCGCCTCTTTGGCGAGAAAAAAAGGAAAGCTAAATGAGTCAAAGTTTAGAAATTTATTATCATCTCTTGAGGCCATACCCCAAAAGGTTCAACTTGTTTTAGACAAGACAGATAAAATCAAAAAGATAGCCGAAAAATATAAAGATGCATCTAACGCCCTATATCTTGGTCGCGGGAGTTCTTTTCCTGTTGCTTTAGAGGGAGCACTGAAGCTAAAAGAGATTTCATATATCCATGCAGAGGGTTATCCAGCTGCAGAGATGAAGCATGGACCAATTGCACTTATCGATGAGGAGATGCCTGTATTCGTAATAGCCACAAAAGGTCCGTCTTATGAAAAGGTGGTCAGTAATATTCAAGAGGTTAAGGCACGAAAGGGAAAAATCATTGCGATTGTTACTGAGGGAGACGAACAGGTTAAGGAATTCGCAGATGATTTCATAGAAATTCCAGAAACGAACGAGTACTTAGTGCCCTTGATTGCTACAGTTCCTTTTCAAATTCTTTCATACTACATTGCAGTGATGCGGGATTGTAACGTGGATCAACCACGAAACTTAGCGAAGTCAGTTACTGTGGAGTAATTTGTGGAAGACTGATTTAGTCTAACTCATTTTTTTGAACCATATTTTTTCACCTTCCTAATTGAAATCGATATCCAACAGTGGCTATATAACCAGCGTCAAAGCTAGCCGTATCATTGTTACCCACCTCAAAACTAAAGGAAAAATTTCCGATTTTTCCTTGTGGACCAATGGTCAGCGGCCATGGTCGAATTGCCAATCCAATGTTGTTTTTAAGGCTTCCTGCTCCAAGAGCAAGTTTACCTGTAATTATCGCGGGAAAAGCAGCTCCAATTTGATATTCAAAGACTCCATTCCTGACAAATTCGAAGGTTTGCCCAAACAACACACTCGATCCGGGCCAAGGATCCGAGAAATCATAATCATCAATTGAGGCGACACCTATATTTATCTCTATAAAGGTTTGAGTGTTTTTTCTCTGAGCAAATAATCCGAGGGGTATAAATAAAAATAATAGTATAAGTTTTTTCACAGTGCGAATTTAGGAAGTAAGTTGTGGTCTTGAAAATAAGATGCCCACTGAAAAGTGTATTTTAAATAGCATTTGTATTTGTTATAGTGTTGTAATAAAGTGAATTATGTTACTTAAAAAGGACTTTAATATCGCGCCTGTCTGAAAGGAGTATTCTAACGATTTAGTTCAGAGTTTTCAAAAATATCGAGTATTCATTGGAACCCATTGACATGGTTGAAATTAAATTAAGACATTCATTTGTGATTTCAATAGATGAAATCTTTTGTTTGAAACTAAATTTTCTTC
>CAJXDT010000072.1:0-6630 GCA_913052055.1 uncultured Cryomorphaceae bacterium
TTTAGAATAATAATAATCACTTCATTACTCCTTTATTTTAGGATATAAAAAAAGCGAACCAAATGGCTCGCTTTTCTCTTTAGCATAAATTAATGCTTAATATCTGTAGTGCTCAGGTTTGTATGGACCTTGAACTTTCACACCGATATAATCAGCTTGGTCCGTAGAAAGCTCTTCAAGCTCAACACCAATTTTTGCAAGGTGCAAACGTGCTACTTTTTCGTCCAATGCTTTTGGAAGCATGTATACATCATTATCGTACTTGTCTGAATTTTCCCACAACTCGATTTGCGCTAATGTTTGATTTGTAAATGAGTTCGACATTACAAATGACGGATGACCTGTTGCGCATCCTAGGTTCACTAATCTTCCTTCCGCAAGAACGATGATTTCATTTCCTTTGACATTGTACAGGTCAACTTGAGGTTTAATTTCTACTTTAGAATCTCCATAAGTTCCATTCAACCAAGCCATATCAATTTCATTGTCGAAGTGACCAATGTTACAAACAATCGTTTTGTCTTTCATGCTCTCAAAGTGAGAACCAACAACGATGTCTTTATTTCCTGTTGTGGTGACGACAATGTCCACATTGTGAACAACTGAATTTAGTTTTCTTACCTCAAATCCATCCATAGCTGCCTGTAAGGCACAAATTGGATCAACTTCTGTAACGATAACTCTTGCTCCAGCACCTTGCAATGAAGCTGCAGAACCTTTACCAACATCACCATAACCACATACAACAGCAACTTTTCCTGCCATCATTGTATCTGTCGCTCTTCTGATGGCATCAACTAAAGATTCTTTACATCCATATTTGTTGTCAAATTTAGACTTGGTAACAGAATCGTTAACGTTAATTGCCGGCATCACGAGTGTTCCATTGTTTTTTCTTTCATACAATCTATGAACGCCCGTTGTTGTTTCTTCAGATAGACCTTTGATGTTTGCAGTTAACTCTGGGTAACGGTCAAAAACCATATTGGTTAAATCACCACCATCATCCAAAATCATGTTTAATGGCTCGCCATCTTTAAATGCAAATAAGGTTTGTTCGATACACCAGTCAAATTCTTCTTCGTTCATACCTTTCCAAGCATAAACTGGAATACCTGCGGCAGCAATAGCAGCAGCGGCATGATCCTGGGTTGAAAATATATTACATGATGACCAAGTTACATCTGCACCTAGCTCAACCAATGTCTCAATAAGTACTGCAGTTTGAACAGTCATGTGTAGACATCCTGCAATTCTTGCACCAGCTAAGGGTTTTGAAGCGCCATATTCTTCTCTCAAGCTCATAAGTCCAGGCATCTCTGCCTCGGCAAGCTTTATTTCTTTTCTACCCCAATCTGCTAGGGAAATATCTTTAACCTTGTAGGTTACTTTTTCGGTTGTATTCGACATATTTTATTATTTGAGATGCAAAATTATAAAACTCTCAAACAAGAAACAATTATAATTCCTTGTTAATTAATTCTTCTAAACCTTTAATGAATTCAGGGTGGTCATTATTACTTGGCACGAGATGCACATGCTCTCCACCATTTTCTTCGAAAATTTCTTGATATTCAGCGCCAATTTCTATAATGGTCTCTAGGCAGTCTGCCACAAATGCGGGTGAAAATACAAGAAGCTTTTTAGCTCCCTTTTCAGCCCATTTTTCCACAACTTGATCTGAAAATGGGGTGAGCCATTTTTTGTCAAGTCTTGATTGGAAGCAAACGGTGTAGTTTTTTGGCTCAATATTCATTTTATCGGCTAAGAGTCTCGTAGTAGCATAAGCAGTTGCCTTATAACAGAGCTTATTTTTTTCATTGATTTCATCTTCACACGGTTGGTCTGAGCAAAGGTCACTTCCTTCATAAACTTTATCTACATGTCTATTGGGTAGGCCATGATAGGAAAATAAAATATGGTCGTAAGATGTCAAATCGAATGCTTTACTTCGTTCAACGATAGAATTAATATATCCTTCGTTGTCCCAAAACTGATTAATTACACTAATCTTTGGTAGCACCCACCATTCTTTGATAATTTTCAATGCCTTATCAATTGCAGAGCCTCCTGATGCACTTGCATAATGAGGAAACAGAGGCAGAACAACAATATGATCGTAGTTTTCTTTTCGGATTTTCTCCATCACTGAATCCATCGATGGATTCTGATACCTCATGGCAAATTCTATGGTTACGTGCTCCGAATCGTATTTTTTCTGCAACAGGTCTTTAACATTTTCAGTATGTGTCATTAAAGGAGATATACCATCGCTCTTATCCCAAAGTTCCTTATATATTTTGGCTGACTTGGGAGCTCTAAATGGAACAATAATCCCATTCACCAATATTTTACGCAGTAAAAATGGTAGGTCGATTACTCTTGGGTCATTTAAGAATTCTGATAAATACCTTCTTACATCTCTTGTAGATGGACTATCAGGAGTTCCTAGCTGAAGCAGTAATACGCAGGTACGGTTCAATTTATCTCTTTTAATTTGGCTTTATAACAAGCAAAATGTTTTTCAGTTCAAAAGTAATCACTTTATTGATTATTGAAGACTTTAAATACCTTTGTAATTGTGGATTGGAAGAAGAAAATATTCAAAAATCATAGCCCTTCAGAATTTGAAGGTTTAGCTTTCGAAGTTTTCCGATTCCAAATGAAGCATTGTAATATCTATTCAAACTATGTAAAGGCTCTGAATAGGTTAAACCCCGCATCTTTGGATGAAATACCTTTTTTACCTATTTCTTTTTTCAAATCACATCAAATTCATTCTTCTCATGCTCGAAATATAGAGCAGGTATTTAAAAGCAGTGGAACTGGAGGACCAAGAAGTCAGCACTTTATTCAGGACCTGTCGATTTATGAGGAATCATTTGTTTCAGCCTTCAAACATTTTATTGGCAGCCCTGAAAAATTTGTGATTTTGGGATTATTGCCCAATTATATTGAACAAGGCGATTCAAGTTTGGTCTATATGGTTTCCTCGTTAATGAATGAAAGTCAATCTATTCATTCCAAGTTTATATTAGATAATCCGGAAGAAATACCTTCTTTAATTAGCGCTGCAAAGCAGGAGGGGAGGCAGGTCTTGTTGTTTGGTGTATCTTATTCATTGCTAGATTTAATTGATTTAAAAATAGACCTATCTGGTTGTTCTGTTATTGAGACAGGTGGCATGAAAGGCCGTCGAAAAGAATTGTCCAAGTCCAAGATGCATGAATTGCTTTGTCAAGAGCTCAATATCTCAAAACTATATTCAGAGTATGGAATGACTGAGCTCCTATCGCAAGCGTATTGCAGTAACGATTTGGTTTTTTCAACGCCGCCATGGATGAAGATATTTTACAGAGATCAGGCTGATCCTTTGTCAATAACGAATGGAGCTAAAAGCTCTGGAATCAATGTTATCGATTTAGCCAATGTTCATAGTTGTAGTTTCATTGCCACAGATGACGCTGGTGTAAAAAGAAATAATGGCTTTGAAATTATAGGTCGAATTCAAAATTCTGATATCAGAGGATGTAATTTACTAGTCGATTAGATTTCTTAATTTTAAAAAAAAATATAAAATGACAGTTCAAACAATCTTAATGCTCAGTTCAATTGGCATATTCGCAGGAATTCTTAGCGGCTTTGTTGGTGTAGGTGGGGGTATTATTATTGTTCCTGGTCTTGTCTTTTTATTAGGCTTAACGCAGCATGAAGCTCAGGGTACAAGTTTATTTGTTCTTGCTATGCCGGTTGTATGGTTGGGGCTAATGAATTATTGGAAAGATGGCAATGTGCAATGGAAATTTGGACTCATTGTTGCGCTTACTTTTTTTGTTGGCGCCTACTTTGGTTCAAAATTATCTCTGAAGCTCAATCCTAATTTAGTTAAACTTCTTTTTGGAATCTTAATGGCTTTGGTGTCTATTAAATTGATTCTTTCCGGTTATCAGTCCATTGTTTCTAATGATGAATGATTTAACCGAAATAGATGTTTTTGCCGGTGCTGTATACAAAAGTATGTGTAGGTATAGAGAGCATCTTCACATGAATCCTGAACTTTCTTATGAGGAATACGAAACCGCTGCCTTTGTTAAAGCGACGTTGAAGGAGATTGGTATTCCCAATGTGCAGTCAATTGGTGTTACAGGTGTCATTGTCACAATATATGGTGATGGTCAGGACGAGCATGATCCCTGTTTGGCTTTTAGAGCGGATTTAGATGCTTTGCCAATACAAGAGGAGAACGAGGTTTCCTACAAAAGTAAAAAGGATGGAATTATGCATGCCTGCGGACATGATGTTCATACATCAATTCTTTTGGGTTTAGCGGAAGTTTTATTTCAATTCAAAAATCAGCTCAAGCAGCCGATCAAATTAATTTTTCAGCCAGGTGAGGAGGTGAATCCTGGGGGTGCAAATTTAATTATTGATGAGGGGGGACTCTCGAATCCGACCGTTTCCAAAATGTTTGCCTTGCATGTCTTTCCTGATTTTGAATTTGGTCATGTTGGTTTTCGTGAGGGTCTATATATGGCTTCTAGTGATGAGCTTCATGTTGAAATTGTAGGTAAAGGTGGTCATGGAGCCTTGACAGGACAGACTATAAATCCTATGTTCATGGGTGCAGAGTTTATTATCGCGGCTCAAAACTATATCAATTCAAATTCACCGGGTGATGTTCCAAGTGTAATTAATTTTGGTCGATTTGAGGCCCTTGGGTCCACTAATGTAGTCCCTAAATCTGCAACAATAAAAGGAACTTTTCGAACGATGAGTGAGGAATGGCGAGAAGCGGCAAAATTAGAGCTCAAAGCAATCTCAGAAAGAATTTCATTGAAGTATGGTGGAAATATAAAATTGAATATATCCAAAGGATATCCTTTTTTAAAAAATGATCCAGAATTGACTAAAAAAGCGCGAGGTATTGCGTGTGATGTTCTCGGGGAGGACTATGTTCATGACCTTGATTTGCGCATGACGGCAGAGGATTTTGCTTTTTACAGTCATTTAGTTCCTGTTTGTTTTTTTCGACTCGGTGTAGGCAATAAAGCCAAAGGAATTACCTACAACGTCCATCAATCTAAGTTTGATATTGACCAAAATGCTATGAAATCTGGGCTTAAACTTTTTTATTCCATTGCTTTTTCGCTTGACCCTTGACACGACTACTTTTCATATTATGTTTGTCTATTTTCTTTTCTTGCTCAAAAGAAAATCGCTATATCAGACAAATGGATGGTGATTGGTCCCTGGCCCGAGTAAAGGTTACTGATGGGCAGCTTAAAGAGCATATACTCGAAGATGTGAATGGAGTTTTGAATTTAAATTTCAATGCTGGTACGTCAGACGGATTTTCAATTTTTGATTTAAATATAAACAATCAATTATATACGTTTTCTCTTCTATTTCATAGTGAAGATTTTATCTATTTATTTGACTCGGATGAGCTAATCATGGGAACAGGTGCTGATAGGATAACGTATAAAGTAATTCTGCTAACGAAAAGAGATTTGGTTTTGGAGTATTATGACGTGCCAAATTATCAATTAAGGAAGTTTATTTTCGTTAAAGAAGAATAGAAGATTTTCCTTTATTTTGTCCTATATTTGTTAATTATCAAAGGAATTGGTCATGAGTAAGTCGTTTATTTTCATTTTTGTTTTATTGTTTTCATTTACCACATTAGGTCAATTTGAGGAAAACAACAAGTGGTCGCTGGATTTAGGTGGAGGTCTTACAAATGCTGTAAAGCCCTATACTGATGGGTATTTCTCGAACACCTATGATTTATTTCATGCTTCGGGTGGTGTGCGTTACATGTTCAATAATAAGTATGGATTCAAGGTTGATTTTGGTTATGATCGTATAACCAATGACGACAAGGGAGATAATGGATTTAGTTTGCCTTTTCAAACTGATTATTATCGTGCTTCTCTTCAAGGAATTGCGGACATTGGGCGCATGCTTATGTTCGAGAATTTTACGAATCACTTGAGTCTATTATTTCACGCTGGTGGAGGTTTTTCAATGTTGCGAAGTGATACAGTAAGCTTTGATGGTGAGGATGAACGTATGGTTAATCTTATGTTTGGATTCACGCCACAAGTTAAACTCGGCAAACGCGCCGCATTATTTTTAGATGCTTCATTCATATGGCATATATATCAGCAAAAGACCTTTGATATGTTGAGCCCTGTCGCAAAAAGAGGATTTGACGGCTTTGTGGCTAATGCGTCTATTGGGTTGAATATATATCTCGGTAAGCATGAACAACACATGGATTGGGCTTATTCACCATGCTTTCCAGATATGTCATATCTAGAAAATGAAATTAAAAAACTAGACAGCGCGAATGTCGTATTACAGAAAAAATTCCAAGACGATGACGGAGATGGGGTAATTAATTTTTTAGACCAAGAAAAAGATACGCCATACGGAGCTGTTGTTGATTGTGATGGAAAGGAAAAAGGTGCTGATTCTACTAATTTAGCTGTCGTTCCTACTCCGACACCTGACGTTACTCCAGAACCGGATGTTGTGCCTGATTCATCTCCAACAACGCCAACACCAGATGTTACGCCAACGCCAACACCAGATGTTACGCCAACGCCAACACCAGATGTTACGCCA
>CAJXDT010000073.1:0-6385 GCA_913052055.1 uncultured Cryomorphaceae bacterium
CCACTTTTGAAATCAAACGTTCTAAATCGCCGATGTTTTTAAGACGTTGCGATAGTTCGAAAGAAAGCTCTTGATGCTCTTTCAAGAATGAGACAACTGATAGTCGCCGTTCAATAGGTGCTTTGTTTTTCAGGGGTAAAACCATCCATCGTTTGAGCATTCGACCACCCATTGCTGTCTGGGTTTCGTCCAGAATATCCGATAATGTTTTTGCATTTTCATTCGTAGATGATAATAGCTCAAGGTTTCTGACAGTGAAGCGATCGAGCCAAACATATCGTTCCTCTTCAATCCGGGCAATGCTTGTAATGTGGTCGAGCCTTTTGTGCTGGTTCTCACCCAAGTAATGAAAGATGGCCCCCGCGGCGACCGTTGCCTTGGGCAAATTATCAATCCCAAAACCCTTCAAGGTTTTGGTTTGAAATTGATTGTTCAGGGTCTCCTCTGCATAGTCTTTTGTAAAAATCCACTCGTCCAATCGAAAGGTGTAGTGATCTGAACCGAATGCATTTTCAAAGTCTGTTTTTTTGTTTTTTTGAAAGATGATTTCACTTGGTCGGAAGCCGGAAATCAATTTCTGAAGGTATTCGTGGTTTCCTTCTGCAACGAGAAACTCTCCCGTTGAAACATCTAAAAAGGAGATTCCATGCGTTTTATCTGAGAGGTAAATGCCACATAAAAAATTATTTTTTCGCTGCTCAAGAACCTCGTCATTAAAAGAAACGCCCGGGGTAACTAGCTCTGTTACGCCGCGTTTTACAATTTTCTTTGTGAGCTTGGGGTCCTCCAGCTGATCGCATATTGCCACTCTTTCTCCTGCACGAACAAGCTTTGGCAAATAGGTATTCAAAGAGTGGTGGGGGAAGCCAGCCAGTTCAATGTGTGACGCTGCGCCATTTTTCCTTTTTGTCAGGATAATGCCAAGAATTTTGGATGCAGTAACAGCGTCTTGGCCAAAAGTCTCATAAAAATCTCCAACACGAAAAAGCAGTAAGGCCTCAGGGTGCTTCACCTTAATTGCGTTGTATTGTTTCATTAGAGGAGTCTCTGAACTCCCTTTTTCTTTAGAAGATTTCGCCAAATGAAATGATTTTGTAACTTTTGTAAAGTTAATAGCCTCTCGGTGCAAATCAAAGCGAGAGAAACATATATTTGGGATTAGATGAATAAAAAATTAAAACTTTGGGAGCTCGACCGCAAAACACCGGAGGAGTTTCGGAGCCAAAAGAAGTTTCCCATTGTAATTATTCTTGATGACATTCGGTCCTTAAACAATGTCGGTTCATTTTTTAGAACTGCCGACTCCTTTAATATTGAGCAGGTTGTTTTAACCGGTATTACCGCTTGTCCGCCGCACAAAGACATTCGAAAAACAGCGCTAGGCGCGACAGAAACAGTACGCTGGAAATACGCAGAAAATATTATTGATGAGGTAAAAGACTTAAAGACAAAAGGCTACACCGTCTGTGCGGTCGAACAAACAGAGAAAACTACATTTTTGCAGAATGTTCATGGGTTTGATGTCAAGCCATATGTTTTGATTTTTGGAAACGAGGTCAATGGGGTTAGGCAAGACCTTGTGGATTTTGCGGATTGCGTAATTGAGATTCCACAATTCGGAACCAAGCATAGTCTGAACGTCAGTGTTTGTGCTGGAATTGTGCTTTGGGAATTTTGTAAAAAATTCATTGAATGAAGCAAATATTGTTTCTTCTTCTGCTTCAGGCCACACTTGTTTCTGCCCAGTCAAAAAACATTTCACTTCTAGATAATTGGCAGGATACTAGCCTAATCAGCAATTCAAGTCATGTGCGCTACAGCGGTCTTTGGACCTTTTCAAAAGGAGCTGAGGAATATGCCGTAGTTGGCACAACGGAGGGAGCCTCTTTTTTGCAGCTTTCGGAAAACAACGAAGTCTCATTCATTGATCATATTGATGGAAAGTATGTTTCTACTCAGGCAATCACAAGAGAATACAAACGCTACCAAAACTATATATATGCGATTGGAGACGAAGGAGATGCGAGTCTTCAAATTATAGATGTTTCTTACTTGCCTGATTCTGTTGTGCTCGTCAATGAAATCCAAGATGAGCGCGTTGGGAAGGCACATACGATTCATATTGATTCAGTTAACGCACTACTTTATTTATGCTCGGTGACACCCATTGTGAATGGTCAAGCTTTGGGCTTAATCCCACTCCGTGTTTTTTCTTTAGAAGACCCACTTGAACCTCTTTTATTGTGGGAGGGATTTGATGACCTTGCCGAGGTGCATGATATGGAATTAAGGGATGAAATTGCAATCTTAAACTGTGGCTTTGACGGAATTCGCGTGTATGATTTTTCAACCCCAGCTGCTCCGATTTATTTATCGAATCTTGAATTTTACCAGAATCAGGGCTATAATCATCAAGGAAGCCTGAGTCCCGATATGAGCACCTATGTCTTTGCCGATGAGACACCGGGAACGCGCATCAAGAAGTGTGCTTTTTCTTCGAATTATGACCTACAAATACAGCATAACTTTGGCGTACCGGATTCGCCATACCCTAAGACACCTCACAATATCTTCATCACCAATAACCTTGCCTATGTGGCTTATTACAATGATGGCTTAAAGATCTATGATTTGCGTAACAACCCCCCTCTAGAAATTGCGGCTTATGACACGCATATTGACCTTCCAGGAAACACTTTTTCTATGTGGGGTGCATGGGGAATTAGTGCGGATCTACCAAGTAAACGAGTTGTAGTTTCTGACCGCATTTCAGGCTTATTTCTTTTTGATTTTGACCAAGATTTATTTGAAACAGCAGCGCCTTCTGAAGCGCTACAGGTATACCCAAACCCTATTGAGTCGGGCGCTAAAGTGGTTGTTCGCCTGCCCGAAGGAAGCGCTTCTTCTTTAAGCGTAAGAGTTCTTTCTGCAACCGGTGAGATTGTTCATCAAATCAATATTGACGCCCAGACCTATGTTGCTTTTGAATTACCGTTGGCGGCAGGTTGTTATACGATAGAGGCTGCATACTCCAATTCTAATGAGGGCAAGGACTACAGAAAAAAGATAGTTATAATCTAGTGATTGTAAGACCAATGCTCTTTTACCATTAGTCTGGCCTAAGACTTGAAGCTTATTTTTGTTAACTTCGTTAGGCTAACAAGGTCTATTATTCAATGCAATATTCAGAACATTACGATTATATTTTCATTGGTTTAGGAGCAAGCTCTTGTATTCTTATTCATGAGTTGCATAGAAAGGACATGTTGTCTGATAAAAAGATACTTATTCTTGACCCTTCTGAAAAATTAGAAAATGATAAAACGTATTGCTTTTGGTCCAAGGAATCGGATAATATCACGAAAGATTTTGCACCCTTAGCCTCTCATAGTTGGTCAAAAATAAGGATTGATAATCTTGATGCTCAACAAATCGGAGACTTGAAATACTACCATATCAAGAGTATTGATCTTTACAGATCAGCGAAGAAAATATTATTCGATTATGATGCTGAAGTCAAAAAAGAAACGGTTGAAGAAATAACCTCGGGTAATGAAACGACTGTCATCTCCTCTCAAGGAGATTATAGGGGAGATAGAATTTTTGATTCACGTCCCCCAATGGTTCATAAGAAATTATCTAAGGATCAAAATATTTTACAGTCTTTTGTGGGGTATAAAGTCAAGCTTAAAAACAAAGGATTTAATCCAGAGGTATGTACGCTGATGGATTTTAATGTCCAACAGCAAGGACACACACAATTTTTCTATGTCTTACCGTTTTCTGACTCCACGGCCTTAGTAGAGTTAACTCGTTTTGGTACAGAGCCGATATCAAAAAGCGAATCCAAAGCCATTATTGACGACTATATTTGTGAAAAATTCGGCCCGTACGATCTTGTTGAAATTGAGCTAGGGGTTGTGCCTATGTACATGGATTTAAGTCCTCCTAAATTAATTGAAGGGGTTACGAATATTGGTACTAGAGCAAATAAAGTGAAGCCGAGTACTGGTTACGCTTTCAAGAACATGTATACACATGCCAAAGCAATTGTGAATAAAACAGAGGTGAGTAAAACCACCGCGAGGTTTCGGTTTTATGACCGCCTACTCATCTTAATCTTAGCCCTTTGGCCTAAGCGCGGGAAGCCCATTTTTCAGCAGTTATTCCGTGCCAGAGACACAGCATTTGTACTGAAGTTTCTCGACGAAAAGACAAGCGTTTGGGATGATGCTCAGATGTTTTACAAGCTGCCGATAGGCATATTTTTACGTTCCTGCTTGGTTTTGTTCATTAAGAAGTTCGGATCAATTCTATTATTGTTTGCGCCAATGCTTTTATATTTTATTCTTGAAGCCGTCTTTGCTTCAGCAACAGAGTTTGTAATGTACTCAGTATTGGTAATTGGCCTTTTTGTTGTTGGAATACCGCACGGAGCGATGGACCATATGACAGAAGCTTTATCTAAAAGTAAACGTATAACCGCGCCTTTCATTTTGAAGTATCTGGCTTTGATGGCAATTGTATATCTGCTTTGGTTGTTTTCGCCGAGCATCGCCTTGTTCAGCTTTTTGTTGTATTCAGCGTGGCATTTTGGAGAAACAGATACGGAGGAGTGGGGGATTCAATCTCCGTTTATTGGTTTACTTTGGGGAGCTTTGTTTTTCGTTGGTTTGTTTTCTTCCCACGTTTTGGAGCTACAGAATGTACTTTTGCTTCTAGATGTACAAGGTTTGGACCTTTCTCTTGATTATTCGCTTTTCTTTGTTGTTTCGCTATGCGTTTCTTCCCTATTAGCTTTAATTTTTAGACGTGTTCAGTGGTTGGCGTTAGTCTTATTTTTGGTCTTGAGTCAATGGGTTCCGTTGGTGATTTCTTTTGGTATTTATTTTATTTTTCACCACAGCTTTAAAGGTTGGTCCCACTTAAGGGAATCTCTTGGTCAAAACAACCTTACGCTCTTTAAAAATGCACTTCCTTTTAATATTGGTGCTTTTGTATTGTTCTTGTTTTTCTTTCTTAACCCTCAGGGATCACTAGAAACCAACACATCTTTGTTCTTTGTATTTATATCATGCATTAGCTTCCCGCACATCTTTTGTATGCATCGGTTTTATGCCTTGAGAAAAAAAACGTAAAAACCTTACAGAGGTTTTACCAATAACTGATCACCTTCCTTGGATACCTTTGAAAGGCTTTTCTTTGATAACCCCTTCATGGCAACATCCCAAGCTTTATTACTTAATTCAAACTTTGACTTTAATACAGCAAGCTCAATGACGTCATGCTTTTTAAGCTCCTCTAGCACAAGCTTTTCATTGTCCGTAAGGGAAACAGTTTCCACCTTTTTTTCGGGGCGCATTTGTGGAAAAAATAAGACTTCTTGAATGGAGGAATTATTTGTTAAAAACATACAAAGCCTGTCTATGCCAATTCCCATTCCTGAGGTAGGGGGCATTCCATATTCGAGAGACTTGACAAAGTCTTGGTCAATGAACATCGCCTCATCGTCTCCTTTTTCAGCAAGCCTCACTTGCTCTTCAAAACGTTCTTTTTGATCAATAGGGTCATTGAGCTCAGTATAGGCATTGGCAAGCTCTTTTCCGTTGACCATTAATTCAAATCGTTCTGTTAATTCTGGGTTGTCACGGTGCTTTTTACAAAGCGGCGACATTTCAACAGGGTAGTCCGTAATAAAGGTTGGCTGAATATAAAGGTGTTCACATTTTTCACCAAAAATTTCATCAATAAGCTTTCCTTTACCCATGCTTGGGTCAGTTTCAACACTTAGGCTTTTACAGGTCTCTCGCAGCTCATTTTCATCCATCTTGGAGATATCAATGCCAGTATTCTCTTTTATAGAATCGATCATTGAGATTCTTTTAAATGGTCTTTTGAAGCTTACCTTGTTTTCTCCTATTTTGACATCAGTTGTACCCAAAACATCGGTGCAAATTGTTTCAAGCATTTCCTCCGTAAAATCCATCATCCACTTATAATCCTTATAAGCAACATAAATCTCCATTTGGGTAAATTCAGGGTTGTGGGTTCGGTCCATTCCTTCATTTCTGAAGTCTTTTGCAAATTCATATACACCATCGAATCCACCAACAATAAGCCGCTTTAAATAAAGCTCGTTTGCGATGCGTAAGTAAAGCGGAATATCTAAAGCATTATGGTGTGTGATAAAAGGCCTGGCTGCCGCACCTCCTGGAATAGATTGTAGGATTGGTGTTTCTACCTCTAGGTATTCTTTACTGTTCAAAAAACTTCTCATGGAAGAAATAATTCTTGAACGCTTGATAAATGTGTCTTTAACGTGGGGATTGACCACCAAATCAACATATCGTTGTCTGTATCTGGTTTCAGGGTCAGTCAGTGCGTC
>CAJXDT010000074.1:0-6322 GCA_913052055.1 uncultured Cryomorphaceae bacterium
CCAACAGAAGTTGAAATGAAAGAGAAGAAGGATAGGGTAGATGATGCCTTAGCAGCAACAAGAGCAGCTGTTGAAGAGGGAGTCATCGCCGGAGGAGGAGTTGCTTTATTAAGGGCAATTGAAACCTTAGATAAAATAAAGACCGTCAATGAAGATGAAATGACCGGAGTAGCAATCGTTAAGAGAGCTGCGGAGGAGCCATTGAGACAAATCATTGCAAATGCTGGTCAAGAAGGAGCAGTAATTGTTCAAGAAGTAAAAGCAGGAAAGAATGATTTTGGATATAATGCACGAACCGAGAAATTCGAAAACCTTGTGAAAGCAGGTGTCGTTGATCCAACAAAGGTCACAAGAATTGCTGTGGAGAATGCAGCATCGATCGCAGCAATGCTTCTTACAACAGAATGTGTTATTGCAGATCAGCCTGAAGAGGCTCCAGCGGGTGCAGCAATGCCTCCGATGGGCGGCGGTATGCCGGGAATGATGTAAGTCATTCTTGTTATTTCCAGTGATTTGGAAATACATTTAGTTAATAATTTAAAGCCATCTTAGGATGGCTTTTTATTTTTAATTAGTTTGGCCTAAAATTTGGCTGTCAGTTTCAGATGAGAAATTTTATCGTTTTCACATTTCTTTGCTTCACTTTATCTTCTTGTATTGAGATTTTAGATGATGTCACCTTTAACCCAGATGGTAGCGGAGAATTTAAGTACACCATTAATTTAAGCTCGAGTAAACTAAAAATCAATTCTATTTTAGCTCTGGATAGCCTAGACGGTAAAAAAGTACCGTCTAAGCAGGAGCTTCAAGAAAAAGTCTCTGACCTAATAGGTGTTTTGAATTGTCAGGAGGGTATCGAAGATGTTACACTTGAGGAGAATTATGACAATTATATTTTTAAAGTGTCACTTCATTTTGCTAACGTAGAATCACTGCTCGCTGCTTTCAAAGAAACAATGGAGGAAGCAGGAAATACGGCAGAAGAAGATACAAGTAATTACAATTGGGTGTCTTGGGATGGAATTACCCTAATTCGTCAAATCCCAGACCTTAGTTCATTTAAATTTCGTCTGGTCAAAAAAGAAGACCAAGAGCTAATGCGAAGCGGGATGTATACCTCGATAAGTAGATTCGACTCTCCTGTAGACCAAATTGAAAACTCATCCGCTATTTTATCTAAAAATAACAAAGCTGTGATGCTCCGTAGTTCCTTGTTTGATGTATTTGGAAATCCTTCAATAATGGATAATACAATATCTGTTAAGCCTGCTGATAACTAGAGATTTATTCTTAATTTTATCCCCTAACTTCTTCGTATGTTCATATTGAAAAAAGTCTTTTTTTTACCATTTTTGCTGTTGACTCAAATAATTTTTGCTCAGCAAAGTGAAGCATTAATTCCGAGAGACGCCTCCACTGTTTTTAGCATAAATAATATTAATCTGCTCCAAAAGATTTCAATAGATGAATTGGTGGAGTATGAGTTCATGGAAGAGCTTCATCAGGAACTATTCGATGGTTCAACTGCAGGCAAAACATTAAAAGACGCAGGCTTGGATTTTGACCAACGTCTGAACATATTCTATGGAAAGGACAAGGTATATGAACTCACCGGTTTTTCATTCGGAATCAAGAATAAGGAGGAACTTTTTCAAGTATTTGATGATTTTGAATATTCAGAGACACTTAAGAATGGCGCCGAACGCTACAATTCTTTATTTAATACCCTAATCATAAAGGGTAATTCTGCTGTGCTATTGCGCATACAACCAACAGATGATTACCTTATTAAGGTCACAGACTCCCTGAACTATTACGAATGGGATGAAACTACATATTATCCTGACGAGTTCAGTGGTGAATTCGAATTGGAGGAAGCAATTATTGAGGAAGTGGAGCCGATCGAAGAGGAGGAAGACTCTGCGCTCAATGATGTTTATGAATACATAGAGAGGACTGGATATGGAAAAGAGAATAAAAAGACCTACTGGGAAATAAGGGATAGCATTCAGGTGTCTATGCAAACGAGGGGAATGCTTTCTTTAATTGAGGATTTAATCATCAACGAAAATAGCCTTCAGACCGTTGATAAAAGATTTGAAGCGCAGCTGGAAAAAGATTCAGAAGGGATCTTTTTTATTGACAATTCAAGAAACTTTTCGAATCAAGGCGGATTGTGGTATTTCCAAACGATGTATCCAATTATGAACGAGGATCTTAAAGAGCTCTATGCTCAGAATTATATGGTTGGGGATTTGCATTTAGATTCCAATCAAGTTCATTTTGATTTGAAAGCAAATTACGGTGAGAAGCTTGGTTCAATTTATGCAGAGATGAACAATAATCCCCTGAACAAGGATTTTGCTAAATACATCCCAAAAGATGCCGCCGCTTATTTTATCTACAATGTTGATTTAAGAAAAGCATATGAAAAGGCGTATGATATCTTACTTCCTATGCTCAAGGATAAGAAAGATAATAAAATGGTCATGAATTTATTGGCCATACAGCTCCTAGATAAGCTTGTGGATAAAAAAGCTTTGTTCGGAGCCTATAAGGGAGGGATTTTTGGGACGTTTAATGGAATCAAAACCATTTTGACCAAGAAAATTGAGTACAACTGGAACGATGAAAACTTTGAATATACTGAAATAGAAACGGAGTCTGAAGAGGATATTCCTGTTTTCACCTTAGGATTTGCATCGGAGCGCACAGATCTTTGTGAGCTAGTTTTGACCGATTTATCTCGACTTACTTCACGTATTGAGAAGAAAGAAGGGTATTGGATTATAAAAGACGCAATTTTTGACGCAGCACCCTTGTATGTTGTATGCACAGATCAAGTTCTTCTACTCTCCAACGATACCTATTTGATTGATGAACATATTGATGGATATGGCAGAGAGGCGATTTCTAAAAAAGATTTGAAACGCATCAAGAAATCAGGGGTTTTGTTCGCGAACATGGATCTGGACCGGTCAATCAATCAATTTCCACAGGCTTTTCTCGATGAAAGACAAAAGAAAGTGCTCAACGATTTAAAAAACAACTCGGGTCGAATCGAGCTTAGCTCAAATTATTCTGAGTTGACAAAAACAGATTACTCCTTACTTTATAATTTTGAAAGCACATCTAGCCAGGCAACACAATTTTTGGATATGATCAATGCCATGTTTATTCTTGCAAAATAATCCACGGTGTATAAGAAGCTTGCATTTATATTCTTTTTGGCCTTTCTACTTGGCGTTTTATTGTATTTAAAACCATTTGAGCGCCCTAAAAAGGAGCTTGAAAAAATAGAAACGTTCCTTCCCAAAGCAGACCTAGCGGGAAGGGTTTATCTCTTGGACTTTTTAACGGAGTCTACCGATTTAATGCTCTTTAATGAGATTTCACAGCGGCAATTTTTAACCTCTGAATTTGTCTTGTCTTTGGCAAAGAAATTTGGATTAGATGTTCAGAACCCTGTCTATGTTTATGCTAATGAAAGAGGAGACGCAGGAAGTCTTGTACCATTATATACAACACAAAAGCTAAAAGGCGCTTTGGATAGAATTTCCCTTGAAAACAATGTAAAGGATACACTCATAGGACAAGACCGAATATATCATTTGACTGATTATAAGGTTCATATTTTTCATAGAGATCACTTTTTATTTATTTACTACGGTGATTATTTCTATGAAATATATCATGAATCTATTGCTAATAAAAAAAGGGCAATAGCTGAGGTATGGAAAGGTCTTTTTTCTAATCCTATATTTCCTAATGAGAACCTTGTGCTTTACACTGAGTCTGAAGCGCTAAAACAATTTGGTATGGACCATGCCTACATGGCTCACGATAGTGATTCTTCTGGATTTCATTTAAAGAGTTGTATTAAAATCAATGATTCAATACCATTTTTTGTAAAGGATTCTGGTCGGGCAATAAAATTTTCAGCACGTTCTAAACGCACTATTGATTTGCATATGAATACTGCTGATCTTTCAGCACCTGTCAAAGCATTACTTATAGAAAAGTTATCATTACTCACCTCAAAAATAAGCTTTCCAATTGCTGATTTCATCGATATTTGGAGTGGAGATTTTTGTTTTGAGGAGGGAGGCTTCTATTTAGTTTCTGAAAAATATATCGAAACTGAATTGGATGATAATTTTGAGCCAACACAAGTTGAGAAAACAAGGTATAAGAATGTACCACGATACTCTTTGATGTTCACTGTAAATGAGCCGGCAAATAAGTTACTTGATAAGCTTCTGACCAAAGGTATTTTAACGCAGGAGGAAGAGCAATTTAGGTTCTTATTTTCACCTCAGTTGAAGCTTCGTTTGCGTGACGATCAAGTGGTCTTCTATTCTACGGTTAATCCACCGAGAAATTATGTTTCTTCTAAGAATAGGATTGACTGGACCTATAAAGGCACGGATTTCGAATTTCAGGTAGATAGCCTTTCGAATAAAAAAGTATTTGGTTCGATTGAGGTACCAATGAAAAAAATACTAGAATCTATAGCGTTTCTGTAAGCTCCTGACTTGTCAGCCTTTTAATTGTTTTGTGGACATGTGAGATGCTACAGCTAAACATCTCAGCCAATTCTTTCAGGCTTTTATTTTTTCTTAATTGCAAGATTTTTTCTTTTTGCTCATTGTTCAAAGGGTCCGGTCTTCCAATGGATGAATTACCTCCGTTTGGTCCATACTTCGCCCTTCTTTTTTCCCACAAAGCACTATTGTCCCTTTTACCTGTTGCGAAACCTATTTTTATGGACTCACTAAAGGAGCACCACTTCAAATTTGAAACGTGGTTATTTTCAAGGTTGTTGTCTAAGTGAATTACTACTTTTTTCTTTCTTGGCTTATCATTTTCTAAAAAGACTGCCGCCACAACTTTGTGTGGGTAAACTGTTTTTCTAGCACCTTTATCGTTGATTAAATCAGTCATCAAAAAACCATTACTAGGATGGCGTCTAAGCTGTTTTTTCTTAGACTCAAATTTCATTTTTCGACCGTTTTTAAAGGTTTTGATACGTTCTATGGATTTAATTTCTCCATAATCAGAAACGAGATAATCTGAAAATCCTGGAATATTGGACCAAGTCTGCATGTGTGTTGAACACAGAAACGAATAAAATGTTTAGTAAGAATTAGAAAAAATGTAGGATTCAGAGGTAGCCTTCAAATGACCAAGGATATCCCGAAGCTCCTGCAGGTCGTTGGATGTCACAAGCTTCATTTTTGTTTCTTTAAAATGTTCAATTCCTCTAAAGTAGTTGGCATAATGTCTTTTCATTTCTGCAATCCCTAGTTTTTCTCCTTTCCAGTCGATACTAGTATTCAAATGCTCTATAACGGCTTCAACTTTTTCTAGAAAATTAGGCGCATCATGGTGCGAACCATGGGCAATAAAGTGTTTTATTTCTCTGAAAATCCATGGGTTTCCAATACTTGCTCTTCCGATCATCACACCGTCAACGCCGTACTTTGTTTTATATTCTACTGCTTTTTCAGGAGAATTTATATCACCATTGCCAAACACTGGTATATGCATCCGTGGATTATTTTTGACATCAGCAATGAGCGACCAATCTGCTTCTCCCTTATACATCTGCTTTCGTGTTCTACCATGAATAGAAATTGCTTCAATTCCCACATCTTGCAGTCGCTCTGCAACATCAACGATATATTTTGTGGATTCATCCCAGCCAAGTCTCGTTTTTACGGTGACGGGTAGACTGGTAGATTTTACGATTTCAGCAGTCATCTTAACCATTTTAGGAATGTCCTGAAGAATTCCTGCACCTGCACCTTTACAAGCTACCTTTTTTACAGGGCATCCATAGTTTATGTCTATAATATCTGGATTAGATTGGGCGGTGATTTCAGTTGCCAATCTCATACTTTCAATATCTGAACCAAATATTTGGATACCTATGGGCCTTTCTTTTTCGTAGATATCAAGCTTTTGCTTGCTTTTTAAAGCATCTCGAATAAGACCTTCCGAGGATATGAATTCGGTGTACATTAGGTCAGCCCCATGTTTTTTACAAAGGGTTCTGAATGGGGGATCACTTACATCCTCCATTGGAGCCAATAGAAGTGGGAAGTCGCCTAGCTCTATGTCTCTAATCTTAACCATTTGATGTTTTTTTTGCCTCCAATTCTAATAGATATTTTTTAAGAAGCTGCTCATTTTCACCTTTAAGCACCATAAGCTTTTCCGGGGTATCAACTACAATGAAATTTTGTAAGCCATCAACCAGTATTGTTTTATTTTCTTTTGAATAAACAAAGCAATCTTTACTATCGAAAAAATGAATATC
>CAJXDT010000075.1:0-5963 GCA_913052055.1 uncultured Cryomorphaceae bacterium
TTCAGCTTAAAAGGAAAAGAAGAACATTTTACTTGAGGATTAGAAGTTTTAAAACAACTTTCAGACAGGACAATTTTATCAATAGCTCAGGATGAAAAATCGGATCTACTCACGAATGCAAATGATATTGAAATTCATAGATTTTCGGGGCCACACCCTTCTGGGAATACCTCAGTTCATATTTCTCGGGTTTCGCCACTTAACAAAGGTGAGGTCATTTGGACTATCGCTGCTCAAGATGTTGCTATCATTGGTAAGCTTTTTGAATTAGGTGAACTTCATTTAGATCGAACTATTTCAGCTGGAGGGTCTGGTATGAAAAACCCACAGTATTATGAAGTCAGAGGGGGACAATCAATGAAAACATTTTTCTCTGAGGAAACTAATAAGGGCAATTATCGTTATATTTCTGGATCTATTCTCTCAGGTGAGGATATTGGAAAAGAAGGATATATAGGCCTCCTCGCAAAACAAGTTTCAGTGATTCCAGAAGGTGAAAATACAGATTTTCTCGGATGGGTCTTACCAGGATTCAACAAATACTCTTTCAGTAAAGCATATTTTTCTTGGCTTTTTCCAAATCGTAAATATAATTTAACTACCAAGTTAAATGGGGAAGAGCGCGCCTTTGTAGTGACAGGTCAATATAATAAGGTATTCCCTTTTGATATACTTCCAAATCAATTGTTGAAATCAATCTGGGCAGAGGATATTGAAAAAATGGAAGAGCTAGGGATTTATGAGATTATCCCTGAAGACTTTGCCTTGTGCGAAGTTATATGCACATCTAAACAACCGTTGCAAGAAATGGTTAGAAAAGGGTTAGATATTCTTTATAACGAAATGAATTAATGTTTTTAAGTAAATGAAATTTATACAAAATATTTTTGATGCTTCGCGTCCTGCGGTAACATCTGGAAAGCTCAAGCCTTTGTATCCATTACACAACGCTTTGGAGACCATGATGTTTGTCCCAGACCATAATGCGAAAAGCGGTGCTCACGTTAGAGATGCTATAGACTTAAAGCGAACCATGATTACAGTCATTTTTGCTTTAATTCCTGCATTAATATTTGGAATATATAATTCTGGATATCAGCACTATAAGGCTCTTGGATTGTTAAATAATGATATTGGTTGGTTACAGTTTTTTACATTGGAAAACTTCCTATTTGGAGCTTTGAAAATTATACCAATGATTATTGTTACATACATAGCAGGATTGGGAGTAGAGATTTATTTTGCTTACAGAAATAAACATGCTGTGAATGAAGGGTTTCTTGTTTCGGGATTATTGATTCCCATGACAATGCCGATAGATATGCCTTTGTGGATGATTGCAATCTCCACAATTTTTGCAGTGCTGATTGGAAAAGAAGTTTTTGGCGGGACCGGAATGAATATTTTAAACCCTGCTTTGACAGCAAGAGCCTTTGCATTTTTTGCATACCCCTCTTTTATGAGTGGAGATAAAGTATGGATAAATACCACATTAGGTCCAGGTGAAGCTCTTGTCGATGGTTATTCAGGAGCAACTGCTTTGGGACAGTATGCAACAACTGGTAGTACAACATTTTCGGCATGGGATGCCTTCCTGGGAATTATTCCAGGCTCAATAGGAGAGACGAGCACTATTCTCATTTTATTAGGTGGAATTTATTTAATTGCTACAGGAATCGGATCATGGAAAATTATGTTCTCCTCGCTACTCGGGGCGATCACTATCAGTCTAATTTTCAATGCAGTAGCACCAAGTATGATATCACCTGAGCAGCAGGGATTTTTAAGTATACCTTTTTATTTTCACCTGGTTTTTGGTAGTTGGGCTTTTTCCACTGTTTTTATGGCTACAGATCCCGTCTCGGCTGCTCATACTGAGCGGGGAAAATGGATTTATGGCTTTTTTATTGGTTTTCTAGGGATTATGATTCGTGTTTTCAATCCCGCTTACCCAGAAGGCATGATGCTCGCCATCTTGTTTATGAATGTAATGGCACCGCTTATAGATCACTATGTTGTTGAAGGAAATATTAAAAGGCGTCTTAAGAGATTAAAATTAAGTGTTAAGTGATTGCTCTATGAATATAAACTCAAATTCTTACACCTATGTTTTTGCAATAGCAATGGTTATTGTAGTTGCCTCTCTATTGTCAATTGCTGCAACGTCTTTAAAACCGTTTCAGGAAAAAAATATAGAACTGGAAAAGAAATCTGATATACTGTCATCCATAGGAGTTATTGGGGAAGATCCCGAATTACTTTTTGATGAATATATAACCGAGCAATTAGTTATCCAGAATGGACTTGTTGTTTCTTCTGAAGTTACTGCATTTGATATTGACCTTGAAGAGGCGGTAAAGGAATCAAATTCAACTCGTAAAGTACCTCTTTTTAAAGCTCAGAAAAATGGAGATACTTTTTACGTAATTCCAATGCGTGGAACCGGTCTTTGGGGACCTATTTGGGGTTATGTTTCTTTAAAAGGAGATGGCAACACAATTCTAGGTGCATCCTTTGACCATGAGAAAGAAACTCCAGGACTAGGAGCAGAAATTTCAACACCTATTTTCGAGGACCAATTCCCCGATAAAATTCTTTTTTCAAGTTTGAGAGATGGAATTGAGGTTAGGAAAGGAGATGCGTCAGGCTATCAGCAAGTTGATGGCATTTCTGGAGGAACAATTACATCCGTCGGTGTTCAAACCATGTTCGAAGACTGCTTGATTCCTTATAAAAATTTTTTATTAAACCTTTCAATTGAAAATGATAATCCATCAGATTCAACTATTAGTGTTTTATATCACTGACTATGGAGACCAATAAAACAAAAGAAGCATTATTTTCTAAGAAGAACAGAAAGTTACTTAGCGATCCAATGAATATCAATAACCCAATAACGGTTCAAGTATTGGGAATTTGCAGTGCTTTGGCAATAACCGTGAAACTTAAGCCAGCTGTTGTAATGAGTCTGTCAGTTATAGTCGTAATGGCTCTAGCTAATGTAATTACATCACTTATGAGGAATATGATTCCGAATAGAATTCGAATCATAGTTCAACTCGTAGTTGTTGCTACGCTTGTAATTCTTGTGGACCAAGTGCTTAAAGCTTTTGTCTATGATGTAAGTAAGCAATTATCAGTATTTGTTGGTTTGATCATCACGAATTGTATAATAATGGGAAGGATAGAAGCATTTTCATTAGGAAATACTCCATGGAAATCTTTTCTTGATGGAATAGGGAATGGGGCCTCTTACGGGTTGATTTTGATTGTTGTTTCTTTTTTTAGAGAACTTTTTGGCAATGGGACGCTTTATGATTATCCGATAATAGAAAAATTGGGATTGTATGAACTAGGCTATCATAACAATGGTATGATGTTATTGCCTCCCATGGCTTTGATTGTGGTTGCCGTTATAATTTGGTGGCAGAGATCAAAGACACCTTCGCTAATAGAAAAAGATTAAAGTAAAGAGAAAAAAATATGCAAGAGTTAATTAACATTTTTGTCAAAAGCATCTTTATAGATAATATGATCTTTGCCTATTTTTTAGGGATGTGCTCTTATTTAGCTGTCTCAAAAACAGTAAAAACTGGAATGGGTTTGGGTTTAGCAGTAACATTCGTACTTACAATAACTGTTCCTGTTAATTACCTTTTACAGACTAGGATTTTAGACAAAGGGGCTCTTGCTTGGTTGGACCCTTCTTTTTCTGATGTGGATTTGAGTTTTTTGAGTTTCATTATGTTCATTGCTGTTATTGCAGCAATGGTTCAGCTTGTTGAAATGATTGTAGAAAAATTTGCTCCAGCATTATACTCAGCACTTGGTATATTTTTACCCTTGATCGCTGTGAATTGTTCAATATTAGGTGGCTCTTTGTTTATGCAAGAGAGAGCTTATTCAACAATTGGGCAGGCTACGGCTTTTGGTTTTGGTTCTGGTATAGGTTGGCTATTGGCTGTCCTCGCAATTGCTGCAATTCGCGAGAGATTAAAATATTCTCATGTTCCACCTGCTCTCAGGGGTTTGGGTATAACGTTCATGATCACCGGATTAATGGGTATAGCTTTCATGAGTTTTATGGGTATTAAATTATAATTTTATCATAGTTATGTTTTTAGCTTTATCGAGTTCTGTAGTTGTTTTATCTAGCGTAGTTGTTTTTACACTCGTAATTCTAGCTTTAGTTACAATTTTGCTACAGGCGAAAGCTCGTCTCTCTCCCTCGGGTCCAGTAAAATTAGATATAAATGGTGATTCAGTTGAAATTGAATCAGGTTCCACTTTATTATCGACTCTTAGTGAGCAGAAAATTTTTCTACCCTCGGCTTGTGGTGGTGGAGGAACTTGTGGTATGTGTGAGTGTCAAATTCCTGAAGGCGGTGGAGAGATTCTTCAAACAGAAAAGGGTTTTTTCAATCGAAAACAGATTGCTGATAATTGGCGTTTAGGTTGCCAGGTAAAGGTAAAGAATGATATGAAGGTCATTGTTCCAGACGAAATATTTGGAATTAAAAAATGGGAGTGTGAGGTCGTATCTAACTATAACGTAGCATCTTTTATCAAAGAGTTCGTAGTTAAGCTCCCCGAAGGTGAGAATTTAGACTTTTTAGCAGGTGGCTATATTCAAGTGGATGTACCTGAGGTGAATATTGATTTTAAGAATATCGATATTACCGCCCATCCTCGTTTGGGAAAGAAAGATGATGAATTCAAAGGTGAGTGGGATAAGTTTGGACTTTGGGATTTAAAAATGAATAATCCAGAGCCTTTATTCAGGGCATACTCAATGGCAAACCATCCAGCTGAAGGAAATATTGTTATGTTAAACATAAGAATTGCCACCCCGCCTTGGGATAGAGCTAAAGGTGGATGGATGAATGTAAACCCTGGTGTTTGCTCCTCCTATGTTTTTGATTTGAAAGCGGGCGATAAGGTTACAATTTCAGGACCATATGGAGATTTTCACATAAAGGATTCGGATACAGAAATGATTTACATAGGCGGAGGAGCTGGAATGGCCCCTATGCGTTCGCATCTTTTCCATTTGTTTCATACGTTAAAAACGGGTCGAAAAGTGAGCTACTGGTATGGTGGGAGGTCGAGGAGAGAGTTGTTTTATATTGACGATTTTGAAAATATCGAAAAACAGTTTCCTAATTTTACGTTTCATATGGTCTTATCTGAGCCTTTGCCTGAGGATAATTGGAATGCCAAAAGTAGCCTAGATGACCAGGGAGATGGATTTACAGGTTTTGTACACCAAGCATTAATTGATAACTACCTTGGAGATCATGAAAGTCCGGAAGATATAGAATATTATTTCTGTGGCCCTCCAATGATGAATGCCGCGGTTTTAAAGATGGTAGATGATTTTGGTGTACCCCCTGAGAATGTAGCTTTTGATGATTTCGGAGGATAATTGTAAAATATTTATCCCTAAATTAATCTGAAAGGGAAACAAGTTTTAAGTTTGGCGGATAATGCGCTATTTAATTTCATCTTTTTTGATTCTTTTCGTTTTTGGTTGCCAGAGAAAATATGGTGCTGTAGTGAATTATGAAGGATCGGCACAGGGCACTTCGTTTCAGGTTAAAATATTTTACCCAGACGGATTTAGTGGTACACAAATCGATGAAAATGTTATTCAAGGTTGGTTATCTCATTACAATAAAATTGCATCTCCGTGGGATCCAGATTCTGAAATTTCAAAATTAAATTCGGGAGATACCGTAGCCCTTTCTAAGGAAATGTTCCAACTATGCCAATTGGCTTTTAGCGCCAAAGTTTCTACTAACGGCGTTATTGATCCAACCTTACAACCTTTAATTGAAGCCTGGGGGTTTGGTGTGAGTAAGGGGTATTTACATTATGGGGATACCATGAAAGTAAAGGCGCTCATGAAATTTGTGGGTGATGATAAGTGGCTGCCAAAAAAGATGGACTTTTGGGCTTGGCCA
>CAJXDT010000076.1:0-5037 GCA_913052055.1 uncultured Cryomorphaceae bacterium
TGTCTTTTTTTGAAGATTGGGGAATTATTTTTACAATTTCATCTGCCAAATCATCAGTAAATGAAGTTCCTGCCTCTTTTGCAAGGTCTAGAACTTCTTGAACCATGTTTTTAAAAGTTATATTTCGTTTGGGCTTGAAGAAATCGTGTGCTGGGTGGGTCGATACTCCCCAAGTATCTTCAATTTCCAACAAACGCGGATGGTGCTTTAGAAGCGCCGCTCCTGCTCCTGCCCCCTGCGTATATTCTCCAGGAGAATTCAAACTATATTTTGCATCATCCGAGAACACAACGATTCCTTGTCTATTTTCTTTTGTTCCACCACGCGCGACCCAATCCAAGGTGTTATGCATTGCATCAATTCCTCCAATACAAGCAAATGTGATATCGGTAACGTCACAATGGCCAAAGCTGCCTGGGCCATATTTTTGTTCTAGCATTTCGATGATGTAGGTGGCTGTCGGTTTTGCACCATCTAAGGCTGACTCTGTTCCTAAATATATTCTCCCTATGTCCTTTGGCGAAAGGTTGTTTCTTTCCAAAAGTCGCACACAAGCATTTGCTCCCATGGTTGCGGCATCTTCATGCACATCGGGAATAGACATAGACTCTAAACCCAAACCTTTATTGAGTTTACTAAAATCCATATTTCGATATGCCGCGAATGCTTCTATTTCAAAATGTAGCTTGGGAAAATAAATTGAAATGTCATCGATACCTACTGCTTCCATAGTTTGTTTTTTATTGTCGCTCTCAGGCGCTGAAACCTTTGTTATTTATTGAGCCGCCTAATTTACATGAAATACTTACAATTAGACATACTAATTGTTCTTTATGGAGTGAGAATGTAAAAATGAACCTTTTAGCGTTTATCCTGTAATGGAACAGTTCTTGTTAAATGATTTGAACATTAAAACAATGTGTTACGAACACACAAAAGAAAGTTGATAATTACAGATGAACCAATCAAAAAGTAAAGAGGAATGATTCTAATTTAGGGCATAATGAACGTTAAGGCGAAAAAATTTATAAAGTGGTTTTTAATATTGCTAATGGCAGTGTTTTTGATGCTCAGTACAGCCCTTTATTTCCTTCAAGATAAACTCATCGAGAAAGCCATTGGTGAGCTAAATAAAAACCTTGAAGTTCCAATGAGTGTAGATAAGATTGAATTTGCATTCTGGTCAAGCTTTCCAAACATATCTGTAGATCTTTTGGATGTAATAATACCGGGAAGGCATAAGAAAACGGTCCTCTTGACAAGTGAAAAGTTTAATTTACGATTTAACCCACTTGACCTGCTTGGAGGAGACTATAACCTGAAGCAAATTAATATAACAAAGGGGGAGCTGAACCTACAAATTGATTCATTAGGAAGAGAAAACTTTGATATTATTAAGAACACCAAAGAGGGAAATGATTCTGATTTTAGGCTTGCCTTGCAGGCTGTGCGCTTAAAGCAAATGAATGTTCGCTATCAGAATAAAGCCACAAAACAGGATTACACTTCATATGTAGATTTGATTTCTCTTTCGGGCGAGCTTTCTACAAATGAATTTGAAATGCTCACCCAAGGAGACATACAGGTGCTCAATGCGCTTAGCTCAGGCATCCATCTCATTAAAAACCAGCGTCTTGAATTTGACCTTAGCTTAAGTGTCGATAAGTCAAAGGGAGTAACAAAGATACCCACGGCAGTCATTAATATTGGAGGCTTGCCATTTGAAATAGATGGCTACGTGCATCCAGACAGTCTTTGGTTTAATATCAAATCGAAAGAGATTCAGCTCACTGATGCAGTAGAAAAATTGGCATTAAAAGGTTCAAAAGAAACCTTGAATAAATTTCAAGGAAAGGGTGTTTTGGATTTTGAGCTCGAAATATTTGGTGGAACAGCGAGCGCAGCCCCCGTTAATATCAACTGCCTTTTTGCAATCAAAGACGGACAGCTTAGAGAGCCTATTGAAAATATAAAGCTTAGCAACATTCAGCTCAAAGGACATTATTTGAAAACAGACGAAAACCCCGAAGAGCTTGTTTTGGAAAATATTAGTTTGATTTCAGAAACCGGTCCTTTTAGAGGGGCATTGTCAATAGTTGATTTTAATGCGCCGACCTATTCTGGTTTTGCCCATGGAAAGATCAATTTAAGTTCGGCAAATAGAATTTTTGGGTTTCCTGGAATTGCTGAGGTCAAAGGGTTTGTGAACATATCTACAGATTTCCTAGCTTCAGAAAATATGCGCAACCAGACGATTGTTCTTCGGAAATGCAATGGAACGGTTGACTTTGAAAATGTCGTATTGCAGCTCCTAGAAGACAAAAGGCGCTTTGAAAAAATCAATGGAAAGGTTGATTTTACGAAGCAAAACCTCCAAGTAGCCAATTTTTCATTGCTTGTAAACAAGACGGATATGACGCTTAGAGGAAAAATGTCCAATGTTTTTAATTATCTATACAATGAAGGAAGCCTTGGTTTAAACATGAAGTTGAGCGCAGCCAATATTTTATTGACCGATTTGGGTTCAACCTCAAAAGAACAGAAGAAGGCAGCGCAGAAAACGTTCGCTTTGCCCGAAAAGATCAAGGGATCTTTATACGTCGATGTTAAAAACCTTAATTATGAAAAACATGACTTTCGAAATGTAAGAGGTGAGCTAAACATTGATGAGCGTAATTTAGATTTTAACTATATTTCTCTTGTTAATTCTGGAAGCCGCATTGAGGGAGGGTTGATCATCAGTGAGGTACAACCAGAAAGCTTTGATATCTCTTTAAATGCATACAGTTCGGGCATAGACATTCAGCAGGCATTTCGCGAATGGGATAATTTTTACCAAGATGTACTGTTGGCCGAAAACATAGAGGGAAGCGCTGCTCTTAAGCTCTCATTTCGGGGTTTATTTGACCTTCAAACGGGTCTAGAATACCCGTCTGTCAATAGCAATATGGAATTGCGTGTTTCCAATGGAAACATAAAGAATGCTTCGATCATGGATGACATCTCTGAGAGCATAAAGGACAGCCCAGCAAAATATGTTTTGGGAAAAAAGAACCTTCAAATACTAGAAAAAAGACTAAAGTCGATTTCATTTGAAAGCCTTAAAAACACCATTACAATTAACAATAGTGTTGTGACTATTCCGAAAATGTTCATCTCATCCTCTGTTTTAGACATGAATGTCTCGGGCACGCATACCTTCGACAATGATATTGATTACAGGTTTGATTTTAAATTTAGGGACCTTAAAGAATCCAATCAAAATTCGGAATTTGGCGAAATAATTGATGACGGCACAGGCTTTAGAATGTTCCTTAAAATGTATGGCCCACTGGACAACCCAATTTTGGAGTGGGACAAGGAGCAAAAGAAAAAGAGCGCCCAAGAATATCGTCAAGAAGAAAAGAAGCAAATTAAGGAGATGCTAAAAGCTGAATTTGGGGCCTTTAAAAACGACTCGACGGTGGAGGAGTATGTTCCTGAGGAGAAACCCAAAGAGGATCTGAAAATCAATTGGGAGCCGACCAAGAACGACCCCGAAACAAAGGACTCTTTAGCTCCTAAATCGAAAAAAACCAATGAAGAAAAACCTAAAAAGAAGCAGTCTAAGCTCAAAAAAGCACTCGAAAAGCTGAAGGAACAGCAGAAGAAAGAGACCGAGGCATCAGAGGAGAAAATTGGAATTAAGGGAGGGGGGTGACCCTAAAGCAGCAACTACGCTTTGCCTCTAGTTTTCCAAATCCCTATTCGAACGCCAACTTGTAGGTTTAAAATCCCGAAAGATCGAGTCCCTGAAAGTTGGTCGTATTCATTTTCGTAATATGAATCAATGAGTTCTATTTTGTCGTAAAGATTGTGTTCAAAATGCATTGCAAATGCCGCCCCAAGGAACGGTTCTATGAAAAAGTTGTTTTCGAAGTCCCATCTAAAACACATATTAAGTCTGGGTTTTATTCTGTGATAATGAACATCTTCAGCGAGATAAAAACCATCGCCTTCCATTGTGGGTAGTTCAGGGCCACCAAAACTATAAGAAATAAGATTTCCTCTAGCGTGTGTATATTCAATATCAAATGCTAAATAGGATTGAAATCTAGCGAGTGATTTGGTGAGCCTAAGCTTTCCTAAAGCACCAATACAGATGCCGTTATTATGAAGCACACCGATGGGCAAGGGAGAGCTTATGGGGCATGCCGTTTCTATCGATCTTATTCCGTAATTGTATCCAATGCTTGTTCCATAAGAGATCCGTTTTGGGCCATAACTTTCAAATTCAAGTACTGTCCTGTATGTGCTTGCAGGACTTAAAGGAATACCGACTGAGAATCTATTTTGGTTTTGACCGAAAATAAACAATGCGCCTATCATCATAATAGCGCTGAGGGTATATTTTTTCATAAGAGTTGTTTTTTAGTAACAACGAAGAAATCACGTAGCATGGGGGCGCTGTATTATCTTTTTAATTTTTGGATGACATTTGTTGTAGAAAAACCGTCAACAAGACCAATCGTTTTAACGATACCGCCATTTTTCAAAACGTGTTCACGACCAACAATATACTTGGGGTTTTCAGGATTTTCTTCGTCTGGGTTATAATCTCCACCTTTCACAAGAACATTCGGAGTTGATTTTTTGATTAGCTCAAGTGGCGTGTCTTCATCAAATATAACCACCCCATCAACTGATTCAAGCGCGGCGACAACTTTCGCTCTTGAGATCTCATCATTTATTGGACGTTCAGGTGACTTTTCTAGTGCTTTAACAGAGCGGTCGCTGTTTACCCCAACAAGAAGGATATCTGCATATTTAGCGGCTTCACCCAAATAGGTAACATGCCCTAAATGTAAAAGATCAAAACAGCCATTTGTAAAACAAATGCTTAGCCCTTGTGATTTCCATAAAGCGAGCTGTGTTTCTAAATTTTGAAGGCCTATATGTTTATTCTTTAGAGGTGTTTTAACTCTTTTCATCCGCAGCATATTTTTTAGGCATTAGCACCAATGATATCAATCCTAAAAGTATTAAAAATATAGTTTG
>CAJXDT010000077.1:0-4544 GCA_913052055.1 uncultured Cryomorphaceae bacterium
GTAAAACCAACAGATTTACAGTCTGTCCTCGTTGGCCGCTTGAGTATCTCCCCAACATTCCGAGCCGATGGAGGGATTCGAACCCCCGACCAGCTGATTACAAATCAGCTGCTCTGGCCAACTGAGCTACATCGGCAAATTTGTTGGTACACAAAAAAAAGAACGCATTCTTTCCCAAATTGTTTAATTTTGGGACTGCAAATGTATGAAACTTTTTTTTATCACAAACTTTTTTAAGAATAATTTTAATCAAGTTTTTCTTTTGTGAAAAAAGTTTAATTCAATACTTTGCAAAAGTAAGAATGAAAAATAAGAAAAAGGCAATTGTATGCGTCTCAAATGACTTGATTACTGACAATCGTGTAGCCAAGACTTGTCTTGTTCTGGGCAACCTAAATTACGAGGTAATCTTGGTTGGAAGAAAGAAGAGAAATAGCCCTCAAATGAATCAAAGAAACTATGCGTGGAAACGGTTTAGGCTCCCTTTCGAAAAAGGACCATTTTTCTACCTCACACTTAACCTTAGATTGTTCCTTTTTTTACTGGGAAGAAAGGTAGATTTAATTTATGCAAATGACTTAGACACTCTAGCACCTTGCTATTTTGTTTCAAAAGTCAAAAATACTCGCTTGATTTATGATACACATGAACTCTTCACAGAGGTTCCTGAGCTTACCTCACGACCGAAGATTCAAAATATATGGTTGAAAATTGAATCATCAATTTTCCCTAGATTAAAACACGTTATTACAGTAAATGATTCCATTGCAAAAATCTACAGGCAAAAATATAATGTCGCAGTGAGCACTGTTCGGAATGTCCCAGAGTATGACAAAGTAAATATCTCACGGAATACTCGAAAAGAACTAAACATAAGAGAGGAAGATTTCATATTGATTATTCAAGGGTCGGGACTGAACAAGGACCGAGGAATTGAAGAGGCGGTTAGTGCGATGCAGCACTGCACAGACTGCGTCCTTCTACTTGTTGGAGATGGAGATGTCATACCTAAAGCAAAAAAAATGGTAGCCGAAAAAAAAATGGAATCAAAGGTCCGTTTTATTCCAAGAAGGCCTTATGAAGAACTCATGAGAATCACAAGGCTTGCCGATCTTGGTTTGCTTTTGGATAAGAATACTAGTCTTAATCAAGGTCTTGCCCTGCCAAATAAATTATTCGACTACATACACGCTGGTATTCCAATTCTAAGCACCAACCTAACAGAGATCGCAAAAATCATCAAACAATACGAGGTAGGAATTTTTCTTTCAGAAATACAACCTAAAACAATTTGTGAAACCATCTTAAAGTATAAAACCAACATAGCACTGCAAAAGCAGCATCGAATTAACTGCAGAAATGCTGCAAAGCAAGAAAATTGGCAAGTCGAACAGCAGAAGCTTATAGACGTCATTCACTCGGCTGAGCGGAACGAAGCATAAATAAATATGCCAGCTTGTAAATATTAAACAAGGTTAAATTAGCAAAACCGATCTCGAGCAAAAACCGAAGGGGTCTTCTAAAGACTCTTAAGGTGATTCCTAAGAATAAATTATGCTCATACCTTAAATATGTTTTTAAGACCTTTAGACGCTCTAATAGCCGCTCATTTTCTTCGACTAGTTGCCAAACATGCAACAGGTTTTTAAGCCCCTCTTCAGTTTTATTCAAAAATTGGGTATTTGAATCAAGGTGAGCATTTAAGACTGGATTATCAATATGGTTTATTAAAATACCATTTTGCTCTAATTCAAAACCAAACAAGGTATCCTCGTGACCATATCCCTGAATCAGTTCGTTAAACGGATAAGCCGCAAGTATCTTTCTATCAACGAGGAAGTTATTCGTTTTAAGTGTAAATATTTCATTATTTACTCGATCGTCAAAGCTTTTGCTTTCTTTAATACTTCCGTATCTCCACCGCAATCGATAATATATACGTGGGGTTTCCTTCTGATACATACTGGCTCCAAAAAGCAATTTTGGTCTATTCGACCGAATAAAGTCGACATATTTGGAGAGGAAATCAGAGCGAATAATTTCAGCATCACAATCCAAAAACAATAAATATTCAGCCGAGGTGTGCTTTAAAAAGGCATTGCGGATTTTTGAACGACCAATATTAATGTCAAGTTGAATAATGGTAGCAGACCCCCGAAGGTTCTTATATTGGTCTTGAAATTCTTCAGATGAAGCATCATCAATGATTACAATTGAAACCTCTTCCTGAAAGGACTGAGATTGGGTTATTAGGTCACTAACTAAGCGCTCAACTTTTTGATTGTATACAGGTATGCAAACCGCAAGCATCGCGATAACTTAAGCCATCGTATTTGGCGTACCGAAATTCATGGGTGGAATGTCTGAATTAGGTTCGTCAATTTTACCAAAATTCTCCTCGTACTTTTTCATATTATCCTGCAGCGCTTTTAAAAAACGTTTCGCATTTTGCGGATTCATTAGAACTCTTGAGCGGACTTTCCCTTTGGGCATTCCAGGCATTACTTGAATGAAATCGCAAACTACTTCCGAAGGAGAATGCGTAATCACTGCTAAATTTGAATATACACCCAATGATGTTTCCTCAGAAAGCTCAATATTCATTTGTTTTTCATCTTGTGGTTTAGACATGTTGCTGTATTTCTAATTCTTCTTCATTGAATACGATACCGTGTGTACTTAATTCAGAAAGAATCGGTTCATAAATATCTTTACTTATCGGCAGCGTTACTCCTTTTGCCTGAAGCGCTCCATTTAAAATCATCTTTGCACCAATTGCTATAGGCAAACCAACGGTGTTGGCCATGGCCGTATACGTTTGGTCTTCTCCAATGTTTATCATCGAAGATACTATTTTTTTAGCTTTCCCCTTGTGCTCAAATTCAAACTCGTGATACATCACAAGCATATCTTTGTCATCTTCAGAAAGAGACATTTTACGTACCATTAACTTCTCAAGAAGCTGAGCAGGAGTAGCTCCCTCAAAACCAAAATCTTGGTCTGCACCGAAAACACCAAGCCACTCGAATTGATCATATAGATACATCCTATCCTCTCTCAAGAAATATTTAAACTTTTGTTCTACAGACAAATTTGGAATGTAGGGTAGAAAAGCATTCAAAAAATCGCGAGGTGTGAGGTTCTCTGCCTTCTTCATGGGAAATGAATCATCCGTCATTCCGAGCTCAATAAAAACATTGAAACCTTTGCAAAAATTGGGCCTTCTCAGCGTGCCTCTATAGAGTGTTGCAATACCATCTAATCCGTAGGTCTTTTTGTACGACAAAGAATCTCTATTTGGGTAACCCACAAACTTACCATGGTTAGGTATTGTAATTCGATCTAAGCGATCAAACAATCTGTTGTAGGGAATATATTTAAATTCATGATTGTCCTGAAACATAGCTGCGCCTCCTTTTCCGGCAAGGACGACATTTCTGGGATTCCATGTAAATTTATACCTCCATGGATTGTCATCATATTCTTCTGCGACTAGACCGCCGCAAAATGACTTAAAACTATGAAGTTCGCCACCAATTTCTTTGATATGGTCAATAATCTTCATAGCACTCATATGGTCAATACCCGGATCCACGCCTATTTCATTCATAATAACGATACCAGCGGACCTTGCCTCTTGGTCTAGCGCGTTCATTTCATCTGAGATGTAGGAAGGCGTAATCAAGTTCTTTCTTAATGAAATACAATCTTTTGCAATATCGACATGGAACCGCGCTGGCAGCATAGATATCACAAGATCAGCATTTTCAATTTCATCAATTCTTTCCTCGCGTTGGAGTGCGTTAAAAGATAGCGCTTTGGCAGAAGAGAAGCCCGCGATTAGCTTTTCTACTCGACTCAATTCTCGATCTACAATTCTTAATTGCCAACCTTCTTTATCAGCGGCATTCAGCAGGTATCTTATCATCGATGAGGCGGAAAGACCCGCGCCCAATATCAGTATGGTTTTCATGAAATTAAATTATATACGAGAAGTAATTAAGGGACGAAGTGTTTCAAACAATTCGTCTTCATCCCATGGTTTTTCAATAAACTCTTCTAAAAGATTTTCAGATTTTAAAGAATCTACTGATGATTTATTGGCTTGTCCAGAAAGCATAATACATTTTAAGTATTTGTGCTTTAATTTCAGCTTTCGAATTAGCTCTGCGCCGGTCATTTTTGGCATTTGATAATCAACCATCACAAAAATAACATCAATCTGTTCATCAATTAAAAGGTCAATATTTTCGAGCGCCTGATTAGGGTCGGTAAAATACTCTATCAATGTCTGCGACTGATCCATGATTTTAGAAAGCTGAAAACCCAGCATTTGCAGAATATATGGATCATCATCAACACACACAACAGCGCACCTCATCTCACTCATATTTCAAAAGTAATTATAAATTTTGTTAGGGTTTCGCTCGATTCAACAATAATATCTGCCTGGTGCTCTTTTAACACATTCTTGACAATACTTAAACCCAAACCTGATCCACTTTTCTTTGCTTTTGTCGTATAAAACTTTTGAAAAATCGTCT
>CAJXDT010000078.1:0-4299 GCA_913052055.1 uncultured Cryomorphaceae bacterium
TGATGGTGAACGTTTAAATAAGTTATATAAAAATTCAGTAACTCACGAACAGATTATTGAGTGTTTAAAACCTATTTTTATTGATTATGCAAAAAATCGCCAAGCTAACGAACGCTTCGGAGATTTTACTATCAGATCTGGTTATGTAAATGCGACCAACCATGGTAATGCTTTTCATTGCGATTTGAAAGAAATTAAGTATCAAGAAAAGGTTCAGCAGTAGGTTTGTTTCGCATTTACTGAAATCAGTTTATTTTCTTCAACTAGGTAAGCTGTCAGTTTACCTCCATAGACGCAACCTGTGTCTAGGCATAAGGTGTTTCTTTTTTTGAAAATCCTTCTTCTTGGTGTATGTCCATAAATGACAAATGTGAGCTCTTTCCAATAGTTTACCCATAATTTAGACTTTGAGCGATGTGTGCGTTTTTCCGGTAAACCTTTCTTTGTGATTACCTGTACATTCGTTACAGTATCTAAACCTTGAGAGTGCCAAGGTTCATTAGGAACGAATCCTCCATGCACAAAAAGAGTATCCAATGCACCTTCATAAATAAACTTTGGAAGATGTTTTAGAAATTTCCAATCTGACTTGTTTAATTGCTTATAGGTATGATGGTAATGACTATTGAGGTATTTTAGACGTTTTTCTTTTTTAGCTGAAAGCAATCTCATTTCATGATTACCCATTATAGCTTGTATGTCATATGCTTTGGCGAGACGAATAGCCTCATGGCTATCTGGACCTTTATTGATTAAATCTCCAAGTTGTATGATGCGGTCAGATTTTTGCGGTTTGAGTTTTTTCAATAATTTCTCAAGTTCTCTTGCGCAACCGTGTACATCTCCAATAGCAATGGTTCTTCCCATAATCTTTTAATGTTTAAATTAGGTATTTACTGCAATAAATTTCTAGCAAGAGTGAGTAAAAGCTTGAAAATTATGGAACATGAAAGACATTTTATAGAATGTTTCACTGGGAAATAAAAGATTTTGGAAAGCTATCATCAATTTCAGGTAAGGCTTTTGAAGATGGAGATAAAGTTCTCTGTATTGTCTTAAAAGATATAAGGAATAACGAAATGGTTCGTTGCGATCTTCTCGAAGTAGAATTTTCAGAATGGATACAAGCCGAAGAAACTGTGATTCTCGGCAAATGGGCTCGGGTTTATACAGAAAAAGCTAAGCCACTCAGTCAGGAGGAAAGAAGGCATTCCGCTGAAAGTTTCTTTTTTTCGCTTTATGATCCAAATGAGGCATCTGGAGAGCAAGAAGAGCTTGGTCTCCTCAAATATTTATTTGCCGTAAGTTTGGAAAGAAAACGTGTTCTTAAATCTGAACCAATTCATGGAGAAGCTAATTCGCAAATTTTTATACATGTTAGAACAAAACGATTATTTGACGTACCTGTGGTGATTCCAAACGTTGAAAGTGTGTCAAAAGTAGAAGCTACACTAGGCGATCTCTTGCTTTGATCTATGGATGAATTTCTACGACTATGAAGCTACTCCAATCTGTTTTTTTCTTTTTAGCATTCAGTTTTAATTCTTACGGACTGATTTGGCCCACACCTAATCCAGCCTTTGCCAAGGGTGAGCCTATAGAAGCATTTGTTCAGCCTACTATTTCAGGTAATCCTTCGTCTGGATTATATGGGATGGTCCGAGATAATGGCAAAACATTTCATGAAGGATTGGATTTATACGGCATACAATTTGATGCAAAACAGGAAGTTTTGGATTCAATCTTTGCAGTGCTGCCTGGAAAAGTAGTACACATTAATGATGATTCGAGCAAAAGTCGTTACGGACGTTATGTTGTTTTATTACATAAAGATGTCGGGCTCAACTTTTATACGTTATACGCACATTTAGATAAAATTGATTATAAAGTTCGTTTAAACCACTTTGTTAGGGAAGGTGATCGCTTGGGACAGATGGGCAATACTGCTGGCGGCTATCTCATTCCTGAAAAAAGAGCCCATTTACATTTTGAAATTGGAATACAGCTGACGGATGATTTTCAATCGTGGTTTAAATCTCAACCTTACGAAACTAAAAATTGGCATAAGAATTGGAATGGATTGAATTTGCTGGGTGTGGATCCATTAGATTTTTACCAGTCAATACGTAACAACAAATCAGTTGATTTCAAATCCTATCTTGAGTCATTGCCCAGCGTTATAGCAGTTCAAGTGCGTAGTAATAGTATGCCGTTTTTTATAAAGAATAATCCTAGTTTTCAAGATATGAATGGGTTATCGAAATCGCAGATTGCAGGATGGGAAATTACCTTTGCCAGATTTGGGATTCCAATCAAGTGGAAAGCGTTGAGTGAATCAGATCTAAATTTAAAGCCTGGGATGGATTTAAAGCTAACGCATTACAATCCTGACTACGATTTTGGAGTAGAGCCCGCCTTGTTCGTTAAAAAAGATGAAAAGATCATTCCTACTAATGATCTTCTTTTAAATTTAGAAAAATTACTATTTTGATTAGTTGATTTTTTTCTCTATATCGTTCCAATTCAGTTCGAAAAATATAATTTTTCCTAATGGATTAGTCAGAGGTTCTTGACACTGAAAGAGTAGCTTGGGTAATTTTTCGAGAGATGAAGCATGCTCTTTATCTGAATTGAACAAAAAGTCTTTGATCGCACCGTGTGCAATTTGTTCCCAAAAAACAGATTGTTTAGGATTTTTTGAATAGCTACCTCTCGTTCTTAATTGATCGATCAAATCTAATGTGAATGTTTCCACCTGTTCTATTTTTAACCAATCCGGTATGCTTAATATGCGGTAAAAATTCTTTCCGAACGATTCAATTGTAAAATCGTTGTCGTTGAACTGACTTAAATGAGCATCGAGAGTCGATCCAGCAAGTGGCTCTAATTCTATTTGAATTGGGAGTATCAAATCTTGTTTAGTTTGTGTGCGATTACTTAATTGCTCTAAGACTTGTTCATATCGGATTCTTTGTTTCGCTCGTAAAATATTCAATAGCACCATTCCTTCTGGCGTTTGGTATAAAGCATACTTTTCCTTAAGAGTATGTAAGTAGACCCAGTGAACTTTTAAATTTGAATTTGAGTTAGGTGCTAAATCTATATTTGAAGTTTCCCGATCAAGTGTTTTAAGGCTTTGAGGAGACTCTTGATGGCTCTTGTTAGCGCCGATCGCCTGACCGGGCGTTTGTGAAGCTTGCTCGGACGCCGAGACTAGTTCCTCTCTGTGTGCTTGATTTGGAAGACTATCAATTATTGGAGAAGGCTTGGGTATTGGGAATGCGGATGAATCGATTGGTTGTTTTTGAATTCGATGTGGATTAGATGCTTCTAATTTTTCGTGTATCGCTTGCAGTGCAAATTGACGTACGCACGCTTCGTCTCGAAAGCGGATTTCTTTTTTTGTTGGGTGAATGTTTACATCAACATCCTTGGGATCAATGGTTAAAAATAAAAAGACAACAGGGAAACGTCCTTTCGGTATTTGGCCCATATAAGCATCGAGTACCGCATAAGATAATGCACGATTATCTACAGGACGATTATTAGCAAAGAAAATCATTTCTCTGCGAGTGGATCGGTCGACCCCCACCTTTGCTATCAAGCCATTTATTTTAAGATTCGAATTTTTATCTTCTGCCGATATCGGCAACAAGTCTTTGGCGATATTGCGACTCCATATCTCGCTGATTCGATCATTGAGACTGTTACATGAAGACGATTTTAAAATAATTTTTCCTGTATCAATAAGTTCAAAAGCGATATGCGGATGCGCTAAGGCGAAGAGGCGTACCATGAAATATATATGGGCGGATTCGGTGTTTTCTGTTTTAAGGAATTTTCTCCTAGCAGGTACTCCTGTGAACAAATTTTTTACGTCTATAATAGTTCCGTGCGGCATACCGCAGGCTTTTTGACTTATTAACTTTCCTGCAGTTAAGTTGATTTCAATTCCTTCGATGGAATTTTTTGTACGAGTTTTTAGGGTGAATTGTGAAACAGAAGCGATCGAAGGCAGAGCTTCACCTCTAAAGCCAAAACTGGTAATCTCATTGAGGTCATTGGCTTCTCTTAATTTGCTAGTCGCATGGCGTTCTAGAGAAAGTAGTGCCTCATCTCCATCCATGCCAATTCCATTATCGGAAATTTTCATCAAGGACTTACCACCATTATTGATTTCAATTGAAATCCTTGTCGCTTTTGCATCAATACTATTTTCAATCAACTCCTTGATAACTGCTACAGGTCTTTCAATAACTTCTCCAGCTGCAATTTGATTCGCAACACGATCACTGAGAA
>CAJXDT010000079.1:0-4241 GCA_913052055.1 uncultured Cryomorphaceae bacterium
TTGGGATGGCTGGCAAATGAAATCATTTAGGTATTCAGATTTTGAACCCGTATCGCCAAATAACCAAGACATCAATTTTAATATGAATCCAAACAATATTAGGGCAATTAGAATTTCCTGCCAAGCATGTCCCTCCTCTGCTGGAAATCCAGTTTGTCCTGAGAATTTCGGTAAAGATGTTCGAACAGATATAGATCATATTATTTTTACTGCAAATTCTAGCTTATTAGACCAATAATGAAGTTGAATATACAAATAGCCTTAGGAATTCTTATTTTTTGCACACTGTCTTGTGGTTCTATGCGCGAGGTTAGTATATATGAACCTTCAAAATCTATTTCAGCATTTGAACAATTTCCTTACAAAACACTTTTTACCAGTTCTGAGGAGAATGGATTATGGGGAGTAAAAAACAATACTTGTAAAGAAGTATCTTTTGAAACAACCAATAACTATATTGGAAAAGATCACCTTCATATTAAGTGGAATTCATCTTCGTGTAATTATATAGGATTGGGTCTTAAATGGGGCAATTATAAAGGTAAAAATCTTGTACCTATAATAGAATCAACCGCTATAGAACTCCGTGTACGTATCGATTCAGGAGCTCTTTCGAACGTTCCTATGTTTTTCATTCTTGTAGACTACGGAGGTAATCAATGTAGGGCAAAAATTAACTATTTAGATCTTCAAGAAGGGAAAATTGATACTGAATGGAGACGAGTACGTATTCCCCTTCAGGCATTCAACTATGAAAGAAGAGGGGTCAACATGAGCAATATCAAAGAGCTTCGTCTTGAATTTCAAAGAAAGGGCGATCTCCACATAGACAATATTGTAATTGTACCTCACGAGCATAACTATGAGAAGACAAAGGATACATTCACAAAAGTATTTAATTCACATCCTATCCAACTTGGAGTTGGAAAAGAATATTGGTGGGGTATTAATACAAAATATTCATCTAGCCTTCAATTCGGAAGTTACTTTGATAATGAGAGTGTAGTTGTTGACCTAGACAAATCAAAAGAAGTGCCGTGGAATATATTTGGTTTTTCTCCCTACCAATGGATGCGTGTAGACCTCTCCTCTATTTATTCGACATCAGCTCTGAAGTTTAAGCTAAAAGCAACCGAAATACCAAAGCTTCAAGCAATTTTATTTGCCTACACAGGCAAAAAAAGAAGGCTGCAAAAAACATTAAATGAAAGCCATTTTATCGATCGAGGAAATGGAATGTATGAAGCCTACCTTCCTTTGAAATCATTAATGGAACATAGCGAATTTAGATGGGATGCAATCAAGGAAATTAGGTTTAAAATACTGGAGGATACTCAATTTGAAATAGGAGACTTTCAGCTTATAGAATTCCGCGGTAATCCTAAAAAACCAACTGAATGGAAAGGAATATAATTATATTTGTTTGCCTGGTATTTGCTATGGTCTTCTCTTTTAACACCTTTGCTCAGGTAAGTAAAGTCGAAGTTACTACGAATGAATTAGGTAATTTTGAATTACAAAGAAATGGTGTACCCTACTATATTAAAGGTGCAGGAGCCAAAGACCATTTTGATTTACTAGCCAAATCAGGAGCTAACTCGATTAGAGTTTGGAGTACAAATAATAAGGCATTTTTAGATTCTGCTCATCACTATGGCCTAACTGTCTCACTCGGCTTACATGTTAGACCCGAAAGAAGTGGGATGGATTATAATGACGAATATGCAGTGAAGGGTCAAATTGAATACCTCAAGAATGAAGTCATGAAATATAAGGACCATCCTGCATTATTGGTCTGGGGTATCGGCAATGAGGTTGATCTCAAATATAGTAATTTTAAAGTATGGGAAACCATCGAAATACTTGCAAAATTTATAAAGGAGGTAGATCCGAATCATCCTACTATGACTGTAATTGCAGGGGTTGATCCATCAAAAGCTTTTCATATAAAAAAATATTGTCCAAGTGTCGATATACTTGGGCTTAATGTTTACGGTTCAATCGAAAATGCTGGAGCTAATCTCAGAAAGTTTAATTGGGATAAACCCTACATTATTTCTGAATGGGGCGTTAATGGACCTTTTGAAGCCAAAAAAACATCATGGAAAGCCAAAATTGAACCGCCAAACGGCGTAAAAGCAGATCAACGAAAGCGAAGATATTTAGAGCTAATTGATAAAGACAAAGAACGTTGTCTAGGAAGCTACTGCTTTCTTTGGGGGCAAAAACAAGAATCAACTGCTACCTGGCATGGGATGTTCCTCAGCAATGGAAAGCCAACAGAGGCAGTTGATGTGATGCAGTATTGCTGGATGGGAGAATGGCCAGAATCGCGCGCGCCATCCATAAAAAATATATCATTAGAAAACATAGGATGGAGAAAAGACCATATCCTTTCACCTTCGACGCAAGCAACCTTAAGTATTGAATATAATAAATATAACAATAAAAAAGTAATAGTTGAATACGTTCTATTTCCGGAAGCCTTTAGCGATAAAATTGGTGGTGACATTCAGATATCACCAGACCCAATAGAGTTTGAAATCGTAAATAAAAGTGAGACTGAACTGACCTTCATAATTCCAAAGAAGAAAGGTGCATACCGCCTTTTTGCCTATGTAAAAAATGAAATTGGACAAAGCTCTGTAGCAAACATTCCCTACCTTGTTGAGTAATGCTTGTATGCTATTGTTTAAAGGCTTTAATGAGTATCTCATATCCAGGTCTAAAGAGTAATACCTCAAAATCAACCCTAGGATGAATTAAATCGCCGGGCTTATAAACGTTCCAAATTGTTTCTTTTTTATTTCGCCAACCCAAAGACACATATAAATTATTGGGTTCAATAAGATAGCCTACATTATTAATAGTAAGTTTTGGCATATTTAATTTTGGTATATTTATGGAGGTAGTAAACATTGAATCTAGCATAGCCGATTCGCTCATATTACCAAAATCAGACTCCTCCATCCACGAAAATAAATGGTACTTTAATGTATTATAAATAAGTTCATATTTAGGATTATTTATTAGGTTATTAACCTCAAAATAGTCATTTGAAACTTCGTACAACTCAAAACGATTCTTATGTTTCGAGAACCAATTCGAAAAATAGGTATTCAGCTCATTTTTGTCCTGAAGAGAATCTAATACCTGCATCGTTTTCATTTGTTGACGGTATAAAACTGGATTATAAACTGGAGATGTAGTATCAGCATTATAAATCAGTTTAAAATCACTTCCTCGAATACTTCTGCGCATGTCAGTACCTGCATCAAAACGGTCCGTAGCCGCATAAACATATTGACGTTGATCATTTTTAAAAAAAGAAACACCTTCAAATGGGAATTCTCTTTCAACATTTGCAGCATCTAGTATGGTAGGCGCAAAATCAACAAAGCTAACCAGCTGATTGGTATTTCCTCTATAAGTATCATCAATCCACTTGGCTACCATTGGAACTCTAATACCTGTTTCATAAATGGAACGTTTAAATCTTGGAAAAGGACCTCCATGATCACTAAAGAAAAATATAATAGTATTTTCATATAAATTATCAGCTTTTAATTGGTCGATAATTAAGCCAATTTGTTTATCTAGTTTTTCAAGATTTTTATAGTTGGTCAGCAGATCACCTTTGATTCCATCATGATCAGGAAAAAATTTAGGTATTAAAACTTCTTCTAACTCTTCTTTTGAATATTTTGTATTATTCTTCCAAATTCTTGACTCATGAGTTATCATAAAATTGAAGACAGAGAAAAAAGGCTGACCGTATTGCCTATTTCTCCAGTGTGCTTCTTGACTGCTTTCATCCCAGGCTAATGGAGAGGTTATCATGTTGTAATCCTCTTTAGAGTTGTTAGTGCAATAATATCCGTTGGCTCTAAGGTCTTCAGTGAAGAAACGAATTGGTTTTTTTGGTTTAGCGCTATAATATGGTAGGGAATTGTGCGAATTAATTGTATTATTTTCTGCCGACTTTTTATAGGCTCGCATATGCTGTGTACCAAGTGATGTAGGATACATCCCAGTAATAAGGCTACTGCGACTAGGCGCACAAACAGGTGAAGGTGTGTAACAATTTTGATACACCACCCCATCTTTAGCAAGTTGATTGATATTTGGCGTATTCGCACTTGAATCTCCGTACATCGAAAAAAACAAGGATTGATCCTCGCACACAAGCCATAAAAAATTGGGCGGTTCTTGTCCGTTACAATATGCAGAAACAAACAAAA
>CAJXDT010000080.1:0-4063 GCA_913052055.1 uncultured Cryomorphaceae bacterium
AAATTCACAAGGAACATTGGTATTATGGCCCACATTGATGCGGGAAAAACTACCACAACAGAACGAATTTTGTACTACACGGGGGTATCCCATAAGATAGGAGAAGTACATGACGGTGCAGCAACTATGGATTGGATGGTACAAGAGCAAGAACGTGGGATTACAATCACTTCTGCTGCGACCACTTGTTTTTGGAGATTTCCAACAAACCAAGGAAAAGATTTATCGAATACAGAAGAGTACAAAATCAATATTATTGATACTCCTGGGCACGTAGATTTCACTGTAGAAGTTGAGAGGTCTTTAAGAGTTTTAGATGGTGCTGTGGCATTATTATGTGCCGTTGGAGGTGTCCAGCCTCAAACAGAGACAGTTTGGAGGCAGGCCACCAAATACAGTGTTCCTAGAATTGCTTTTGTAAATAAAATGGATCGGACCGGTGCTGATTTTTTCAGTGTTGTAAAACAAATTGATGAAAAATTAAAGGGTCATCCGGTTCCTCTTCAGATTCCCATTGGGTCAGAAGCTGAGTTTAGAGGAGTGGTTGATCTTCTCGAAAACAAAGCAATTATCTGGGATGATGAAACTCAAGGAATGACTTTTAAAGAGATTGATATTCCTGAGGAACTTAAAGCGACAGTTAGCGAGTATCGAGAGAAACTTGTTGAGTCAGTTGCGGAATTTGATGACTCACTGCTGGAAAAGTTTTTTGATAATCCAGATGAAATTACGAGCGAAGAATTAGTTTCGGCAATCAGGAAAGCTACAATTTCTCAAAAGATAACCCCAGTTTTATGTGGTTCAGCATTCAAAAATAAAGGAGTTCAAACCATGCTAGATGCCGTAATGTCGTTCATGCCATCACCTTTGGATGTGGAAGCTATTGCAGGAACAAATCCTGACACAGGAGAAGAAGAAATGCGTAAACCAGACTCTAAAGAACCTTTTTCAGCCTTGGCCTTTAAAATTGCTACGGATCCTTTCGTTGGACGATTGTGTTTTTTTCGTGTATATTCTGGCAAGACAGACGCGGGTTCATACGTTAAAAATATAAGAACTGATAAAAAAGAAAGAATTTCCAGAATCTTTCAAATGCACTCAAACAAGCAGAATCCGATTGATTCAATAGAGGCTGGTGATATTGGTGCTGGTGTTGGGTTTAAGGATATTCGAACTGGTGATACTTTATGTGATGAAAAGCGCCCAATTGTCCTCGAATCTATGACTTTTCCAGACCCGGTAATTGGTTTAGCTGTAGAGCCAAAGACCCAGGCTGACATGGATAAAATGGGTGTTGCCTTGGCAAAATTAGCAGAAGAAGACCCCACTTTTAGAGTCGCTACTGACGAAGAAACCGGACAAACTGTTATTTCTGGAATGGGAGAGCTTCATCTAGATATCCTAGTAGATAGAATGCGAAGAGAGTTTAAAGTTGAATGTAACCAGGGGGCACCTCAAGTTCAATACAAAGAGGCCCTTACTGCTGAAACAGGGCATAGAGAGCAATACAAAAAGCAAACAGGGGGTCGTGGTAAGTTTGCGGATATTGATTTCAAAATCGGTCCTGCTGATGAAGACTTTGAAGCAGGTGGCTTACAATTCATTAATAAAATTAAAGGCGGGAATATCCCAAGAGAGTTTATTCCTGCGGTTGAGAAGGGTTTTAAGGATGCTATGTCCAATGGACCACTTGCTGGTTACAGTGTTGATTCCATGAAAGTTACCTTAGAGGACGGCTCCTTTCATCCAGTTGACTCTGACTCTTTATCTTTTGAGTTAGCCGCAAAGCTAGGTTTTAGAGAAGCTGCAAGAAAAGCTAAACCTATGATTCTTGAGCCATTAATGAAGATCGAGGTTGTTATGCCAGAAACTTCAATGGGTGATGTCGTCGGGGACTTAAATAAGAGAAGAGGAATGGTTGAAGGAATGGATACCAAAGATGGAGACTCTGTTGTTCACGCTAAAGTCCCACTGAGTGAAATGTTTGGTTATGTTACTACTCTTAGAACGATAACCTCAGGGAGGGGTAGCTCCTCAATGGAATTCAGTCACTATGCTGAAACCCCAAAGGGTATTTCTGAAGAAGTCATTGAGAATGTAAAAGGAAGTAAATAATTTTTTATTGTTGAGTAATGAGTCAAAAAATTCGAATAAAATTAAAGTCTTACGATCATATGTTGGTTGATAAGAGCGCAGAGAAAATTGTAAAGACAGTAAAGAGTACTGGGGCCGTCATTAATGGACCTATTCCTCTTCCGACGAACAAGCGCATCTACACTGTTCTTCGTTCGCCTCATGTAAATAAGAAAGCACGCGAGCAGTTTGAACTCTCCAGCTTCAAGCGCCTTCTGGATATATATTCATCTTCCAGTAAGACAATTGATGCTTTGATGAAGTTGGAATTGCCTAGTGGTGTAGAAGTAGAAATTAAAGTTTAACTCATAACCGTAAATATCATGCCTGGACTAATTGGCAAGAAAATCGGAATGACCAGCATCTTTGACAAGGATGGAAAAAACTATCCTTGTACGGTCATCGAATTGGGACCCTGTTTAGTGACCCAAATTAAAACAAGAGATGTCGATGGTTACGCTGCTGTGCAGATAGCTTTTGGAGCGAAAAAGCGCCCAATTAAATCTGAAATAGGGCATGCCAAAAAGTCAAAATCCGAGCCTCATAAAAATCACTTTGAGTTTTGTGATTTTGATGAAAATGAAGTGTCTTTGGGAGATACATTGACAGTTGATATGTTCATAGAAGGAGAATATGTGGATGTTGCTGGAACTTCAAAAGGAAAAGGATTTCAAGGTGTTGTGAAAAGACATGGTTTTGCTGGAGTTGGTCAGGCTACTCACGGACAGCATAATAGATTAAGAGCTCCTGGTTCGATTGGAGCCGGCTCAGATCCGTCAAGAGTGTTTAAGGGGACTCGAATGGGCGGAAGAATGGGGAATGAAAGAGTCAAAATTCAAAACCTACAAGTTTTAAAAGTTGACTCGGATCAAAATCTTTTGATTGTCAAGGGTTCTGTCCCTGGTGCAAAGCAGTCACTATTAATTGTTGAGAAATAATGGAAGTAAATATTTTTAGCCAAAAAGGAAAAGATTTAGGTAGAAAAGCTGCGCTAAGTGATAGTGTATTTAAAGTTGACCCTAATGAGCATGCGGTTTATTTAGATGTTAAACAATATTTGGCAAACCAGCGACAAGGAACGCACAAAGCAAAAGAGCGTTCAGAAATTTCTAGAACTACTAAAAAACTTCACAAGCAAAAAGGTACTGGTGGTGCGAGACATGGAAGTATGAGATCTCCCTTATATCGTGGAGGGGGTACAGTCTTTGGTCCAAGACCGCATGAATATGGCTTCAAGTTGAATAAGAAGCTCAAAACCGTTGCTAGGAAATCTGCGCTGAGTATGATGGCTGCAGAAGACCAGATCTTTGTAATTGATAAAATTTCGATTAAAGAACCCAAGACGAAAGAGTATAGTGCTTTTTTAGGTGCGTTAGGTTTTTCAGAAAAGAAATGTACGGTTGTGTTGCCCGAGCCAGATAAAAATGTATATTTGTCATCCCGCAATTTTGAGGGCTCAAATGTTGTAACTGCTTCAGAATTAAATACTTATTCTATTCTAAATGCAGGCACCTTGATCCTTGTTGAGGGCGCAATAGAGAAAATTGAAACGGCATTAATGACGAAATAATGAAAAGTATATTGATTCGACCTGTAATAACCGAAAAAGCATCTGCAGATTCAGAAACGATGAATAGGTACACTTTTGTTGTTTCAAGAAAAGCTAATAAAGTTGAGATTAAGAAGGCAGTCGAGGAAGCATATAACGTGAATGTTGAAAACGTTCGTACGCACATCGTTCCTGCGAAAAAAGTTGTTCGCTACACAAAAGCTGGTACTTTATCGGGTAATAAACCAGCCTACAAAAAAGCAGTTGTTGATGTCAGAGGTGGAGAGTCCATTGATTTTTATTCTAATCTATAACCAAAATGGGTGTTCGAAAATTAAAAGCAATTACTCCAGGTCAGCGTTTCCGTGTTGTCAATGATTA